>CAYHCF010000014.1:0-85644 GCA_964355075.1 uncultured Chitinophaga sp.
AAATTATTGATTAGCCTAAATATTATCTAAGGATTTATTACATATCAATTTCGCTTTAAGATCAAAGTTTGTAATCTTTGTGTCAGGTTATCGAACATTTTTTATCGTAAATATATAAACCAATTCTTTATAAAAGCTAATAAAAATAATATGAAAAACCTGAAATCCGTTTCAAACCAATTTTTACATTGGACACCCAGAATTATTGTCATCTTGGCAATTTTATTTGTGAGTATGTTTGCGCTCGATTCCTTTTCTCCTGAACTTACTATCTGGCAGCAAATAGGAGGCTTTTTAATGCACCTGGTGCCTTCTTATGTTTTAATAGCAATTCTTTTGATTGCCTGGAGATGGGAATTAATTGGAGGCATATTCCTGATTCTGATTAGTGCCGGAATGAGTCCGTTTATTTACCAGCACAATTACAATATGAACCATTCAGTTTTAATAAGTCTTGAAATAATTCTTATGATAAATTTCCCGTTTTTTATTGCCGGAGTCTTATTTGTTCTGGAACATGTAATTCGTAAAAGGAGATTGCAATTTCAAGAATAATGATGCCCCGAAAAACCGGATTAAAATATTTTAAAATTACTCCCGTATCACCTTCCTGATCCATTTTTCCCCGCCTTTAGCCATGATTTCCATAAAATAGATCCCCGGTTTCAATTCATTTAAAATATTTATCGTTAGCAGGTTCATTCCGGCACTTACTTTTAAAGTTTGAGACTGAATATTTTTACCGGTAATATCTGTGATATTGAGGATGACATTTCCATTCTCTGCAGCATTTAAATTCACGAAAACTTCATGAGTAAATGGATTTGGGAATACAAGGATATCCTCATTTCCCTTTTCAAAATTTACACTCACTACACCCGATATTTCACTTTTACCATCCAAATCAATGGCATTAAGGCGATAATAAATAATTGTAGGGGCACCCATTTTTGCACGGGCATTTATATGTGAAAAATTATAGGAACAAACCCTTGAAGAGTTTCCTTTTGCTTTTACTTTTCCAACAGATTCAAAACGATTCCCATCGGTTGAGGCCTCAATAATAAAATGCGAAACATTTATTTCAGTTGCAGTAGTCCAGCTCACAGACACATCATTTTGAATGGCAGAAGCATTTAAGGATATTAGCTTAACCGGTAATGGATTATTGCCGGGTTCCGTGCCGGTAAAGCTTGAAAAATTGGTTAAACCCGGAGCTTTCAAAATATTTTTTACAGTATCCACTACCGATAAAGTTCCGGAAAACAAAACCCATGGATTGGGAAATTGCATTTTGGCCATACGCATATCCGACTCGGTACTTATCGACCCTTTTAATGCTTCATTATAATAAAGACTCAGGGTATAATCATAAGTTCCTGAACCAATATCCTGAATGTCCCAATATGAATTCATTCGCGTATTGGATACTGCTGAATTGGGATGAAAGGTGCCTGAATAATATCGAACCATTACACTGCCGGGTACTGTAGAAAAGGGCGCCCACAAAATGGAAGCAACGGTATCGCCTGCAAAAAAGAAGGCCTGCGTGGTGCCGCTAACCGGAGCGCTTGGCGAGATTGCCTGGGGTGGCAGTGAGGTAGGTGTAAATTCGTAAGCCCCTAAATCCGGAGCTCCATTGCTGAGTGTAATACTTCGTGGATTTCCCAACAAATCAATAGGATTGGCTGTTAATTGAACCCCTCTTCCATTCAAAGCCCAACAGGCAGTATCGGCAGGATTCGGAGCCAGATTGGTGGCACTCATAAAGGCAGGACGGTATTTAATAGAATTAAGATCCTGACCACTTGCCGTGCGCCATAACGGCAAGGTAGTGTAGGCCGAAAACAGACTGGTTCCCAAATTGTAATATAGGTTATAATCCCAGGTATTGTTTGTTCCGTTATTGGTGATAAAAGCTGCATAAGCAGTGTTAGAAATACTTGAAGTGTGAATGATATTATTTCTCCAGGAATTATTACCATAACTGGCAGCATAGTTAATATAAACACCGTAGTTTCCTGTTACGCTGATGGTATTATTATAAAAGCGCATATAAGAACTGGTTTGGTTACGGATACCATAGTTTCCGGTAATATTTACTACATTATTTGCAATAAGGGCACCTGCAGTTGCAGTGCCTGCGTTATTGTATAAGTACATGCCATAAGTGCCCGAAATAGTAATTTTATTACCGCTTATTTCCAGGGCATCATAGCCATAAGTGCATCTTATTCCGTATGCAGTGGTACCGGTAATGATGTTATTTCTAAGCAGTAAATTTCGTGTGTACATAAGGTAAAGACTATAATTTGTAGCGTTCTGGATGGTATTACCTTCAATCAAAATACTATCAGCATAGGTTGGAGAGGCGCCGTAATAATAGATTCCCGAACTTCCGTTCGAAATGATATTGTTTCGGATACTATTTTTACGCCCGGTAACACCCGATGCAAAAATCGTTTCATAACCACCCCCTGATGCACCCGTTATTGTGCAATTCTCCAATACATTATTGGATGCAGTTCCTCCCAGAACATAAACTCTGCCAAAATTAATATTCGGGGCATTAAGGGTAATAAAGCGTATGATAAAATTATCGACATTATTAAAAATTACAACAGGTACTGAAGCTGAATTTAAAGTGAGAATAACCGAATCAGCATGATTGGCCATTGATCTAAAAGTTACAGTATTGGTTGATGACATTCCTGCGATGGCGTTGTTAAATAACAGGCTGTCTGTATAAGTTCCGGTTCTTACATTAAAAGTTACCGGACCTGATACCCCGGCAATTTTTAAGGCTTCTGCGGCTGAACTGAAAGTAGGAAAATCGGAAGCTACCGGTCCAATCGTATAAGTACCATTTAATGGGGTGTACAATTTCAATTTTAAAGTATCATTTGCCTTATAGGTATCTGTTAAATAATTAGGATTGCTGGTATATACCGTCAGGTTATTCATGTTGCTAAGGTTAACCTGATTTGAACTTGAAAATAAAACCGAAGTGGTATCACAGGTATTTAATGAAAATGCCCACAATTGTGATACCGGAGTACCCGCATTCACTTTATAAGCAATATCAAAATTATATACAATATTACTACCCATATTCTGAACCCGGATGATAAGATCCTGATAACCGGTTGCAATGGGTGCCACAGGAGAAACAATGCCCTCAACAGCCATGTTGTTGGAATATAAAAGAATTTCATCAGCACCCATCAGAGGTGTGGCTGTACGCAAATCGCCATCAATATCATCGGGCACAATGGAATTTAAATTTGTACCCCTGATACAACCATTTGATACATGAAGATTCTTACTATCGGCAAAAGAAGGGATTGAATTATAGGAAGAGTCGCCACCGGCTGCCAAAGTTTTATAATTCAAAGAAGAGAACAGGGTTAAGTTTTTATATAACAGGTTGGGTCCCGAAGCATTATAATATAAATTATTGTTTACATTACCATTTGGCAAGGTGAAATCAATATAAATGGGAAGGGCTGAACCGGTTAATGCCGTAGTAGCAAAAATATTATTCTTAATTTTTACATTGGCTGAACCATAAAAATATAAAGCGGCATACATACTACTGGTTTGCGCAAAATCAAGGTTAACCGAGTTGTGATAAATCTGCAAATAGGAATTCACATTCTCTTCAACATAAATTCCAAATGCATAATTGTACCGGAATCCTCCACTGATCATATTATTGGTAAGCCGTGTTGGATTATTGGCTGTTCCATCGGAGTACGACAAATAGATTCCGCTTCCTCCTGCATTCTTTATAAAATTTCGTGAAATTTGATGAAAGGTGCCGGTGTTTGAATTTAGACAATAGGAGATATAAATTCCCATACTGGTTAGATCACCTAATGAATCCATATTGATAATATTACCGCTAACCGTTATCGCATTATAAATGGAATAACAATAAACTCCTATATAATACGAATTGGTAATTGTATTACCCCTTATTTTATAATCGCGGTTAAAGGCAGGAGAAGGAGCAATGTCGTTACCATTAATGTAGATAGCATAATAGGCTCCGTTAATCGTGTTGCTGTCTATTTTGATCGAATCGGCCTTGATTCCTGTGCCTCCATAACCGGTTGCTGCATTAGAAACATTAATGCCATAACTCACGTAACCGTAAGCATTAGGTAAACTAATCATACAATTTTTTATCACTGAACCGGTTCCTCCGGTTCCACTTGCGCTGCCAACAATGCCCACACCGGTACACGAGCCTAAAAAGGTATTGCTGATGGTAAAATTCCTGAAGGTTACATATTGCGATTGATTGATAATAACAGCAGCAGCGGAGCTAATACTTGAAGTGATAATAGTGCTTGCAGCCGATGCTCCGTTAAATATAACTGTATTGACCGGTGATGCTCCCTGAAAGGAATTCAGGATCAGTTGACCCGAATAGGTACCCGCAGCAACGTTAAATACAACAGGACCACAAACGCCAAAAGAATTGAGGTCATTCACAGCCAAAGCCAATGTTGCATAATCCGGCGTGGAACCGCCAACCGTATAGGTTCCGTTTAACGATGATTTAAGTACAACATTTATGGTATCGTCCTGCGGAAATCCATCCGCAACATAATTGGGATCCGATGTCCAAACCTTTAAGGTATTGGGTGTAATTCCCAAAAACATATTGGTTAAGGTAAGTACCGTATCGCTTTTCCCTAAACCACCAAGGGTATCAAGCGGACTTGTCCAAAAAATGGGTGTTTGGAGTACCCCATTAAGGCGCCAGTTAACATTTACATTATTGATGATGTTTTTTCCCTTGTTCGCAATTCTTACTTTTATATCCTGATATCCTGCACAAAAATTAATAGGTGAAACGAGGCCTGTTACCGATGCATTATTGAGCGTAACTCCATTGATTTTTATTTCAACATTATCAACGCACCACCTTTCAGAGGATGTGCTGGAACGTTCCGTAATACGAAGCCGCACCTGATTCGTAGTATTGGGCACTTTTATAATCACGGTAGTATAGGCATCTACGGTCGCAAGACCACCGGCAGCTGGCGCAAAAGTTGAAACAGCCGAAGTAGAAAAAGTTCTGTTAGCTGTGGCAGCACCTGTATATGCCCAATAACTATTAGAGTTACCGGTGAGCTTTACCTGATCATACCAGTTGGTTCCATTATTGATGCTAACAGTAGCAGTTAAATAATCAGCTGCATCCACGCCGCCCGTTCCCCCTAAACCGAAAGCAGCAACCCTGAATGTCAAAAATGTGGTATCATAACCGGTGGTGGTAATATTGTTAAAAGTAAGCGTGACCCCACCACTTTGACCTTCTTCTTTCCATGCCCAGGAACCACCAATGCCCAATGGCGAAGATGCAGGGTAATCTGTAGTAGCACTATTTCCATTTACAAATTGGAGCGTCCCCGATGTTAAAGTATAACCCCAAACAGGCGTTTGAATGGTATCAAAATCCTGAATGGCCACGGTAGTGAACTGAGCCTGTACTGGAAATGAGAGGTAGGTTAAGCATAATAATAAAAAATGTTTCAGGCATTTGATCGTATTATTTGTTTTCATTATTATATTGAGAGTTAAATAATTGAAGTAAAAAACGAAGTTAATATAATATGTTTAATGTCATCAAAATGAATCTTAATTATTTCTTAATAAATTTGGCGAGCCCACTATCATTTAACCCTAATAATACCCTAAAAGGAGTATTCCTTTTTGAAGTATTTTCTGCCAATCCCAAATTTAGCTATATACTGTAAGTTGATAGATTTCCTTAAAGAAATATATCTTACTTACAGTTACACCGTTGAAAATGGATTATTGGTTTTCGGAAACCTATCTAAAAACGGTATATTCCGCAAAATTTAATAATACGATGAACCCATCATTGCTTAAAAAAGCCACCCCGCATCTGATTGCCTTTGCAGTTATTATGCTGGTAATTTTTGCCTATTTCACACCCATGTTTAATGGTAAAGTGCTCAAACAGTATGATGTTTTGCAATGGAAATCCACCTTCCAGGAAATTGCAACATTTGAAAAAACCAGCGGCGAACGTACTTTCTGGACCAACAGTATTTTTGCCGGAATGCCGGGGTATTTAATAGGATCAACCTACCACGGAAACTTTACCGGAAATATTTTGTTCCATATTTCTTCCGTTTTTAAACAGCCTTCCGATACTGTTTTTCTTTTATTTGCCTGCTTTTATATTATGCTGCTTGCCTTTGAGGTTTCACCCTGGTTAGCCATTGCGGGCTCACTCGCCTTTGCACTCTCAACTTTTAACTTCATTAATATTGATGCCGGACATATAACCAAAGGAAATGCCATTGCGTTTATTCCCTTAGTGCTGGCCGGAATTCAAATCACCTTGCATAAGAACCGATGGTTGGGTGCCATATTTACAGGTATTGCGGTCTCTTTTGAACTTTCTGCCGGGCACGTTCAAATAACCTATTATCTTATTTTCATCATTCTTTTCTGGATGATTGTTGAATTTATTCAGGTGCTAAAAAATAAAACCCTCAGCAACTTTATTTTGAGTGGGGTGTTTATGGTAATTACGGCAGCTATCGGTGTGGGTACAAATATAACAGGACTCTTAGCTACCGAAGAATATGGAAAATATAGTATCCGGGGGAAATCGGAATTAACCAAAACGGTTAAAGGGGAAGAGAATTCGGCGAATAGCAGTTCGGGTTTGGATAAAGATTATGCACTGGCCTGGAGCAATGGTTTATCGGAACCCTTTACCTTATTAATACCAAATTTTAACGGAGGCGGAAGTACTGGTGAACTCACTACAAGCAGTGAAACCTATAAAGAATTACAACGTCAGCAAATTCCAAATGGGAAAGAAATTATCAAACAACTGCCGCTCTATTGGGGCGACCAGCCTTTTACTGCCGGTCCCATTTATTACGGTGCCATTATTGTGTTCCTTTTCGTGTTGGGCATGTTTGTGATGAAGGGCTTCGAAAAATGGTGGATTTTCGGTGCAGCAATGCTGGCTGTTTTCTTATCTATGGGCAAAAATTTCATGCCGCTCACTACTTTGTTTTTCGATTATTTTCCGCTTTATAATAAGTTCAGATCGGTCACCTTTATTTTATGTATTGCTCAAACCCTGTTCCCCTTGCTGGCCATTTTGTCCATACGTGAAATATTAAGCGGTAAAGTAAGTAAACCCGATATCATGAAAGGCTTAAAATACAGTCTGGGTATCGTTGGAGGATTATGTGCTATATTTATGTTGGTTCCCGGAATGATATTCGATTTTGTGGGTCAGGGTGATGCCAATCCGAATATTCCGCAATGGTTAAAAGAATCATTAATGGTTGACCGCGAAAGTTTGATGCGGTTGGATGCTTTACGGTCTCTGTTTTTTGTAGGAGTTGCCACCGGGTTAATTTGGTTCTATTTGAGTGGTAAATTAAAAAAGGAGCTTTTCATTGCCGGTTTAACCCTTTTTATTGTTATTGATTTATGGGCAGTGGATAAACGTTATTTAAATGACAAAGATTTTGAGAGAAAGAAAGGAGAGGTAGCTGTCGCAAAACAAGCTTATGACGAACAAATTCTGGCTGATCCTGACATTCATTATCGGGTTTACAACAACACAACCGATTTCGACAAAGATGCCATCACTGCTTATTACCACAAATCTCTTGGCGGTTATCATGGGGCCAAAATGCGCAGGTATCAGGAATTAATTGAATGGCAATTGAGCAAACAAAATATGGAGTGTTTTAATATGTTGAACGCAAAGTATTTTATCGTTCAGGATTCGTCAGGAAATAAGTTCGCTCAGCGCAATCCGTTTAACAATGGAAATGCCTGGTTTGTAGATGAAATTAAATGGGTAAAAGATGCCGATGAAGAAATAAATGCACTCACCGGATTTCAATCTAAATCAACCGTTATAATTGATAAGCGTTTTGAATCTGAATTGAAAGGATTCAAACCGCAATCCGATACTTCCTCCAACATAAAGTTAACGGTTTATCAACCTAATAAACTGGTATATGAAACCCATACAAGCCAGGCACAGTTAGCGGTGTTTTCAGAAATCTATTATGATAAAGGCTGGAACGCATACGTTGACGGGGTTTTAACGCCACATATCCGTGTTGATTATGTTTTACGTGCCATGAAAGTGCCTGCAGGAAAACACAAAATTGAGTTTAGGTTTGAACCTACCGTTATTAAAACCGGCGAAAGCATTGCTTATGCCTCTTCGATTGCCTTATATGGTGGCTTGCTTTTAATTTTGGGAATGACTTTTTATAAAAAGAAGAAAGAAACGGTTTAAGAAATATAAGATATTCAATATTCTAACGTTTATTATCCTATGAAAATAGATTGGCAATTTCTGGTAGTTGCATTCATATTTGCCTCAGCCCTATTTTATGTGGTAAAGGTTATTTATAAAAGCAGTAAAGGTGATTCCTGCGAATCAGGTAACTGCAAATGCCATCCTGTTAAAAAAGAGGTAACCGAATAATGTCAGTCTAGAATGTCCTCTGGCTTCGTTATGCTCATTCGTAAAAATGCTCATTTACACAAGTAAACTGCGCTTTTTACGAACTTCGCAAGCCTTGCCAGAGAACATTCTAGTCCAGACTCTCGACTAAATGGACAGACACTTAATAAAATTATTTTTTCTGTATCAAGCGGTATAATTCATCCAGTTTCGGACTTAAAATAATTTCTGTTCTACGGTTTTTGGCTCTTCCTTCGGGCGTTTCATTGCTGGCTTTCGGCATATATTCTCCTCTGCCTGCAGCTGTTAATCTTTTGGCATCAACACGATAGGTTTCGTCCAGTAAGCGTACAATATTGGTAGAGCGTGCCACGCTTAAATCCCAGTTATCAGCGAACTGTGCTGTTTTGATAGGCACATTGTCGGTATGTCCTTCAATCATAATACTTACATCCGCATTTTTATTCAACACCTCAGCTAATTTTTTGATTGCTTCCTTGCCTTTTTCTTCAACCGAAGCACTTCCGCTTCTGAACAATAAATTATCAGTCATGGATACATATACCTTACCGTTTTTCATTTCTACGGTTAATTCATCACTGTTAAAACTTAACAAGGCACGTTTTACAATGTCGTTTAATGCATTGGTTATTGAATCCTGATGCTTGAGTAAGGCTTCAACTTCGCTCAGTCTTTTTTCACGGGCCATCAATTGATCTCCTTTTTCTCTTAAAGCCAAATTCAATTGTTCGGTTTTGCTGAGGCTCGATTTTATCAGTTCGGTGAATTTATCATTCATTTCTGAATAATCATTTTGCAAGGATTGATGTTGGCTTGCCAATTCGTTAAAATCCTTGTTCAAACTGAAGTATTGTGAATCCAGATACCGATACTTTATTCCTCTTTGGGCTGTGTCATTATTGAACTCAACGGTGAGCAATAATAAAGAATCCCGCTGGTGGGTAGCTACTTTCAATCGTTTGGAAAGAAAGAAATTGTGAGATTTTTCTGAAAAGGTCACAGGATCTTTTATGGTTCCTTTTGGTTCAAGATTTTGTGCGCCCATTGCGGAATAAATAAACGATAACAAAAACAATATTCTAATTTTCATATGGAGACAATTTTAGATTGCGAAGTTTCACTTCTCTACTCATGCATACAATAGGTTCAGACATTAGTTATTCAGATTGAGGAGTATGTTGCCCACTATTACAAACAAAAACGGCTCCTACAATTTGTAAGAGCCGTTTTGTTTCAGTTAACCTTTAACTATAATTTTTTGTTCTTTTTATCGAAATCAATTACAATAGGAGTTGCAATGCAAATGGATGAATAGGTTCCAAAGAAGATACCTACTAACAACGCAAAAGTAAATCCTTTAATAATTTCGCCTCCGAATATAAAGAGAACCAATGCAACCATAAATACAGTTAAAGAAGTAATAATGGTTCTGCTTATGGTAATATTCAACGCATCATTGATAACTTTTTCTTTGTTTGTTTCATGGTGATGGGTTCCAAGAAATTCACGAATACGATCGAATACAACCACCGTATCGTTGATTGAGAAACCAATAATGGTTAATACAGCTGCAATAAAGGTTTGGTCAACCTCCATGGTAAATGGTAAAATGCCATCAAATATAGAATAGAAACCCAGCATCATTAAAACGTCATGTGCCAACGCAATGGTTGCACCTAATGCATATTGCCATTTACGGAATCGGATCAAAACGTATAATCCAATTCCCAATAAGGCAAAAATTGTTGCCCAAATGGATGCCACTTTGATATCGTTTGCAATGGTTGGTCCAACTTTAGCCGAACTCATAACCTCTCCTTTCACTTTCATGGCAGCAAAACCCTCATTTATTTTGCCTTGGACGATCTCAGCGGCATTTTCGCTTTGATCGTCAATATGGTAGGTAGTGGTAATTTTATATTTATTGCCTGAACCAAATGTTTTTACTTCCGGTGGACTCAGTAAAGTTTTACCCAAACCATCACGAATTTCTGTTGATGTAATAGGTTTATCAAATTGGATCACATAAGTCCAACCGCCTTTAAAATCAACACCAAGGGTAAATCCTTTGGTAAACATGGAAACCAATCCAAAGGCGATAATAGCCCCGGAAATCAAATAATATTTCCTGCGATTTCCAACAAAATCAATATTAATATTTTTAAAGGCTTTTTCAGTTCCTTTGGTAAAGTATTTAACAACGCCACCTTTTTCTAAACGCCACTCTGTAATAATCCGGGTAACCAAAACGGCAGTAAACATAGAGGAGATAATACCGATGATTAAAGTAATGGCAAATCCTTGTACGGGTCCGGTTCCAAATACATACAGTGCAAAGCCGGCCAACAGGGTTGTTAAATTGGAGTCAATAATAGAGGAAGCCGCATGTTGGTATCCATCGGTAATGGCATTTTTCAGACTTCGGGCATTTTGTAGTTCTTCTTTGATACGTTCATTAATCAACACGTTGGCATCAACCGCCATACCAATGGTTAAAACGATACCTGCAATACCCGGTAAGGTAAGGGCCGCCCCTAAACTCGCTAAAACGCCTATAATAAAGAACACATTGAGGAGTACAGCAAAATTGGCTATATATCCTGAGTTATTATAATAAAGAACCATGAACACCAAAATAACGATGGTTGCAACGATCATACTCCACATACCCTGACTAATCGCTTCAGCTCCCATGGTTGGGCCTACAACAGCCTCTTCAACGATACGGGTAGGAGCAGGTAGTTTACCACTTTTTAAAATATTTGCTAAATCGCCGGCTTCTTCATTTGTAAAGCTACCGGTAATTGAGGATCTTCCGTTTGGAATCTCGTTCTGAACATTTGGCGATGAATAGACAACCCCATCCAAAACAATTGCGATGGAATGGCCAACATTATTACGGGTTAAATTTTTCCAAACCTTGGCACCTTCTCCATTCATGTTCATGGAGATTTCAATATTTCCGGTGGGTGAAATGTCTCTGCGGGCATCCGTAACTTTATCTCCGGTTAAGGAGGCTGAACCATCACGGGAAGTTTTTAGTGCATGCAGAATTACACCCTGCTGATTTTCCCCAATACCCTTGTATTCCCAGGCAAACCGAATATTACTAGGCAAGGCCAGTCTTACTTCCGGCTTATCTAATAAGGCATTAATTTTTGCGGTATCTTTTACCAAAGCGGTTCCGCACGAAGAACCTTTTTCAACCAAGGTTCCTTTATCGTCCGCATAAGGTCGTAAATAGGCGAATAATGGATTTTCTTTTGCAAATTCTTCAGCTGTTTTTTCGGCTGTTTTTGTGGTGGTGTCTTTTTTTGCACTATCCGCTTTTGATTTTGTTGTAGAAGCCAAACCGGCTAAAGCACTTTTTGTTTGAGTGGTATCCGCAGTGGTTTTAGAAACACTGGTGTCTCCATTTGTTTTTGTTAACGACAACGATTTCTTCAAAATATCATTGGCGCTATTAATATACTTAAAGGCTTCCGGGTTATCAAAAGTTTCATAAAACTCAAGTTTGGCCGACCCTTGTAACAACTTACGAACCCGGCCGGGATTGTCAACACCGGGTAATTCAACAAGAATTCTTCCGCTTCCCTCCAATTTCTGAATATTGGGCTGAGTCACACCAAATTTATCAATACGTGCACGCAAAATCTGGAAAGAACGGTCAATGGCCTGATTCGATTCATCACGTACATATTTCAATATTTCTTCATTGGTTGAAGATAATTTAATACGGTCGCGGTTACTTGGGTTTACAAAAATTGCCGATAGCTTGCCACTCGGAGAAACTTCGTTAAACGCTTCTCCAAAAAGGGTTACATAATCTTTCTGGCTTGTTTTTAAACGCTCACGGGCCAATTCAACAGCTTTGTTAAAATTGGCGTCCTGACTGTTGTTCGATAAGCCGCGCAATAAATCTGCTAACGAAACTTCCAGGGTTACGTTCATCCCTCCCTGTAAGTCAAGACCCAGATTTAATTCGCGTTCTTTACATTGTAAATAGGTAAATTTTTTGATACCTAAAAAATTGTAAACCTGTAAACGTGATACCGAATCAAGGTAAATACGTTCTACTTTTTCATTGCCATTGGCAAATTCTTTTGCATCTTTTTCAATCAGGTAGGTTTTTAATGTAAACGATAACTGGAAAATACTTACCAGAATCAATGCGATTGCAAAAAATTTAACTGCTCCTTTACTTTTCATTTTTTATATCTAATTTCAATTTATTATATTAACTCATTTCCTTCTTAATTCCGGTCTCGCCTCTGGCTTCTCGCAATCTCGTTTCCCTGTCATCCGGAGCTGAGCTTGCACTGAGCTAGCCGAAAGGAAGGGTCCCTTTTCAAAATCCCGCCGGCAAAATGGTTTTTTTATTTGGTTTGAACCCCATTTATTTGCGTTATTTTCAATTATTCAAAGGCTGGCAAATATAAGGGGTGAACAGCCTAAATACAAAAAACATTCAAAAAGTTGAAATTCAATTAATTATGAAATATTTGCCCATTTTTTTTGAATAAGCAGGTTCAATTTATACAATCTGTGGGTAAATGAAAGTGTTAAATAATTCGGATAAACATAGTTTCGTTAACTCATTCGGGTCAAAATTTTTTACATCATGGAAAATCAAGGGTTAAGTATATTTGATTTGTTAATCAAAGGCGGTGTGATCATGTTGCCAATTGGCATATTATCCATCATGAGCATATTTTTTATTTTTGAACGCTCAATTTATATTTATAATGCCTTTAAACTTGAAGAGAACTTCATGAATAATATCAAAGATTTATTGGGGAAAGGCGATATCAAAGCAGCCAGAGCGTATTGTCAACGGTTAAATACCCCCATTAGCCGGGTGATTGAAAAAGGAGTGATTCGCATCGGAAAACCGATCAAGGATATTGAGAGTGCTATGGAAAGTGTTGCCGGATTGGAAACGGATAAATTGGAAAGAAACATGGGCTTTTTGGGCTTAACTGCGGGAATAGCTCCTATGTTAGGATTTATTGGAACCATTGCTGGAATTATTAAAATTTTCTATGATATAGCCCAAAGCAACAATATCAGTATTGATGTAATTGCAGGCGGATTATATGTGAAGATGATAACTTCGGGTGCAGGATTAATAGTAGGAGTACTTGCCTACACCGGATACCATATATTAAACACCCGAATTGACCGGTTCAGTCACAAAATGCAGAGTACAGCAGTAGATTTTATTGATGTTTTAGAAAGTTAAAATTAATTGAGCAAATATAAAAGGGAATGAATTTTAGAAGAAAAAAAAGGTTTGATGCTGAGGTTGCCACTTCCTCCTTAAATGACATCATGTTTTTTTTATTGTTATTCTTTTTGATTATCTCCACGCTTGCCAATCCCAGTGTTATAAAAGTTTTGTTGCCAAAAGCCAAAAGCTCTCAAACCATTAACCGTGAACAGATTAATTTAACCATTAACAAAAGCAAAGAATATTTCCTCAACGATAAACCCATTGTTCCTGCCAATCTGGAACAAGCCATAAAACTGGCCTCAGAAGGAAAACAAGATCCTTCCATTGTTTTAAGAATGGATGCGGAATTAACGATTCAGGATTTAGTAGATATTCTGGCAATAGGTACCAAAATGAAGGTGCGTATTGTAATGGCCACTCAGGCAATAAATGGTTAATTGGAACTGGCTAACTTTTTGGTTTCAACAATTTTTTCGAGATAAACAGAAACTAATTTTAAACTGTTTTCGAAGTTTGTATTGTTATTAATAATAATATCTGCTTTGGCCATAAAGGGATGCAGAAATTTTGTGTAGGCAGGAATCACATGGTTTCTCCATTGGTATAAAACAAAATCTTTGCTGATATTTCTTTCGGCCATATCTCTTTTTATCCTCCTCTGTAAGGCAATGTCTTCATCTGTACTGATAAACAGCTTTAAATCAAACTGATTAAACAGGCGGCTGTGGGAAAAAACGAACAAGCCTTCACAAACAATGATGGGCGCAGGTTTAAATGTGAGTAAGTTTCCTTTTTGATCCTCATGTTGAAACCGGTACTCGTGTCTTTGGATAGATTTTCCACTATTTAAAGCCGAAATATCATCGGCAAACGAATCTAAATCCACGCAATCGGGGAGGTCATAATTTATATGGCCATTTTCGTCGCGCTGGTGTTCATAGATTTGCTTGTAATAATTGTCTTGAGAAACAATACAAATATCATCAGAACCAAATCGCTCTTTCAAGCTATTTAAAAAAAGTGTTTTGCCACTGGCACTTCCGCCCGATATACCAACAAAGTATGGTTTGTATTCCATTGATGCAGCGAATTTACATTTTAATTTATTTTTTTATCTACAACTTGATATATGTAGTCAAAATATTTTAATCACCATCCCTTTTAATACCTTAGTTATATTACTAAATAGTCTGCTTCTATTTAATTTTTTTGCAAGTGATCTTTTTGTAAACATAGATTTTTTGAATCCCGGGTTATATATTCTTCAAATTTCGAGAGAGAATTTCCTCTTTCATAAGAAACTGATGATTGTGCGATAGATCCGGTGTTTTTTTAGATAGCAACCGGAAAATATTTAGCTTGTAAAATCCTTAGGAAAGCTTTGGCACTTTCAAAAATAAACAGCTTGATTTTCATAAATTTACGAAACAATGGAAACATAATGTATAAAAATAGTTTCCATTGTGTTTATAGTTTTTATCTTCGCAGGCGCAAAAGGGGATAAAAATGTCAGAAGATATTAAGAATAAAATTTTGGTGGGGTCAGAATGCCTGTTCTTAAAATATGGTTTCAAAAGTATTACAATGGATGATATTGCCCGTGAGTTAGGAATATCTAAGAAAACATTATATCAATTTTTTGACGATAAAAATAGTTTAGTGGACCAAACGGTAATTCGTCATATCAGTCAGGAGGAGTGTGTTTGTAATGACCTTTTTAGCAAAATAGAGAATCCGATTGATTATATGTTACAGATTACCGATTCCTTTGGTGATATAAAAAAACAGATTAACCAGAGTGTATTATATGATTTAAAGAAATACTTCAAGGCTACCTGGGAAAAACTGAATGACTTCAGAATCGGGTTTGTCTATAATCAGGTACTGCAGAATTTAATAAAAGGCAAAGAGCAGGGGTATTATATCAACAACCTGAATGAGAAGCTTGTTACAAAATTTTATATTCATCTGGTTGATTTTATGTTGAACCCGGATAATTATCAGGATGAAAACCTGGATTTCAAAACAGTACATAAAGAAATGGTAAAATATCATTTACATGCTATTTGTACCGAAAAAGGCTTAAAATATTTAAGAAAAAAAATAACTGAATAAATGAATAAAGAAATAGATAAAAACAATATGAGAAATGGCACAGGCATATTAATTGTAATTCTTCTGCTCTTGATTCAACCTGCTTTAGCCCAACAGGAACAGCAAAAGGCGTTTACTTTGAAAGAGGCTGTAGATTTTGCAAAACGCAATAATTATACATTACAAAACAGCAAATTAGACAGGTTATCTTCTGAGAAAAAAGTGAATGAAATTCTTTCTATGGGCTTACCACAGGTTAATGGATCAGCTAACCTTATAAACAATGCGGTTGTTCCGGTTCAGGTGATGCCTAACTTTCTTAAATCGGCTTTAGGCTCAGGGCCTGATTACCTTTCTGTAAAATTTGGTAACCCATTTAGCAGCAATGTTACCCTGGCGGTAAATCAATTGATTTTTGACGGGACCTTTTTTATGGGATTAAAAGCCTCCAAAGAATTTGTAAACCTTTCGAAGTTAAATATTGACCGAACAGAAATTGAAACGGAAGTGAATGTTTCAAAGGCTTATTATTTATGTCTTTTACTCAGTATTAATGAAGACATGATGGAAAAAAACATTGAAAATCTTCAGAAAAGTAAAAATGACCTGAAGCAGGTATTCAAAAATGGATTTGTTGAAAAAATAGACTTCGACAGACTTTCTCTTCAGTTAAGTAACCTGCAATTGCAAAAGGAAAAAATCCATGATCAGAAACTGCTTGCTTTAATGGTTTTGAAACTTCAGATGGGAATGAATGTGAATAGCCCCATTGAACTGACCGATAAGCTTGCTGATTTATACCAAAAATCGTCAATGGAAACCGTGGCAGATAAAATAGATTACTCAAAACGGATAGAGTATAAAATGTTACAACAACAACTGAGCCTGAACCACCTGGATAAGAAACGGTATAATATTGGTTATTTCCCTTCCCTGAATGCCTTTATGCAGATACAGAGAAATTCTTTTGGAGAAAGTAATTTCAATGATTTATATAAAACATGGTATCCTGGAACCATGCTTGGAATAAATTTGGCTGTGCCGGTATTTGATGGATTCAGAAAAAATGCGCAGGTTCAGCAAACAAAAATTAATATTTCAAAAAGCGAAAATGACATCAAAAATTTTGAAAATGTAATCGAGCAGCAGGTATTTCTGTCAAAGACCAATTATACCCGGTCAAAACAACAAATCGACATCCAGAAAAAGAATTATGAACTGGCACAGGAAATTTATACCAAATCAGAATTGAAATATAAAAATGGAGTGGGGTCAAGTTTGGAACTCACTACCGCACAAACTGACCTTGAAAATTCAAGAACTAATTATCTGGCTACTATTTACGAATTTTTTATTGCCGAACTTGATTTGAAAAAGGCGGTAGGTAACTTTAAATAATTGCAAACAATCATCAACAAAAACAATACTTAAAACATGAAAAAAATATCAGGATTCATCCTTGTTCTTACTACCCTACTATTGGTTGCAGCATGTGGTGGAGAAAATTCTTTGGAGAAAAAAAAGAGTAAAATCGAAAAACTCAAAACGCAACAGGCCGAAATTATCAGCCAGATTAAAACATTGGAAGATGAAATCTTTGCTTTAGGAGATTCGGGGAAATCAAATGAGCGATTCAAAATGGTTGCTGTTACTCCTGTAACAAAAACGCCATTCGAACATTATATTGATGTGCAGGGAAGAGTGGATGGAGACGAAAATACTACCATAAGTTCACGAGCAATGGGACCGGTTACCAAAGTATATGTCCATCCCGGAATGCAAGTTAAAGAAGGACAAATTTTAGCTGAGATTGATGCTGAAATTGTTAAACGGCAAATGGATGATTTGAAAGTTAACTTAGGGTTTGTGACCGACGTATTCAACAAGCAAAAAGCCCTTTGGGAAAAGCAGGTAGGATCCGAAATTCAGTACCTGTCTGCCAAAAATAATAAAGAATCTTTGGAGCAGAAAATGTCAACACTTAAAGAACAACTGGAAATGTATAAAATAAAATCTCCTATAACCGGTGCAATTGATGAAGTGTTTATCAAAATAGGTCAGAATGTGGCTCCGGGATTACCTTGTTTCAGGATCGTAAACTTTAGCCATTTAAAAGTTAAGGCTGATGTTGCCGAAACGTATGCACAGGCAATAAAGGAAGGTAGCGAGGTTATCATTCGGTTTCCGGATTTAAATAACCTGGAATTAAGATCATCAATAAGCTTTACGGCAAAAGTGATCAGTCAGATGAACCGTACATTTACTGTTGAATCTCAATTGCCTTCCGACAAGCAGTATATCCCAAATATGATTGCGGTATTAAGAATAATTGATTATAAACAAAACAACTCCGTAGTGGTTCCAATCAATACAGTTCAAAATTCAGAAGGACATAAATTTGTTTTTATCGCAGTAAATGAAAGTGGAAAATATTATGCCAAGAAACGGGATGTTATTGTTGGAAAAACATACAATGAGAAAGCTGAAATTATTTCGGGATTGAGTGAGGCCGATTTGCTGATCACAACAGGTTACCAGGAGTTGAATGACAATGAAACCATAAAGTACTAAATATGCGTGAAATCAGCTATTACCGCTTCTGAATCAAATTTAAAACAAAAATCTATTAAGAAATGCTTGATAAAATAAAAGAATTTAAACCTTCCAGTTGGGCAATTGATAATAAGACCAGCATCTATATAATGACGATCATTATTACACTTGCCGGTATTTTAACCTACATAGGTTTGCCAAAGGAACAATTCCCTGAAGTGGTTTTTCCTCAGATTATGGTAAACACACTCTATCCTGGTACTTCTCCAAAAGACATTGAGAACTTAGTTACTAAGAACATTGAAAAGCAGGTAAAATCAATTAGTGGAGTTAAGCAGGTAACCAGTAATTCGGTTCAGGATTTTTCTACCGTTAATATTGAATTTAACACGGATGTGAATGTTCCCGTCGCTAAACAAAGAGTTAAAGATGCAGTTGATAAAGCCAGAACTGATTTACCCAATGATTTACCTCGTGAGCCGGAAGTGATTGATATTGATGTTTCTCAAATGCCTATTATGTACGTTCACCTTTCCGGTGATTATCCTTTGGATAAATTAAAGATTTTTGCCGATGAATTAAAAGACAAAATTGAGGATCTGAATGAGATTACACGCTGTGATATTGTTGGAGCCCTTGACCGTGAAATACAAATCGACGTGGATATGTACAAAATGCAGATAGCCGAAATAACCATGAACGATATCACCAATTCTGTCAGATATGAAAATATGACGATCAGTGGCGGACAGATAAAAATGGATGGATTAAAACGATCCATAAATGTTGTGGGTCAATACGTGGATGCCAGGAAAATCGAAAATATTATTATTCGCTCCGGTAGCGGCGCTACAGTTTATCTGAAAGATATTGCCACTATTACGGATGGATTTAAAGAAAAGGAAAGCTATTCAAGGCTGGATCATGAACATGTTGTTTCATTAAATGTTATCAAAAAAGGCGGTCAAAATTTGATTGTGGCCTCCAAAAAAATAAAGGAAATTGCCAATGACATGAAGGAAAATCATTTTCCTTCCGGCTTAAAACTTAATATTACAGGTGATCAATCCATTAAAACCAAAGTAATTCTGGATGACTTGATTAATACAATCGTAATTGGATTTATTCTCGTTACCCTTATTCTTATGTTTTTTATGGGAACTACCAATGCAATTTTTGTTGCCATGTCGGTTCCATTATCCATGTTTATCGCCTTTATGTTAATGCCCGTTTTAGGATTTACCTTAAACATGATTGTATTGTTTTCATTCCTTCTTGCTTTAGGTATTGTTGTGGATGATGCAATTGTGGTTATTGAAAATACACACCGGATATACGACAATGGGAAAGTACCCATTGTAAAGGCAGCAAAAATGGCCGCAGGTGAAGTGTTTTTACCTGTTTTATCCGGAACCCTAACAACTTTAGCCCCCTTTTTCCCTTTGGCTTTTTGGCAAGGTGTTATTGGTAAATTTATGTTCTTTTTACCTATTACCTTAATCGTAACCTTAACTGCATCCCTGATCGTTGCTTATATCATCAATCCGGTTTTTGCAGTTGATTTTATGAAACCCCATAATGAGGGTGAAGATAAACCCAGGGTGAATAAAAGTTATATCATTATATCAATTGTTTTTGGTGTTGTTGCTTTGCTATCCTACTTGTTCAAGAATTGGGGTTTAGGAAATTTTGCACTTACCTTATATGGTTTATATTGCCTGAACCGATTTGTTCTTCATGGCATCATAAAAAATTTCCAGGAAGTGGTTTGGCCGGGCTTCCAACAAAAATATAAGAACTTGCTTATATGGCTGTTGCAAAAAAACAGACCGGTTTGGGTATTGGTCGCAACCCTTGGATTATTTATTTTTTCAATTTTCTTAACCTCAGTAAGAAGCCCCAAAATTGTTTTCTTTCCAATAAGTGATCCAAATTTCGTTTATACCTATATTGCTCTTCCAATTGGTACCGATCAGGTTTATACGGATTCCATCACCCAAATTATTGAAGGAAGAATATTCAAAGTAATCGGCGATTCAAACCCAATTATTGAATCGGTAATTGCTAATGTTACCAAAGGAGCAAGTAACCCAACAAGCTTTGATTTCACCCCGAGTCCGCACCTGAGTAAAGTAACTGTAGCGTTTATTCCTTTTAGCGAACGAAATGGTAAATCAACGGTTGAGTATCTTGATAAAATCAGAAAAGTAGTTAAGGGCATACCCGGAACGGAAGTTACAGTTGAACAGGAACAAGGAGGACCTCCAACGGGTAAACCAATAAATATTGAAATTACAGGCGATGAATTTGAGCAATTATCTGAAGCTTCAAAAAGCTTAAAAAGGTATTTGGATTCTATTGGAATTCCGGGAATAGAAGAATTAAAAACGGATCTTCAAACCAATAAACCTGAAATTATTGTCGAAATCGACCGTGAAAGAGCAAACCGCGAAGGAATTTCGACCGGAACCATCGGAAGTGAATTGCGTTCCGCCATTTTTGGCACTGAAGTTTCTAAATTTAAGGATGCCAATGACGATTATCCAATCCAGTTGCGCTATAAGTTCGATCAGAGAAATAATATCAATGCTTTGATGAATTTAAAAATTACTTACCGCGATATGAATATGAACGGGCAAATTCGTCAGATACCCTTAGCCTCAGTTGCTAAAATTACCTATGGAAGTACCTATGGCGGAATTAAACGTAAAAATCAAAAACGAATGGTAACGGTTTCTTCAAATGTGCTGAGTGGATTTAATGCAAATGAAATAGTAGCCAAAATTCAAAAAGCCGTTAAGCAATACCCGCTACCAACCGGTATTCAGGTAAATATGACCGGTGAGCAAGAAAAGCAAAAGGAAACAAGTGCTTTTTTAAGTAAAGCATTGCTCATTTCTTTTGGCTTAATTTTTCTGATTCTGGTCACTCAGTTTAATTCTATTACGAAACCGATTATCATTTTTACGGAAATTTTCTTCAGTATCATCGGGGTATTATTAGGTTTATCCATTTTTAACATGTCAATTTCAATTGTTATGACGGGTGTTGGAGTAATCGCGCTAGCCGGTATTGTTGTTAGAAATGGTATTTTGCTGGTAGAATTTACCGATTTACTCCTCGAGCGGGGAATGGATCTCAAAGAGGCGATTATTGAAGCCGGGAAAACCCGTATGACCCCGGTAATACTGACGGCTTCAGCCACAATTTTAGGATTGGTACCACTGGCTATTGGCTTAAATATTAATTTTATTTCTTTATTTAGTGATTTAAATCCACATATTCATTTTGGGGGCGATAGTGCTGCATTTTGGGGGCCTTTGAGCTGGACAATGATATTTGGTTTAAGTTTTGCAACATTTTTAACTTTGATATTAGTTCCGGTTATGTTACTTTTGTCAGACAATTTGAAAAAACGCATTGGCTTGCCTACAACAAAACGTAAAGAGCAAGCGTTATAAAGATAATTGCACCTAGGGGTAGAAGTGCAATTTGTTTCATAGGCTAAAGCGGGGTCCGAGTAATCGGCCCCGTTTTTTTGTGCTTTTCAATCCAATCAGCCCACGCGAAAAAAACAGAAATGAGTTGCAATTATTGCATAAGAAGGAATTAAAACAAGCGGGAAAATTCGGATCTTTTTATCTGTGTAAAGTGAATGAATAGGATTACCTTTGCAACCCTTTAAAAATGAATAGATGATCTCAGTTGCTAATTTAAGTTTACGCTATGGTAAGCGTATTTTGTTTGAAGATGTAAATGTAAAATTCACTCCGGGAAATTGTTATGGCGTAATTGGTGCAAACGGTGCCGGAAAAACTACTCTCCTGAAAATATTATCCGGCGAAAGCGACCCTACAACCGGAACCGTTTCTATGTCACCGGGAGAACGAATGAGCGTATTGAAGCAAAATCATCATGAGTATGATGAATTCCATGTATTACAAACGGTAATGATGGGGAACAAAAAGTTATATGACATCATGCTCGAAAAAGATGCCATATACCTGAAACCAGATTTTAACGATGAAGACGGACATCGTGCCGCTGATCTGGAGGGGCAATTTGCAGATCTGGAAGGATGGAATGCAGAAAGTGAGGCAGCCAACCTCTTAAGTGATTTGGGAATCCGGGAGCATCAGCACCAAATCCTCATTAGAGATTTAAATGGGAAGGAAAAGGTACGCGTTCTTTTGGCTCAGGCTTTATTTGGGAACCCCGATGTATTATTATTGGATGAACCAACCAATGACTTGGATGTGGAAACGATTAGCTGGCTCGAAAATTTTTTGGCCGATTTTCAGAATACCGTGATTGTGGTTTCTCACGACCGACACTTTTTGGATGCAGTTTGTACCCATATAGCAGATATTGATTTTGGGAAAATTCAGCAGTATGCCGGCAATTATACATTTTGGTATGAAAGCAGTCAACTGGCATTGCGTCAGCGGAGTGATCAAAATAAAAAAACAGAGGATAAACGAAAAGAATTGCAGGATTTTATTGAAAGATTTAGCGCCAATGCTTCCAAATCCCGTCAGGCAACCAGCCGTAAGAAATTACTTGAAAAACTGGTTGTGGATGATATAAAAGCTTCTACCAGAAAATATCCGGGGATCATTTTTAAGCCAGAGCGGGATTGTGGCGATCAAATATTAAGATTGGAGGGTCTGGCAAAGAAAAATAATGAAGGGATTTACTTGTTTAAAGATATTTCATTTGCATTGGATAAAGGAGATAAAGTTGCCATCTTGTCTCGCGATCATATGGCCATTTCTACCTTTCTGGAAATATTAATGGGTAATGAAAAACCGGATGCAGGAGAGTTTATCTGGGGTCAAACGATTACCTGTTCCTTTTTACCCAACGAAAACCGAAAATACTTTACCGGAGATTATAATCTTATTGATTGGTTACGTCAGTATTCCATCGACAAGGATGAAACTTATATTCGCGGATTTTTAGGAAAAATGCTATTCAGCGGCGATGAAGTTTTTAAAATGTCTTCTGTCATTTCAGGGGGTGAAAAGATGCGTTGTATGATTTCAAGAATGATGCTGACCAATGCCAATTGTCTGATCTTGGATGAACCCACCAATCACCTTGATTTAGAATCTATTACTGCGTTTAACAATGCATTAATGGATTGGAAACACAATGCCATTTTTACTTCACATGATCATGCCTTTATGGAAAGCATTGCCAACAGGATTATTGAAATTACGCCTTATGGGGTGATAGACAAAAAAATGACCTACGATGAATACATCACAAGCGAAAGAATCAAGGAACAACGTGAGCAAATGTATCAGGGAATGGCGATTAATAGCTGATCTTGGGATGTGAGGAAACAACTTTTTCAGAATGTGAAAGGATTGAAATTATCAGGAATGCTTCGTTTAAAAGAACCAAAGGCCGCATAAGCGGCCCCGGTCCAACCTTTACTCAAGCTATGGCGAAGCCATAGCAAGCTCTTAAGTAGGATTGGTGGGGCAATAATTTAGGCTTCAGCAGGGTTTCTATTAATTGCTAATCAGTTCCAAAAGAACCAGTACGATCACAATCAACACAAAAGAAAAAATGGCTATCTTTTTTGCTTTCATTTGAAAATCAAATATGAACAAAAAATTGCCTGCTAAAATCCAAATCAAATAACTGGTAGCTTTGAATGATTAAATGGTTGACGTTTTTATGATGTCGGCGAACTTGTCAATTGAATTCTGGAAAATCTCTTTTTTTCTTCTGGAAATCTCCACTTCAGCACCATCAATCATTACCGCTATTCCTCCCTCACCTTTTATATATCTTTTTACGTATTTCAGGTTGATCAAATTCGAATGATGAACCCTGCAAAATCCGTAATCTTTTAATAGATCTTCATAATCCTTCAGTGTTTTAGAAACCAAAATAGGTTTTTGTTCTTTTAAAAGAAAAAACCGGGTATAATTGGTATCCGACTCACATCTGATTATTTCATCCAAAGGAACAAACAAAATTCCATCGGATGAAGGCAAAGATAATTTAAAATTTTGTATATTTATCGTTTTTAAGTTTTCCAGTAAATTTTCCAATTGACTTTGAGGTTGGTAATGGTTTGAACCTCGTTTTTGGATGGTTTTCTCAATTGCAGCCGCTAATTCTTCCGGATCAATAGGCTTGAGTAAATAATCTATAGCACTGAATTTGAATGCTTTAACAGCGTATGAATCATAAGCAGTTGTAAAAATAATGTCAAACGACCTGTTCTTTAATTCGTTCAATAAATCAAAACCATTTTTATACGGCATTTCAATATCAAGTAATACGAGATCGGGTTCTCTGGTTTCTATCAGTTTCTTTGCCTCTTCAACATTGGCAGCCTCCCCCACTATATTAATATGTGGTATGGAAAGTAGTAGCGCTTTCAATGCGTTTCTTCCACGTAATTCATCTTCAACCAGAATGGTTTTTAATCCTTTACTCATATTTGATCGGAATCTGTAAAACGACCTTTGTTCCGCAAGCTAAATTATTTTTATCTTTTAAATCAATAATTTCAATTTTAGGATTTGATCCAAAGGTGCGTTTTAGGATTTTCATTCGTTCATCAGCAATCTTTACACCTTTTGATTGATGTAAGGTGCTCTTGTTTTTCTTTATTTCTAATGCGGCTTCTCTTCCAATTCCGTTGTCCTCCAATTCACATCGCAATAAATCATACGATAAAGAAACCATTCTGATCTTAAGAAATTTTTCTCCCTGCTTATATTGTAAACCATGCCAGATTGCATTTTCAATATAAGGTTGGATCAAAAGAGTGGGTATCTTTCCGTCAACATTTATTTCTTCATCAATTTCGAATTCGAAGGTGAAATTATTATTCATGCGCAGCGCTTCGAGTTCCACATATAATTTTAAGAAAGATAATTTTATGTGAATATTTACAAAAGGGTGTTCAGAAATATCCAGAATAATTCGCATCAGTTTGGCAAATTTGCTGAGGTATTTTGCTGCCTGAGCTCCTTCATTATTTAAAACAAAATCTTGTATGGAATTCAAAGAATTAAAAATAAAGTGAGGGTTCATTTGTGCTCTCAGGGCTTTTAGTTCCAATTCAGCTATCGTCTTGATATTTCTGGTTTTTTCCTGCTCTTCTTTAATAATTTTATTTAAATTGTAATAAATAAGAAAGGCAATACCTCCTGATAATACAATAAAGATACAAATCTTGAACCACCAGGTTTGCCAAAAGGGGGGAATGATGGAAATACAGATTTCTGCAATTTCTTTGCTTAAGTGATTATCTCCGTTGCTGGCACGTACTTTAAAAATATAATTACCGGGCAGCATATGACCAAAACTGGCGAACCTTCTGTTTCCTGCATCATTCCAGTTTTCCTGTAATCCATCCATTTTATAATAGTATCGGTTACTTGCCGAAAAACTAAAATCGAGTGCTACAAATTCAAACGTTAAATAATTATCACGATAACCTAAATAATAATAATCCTGATAAGCTACCTCTTTATCATTGATGAGTAATTCTTTGATGGAAACTTTACAATTTATCGTATCCTCTTTTATCAATTCGGGATTAAACAAATTAAAACCGTTAATTCCTCCAAACACAAATAATCCCTTACGCGTTTTTATAGCACTCGATTCAATAAACTCATTTCCTTGTAAACCATCATGAATATCAAAATTTTGGAGAGTATTGGATAGGGGTTGAAGTCGGGTCAGGCCGGCATTTGTGCTGAACCAGATTTCATTATTTTTATCATCAATCAAAATACCATAAATATTGTTATTTCCGAGTCCGTTATGGGTGTTTATTTTTTGAATTAATTTTTGTGGAGTCAATTTATATATTCCCTGATTTACTGAACCCAACCAGATATTTCCAAATTTGTCTTTGGCAATCTGAGAAAAGAAGGGTTCTTTTTTTTCTTCCGTTAGTTTAACCGGAGAAATAAACTTTGTGGTTGTATTCAGTTTATATAAGCCGGCCGCAGTGGTCAATAGCAATTCTTTTGGGTTATTTAACAAGATCATTCTTATGTTATTGGATCCCAGGTTAGAATTTCCGATGCCATAGTATTCAAGCGTTTTTTCTTTTTTAATATCATATAAGAAGAGACCCTCTTCTCCTGCCAGCCAAAAAACATTTTCCTTCCATTTTAGGATTGATTTAACGTCACTGGTAATGGGCTTAATTTCATTAAGGGTATTTAGTTTTTTAAGGACATTTCTTTTTGAATTATAAATATATACGCCGACCGATGTTCCTAGAATAAAGAAGTTACCATTACTATCGGCAGGAGTAATCGCGTTTATCAATAAATCGGTTTTAAGTAAAATGTTTGTTTGATGGGTTATCGGATCAAAATCACCAAGATCTCCGGCTGCAATCGCATAAATAAGATGACCATTATTACATTCAATAAAGGAAAGTAAATTTTTAAATTGATTATATTTATTTGAAATACCCGGCCCAATCCATGTAAACTTGAACCGGTTAGGATGATATTTATCCAGACCTGCTAAACTCAAGCCCAACCACAGGTTTTGGTTTCTATCTGAATACAAACATTTTACATGATTATCAGATAATGAATAGGGCTCATCAGGATTGTTATGATAAGCTGTTTTCTCCCCTGTTGAATCTATCTTAAACAAACCCAGTGAGGTTGAAACCAACAGGTACTTTTGATAGGACAAAATAGAAGTGAATTGATTCAGTTCAGGGAATTCAATTTTTCTGTAAGCAATCAAGGTTCTTTTTTTTATGAAACCGGTTTGTACAACACCATTTGCCTCAACCCAGGATAGTTCCCCGTTATCCCCGCAGGCAAATCCTTTTATAAAAGATACAGGTTCGTAGGTAATGGCCGCAAATTTCTGATTGAAGGGGTAGTAAAAATAAAAACCGCTTGAAATGCTTATCAATAGTTTTCCCTGATTAAATTTTGAAATTCCGGTGACCGGTTCAGAAATGGGTGTTGAAGAAAATTTGCCTGTTGTTGCGTTTAAAATAAATAATCCGTCATCAGATCCTACTAAAATTAAATTGCCTAAACAATAAATAATTTTTGGTTTAAATATATTTTTTGGGAAAAGATAATTTTTTGAAATAAAGCTTTTGATGTGGATCAGGCTTATGCCGTTTTCAGTTAATACGGCTAAATGAGTATGATAAGAAGATAAACCGACAATTTTACCCGGGAGAATGGCTTCTGTATTTTTATCATCACTTCTGAAAATATCAAATGAATACCCGTCAAACCGGTTTAAGCCATCATCTGTGCCCAGCCACAAAAATCCTTGTTCGTCCTGGGTTATTGCGTGAACCGAATTTTGTGATAATCCCTGCTTTTCATTGATATGCTCGAAAAGCATTTGTTGGGCATTCGACATAAGTGACCAACAGAAAAACAAAAACAGAAGAAATATTTTTTTATTCACCCCAAGCTCTTAAAATTAAAACAATATACGATTAACTATTGAAATGAGTATCACTAATATTTGAAAACGCCTACGTCCTCAATGAAAGTATAAATAAATGCAGTTGAATATTCATACCGGTTGTTCATTTTATTTTACAGCATTTTAAATCCCATCTAATAATTTGAAGAAGAAAACTAAAATTATAGACTTTTCAAATAATATTGCATTATCGGATTTATTCATAAAATAATGAAGCAAATTTTTATCTTCGTTATTCAATAAATATACAACACCATGCAAGCACTGAAAATCATCCTCTTTTCTTTTCTGGGAATTATTATATTACTCCTGATCATTTCTTTTTTTCTTTCATCCGGATCCCGTGTATCACGTTCTATGCAAATGAAGGCAAAGCCCGGGCAGGTTTTCCAATTGGTAAATAATTTCAAAAACTGGCCTCAATGGAGCCCCTGGCATAAAAAGGATACCACTGCGGTTTATACCTATAACGATATACCTGAAGGTATAGGATCGGGCTTTACCTGGAAAAGCAATAATAGTGAAGTGGGAAGCGGTTCCATGACCATTATAAATGTATTGCCAGATCGAAAATGGCAGGCCGAAATGACCATGAATGGAATGGGAACTTCTAATGCCGATTTTAATATTGAGCCAAATGATAGTGGAATAAAAGTTACCTGGGTTATGGAATCAGATGGAAAAGGAATGCCATTCTATTGGAAACCATTGTCGAAATACATGAATTTATTTATTGAAAAAATGGTGGGTCCTGATTTTGAAGAGGGTTTAAATAATATAAAAAATATAGTTGAACAGGCTCAGGCTAACGTAATAATGATTGCTGGTTTTGAAGCTGAAATAAAAGAATTACCATCCATGAAATATATCGGAATTCGTGGCAAACTTAAGGGGGCAGAAATTGGATTGAAATTAAATGAGTTTTACACACAGTTAATGGGGGAAATGAAAAAGCAGGGAGTTGAACAGGCAGGTGCACCTTTTACCATAAATTATTCTGCAAATGCTGATACCTATGATATGGAAGCTTGTATCCCCGTGAAAGGATCAATGTTGGTGGGCGGTTTTATGAGATCAGGTAATAATCCTGCAACCAAGGCTTTGGTAATAAAATATTATGGGAATTATGTAGGCACAGGATTGGTTTATCAGCCGGGATTCGATTACCTTTCGCATAATAATCTCAAAGTAGTGGGAGCTCCAATGGAATTTTATATTACCGACCCGATAATAGAGAAAGACACCGCGAAATGGTTAACTGAAGTTGTTTTGCCATGTAATTAGAACATTCCTGTCCAGACTCTCGACTAAATGGACACTAATTTGTTGCTTGGATATTGGTAATTTTTGAGTCGAAACAGCTCTGCAAAAAGCCAATGATAGTATGCTAAAAACACTTTCTAATATATGATCCTTCCGCTTTTTTGCATACCTTTGCAAAATGGTTCAAACAGAAATAAAGAATAGCAATTACTATATTGATTTGGAGTTCAAATTCGGTGCCCACAATTACCATCCTATACCTGCAGTTATTGAGAATGGAGAAGGGATATATCTTTGGGATGTTGAAGGTAAACAGTATTTTGATTTCTTGTCGGCCTACAGTGCTGTAAATCAAGGACACTGTCATCCACGTATTATTAAAGCCCTTGTTAATCAAGCAAGTAAACTTACCCTTACCAGCAGGGCTTTTCACAATAATTTATTAGGCGAATACGAAAAATACATCACCCGCTTATTTGGTTACGATAAGGTTTTGCCGATGAATACCGGAGTGGAAGGAGGAGAAACTGCCATTAAATTGGCCAGAAGATGGGGTTATTCCGTAAAGAAGATTCCCGAAAATAAGGCACATATTTTATTTGTGGAAGGTAATTTCTGGGGAAGAACCATGGCGGCAATCAGCAGTAGCAGCGATCCAAGCAGTTATTCGGGTTTTGGTCCGTTTATGCCCGAATTCAGTCTGATACCCTATAATAATTTAAAGGCTCTTGAAATGGCACTGAAAGCTAACCCCAATATTGCTGCATTTATGCTTGAACCGATTCAAGGCGAGGCTGGTGTTGTAATTCCGGATGATGGCTATTTAAAAGGGGTACGCGATTTATGTACCCAATACCATGTATTGATGATAGCCGATGAGGTTCAAACCGGCTTGTGCAGAACCGGGAGAATGCTTGCCTGCGACCATGAAGAGGTAAAACCCGACTTATTAATTTTAGGTAAAGCCCTTTCCGGAGGTACCATACCTGTCTCGGCTGTTTTGGGAAATGATGAAATCATGCTGGGAATAAAACCGGGTGAACATGGTTCTACCTATGGCGGAAATCCACTGGCTTGTGCAGTGGCAATGGAAGCGCTACAGGTTTTAGTGGATGAAAATCTTTCTGAAAATGCAAGAGATATGGGCATCATTTTCAGGAATAGAATGGAGTTGTTCATGAAAAAAACAACTCTGATTACGTTGGTTCGTGGCAAAGGCTTGTTAAATGCACTGGTTATCAGGCCTTTTGGAGGTGGAAAATCGGCTTATCAGGTTTGCTTAGCTTTAAAAGATGCCGGTTTATTAGCAAAACAAACCCATGGCGATATCATCCGGTTTGCCCCGCCCCTAATTATTAATGAAGAACAAATGCATCAGGCTTGCGATATAATCGAGAAGACTATTTTGGCTCTTTCAGTAGATTAAAAATAATACCATAAAAGAAACAAATATCCTTTTTTTTAATCCCTTTGGAGCTTTACTTTGCCCGATATTAACTAAAAATAAAAAATGAAATCAGATATTGAAATTGCTAAAGAAGTAAAACTTAGGCCTATTCAGGATGTTGCTGCGAGTATTGGAATCAGGGAAGAACAAATTGAACAATACGGGAAATACAAAGCTAAAATTAGTTATGCGTTTGATGAAGAGAAGATTGCGAAGAGTAATCTGATATTAGTCACCGCCACTACTCCCAATAAGAGTGGTTCAGGAAAAACCACAACCTCTGTGGCCCTGGTTCAGGCTTTAAATAAAATCGGGAAAAAAGCCATTGTTGCTTTGCGTGAACCCAGTTTAGGTCCTTGTTTCGGAATGAAAGGCGGAGCTGCAGGCGGCGGTTACAGTCAGGTGCTGCCCATGGAGGACATCAATCTTCATTTCACCGGAGATTTTCATGCAATAACCTCTGCAAACAATACACTCGCTGCTTTAATTGACAATTACCATTACTTCAATAAAAATACACCCAATGGGTTAAAACAAATTTTGTGGCGTAGGGTATTAGATGTTAACGACCGCTCCCTGCGCTATTTGGTTAGCGGATTAAATGGCGCAAGCAATGGGGTACCTGCAGAAACAGGCTTTGATATTACTCCGGCATCAGAAATCATGGCCATCTTCTGCCTGGCCACCTCTTTAGAAGATTTAAGAACCCGGATTGAAAATATTTTGGTGGGCTATAAATACGATAACAGTCCTTTCTATGTAAGAGATCTGAAAGTTGCAGGAGCTATCGTGGCGCTGTTAAAAGATGCTTTTCAACCTAATTTGGTTCAAACGATTGAAGGAGGTGCGGCATTTATTCACGGTGGACCGTTTGCCAATATAGCCCACGGTTGTAACAGTATTATGGCAACCCGGGCGGCATTGCAATATGGCGATTATGCTATTACAGAAGCCGGATTTGGAAGTGATTTGGGCGGAGAAAAATTTCTGAATATCAAATGCCGTATTGCCGGAATAGCGCCTAAAGCGTCGGTACTGGTAACAACTACCCAGTCAATCAAACTTCATGGAAAGGTGGATGAAAAATTAATCAAAAAACCCAATATGGAAGGTTTGAAAGCCGGTATCAAAAATGTTGAGCGCCATATTGAGAGCCTTCAGCAATTTGGTCAAACCGTTATTTTAGCCTTGAACAAATTTGGTTTCGACACAGAAGAAGAAATTAATTTTATTCAGAATTGGTGTAAGGAAAAGGGCGCTGAATTTGCGATCAACGAAGGTTTTGCAAAAGGTGGCGACGGAGCGATAGAGCTGGCACAAAAAGTGGTAGAAATAGTGGAGAAACGGCCGAGCAAACCCATCAATCATACGTATGATTTAAGTGACAGCATTGAAACCAAAATCAAAAAAATTGTTACCACAGTTTATAAAGGAAGCAGTGTCACTTTTGGGAAAAATGCAAAAACGGCTTTAAAGAAAATAAATGATTTAGGGGGTGATAAATTACCGGTTTGTATTGCCAAAACACAATTCAGCTTTACCGATAATGCCACTATGCCCGGCTCTCCTGAGGGATTCAATATTCATATCGAAAACCTGGTTTTAAACAATGGCGCCGGATTTGTGGTTGCGGTTGCCGGCGAAATAATGCGTATGCCGGGCTTACCCAAAGAACCTGCCGCTCTGATTATTGATGTGGTTGACGGAGAAATTGTAGGATTGAGTTAGTTTAATAAGAAATAGGATTTAAAAAATGCCTGAAATTCAATATGAATTTCAGGCATTTTTATTTAAATTTTAGTTGGTTGAACCAACAAGATTTTCTATTATTTGATCAACTTGAATCTCTTTTGTATGCCTTCACCACTGATATTCAATAAATAAAATCCATTAACCAATGAGTAAGTTTCGAATTGATATTCGTTTTTACCCGGTAATAAAGATAGCTGTTTTTCTTCAATTATTTTACCTGAGATATCGCTTATGCTTATAAGCACCGTAGTCTTCATTTTGGATATCAATTCAACTTTTACCTGCTCATTAAAAGGATTGGGATAAATTTTTGAAATTTGTAGATTCTCTGGCTTTTCAATTCCGGTTGGAGCGGCCGGATCCGGATAAACATTCTGACAGATAATATCCGTATTGTTAATACCGATTGCCTGTAAACATACCAAATACCAATTCTTTTCAACAAAGCTATGAATTGGATTCTCATCATTTGAGAACTCACCGTCTCCAAAATCCCAGGCTAAAGATAATCCTGCCCCGGTAGAGCTGCTGCTAAACTGAACCGTATTCATAGCAGGATTAGGAATGGAGAAGGAGTAGGAAGCGATAGCATTCGACGGGTCTGGAATAGAACCGGGCGTATGTATGTAAATGAAAGTACAATATTCACTTCGGCAATTGGTATCCAATGAATTGATAATTCTTAAACAAACACGATAATTTCCATTATGAATATAGGTGTGTGGAGCCGGCGTTAAATCTGTAGAAATACTATCGTCTCCAAAGGTCCAGCGGTAAGTAAGAAATTGTCCGGTTGAAGTATTATGGAATTCCACTCTTCTGAGCACCTGATTTACGCTGTAGGTAAAGGAAGCAATGCAGGTATAGGAAGATATGGTAGCCACGATAGTAGAACATCTGTGAGAAGTACACAGCGTATCGTTTCCAACGATTCTGTATATATGCTGACAAACCGTATAGGTTCCGTTTTGCGCATAATTATGAACCGGGTTAGTCTGGTCTGATATGGTATTATCGCCAAAATGCCAAACAATCCGGGTATAGGTTCCGCTGGAAGTATTGGTAAAATGAACTTCTCTTCCCGTTTTGGTATAGGTAAAGTTTGCTTCGCAGGAACTGGTGTTAGAGGCGGAAACGGTTATGCTGTCACAAGTAGTGCTGGTGCAACTTGAATCTTTTTTGCTTACTCTTAAACAAACCTTGTACCTGCCGGCATGCGGATAAATATGAATCGGGGTTTTTGAATCTGCGCTGATACCATCTCCAAAGGTCCAGTAATAATTAAAATCATTACTGGTACTGGTACTGCTAAAATATTTTTTAAGATTATTAGAAGGATCCGTTGTGAGAGTCCAGGTGGAAACGCAACCGGGTATTGAATTCGGACTAACCGTAATGCTGTCGCACATTTCGTGACTACAGCTTGAATCCTTTTTGGTAACCCTTAAACAAACCTTGAATTTGCCATCATGTAAATAGGTATGATTCGGAGTTCTGTCGTTAGAAAAAGTGGCATCGCCAAAAGTCCAGTAATAGTTATAATCCAGACTGGTATTGTTGGCTGTGAAATATTTCTTGAGTTTGTTAGTGGGGTCAGTGATAACTGTCCAGGCTGCATTGCAAGGTATTGTTACTACCAAGGTGCTGCAGCGTGTATGTTGACAGGTGGAGTCGTTTTTCATTACAGTCAGGCAAACAGTATAGGTTCCGCCTGAACCGAAAGTTTTTACGGGATTGGCAAGGGTGGAGCCAGTATTGTCTCCAAAATTCCAATAATAATGCACATTGGTACCAAAGGAAGTATTGGTAAATGTTGCCGTTTTTGTGGTTTGATTAAGCGCATAAGTGAAATTAGCCTCACAACTGTTTTGTGCGGATAGGCCCATTGCACAAGCAACGAGCAATGTCATAACGAGGATGGCATTCAATCTAATTCCATTTGAAAAGCGGGATACCGGATTTATTTTCATGACTTTTTAATTTGATAAACGAAGATAACCGAATATTTCAAAAAGCAAAAAGATTAACGATTTGAGCGTTAATTTGTTAAGAAATAATTAAGTTTTATGTAATCACGTATCCCAGATATTAAACAGTTTCAATTTAACTTTCTCATCAAAAAATATTTTGGTGCTTTCTTCAAAACTATCGGTATAATCACTTACAAAAAATTGACGGGCTTTCTTTGCTGATCCGAATTTTCCGAATTTTTCGGTATTCAATAATTTATGCCGCACTAAAACATTTTTTACTTCAAGGGCAACAATCTCACTACTGTCAATAATCTCCACGTTTTTACCATAGAACCTTTTAATTTCATTTTTGATGAGTGGATAATGTGTGCAACCCAAAATCAAAGCATCAATTTTGTTTAATTTTGATTTGGAAAGGTAAGAGTTAATGATGGTCTGACTAATCTTATTATTATAAAATCCCTCTTCAACCATGGGTGCTAAGAGTGGGGTAGCCAGTTGAACCACATCGGCAACCGGATCAAGCAGGGAGATTCTTTTCGCGTAAACATTTGAACTGATGGTTCGCTTTGTACCAATAATTCCAATACGTTCGCGGTAATGTTTTTTCACCACATAAGCTGCAGCGGGATCAATCACGTTAACAATTAAATCCTTCATTCCTGTTTGTTTTAATACTGCTCTATAGCCAGCTGCAGATGCAGTATTACAGGCAATCACAATCATTTTGCAATTTTTGAATTTCAAAAACTCTGCAATTTTCACGGAATACTGTTTAACCGCTTCGGCACTTTTTTCTCCATAAGGCATGTGGGCGGTATCGCCAAAATAAATAATTTGTTCGTTGGGTAGCAGGCGTGTTATAGCTCTGGCAACGGTTAATCCGCCAATTCCGGAATCAAAAATTCCGATAGGTTGTGAAGCTTTATAAATTGTTGTCATCGGGATTATTTACAAAAAAAGCCGGTCGCGTTTTGTGCGTGACCGGCTTACAATTTATTAAATTATTTTAAAGAATACCTAATTTTTTCTTAACCAATGCTATGGCATTATCTCCATCGGGCTTATAAAGGAAACCGGCAACACTGCTATCAAAAATATAGCTGAATCCATTTTCTTTAGCTACCTGACTAATCGCAGTTTTAGCTTTTTCGATTATCGGTTTAAGCAATTCAGATTCTTTTTTCCGCACATTTTCCTGTGCCGATTGTTGAAATTCCTGAATGCGGGTTTGCATATCCTGAAGTTCCTTTTGCTTAACCTCTTTGATGGGTTCAGAATATATTTTTTCGCTTTTCTGAAATTCACCTACTTTTTTCTGGAATTCCTCACTCATTTTTTTTAATTCATCTTCCAATGATTTTCCGAATGCTTCCATATCGGTATTGGCTTTTTTGTACTCAGGCATTAACTGCATCAGTTCCTGCAAATCTACATAACCAATTTTTTCGCTTTTTTGCGCTTTTACGTTGCCGCCTGCAATAACTATTACTGCAAGTAGTACAACTGCTGATTTTAAAATGTTCTTCATTTTTGTTTGTTTTGTTATTAATTATTGGTTTTACTAAAATCGTGCCAGCTACTTCATCTCTCCAGATTTTGGATCACTTGGCTGTGAATTTCTGTTCTTGGTTACGGCAACTCCTAATTCGGCTAAAACCTCATCGCTCTTATCGTACTTGGCATTGCTATACATCATTATCATTTCGGCACTTTTGGCAAATATAAAATCTAGCGCGCTTTGTTTTGCAATTTTTTGGCAAGCATCAAAAACTTTATCTTGTATTGGTTTCACTAATTCCTGTCTTTTTTTGAATAAATCGCCCTCGTAGCCAAATTTTTTATTCATAAAATCCTTAAGATCAGTTTCTTTTGTTTTTATTTCCGTTTCCTTCTTCTTTTTCAATTCTTCCGTTAATAAAATCTGTTCGGCCTGAAAATCTTTTTGCATCTTATCAATTTCCAGTTTTTTTGTCTCTGCCTCCTTTTGCCACATTTCGGCAATATTATCCAATTGTTTCTGAGCCGAGCGATATTCCGGCAACATGTCTAAAATGTATTCAGTATCAACATATGCAAATCGCTGTGCATGAGTTGTGTTCAAACCGAATAGGGATATGGCAACAATGCCTGTTATTAATTTTTTAATCATGATTTTATTTAAAATTGTTGTCCCAACAAAAAGTGAAAATTACCTCCGTTTATTGCGTCAGGAGTGGGATGATATGGAGCCCGATCAATGCCCCAACCGTAATCCAATCCGATCATACCGAACATCGGCAAGAAAATTCTTACCCCCATCCCATAAGATCTGTTTACATCAAAAGGATTGAAGTCTTTGCTATTTTGCCAGGCTCCGCCTGCTTCAGCAAAAATCAATGGAAATACCGTTGCCTGTGGATTCAATGAAATGGGATACCGAAGTTCCATCGTGTACCGGTTATATATGATTGCTCCGGTTTGCATGTATCTTCCATTTAGTGTGCTCACCGTGTAAGGGGTTAATGAATTATCCTGATAGCCTCTTAAAGCAATCAGCTCACGGCCGTCCATAATGAAGCCGGTCAAACCCGATCCACCGACCCAGAATCTTTCAAAAGGAGTAATTCCTTTGCTTTGGTTGTAGGCGCCAACAAATCCAAAATTAACCCGGGTCATTAGAACCAAAGGCCTTTTACTTCCCGCTAGTTTATTGAACCAGGTGGCATCAAATTTCCATTTATAAAACTCAAGCCATTTTGTTTTTTCATGGGTGTCCACTTTGCTGTAGTCCTTGCCATCAAATATTGAGTAGGGAGGCGTGAGTTGAATTGAAATTGAGATATTTGAACCGTTTCGAGGAAAAATGGGTTGATCGGTTGAATTTCGCCCAAGCACAATTTTTAAATTCAGGTTATTTGAATTACCGCTTGGAATGGATGCGTATAGTGAATTGCCATTGATATCAGCGGTATTATTATAATATTTATATTCCAATATGGATTGCAAAGTGAAAAAATCATCCGGCCAACGTAATCTCTTTCCCATTCCAACTGACATACTAGTGGTGTATAAAGCAGAAAGATAATCTCCTGCCCGTCCATTGGTTTGAATGGAATGGGATGCGCCGGTTGTAAGGGAATTTGGCCGATTACCTCCAAGCCAGGGCTCAGTAAAGGAGGCTGAATAAGACGAATAATAGCTGCCGTTGGTTTGTGCCCTGAGAGAAACTCTTTGTCCGTCGCCGGTAGGAACGGGAGACCAATTTTTGGCTTTCCCAGCTTTCCTTGCAGAAAAATTATTTAAGGTCAAACCTAAGGTTCCGATGACAAAACCAGCACCCCAGCCACCGGAAAGTTCAATTTGGTCATTTGCCCGTTCGGATACTTTATATTCAATATCTACGGTACCGGTAACCGGGTTGGGAACAGGATTTACATTCAAATCTTCCGGGTTAAAATAGCCAATCTGGGATAGTTCTTGTAAGGAACGGGTAACGTCAGTTCGGCTGAAAAGCATACCGGGTTTAGTTCTAAGTTCTCTTAACACAACATGGTCACTGGTTTTTGAATTTCCTTTTACGGTAACATTGTTAATATAAGCTTGTTGCCCTTCAAAGATCCTTATTTCCAAATCAATGGAGTCATTTTCTGCCAAAATCTCCACAGGTTCAATTCTGAAGAAAAGGTAGCCATCGTCCATATAAAGTGTGCTGATGTCCAATCCGTCCTGGCTCATATTTATTCTTTGATCCAATATGGACTGATCGTAAATATCGCCTCTTTTTATCCTTAAAATTCTATTCAGATCTTCGGTAGGGTATTTGGTATTTCCTATGAAAGAGATATTTCTGAAAAAGTACTTTTTACCTTCAAAAACATTGATCTGAATATTCACGCCTTTTTTATCACGCCAAATAGAATCAGAGACAATTTGTGCATCCCGGAAACCCATACTCAGGTATTTATCAATCAGCTTTTGTTTATCGCTGGTATAGCTTTCCTCAATGTATCTTGATTTTATGAAAAACCAGAATTTTTGTTTCGTGTCTTTCATTATCTTTCTTAAATCTTTAGCGGTAAGTGCCTGGTTTCCGGTAAAGATAATTTTCGATATTTTTATTTTTTCACCCCGATCAATGACGATGCGAATTTTGCTCGTGTTTTTTTTGATATCATCAGGTATTTGCTCAAACTTGGCCGAGGCGTCCAGAAAACCTTTTTCGGAATAATACTTATTAATTTCCCGATACGTACTGTTCAATACATTTTCGGTAATGATCTGACCTGAACGCAGGGTTATTTGTTCTTTCAAATCTTCGGCTTTCGCTTTTCTTAAACCTTTTATTGAAAAGGTAGACAAGCGCGGCTTTTCCTGTAAATAAATATCAAACCAGATTTTATCTTCCTCAATTTTCTTCACCGATACTTTTACATCTGTAAAAAGCTTCTGCTTCCAGAGGTTATTAATTGCTTTCGCGATATCATCAGAAGGGATTCTGATTTTTTGACCGATTTGTAAACCACTTAATACAGCTAGAACGCTTTTATCGTAATATTCAGTTCCTATAATGTCGATACCGGCGATGATGTATTGTTTTGGGTTTGAATAATTTAAACCAAAATAAGTAGCAGGTGCATTTTTTACTGATAAGCTATCCTGAGCATTTACCGTTAAAAAGAAAAGAAATGGAGAAACCAGAATTAGAATTTTAAGAAATTTGCTCATTATGCTATATTAATTTGTTCACTGGTTTTACCAAATCTGCGCTCCCGGTTTTGAAAATCTAAAATGGCCTGATACAAATCTTCTTTTTCAAAATCAGGCCATAATTTTTCCGAAAAATACAATTCACTATAAGCGATTTCCCATAGCAAAAAGTTACTTATTCTTTTTTCTCCACTGGTTCTTATCATTAATTCGGGGTGAGGCATCCCATTGGTTGACAAATATTTATCAACCAACTGGTCATTGATTTCATTCAATTTTACCTTTCCTGATTGGGTATCAGCGGCTATATTCTGAATGGCCTGTACCAAATCCCATTTTGCGCTGTAACTCAGGGCCAGTACCAAATTCATTCGGGTATTGCCTTGGGTTTGGTTCATTGTTTCGCGGAGTTGCTTCTGACATTTCTCGGGTAAGTCATTAAAGTTTCCAATAAAAGAAAGGCGGATATTGTTCTTAATCAGGGTTGGAGCCTCTCTCCTCATCGTATCTACCAAAAGTTCCATTAATGCCCTCACCTCTAATTTAGGTCGATTCCAGTTTTCGGTTGAAAAGGCATATAAGGTTAAATATTTTACTCCAATTTCAGCACAGGCTTCCGTAATTATTTTGACCGTATTTACGCCATTTTTGTGTCCAAACATCCTGAATTTCCCTTTTCCTTTTGCCCAACGTCCATTCCCATCCATAATAATGGCAATGTGTTTAGGCATTTTGTCAGGGTCGATTTGTTCTCTCAAACTCATTCTTTTAACTAATTAGACAATAAATATATAGTTTGGGCGAATTTAATAAAATCTCTCACACTTTATCCGGGTATGAAGCCGCATCACCAACGAAATGGTGCAACTCATGTACCAATCATTATAATTTGGGTCTCCACGTTTATAACCATCCTTATTTTTGGGAACGCCATATTTTTCAATAGAACGGTCGGTAAGGGTTGCTGATACAAAACCTCCATTGGTATATCGCTTCTGTATATCGGGGTAAACGGTACTCACATCATCTAAATAATCCGTAAAAGTTTTTCGGAATCCCAATTGACACTCCACTGCAAATTTTTTATTGAGCATATATTTCAAGCCAATTCCGAATGGGATTGCCAACGAAAATTTGTTATACATCACACCTTCAGTTTGGTAATCTCTCAGATCGTAAGTTTTATCTTTTATTTTGGCCTGGGGATTAAATATAAAACCCGCTATTCCTAAATAAACATAAGACGTATATTTTTTGTCCAGAACATAGGGTCCGTATTTTAGGTAGTTAAACTCCAAAACAGTAGCCAGTTCTTTAATTCCACTGGTAAAACTGAGGTTTCGCTCACTGTTATAAGAAAAGTTCTTATCGGAACCTGAAACATAATATTGGTTAAATTCAGTTTTCCATGCCCAGGTATTATTCAGGTTTAAACGGATAAAGATCCCACCGGTTCCTTTTGTTTCTTTCAGTGCAACGATTGGAGCCAAATCTCCCCAATAATTACTTGCCCCGGCCTGTATTCCGAGCTCAAATTTTTGGGCACTCAACTCACAAATTCCAATTACATAAACCGCCAAAAAAAGAAATTTCTTCATACATTAGAAGGTAGGACAACCTTGTCCTTTGAACCTGATTATGTAAGAGACTGTGATACCAGCCATAAAATACATATCGGTCTTATTAAAATGGCGATCACTTCGCTTCGCATCTTCAATAAACAGGTCTTCATTAGTGACATTTGAAGGATCAGGATTTTTATAAAAAGGTATATTTAAAGGATTAGCAATATTTACATCGGAAGTTGGGTCTAATTCCCAGGATCGGTCAGATAATAATAATCCGGTTCTGCCGGTTGCACCATTTATTACTACTTTACTACCAAACCTACCCCCCACATCATCAAGATAATTGGTATTGGTAAGCCTTACACCGGCTTCAATTCCAATAAATAAATCATTTCCAACTTTCTGCCTGAACCCGATACCAAGAGGAATACAAATGTTGGTAAGGTTATATTTTTTTACATCGTTATAGGTAGTTGAGCCCTGTCCTTCGGTTGCTAATGGTTGAAGCTCAATGGTTTTGCCAAGAAAATGAGTTTTAGGATTAAAATTAAAAACACCCAAACCCAAGAAAGCATAAGGAATAAAAGGTCGTCTTTGGTAACCAACCAGATCGTTAGGTAATAAATTTAATTCAGCCTGAACCGAAAACTCGAATATATCGCTGTAAAAATTCAGGTTACGGTATTTGTTAAATTCAATACCCGGTATATCCCGATAGGTTCTGGTTGTTGATGCAAAGGTTTTATCATCACCCGAAACGCGTCCATAAGCAAAAAACCCTTTTACGGCAACTTTTGGGTTTACATTATACCTTCCGTATAAAGCGGCAGAAAAATGTGTTTCTTTCATTACAACGGTTTCATTGCTCAAATCTCCAAGGTAATTGGAAGCACCCAGCATAACACCAATTTCCACACGTTGTCCTTTTACAACCGTAATTGCAAGCAGAAACAAGGATATAAAAATGTATTTCTTAAATTGAAGCATAAAGGCAAAAATAGGTAAAAACCTTAAACTACAAACAAACAACGTTAAGGAATCAAAAAATAATACAATTTAGGGCCAAAAACCAGGATTCCAACCAGAAAAGACAGGATTGAAAAAACCAGAACGGCTGCTGCCGCAAAATCTTTGGCTAATCCAGCCAGTTTATGTTGCCCGGGTGAAACCAGGTTTACAATATGTTCGAGGGCAGAATTGAAAAGTTCGGCAGCAATTACCAGGGCAATACAAACCAAAATTAAAGACCATTCTATGGTATTTAGTTTGAGAATAAAGCCCAAAAAAACTGCCATAACTGCCGATATCAGGTGAATCCTCAAATTGTGTTCATTTCTTACAGCCTTTTTAATACCTCGAAAAGCGTAGGTAAATGATTTCAATCTTTCCTTAAATAAAAATGGTTTTTCCATTTTCAGGTTCTGAAGTTCCTGTTGTCGTATCCCCACATTAATTTTTCACGAAGGGTTTTTAAATAATTTTCATTATCCAGTCTGATCAGGCACAGGCAAAAATCCGCCTTTTTTATAGCCAATTGTGTTTTATTGGAGATGCTTTCTGACCGTGAGTCGAGCGTAATCAAAAAACTGCTTCCTCTTCCTTCAATCTCGAACGAGATTACATTTTGATCAGAAATAATAATCGGCCGTACATTTAAATTATGAGGTGCTATGGGTGTTATTACAAAACTTTGGGATGCCGGGTAGAGAATAGGTCCTCCACAACTTAAATTATATCCGGTTGATCCGGTCGGGGATGAAATAATCAAACCATCACTCCAATATGAATTTAAAAATTCGCCATTAATGTAGGTGTGAATGGTAATCATACTGGAGCTATCCTTTTTATGAATAACAAAATCATTCAAAGCGTACTTGAGTCCTCTAAACATTTCTTTATCCGATTCAAGCTCCAGCACGGTTCGTTTATCAATTGAAAAGTGTCCTTTTTCTAATTCATCTAAAAGCATGCTTCCTTCCTTTGCCGGAACACCGGCCAAAAAACCAAGACGGCCTGTATTTATGCCTACAACAGGTATTTCAGCTTTTCCAATAAATTCCAGGGAATTTAATATCGTACCATCTCCTCCGATACTGACCAGGTAGTCAATTTCATGTTTTGCAAAATCAACAGCATTCGTAAAGGTTGTTTTTTCTGAAGAGAAATGGATGCCTTTTTTTATGCAATCTTCCAGGTATTTATGATAAATGATAAATTCAACCCCTTTGTTTTCAAGGGCGTTAAAAAACTGCTGAATCTCAGCAAAACGGTCATCCTTAAAATAGAGTCCAAATATTGCCAAACGCATAATCAGGTATTTAAATACTTAATGAGCCATTGAAATCTATCTTCTAATGACTGATTGGAATCGCTAACAGAATTAGTATAAATTACTTTATAACCAAAACGCTCAAAGCTGGAAATCACATATGAAAGATGTTGTTTATTCATCTTTAAAGAAACATGTAAGGTATTGTTTTCATCTTTTAATGATGTTACCATTAAATGGATAATTTTGGCTTCATTACTTTCACAAATTCTTGCAATTTCGGCAATTGAATAATGGATGGCTTGAATTTCAAGCACCAAAATTGAACCTTCCTGAATCAATGAAGAATTTGCAAATGAATTTAATGCAATATCCTGCGAGGAAATAACGCCTTTAAAAATGCCCTCACTACTAACCACTGCAAGGGTGCTAAAATTGTTCAGGACTAATCTTTGCCAAATTTCAAATAAATGCATATGCTCCGGAACACAATATTTTTCTACATCTATCAGCATAAGTTCTTCTACTCTTTTCCCTTCATTTTCAAGCAGAATTTTTTCATTTACAAAACCTAAAACCTTCAGGTTCTCTACCACCGGCAATTGTTTTACCATCCAATCACTAAGAAGCATCAGAGCCGATTCGGTATCATCTGATTTTTTTAGCGAGAATATTTCACTGGATATAAATTGTGCCGCAAACATGATCTAGGGTTTAATATGTTTTTGATAAAACGCATCGGCAATCGCATTAAATTCAACAGGTCTTTCCATCATTGGGGCATGACCACATTTATCAATAAAATGTTTCTCCGAATTAGGGAAAAGCTGATGAAATTCTTCGCAAACTTCGGGTGGAGTGATGGTATCCTGAATACCCCATACCAAACATACCGGCATGTCAAAATTCGGAATGTCCTTTCTCATATTATGCCGTATTGCCGATTTGGCCATCGTAAGAATACGCAGGAGTTTTCCTTTGTCCTGGATCGTATCATATACTTCTTCAACTAATTCATCCGTAGTAACTTCCGGATCATAAAAAGTTAAACTGATCCTTTCTTTCAAATAGGATTTATCACCTTTTCTGGGGTATGATGCACCAAATGCATTTTCGTATAAACCAGAACTTCCGGTTAGTAAAAGGGTATTTACCTTTGATTGAAATTTTTTGATATATACCAATGCAACGTGCCCTCCTAATGAATTGCCAATTAAATTAACCTTTTCAAATTTTTTGTATTCAATAAAGTCGTCAATAAAGTTGGCCAATCCTTCAACACTTAATTTTAGAATATTCATTTCAAAGATAGGCATTATTGGAATTACAACCCTGTAGTTTTTACTGAAATGATGCAAAACATCTTTCCAATTACTTAAGGCACCAAAAAGCCCATGCAGAAGAAGTAATACCTCACCTTCTCCTTCATCGATATAATTAAACTTATCCTCTTTTTTTATCTGGTATTCCATTAAACAATTTTTCAAAGTCAAATATATGGAAAATTAGCAATGAGCAATTTTTTTTGCCCGAATAATGAAATTTTCCATTATTTTCAATCCGAATTGGGTTTGACAACTTTCCGGATGAAACTGCAAACCCCATACAGGCAGGGTTTTATGAGCAAATCCCATTATTTCGTCTTCGCTCCAACAAATTTCAACTAAATCAAGCGGTAAATTTTTAAGAATCAGGGAATGATACCGGGTTCCGAAAAATTTCTCCGGAACGCCGTTAAACAGGATATTATGGTTGTGTTCAATCAGGTCGACTTTTCCATGACGAGGCAAACGTGCTTTGCTTAAAACCGCGCCGAAATGTACACCTAATGCCTGATGTCCAAGGCAAATACCCAATATCGGTTTATGGGCAACCATTTTTTCAATAACCAGGTTTAATTTACCCGCATCAATAGGTTTTTTCGGACCCGGAGAAATAACCAAAGCATCAAATTGCAAAAGATCGGACTGATCCAAAATCGCTTCATCATTTCTTATTACTGTACAATCAACACCACATTGCCCGATATAATCCTTAAGCATATAAGTGAATGAATCGTAATTATCGAGCAATAGGATTTTCATTTTAATAATTGAATGGTAGCATCCATAACCTCTTTAACCAAAATATCATCGATTGAAGCCGGAGAATTATATTTGCTTGTTTCTGCCGACGTCCTTTTATCATTCAGTATTCGCAAAAACTTTTTTGGATAAAGCGTAAGCAAATTCGGGCATGTACCTTCAGGATAGGGTGCAAAACGCCCATAATGTCTGCCCATCAGAAGGCAGATGGTAGGGGTATCTATTGCTGCTCCTATATGAAAGGCACTTGAATCGTTTGTAATAAGTAAGGCGGTGCTTTGAATAAACTCAATTAATTGAGGCAAATTGGTCTGACCACAATGGTTTATCAATCCGGGGACATTTCCTGAATATTTAATTATTTCTTCCCCTAAGTAATAATCGTTAGCAGAACCACAGATGTATATTGGGTTCAGGTAAGATCTCCTAAACTCCAAAACCCACAAGGCGAAATTTTTCGTTGACCATTGTTTGATTTTTTCTCCTGCACCAGGGAATAATGTGATATAATCCTTTCTTTCTTTAGCTGACAAATTAAATACCGGTTTTTTGACGGGTATGGGTTCTTCTAATAATTCTTCAAGAAATATTTTATTTCGATTGAACTCAAAAACCTGTTCAGCATTTTTGTGAATCAACATCGTGAACCATTTGTCTGAAATCCATTTGAGAACACCTAAATCATTGGCCATATCACCTTTTGAACCCATTCTGAATTTTGCACAACTGGCCCTGATGATGCTATCACCCCATAAAAACTCACGGGAATAATTGGGCTGAACTGCATATTCGAAGCGCTTATTATTAATTTGCGACAAAATGGATTTTCGATAAGCGGAATCAGAAGTTAACTTATTCCTGTTGATCCATATAAATTCATCCACAAATTCTTTGTCGTAACTTTCGGCCAGATCCTTCCAGATATCGTTCCCACATAAAGTAATTTTATAGTCCCGAAACTTTTTAGAATTTCTAACAAACGGCAAAAAATTTCTGAAATGAATATAATCTCCGATTGCCTCGAGTCGAACAATTAGCATAGTTTTAGGTACATATACCAATGCCCCTTTTGTAAGATATGAATCTCTGATGACAAAGTAAATGCATTTAATAAAATGACGGATCCTGAAATAGCGTTTCCAATTCATGTACCTCAAAGAAAATGAAATAAAATGAACATGTGAAAAATTTATGCTGATAAGGGTTTATTTACAATCTATTATCTGACCTTGTTCCGAATAAATTTTTGGACTCAGATATGGAATTCCCAGGTTTAATCCACGTAAAATAAACAGCAGTGCAATGATTAGGGCAAAATATAAGCTTAATTTATTAATCCGGTTCCGGAAATTACCCGATAAAAATTGACCCAAAATGGAAACGCCAAACATCACTGGGAAGGTGCCAATTCCAAAAAAAATCATAAAAAGTGCTCCTTCCCATACTTCCTGGGTAGCAGTGGCTCCCAGTAAAGCAATGTAAACAAATCCACAGGGAAGCAAGCCATTAAAAACTCCGATAAAAAACAAGGCGGATAATGCTTTGGAATTAAACAACTGATGAACCTTTTTTGAAGAAAATAATCTAAGGGGTCTAAAAGAATAGGTCTTCATCATTGTTTGGTTCAGGGCAACCATAACAAGGATCAGAATTCCAGCTATTATGCTAATACTTTGCTGAAATCCCGCTAATTTTAATCCCAGTCCAAAAGCTCCCGAAACAATTCCTAAACAGGAATAGGTTACAATTCGCCCGGAATTGTATAGTAAACGCCCAAAATAAAATCCAGCTCCTTCAATTTGTTTTCCCGGAAGTGCAAAAGCAATAGGTCCGCACATTCCTGCACAATGAAAGCTTCCAAAGAAACCGGTTAATAAAGCAGTTATCCAAAACATCACAATACTATTTCCTTTTTTAATAAATGTTTTCCATCCTTTTCATCCCACCCGAGCGTGAGTTTCCATTTGCCTTTATCAATATTTGACACGTTAATGCCTGTCGGAATGCTATCAATCAAAACAAAATTTACAGAAAAGTCTTTGGATTTATCAGAAGCTCTGTAAAAAAATGCGTTTACCGTAAGGGTGTCTCCAATTGAATATTTATTTAAAAATAAATATTCTGAAATTGTGTCAATACCTGTGTAGCCTTGTAGTTTCCCAATGAGGATGTTTATTCTGCTTTCTGAATTTTTACTGTCATCAATAATTTGCTGATAGTTAATTCCCTTTTCATAATAGCTTTCTTCAACCAAAGGCATATCCGTTTGGGAGATTCTTAATACCATAATAATCACAAAACCCATAAATAAGATAGAAAATAAAGCCATTTTGGCACCCCAATTGATTTTCATTTATTCTTAATTTTGTGGCCTAATATAAGGTATTATCGTTTAGTTTTGAATTGGGGTCCGTTGAACCTTGATTTCATTTCCTCCATTAACTTACCATTACTGAATACCTGAACCCTCACCGGGGTTGAGATTTGGTGAATTTCATTGACATCAACTATGATAAAGAAGGATGTTTTTCCAATACTTTCTTTGTGCACAGTTATTTCATTTCCGTCAATCAATTCTATTTCGCCTTTCGGTTCAATTAACTTTATTTCAACCGGCAAATCCTGAAAGGTTTTATTGACAAACTCAATACTGTATAAATTGCTGATGCGGCCATCATTCTGATTCTGATAGAGCATTCCCGGAGCACGAAGCATGGTTGTTTCAACTAATTTTCGGGTAACCAAAAGGTAAATAAAAAAGCCAAATAATGCGGCAAGAACCACGGTATAAGACACATTTCTTGCATTCAATCTCAATTTTGTCCCTTTGGTAATTCCGTTTAGGGAGGCAAACCGGATTAATCCCTTCGGTTTAGCTATTTTTATCATCACCTCATCACAGGCATCCATACATGCTGTACAATGAATGCATTCCAATTGTGTTCCGTTTCTTATGTCAATTCCGGTAGGACAAACCTTCACACATAACTCACAATCTACGCAATCACCAGATATCCTTTCTTCAGATCTTTTTATTTTTTTTCTGGGTTCACCTCTCACAAAATCGTATCCTACCACTAAAGAATTCTTATCTAATAATAAACCCTGCAATCTCCCATAAGGACAAATAAAATTACAAATTAATTCGCGCATTCTGGCATAAACAAAATAGAATATGCTGGTAAAAATGATCAGCGAAACAAGTAGGCCAATATGGGATAATGGCCCGTCAATAACCAATAATTTAAGTTCGTCATATCCTATAATATAAGCCAGAAAAGTATTGGCGATGACAAAGGACAAAACCCAAAACAGAAGGTGCTTGAAGGTCTTTTTGATAATTTTTTGAAAATTCAGCTTTTGATTATCTAATTTTATTTGTTGTTGGTAATCTCCTTCTATAGCATATTCAATTTTCCTGAACAGCATTTCCATAAAGATAGTTTGAGGACATACCCAGCCACACCAGACTCTGCCAAATAAAACGGTAAACAATATGATAAACAACATAAAGGAGAGCATCAGCAATGCAAACAGGTTTAAATCCTGAGGCCAGAATACCATTCCGAATATGATAAACTTTCTTTCCAGAATATTTAGTAATAACAATGGGCGATCATTCAGGCGCATAAATGGGCCGCCAAACATAATCAGCATCAAAAACCAACTAAGCCAGGTACGGTAATCGTGAAACTTTCCCCTGGGTTTTTTAGCATATATCCAGAGACGTTTACCTGAAGGGTCAACATTTGAAAGTTCGTCTCTGAAATGAGCAGGATCTAATACATTTGAACGCATCGTTTTTTTGATAGACAATCTTTACAAAAAAGAAGTTAAACAGCTTGCGAGAATAACTGTTTAACTTCTTTTCTAATAGGTAATTTTTAATACAAAGGCTATTTCAATGAAATAGCTTTAACCGCTGCCATTGTATCTACATTGGTCTGCACAGCAGTGCTATCTTCTTTAAACAAATCGCCCTGAGGCTCTTTTGGGTTTGGCGGATTTGTTCCTTTCAGTGATTTAACATAGGAAGCCAGTTGCTGTATCTGTTTACCACTAAAAGTACTATTCCAGGTGATCATTCCTTTTGCCGGAACGCCATATTTTATCGTTTTAAAAATTGATTTCACATCGCCACCATGTATCCAATAGAAGTCCGTTAAATTAGGGCCAACTTTTCCTTCGGCCTTTTCGCCATGGCAAACCACACATTTCTCTTTAAAATTTTTAGCACCGGCAGAAATTGACTGATTATCTGTAAGGAGCGTAACCGTATTTTCATCTATCAGATTTCCTGATTTTTTAAGGTAGGCTTCAACGGCAATTTTAGAAGCATTTACTTCTTCAATATATTCGCTTTCCTGCAACTTATTGAATTTGAAAACATGATAATTGAGCAAATACAAAACGGCAAAAATAACCGTAGTATAAAAAATAAAATTGAACCATGGGGGTGTGGGATTATCTAATTCGGAGATTCCATCGTAATCTTCATCCATTATCAATTCCTGTTCTGATTTTTCTGATTTTAATCCCGCAAATCTATCCCACCAAGAAAGCCTGAATTTGTTGTCATTTAAGCTGCGAAGCCGCCTCATGGATGCGTATAGTGCAGCTAACAGGTAAATAACCAAACACATTAAGATTACATCAATTGCTTCCAACACAGAAGATAAACTTAAGGTGGAAGAAGCAGGGGTATCAGCCATGTTTTGTGCAGATAAAGAGCCTGCAATTATAAAGAGAGCCGACAAAGTATAAATTATTCGCTTCATGATTATAAATTTTAATTTTCCAAAGGTTTTTCAGCCATTTCTTTCAAATATCTTTTATCAGCTTTAAAAATAAACCAGAGCACGCCGGCAAAGAATACCATAAATACAATTAAAGAAAAGATCAGATAGCTGTTCTGAAATCCTGATAAATTTTGTAAATGTTGTTTGAACATGGCCTTATTAATTATTATCTGTTTGTTGTATTATTTAATTTAATATCGGTTCCCATTCTTTGTAAATAGGCAATCAGGGCAATAATTTCTTTATTACTCTCAACCGGATATCCATCCTTGGTTAAACCCGCTGCAATTTTTTCGGCTTGCTTTTTTAAATCTTCTTCTGCAATTTTTTCGTAGCCCCTTTCATAAGGAACCCCCAATTTACGCATGGCATTAATTTTATCAGCGGTATTACCGGTATACAGATTATTTTCGAGAAGCCATGGATAATTAGGCATGATTGAGCCTGGCGACATATTAGCCGGCGCCAGCATATGAAGATAATGCCAGCTATTGGGATATTTACCGCCAATACGCATCAAATCTGGACCGGTTCTTTTTGAGCCCCACAAAAAAGGATGATCGTAAACATATTCACCCGCTTTTGAGTATTCGCCATAGCGTTCAGTTTCACTTCTGAAAGGACGTACCATTTGTGAGTGGCAGCTTACACATCCTTCTCTGATATATAGATCCCTTCCCTGTAATTCGAGTGCCGAATAGGGCTTCACACTGCTAATGGTTGGAATATTTGATTTGATAGTAAGGATGGGGATAATCTCAACCATGCCACCGATTAATATCACCAAAATGGTAAGTACCAATAGTGTTACCGGCTTACGTTCAAAAGCTTTATGCCAATAGGTTTGTGCACCATGCGGAGTAAAACTTTTTTCAAGGGCAGGGGCCTCGGCGGCTTCGTTGGCAATTAATTTGCCACTTGCAGCCGTTTTTATTAAGTTATATATCATCAGGAAAACACCACTTAAAAATAAGCAACCACCTATTGAGCGCATAATGTGCATGGGTATTATCTGCAAAGTAGTTTCCAGAAAATTGGGATATTTTAACATTCCTTCAGGTAAAAACTCCCTCCACATCATTCCCTGAGCGAAACCACTCCAGTACATTGGAATTACATAAAACAAAATACCTAAAGTTGAAATCCAGAAATGTGCATTGGCCAGAGAATTGGAGTATAATTTGGTGCCATAAATTTTTGGAACCAGCCAATAAAACATACCAAAAGTCATTAAGCCATTCCATCCCAATGCCCCGGTATGTACATGAGCAACTATCCAATCGGTAAAGTGTGCGATGGCGTTAACGTTTTTTAATGCCAACATCGGTCCTTCAAAAGTGGCCATACCATATGCGGTAACCCCCACTGCAAAGAATTTCAAAACGGGTTCATCTCTAACTTTATCCCAAGCGCCGCGTAAGGTCAGTAAACCATTAATCATACCCCCCCAGGAAGGAGCGATTAACATAATTGAAAAGGCTACTCCTACCGATTGAACCCAACTGGGTAAAGCCGAATATAACAAATGGTGAGGACCTGCCCAGATATAGATGAAGATAAGTGTCCAGAAGTGAAGAATTGATAATTTATAGGAATATACAGGACGGTTAACTGCTTTGGGTAAATAATAATACATGATGCCCAGATAAGGTGTAGTTAAAAAAAAGGCTACTGCATTATGCCCATACCACCACTGAACCAAGGCATCCTGAACACCGGCATAAACCATATAACTCTTAAACCAACTTACCGGCAATTCAAACGATACTACAATATGTAAAATGGCTACAGTTATAAAAGTGGCTATATAAAACCAAATGGCAACATACATATGTCGTTCTCTGCGCTTGATGATAGTACCAAACATATTGATACCAAATGCAAGCCATACCAAAGTAATAGCAATATCCACCGGCCATTCCAGTTCTGCATATTCATGAGAAGTAGTATAACCCAAAGGCAAAGTTATGGCGGCAGCCAAAATGATAAGTTGCCAACCCCAGAAATGAAAATTACCCAGAATATCACTATAAAGCCGGGCTTTGCAAAGACGTTGCAGGGAATAATAAATACCGGCAAATATGGCATTCCCTACAAATGCGAAAATCACTGCATTGGTATGTAATGGCCTGATCCTTCCAAACGAGGTATAGGGAAGATCAAGGTTGAGCGCGGGATAATACAACTGAATAGCTGCCATCAGGCCCACCAGCATGCCAACAACTCCAAATAGCATGGAAGCGATAATAAAATTCCGGATAATTCGGTTGTCGTAGTTAAATTGTTCGATTTGCATGGGTATCTGTTTTAAAAATAGTTATAATTTCAATACTAAAAATTGAAGAAAAAAAGATGTTTCGCTATTCAGTTAGATTTTCCTTTTCGGCTTGTGGCACAATGGGCTTATCATCAAATAGAATTCGAACGGAAGGCGTATAATTATCTTCCATCTGACCCGATTTAACCGACCATATAAATGCGGCCAAAAACCCCAAAGCCATGGATAAACTAACCCCAATTAATAAAAATAATATTTTCATTCTAACTGCTTTTTTATTCTACAATTTTATTTTTTCGGGCATATAAATAGGTTGCCGTAGTGGTAAATACAATTACGCTGATACTGCTTACCGGCATTAAAATGGCAGCAATTACCGGCGATAAAACTCCCTTAACAGCAAAGCTTAATCCAACGATATTGTATAGTAAAGATATCATAAAACTCATTCTGATTACTTTAAGGGTATCCCTTGCAAAACTAAAAAAATTTCCCAATTTCCCAAATACCGCTGCATCCATAATAATGTCACTGGAAGGAGAAAAATGTGCTGTATTCTCAGTCACGGAAATACCTATCCCAGCCACCTTTAAAGCACCGGCATCATTTAATCCATCGCCGATCATGGCAATCCGGTCACCCATTCCGTTTTGTTTTTCAATATAGCGCATTTTATCGGCAGGAGTTTGATTGAAATGCATTTCACCTGAAGAAGGGAAGAGTAATGCTAATTGGTCTCTTTCCGAATCCTGATCTCCCGATAACAAACTCAATTTCCCATATTCCGATAAGTCATTCAATACCTTGTTCAGGTCTTTCCGATAAGTATGTTTTATATAAAATGAGCCCAGACAAATGGCGTTGATTGAGACATATACCATGCTTGCTAAATTGGTATCTGTAGCAGCTTGACTATTGCCTATAAAATAATTTGAACCTACCCGAACCATTTGGCCGTCTATTATTCCTTCAATTCCTCTTCCACTAATCTCTCTAAAGGATTCTACACTTAATTTTTGAGGACTACCCGGGTATAAATAGGAGCAGATTTTTTTACTTAACGGATGAATGGAGTGGTTACATAAACTATATATACAAGAAGTCTGAAAATCACTTAGGTAATCACCTACAAATGAAACCGACGAATCGGAGGCATGTGTTATGGTTCCTGTTTTATCAAAAATAAAATGATTTATTCCGGCCATTTGTTCAATCACTTCAGGAGATTTTATATAGAATTTACTTCGCCCGAACATTCGCAAACTATTACCTAAGGCAAACGGACTTGATAAAGCAAGTGCACAGGGGCAGGCAATTATTAATACAGAGGTAAAGGCATTAATAGATAATTCAGGTTTATGTATGAGCCAATATAAACCCGAAGTAATGGCAATACCCAGTAAAAGGATCGTGAAATACCTGCTGACTTTTGATTGAAAAGATTGAATTTTCGCTGAATTGTTTTTTGTAAAATGCGCACTATTCCACAACTGAGTCAGGTAACTTTGGGAGACTGATTTATAAACTTCCAACTCGATGGTTCCGCCTATCTGTCGGCCGCCGGCATAAATTATTTCACCCAGTATTTTCGTAACAGGTAAATGCTCGCCGGTAACAAAACTAAAATCTATCTGCGCTTCGCCTTGTAACAAGATTGAATCGGCTGGTATTATTTCATGATGACGGATCAGAATGCGATGGCCTATCTTTAATTTATTAACAGGCAGCGTAGTTTCTATATCCTTATCGATCACAGAAACCGCAATTGGGAAATAAGATTTATAATCACGTTCAAAAGATAATGCATCAAAGGTTCGTTGTTGAACCCACTTTCCGATTAAAAGAAAGAAAACCAATCCGGTAAGGGTATCAAAAAACCCGATTCCGGTCTGAGAAATTACTTCATAGCAACTTCTGACAAACATGACTAAAATACCTAACGCCAGCGGGAAATCGATATGGATGATTCCTTTCCTTAAACTTTTATAAGCAGAAATAAAATAATCACGTGCACTGAAGAAAAAAACAGGAGTGGCCAGAACCATATTGAGTATTCCAAATAACTTTGAGAAATTAGTTTGTGAAAATGGATCCAAACCAAAATATTCCGGAAAACTGATGAGCATCATATTTCCAAAACAAAAACCTGCTACGCCGATCTGATAGAGTAATTTACGATAATTATCTGATTTCTTTTCCGACTCCAGGTCATTCAGATTGAGGGAGGGTTCATAGCCCAGAGAAGAGAGTAATTCAACCAGCTTACGCAGACTGCATACCTCCTGGCTAAAGGTGAGAGAAAGCTGTTTCTTTAAGAAATCAACCCGACAGTTTAATATTCCTTTTTGCAGCTTGTATAAACTTTCCAGTAGCCAAATACAACTACTACAGTGCATTGTTGGAATATTGAAAGTGATTTTGGATATTTTTTCATCCCGATAGTCTAGGAGCTGTTTTTGTATTTGCTCATCTTCTAAATAATTGAATTTTACTTTTGAAACAGGATTTTTAAGGGATAACCCGGGGTTCATGTCAAGGGTATAATAATCACAAAGATTATTAGCCGACAAAATTTCATAAACCCCTTTACATCCATTGCAGCAAAAATTTTTCTGGTCGTAGCGCACAGGAATACTCCCAACTAAATCTCCACAATGAAAACACTTAGTTTTTGTTGTGCTTTTTACAAATGACACGGCAAACTATCCTAAAAATACAGAGCGCTGACGATCCATAAAAAATGAGTGTCCCTTGTTAAAAATCATATCTTCAATAATATCATTTCGGTTCACACCGGAAACCAATAGAAAGGATGGAAAACTCTTTAAAAGCGTAATTAAATCGTTATAATAATTATCAGGATAAATGCGATTGATTGCAAAATGTTGTTTAAAATTTTTCAGATAATCAATAATACTTTTTTCTTGTGAATTGCTTTCATCAGTTACCACAACATTTAAAATCACCCTGTTATTTTCCAATTGATCACCCATTAGATACATAAACAATTTTATAGCTTCAAAAGATCGGTTACTTCCATCATATAACATCACAATATTATTGAAAGTGACTTGTTCACTGGATAACAGAAGAATCGGACATTTGGTATTGCGCAATACCGCTACAATAGAATCAAAGGACTTCATATTGATATCTTCCTTTTTGAAAATATCCTTACCTATTAAAAAAATATCGTTGTATAAACTTTCCTTAACCAACTCTTCATTTACTTCAGCCCCTGAAAGATAAACACGGGTTTTCAAATCGAGTTCATCACATTTTGAAATGAACCTTTCAATAAATTCATTGCTGTTATTTAAATCGGTGTGCAATATCCTCTCCAGGATTTCGGAACGGGTGTACTGTGAATTGAGAAAGTGTGGATTTTCAAAAATCTCATGCAAATTTGCAGAACTAATTCCTTCAACAAATGCCCCGTTAAATCGATCTTCCTTTTCATGAAAAAGTCTGATCGAACAATCCAAAAGACGTTCGGCCTCAACCGTACCGTCCATTAATATCAACATATTTCTAACCACGGGTATATTATTTACATTATCAGCTGTCCAAAAATAATTTTAAACCCGAATTCAAAACATGACCTTACTCATTGGGGCCTATGATATTTGTCATAAATACCGGAAATAAATATGGACAAAAGCCTCTATTCATAAGGTTTTTGTCCAATATCAGGTAGGTTATCTAAACAAACAATAAGTATAAAACCTTAGCTATTTTGAGGCATTGATAACAGGTCTTTTGTATAAGAATATCCTATTTCAAATATTTCTTTTGCAGCCGAAACCTTGAATAAATTAAAGTCGGCCAGCAAGTGCGGCTCAATATAGAGTGTGCATAAATCAATATTAGTCAGCATATTTGCTCTTAAACCAATGTGCAGGATTCTATCAGCATAATTTCGGGTACTGATGGTTTTGGATTGAGGGTTTACCGGATTCACATATACGCCAATTATTTCATCGCACTTCCCAATTAAGGGCTGAACCGGTAAGTTATTCATTAAACCCCCGTCAATATAGTTAATGCCATTTATTGGATAAGGCCTTAATACCAAAGGAAATGCTGAAGATGCCATGATAGGATCTATCAGGTTCCCCGAATTAAAATACTCGAGTTTTGGTATATTAAGATTTGTGGCAGCTACTGTTAAAGGAATTTTCAATTCTTCAAAAGTTTTAGCCCTCAATACTTTTTCAAGGGTCTCTTTAATTCCACTAGCTCTTAATAAACCAAACTTAAACCGGCTAAAGCGAAGTAATTTGAAAATATCGAGGCCAACGAAAATATTTAGTATTTCATCCGGAGAATAACCATCTGCATATAAAACACCGGCAATGCTTCCTGCACTTACACCAGAAATAATTTCTGGAAAAATATTCTTCTCTTCTAAGGCTTTTAATACCCCAATATGTGCAAATCCTCTGGCTCCTCCCCCCGATAAAACAATTCCGGTTTTATATCTCAACTCGATTTGTTAAACAGACATACGGGAAATTTTTTCGAGCGCATTTTTGTTGATGATTCTAATTTTCTTTCCTTCCATATCAATTATTTTGTCGCTTTTAAATTCCGACAAAAGCCTGATAACCGTTTCGGTTGCAGTACCTACAATATTTGCGATGTCTTCACGTGGTAATGTTACCGAAATGAGTGAAACATCCTGATCGTTGAAGTTTTGAAAAGTTTGCTGTAAAAACAATAATGTTTCTGCTAAACGCTCTCTTACATTTTTTTGAGCCAGACTTTGAATACGTTCATCTGCAATTCCTAAATCATGACAAAGTGCTTTTAGCATTTGTTTATTGATGGAATTATTCGTGTGTAATAACTCAACAAAAATCGCCTTGGGAATGAAACAACAAACGGTATCTTCAATACAGGTTGCAGTGGCAACCAATGGTTCATCAGCAATAAGTGCCCGGTATCCTAAAAATTCTCCTTCCCTGGCAAACCGAATTATTTGTTCTTTTCCGTCTTTATTTGATCGGGTTAACTTAACAGCCCCGCTACTGATGCAATAAATTCCCAAAGGCAGATTATCTTCATAAAAAATGGCTTGTCCTTTTTTATAATGACTGCAGGACTTAACTGCACTTACTCTATCCCTCTCAATATCTGTGCAATAGGAGAGGAAAGAGATGCTTTTTGAGTCACAGTTCTGACATTCAAGATATAATTTTTGCATAAAAACTTAAAAACTAATTATTTATGTGAAATATTGGCCTAAAATATATTCGTGTCAAAAATATATTTTTTTACTCCAAATTTCAAAAAAGGATGCCTGCTGAGTAAAAATATGACTTAATTTAACCAGTTTTACCTTCTTATCACCTTCACTATCGGGGACGAAGATATACTTTAAACCGATGATATTTAGTGCAATCTCCAAATATTTTTCAATTTTTCCCGTTCCATCAATAAGGTCGTTGAAATAATCATCAAAAGAAACATTGGAATAGCGTTCAAGCAATGATTTATACATTTCTTTCGTGTATCCTTTCCCCATTTTATAGGTTTCCACATAAAGCGCCTTCATCACATCGTCAAGACGATATTGACCATTTGATTCTTTAATGATCGTGATGTCGGCTATCAAAGCAGCTAACATACCTTCCATGTAAATTGAAACTTTACGACCCTTAACACCAGGTACATAGCCATCTAACCAAGTGTCAAAACTTGACTGCGAAATTGAATAATTGAACCGCCCCTCATTGGTTATGTGCCTCTGCAAATCGCTGTTAAAGCTCGTCTGATACTGTTCAAATGACCAAGCCCCGCTACGCAAGAGAATTAAATCTCCGTAATAAGTTGTAATCCCCTCATATACATAGCCTAATTCCGAATAATTTTCCTTTGTAAAATCATATGGAAACATTTCAACAGGTCTGATTCGCTTAATATTCCACAAATGAAACATTTCGTGAGAGCTGATCGCCAAAATATTATCATAAAATTCCGGCTTGGCCCAATCACTGCCCGGGCCCATGGTAATTACCGTTGAACAAGTATGCTCTACTCCATGGCTAAAAGGAACCGGCAAAATATGATAAAGAAAATGATAATTTTCGCAAGGTAAATCGCCAAATAATTTTTGTTGCGTCAGGGCATATAATCGTGTATCAGAAATGAGTTTCTCTATATCCGGACAAGGCTCGCCCTGAAACCAGAAATGAATTAAGCTGTCAGATACCGGAAAAGAGTGATGTAGTAAATCAGGACTTGCCATAAACGGACTATCAGCCAATTCATCGAAGGTCTTAGCATACAAGGTCTTTCCAGATAATGGTAATTGACAAGCAATCTGATAATTATCTGGTATTTCCAGGCTAAGCGTTGCAGGTTCATTCATTTTTCCAACAACATACATCAGGCAATTGACCGGATTCACATATAATTGGTGTTCATCGGCATAGCTGCCCCCTGCATCATATTGGTTTGCATAATATTCGTATTGAACATATAATTCGTCGGTATCCTGACAATCAATCTCCCAACAGTCTTTGGTTATTTTTTTGAACAAGATTTTTTCTCCGGATAAATTATGTACCCGAAAGCATCGGATATTTTTTGCATAGTTCGCTAATTCGTACCTTCCGGGCCTCCAGGCAGGTAATTGAATCTGGAGTTTGGTATGTAATTCGTTTATTATTTTCCATTGAACACCAATAAAATGTTCGAAAGGGTTTGATATGAAAATTTTGTAGTGCATATTCGCTACAAATATGAACATTGCATATATAGTTACCATCATTTCGGTTTTACTTTTATTGGTTTTTGCTATTTTATCTTTTACCAATACCAATAATCCAAAGTTCCAATTGCTCTATATAGTAGTTGCCACCTTTAATATTGGTGTTTTGTGCAGCATCATTCTAATTAATTATAGCAGTGAAAGTGCCTTAATTTGGCCTGCTTTGCTTTTTTTGCATGTGCTTAACCGGGTGAGAGAACTATACAAGATGCTTTAGTTGGGAAGGACAAAATAAATAAACACTCTCCCCTATTTGGAATTGACAATTTATCTATCTGTTGATTTTCTTGTTTGTCTCAAATTATAAATATTATTGAATCACCATTTTTTTGATGCAACTTTTCTCCCCTTTATCTGTCAGCAGATTGACAAAATAGATTCCTTTTGGGGAGTTGGAAAGGTCAATTTGGTTTGAGTTTTGTTGTTGCAGAATTTTTTCTCCAATCAGGTTATAAACTTCCAAATTAATTATTTCACAGTTGTTTCCAATTTCAATGCTAAACTTTCCGCTGGATGGATTTGGATAGATACTAAAGTCTCTTTTGCTAAAATCCTCCATTCCGGTAGCGTTGCGGTGTCTGATGCGGTAGGAGCCAAAAGTACTATTGTTCCACACGTTCACTTTATAGTTGCCGCTGCCTGTGGTTGAATAAATCGTAACCGTATCAACACTTGAACTAAAGCTTGCATAAGCAAGCCGGGTGGTTGTATCGGATGCATTATAAATGTCAACATGCACAAAATCGGCAGCATTTTTTTCAATAAAAAGAGAAAAAGCACCCGGTGACGTAGTAAGATTGAACCAGTCAACCAGATCCCAATAGGGATATTTGAAACCCGCATAATGCCCGATAGCACCTGTCCAGGGATTAGTAGGGACATTGACAGCATTGACTGCATAGTCGTTTGGTTCTGCATCACCGGCAAAAAAAGTGGGTGTAAATGTTGAAACGAAATGATAATCTCCATCACCGCTATTTGTGCCAATTCTCAGGTAATACGTACCAGGCATGGCAGCAAAAGAAAGAATCACGTTTACCGCTAAACCATAAGTTACAAAATTAACTGTATCAACATTGTGATAAATCTGTGCCCCGAAAGAACTGAAATTACTATTAATTCCGGTCATCGTTATCTTTACCGTTCCGGTAGCGGTAACGGTAAATTTCCACCAATCTTCCGCATCCGTATAACTAATATGTCCTGTTTCTGATAGGCCAATGGTGGTTTGGTTGGCAGTACTTCTGGAGTTGTTAGGCTCTGTTTCGGCATTGGAGATTTGTGGCCAAACAAATGCCAATAATAATGCCGTAAACTGGATAAAATAATTTTTCATGTGCTTTGGTGTTTAGATTGTTAGATTATTTGACTCATACGTCGTTAGACAGTTAGGTTATCTACCTAAACCCCTACAGTCTAAACACCTATGGCCTAGCTTTGCTTTTCTTTCTACAATTTCGATTGACTATTCGAATGTAGCATTCTGTTTTAATATTGCAAGGTTTTTCTTTGGGATCAGATCTCCTTTACATCCTAGTTAAATTGAAGTACCCTTTTAAATAATAATAATTACAACATTTAGAAAGGGACTTTCCTCTCATCAAAATGAATTGAGTAGATTAAGGACAAGTTTTTATATTTGTGCCATCTTAACCAAGCATAATAATGAAAATCAAACACACCCTTATGTACACAGCCTTTGCCGCGGCCGCTTTATTGAGTAGCTGTAAGAGCGACCAAAAAACAAAATCTACCGAATCAAACTTTGAGGTTACCTGCGATCGTTTTGCCGATTTAGAGGTATTGCGTTACGAAATTCCCGGCTTTGCCGATCTTTCAGCTCAGCAAAAGGAATTGGCCTATTATTTATACGAAGCAGCTAATTGTGGTCGCGATATCTTTTACGATCAAAAATACAAGCATAACCTCACCGTTCGCCGCACGCTTGAAGGTGTTTTGAATAACTATACCGGAGATAAAAATAGCGAAGACTGGAAGAATTTTGAATCCTATGCGAAACGTGTCTTTTTTTCTACCGGAATTCACCACCATTATTCAAATATCAAATTTGTGCCTGAATGTAGTTTTGAATATTTCACCACATTGGTTAAAGCCATTGATCCTGCGCTATTGCCTTTGGATGGACAAAATGTGGATGCCTTTTTAGCAGCCATGAAACCTGTTATGTTCGATGCTGGTTTTGAAGCCAAAACGGTAAATCTGGCTTCAGGTATAGATAATGTGAAAGAATCTGCCAATAACTTTTATGAGGGTATAACTCAAAAAGAAGTGGAAGAATACTACAGTACCAAAGGGAATATAAACGATCCACAACCTGTCTCTTGGGGATTGAACTCTAAACTGATAAAAGAGAATGGAAAGGTAGCAGAAAAAGTATGGAAAGTTGGTGGGATGTATGGTGCCGCCATCGAAAAAATTGTTTTTTGGTTAGAAAAAGCAATACAGGTTGCCGAAAATGATAAGCAAAAGCAAGCATTAATTTTATTGGTTGAATACTACAAAACCGGAGATTTGAAAATATGGGATGAATACAATATTGCATGGGTAAATGATACTGAAAGCAGGTTAGATGTGGTAAATGGTTTTATAGAAGTATATGATGATGCCATTGGTAAACGTGCTTCCTTTGAATCGGTAGTCAGCTTAAGAGATATGGAAGCAACCAAACGTATTGCGGCCATTGCAAAAGATGCCCAATGGTTTGAAGACCACACGCCAATTATGCCTGAACACAGAAAGAAAAGTGTAAAAGGAATTTCCGCAAAAGTAATAACAGTAATACAGGAGTCGGGTGCCAGCGAGCATTCTACGCCCATCGGCATCAACCTGCCCAATGCCAATTGGATCCGGCAACAACACGGATCGAAATCGGTTTCTTTGGGTAATATGGTTCATTCTTATAATATCATCAGTGCTAAAAGTCCTATGATGAAAGAGTTTGCTTTTACGGAAGATGAAATTAAGCATGCCAAAGATTTTGGAGCTTTGGCCGGTGATTTACATACCGATTTGCACGAGGTTATCGGACATGCTTCGGGCCAGATTAACAAAGGTATTGGCGATCCGGATCAAACCCTGAAAAATTATGCAAGCACCTTAGAGGAAGCGAGGGCAGATTTAATTGCCTTGTATTTTATTTATGATCCAAAATTGGTTGAAATGGGACTCATGCCAAGTTTGGAAGTAGGAAAAACTGAATATGAAGGTTATATAAGGGGTGGGTTGATTACGCAATTAACCCGCTTGCAATTAGGCGAGAATTTGGAAGAAGCACACATGCGCAACCGTCAGTTGAATGCGGCATGGGTTCTTGAAAAAGGAAAGGCTGAAAATGTGATTGAGATGATAAAAAAGGATGGTAAGACTTATGTGCGTGTGAACAATTATGAAAAGTTACGCGAACTGTTTGGTCAATTGCTGAAAGAAATACAAAGGATAAAATCGGAGGGAGATTTTGCTGCCGCAACTGCATTGGTTGAAGGGTATGGCGTTAAGGTGGACCAAACCTTATTAAAAGAAGTAAAAGACCGTTTTGTGAAGTTAAATGTTGCACCTTATAAAGGATTCATCCAGCCTAAATTAACTGCAGTGATGAACGGAGATAAAGTGGTTGATGTTAAAGTGGAATACCCTGATAATTGGCTGACTGATCAATTGGAAAGAGGCAAGAAATATTCCTTCCTTCCTAATAAGAATTAAGAATTAAGAATGCAGAATTGAGTATTAATTTATCTAATGTGTTGAAAGCCAATCAGTAATGTCCTTTAATACATAATCAGGGATATTGCTTTTCATGAAGTATTCGCTATAGGTTGATGCAACCTCACCCGGATAGAATAAGTGGTTTAGTTTGGGATAAGATTTGATGGTGACATTGGAATGATCGCCCAATGTTTTTTGCCAAATTTTCAGGTTCTCCATATTTACCTGGTAATCTCTGTTTCCATGTAAAATTAGTATGGGTTTTGTCTGTTTTTTGGCCATCTCAAGATGTTTATATTTATTAAGCCAGATCCAATAAGTGGCTTGTACTTCATAAGGCATTTTATAGTGTTCGGTAAGTGGATTTAAGTTTTTATCCATGCTTCGGATTGCCTTTTGAGTTTGTTCATCATATTCCTGTTTTTTGTTGGGCGAGACAGTACTCAGATATGCGTACTGATCGATCATCATTTCCTGAGTTCGTTTGGAATTTGCACCCAAAAGGATAATTCCCTTAACTTCTTTTCTTTCTTTGGCTACTAATGGCGTGAGTATTCCTCCTTCACCATGACCTAGAACGTATATTCTGTTTAGGTCGATAAAAGGAAGTCTTTCCAATGTGTCCAACGCATTGTATATATCCTCCAGGTATTCTTCTCGACAGGTAAAAGGAGTATAACTGTTTTTATCTCTCAACAGGTAGATTCCATAAGAAATCACTCTTTTATCAAATCTGTAAACTGCATATCCTTTAGAAGCCATTCCCCAGGCAAGATCTTTGTAAGGTTTGTTTTCATCGTAGGAACCATCTTTATCTGTGGGTCCGGCTTCTCCAATAATGACAACGAGTGGTACTTTACCCTCCTGATTGGGAACACTTAGTAAGCCTTGCAATTCAAATTCTTTATATATGAGTGAAAATTTTTGATCCGTGAATTTGCTTACATCCACATAATCCTGGGCATAATAAACCTTATGCGCCTCCATGAACGACAAATAAATAATTTTGCCCTTTTCGTTAAAACTCAGGTTCAACAGGTAAGGCAGGTATTCAAAATTTATTTTGTACGCAATAAAATTGTAATAAGGAGATTTTTCGAAGTTAACCGATCTGCTATTTAAATATTTTCCATAGGTTCCGGTTAATTCGGCCCAATCTTTCTCTAAGGTTGTGCTTAAATAGGAATTGCGATAAACTGAATCTACACGTGCCTCAATAGATTTGAAATCCTTGTCAACAAACGACTGTAAAATTTTTCGTCCTATTTCATCCGTTTCTTTAAAGTTTAATGCATAAAGTTTGCCAAATGAAAGGAGCAGAAAGAAAAAGGATAGGCGAATTATTATATTTTGCATGTGGCAAAGTTAAGCAAGCCATTTATAAATAATTATTTAATAATTCCAAATCACAGGCATTTCGGTAAATTTTATGATTTATAACTTCCGGCAAAATATCCATATGGCGCATATGGTGTGTATCTGAACCCACCAAATCAATTAATTTATTTTTTACTAAGTATTCTGCTGCTTCGGCCACAGGCTTTGAATAGTATCCCAAACAAGAGAGCATATTTAATTGTAATAAAACACCGCGGTCTTTCAAATCATGGTATTTAGTTTTATCATTTACATAGTACAAATATCTTTCGGGGTGAGCCAGAACAGGTTTGTAACCCGCAATTTGAAGGCTAAACAGGCATTGGCCAAAATTCCGGGGTTCTGTCATAAACGGTAATTCAATAAGAATGTGTTTTTGATCCTTACCAAAAGTCAGAAGATTTCCTTCTTCAATTTTTTTTTCAAACGCATCATCAATCATATATTCTGCAGCGGCATCAAATTCAATGGGGATATTCTCCTGCTTTAACCGCGCTCTGATCTGATCACGAAGCGGAAATACATTTTCTTTGCTGTTTTTGTAGAAATCACTCATGATATGAGGAGTAGTAATCACCTTTTTCATGCCTAAAGCATAAAATCCTTTTAGCAATTCAATACTCTGATCAATATCCTGACAGCCATCGTCAACCCCATAGATGAGATGTGAATGGAACTCAACCTGTATAGGATTTACAAAGGTATTGACTGATTTTATACTGCCAGAATCCTTCATTGATTTATTAAATATTTTTGTGAAATAACTCAAAATTTATCCTTCTTCTAAATATTCTTTCAACTCCTTAATATTGGGTACGTTTAGTGAATCAACTTTTCTGAAATCAGCCACTAATATACTTAACCAATCAAGACGGTGGATAATTTCATAAATGGAGCTTAACGAAAGTTGTTCAATACTCATTTCAATAATTTTATGATTTTCTACTTCCATCAATCCGGCTAAGAAATCAAAACGGGCGGCAACTCTTGGATTGGCATTTGAGTTCAGAAAAAAGAAAACCGTATCGAGCGTCCCATAATAACTTTCAATTACATTATGGTTGTGTTCAGGTAATACATGCGTAAAACACTCATGCTTTGCATTCTCTTGTATTTGTTGAGCAAACCGGGTGGCAACTGCTTCCAGATGGGCATCACATAAAACCACAAATTTCGATTTTGTTTTTGCTTTGATGGCTTCAAATATCTGATTTGCATCCTTTTCATAGGGAAGCGTGTCATCAAACAGAGATGCAATGGCTTTTAACTCTTCGGCAATTTCTTTACCCAACAGTTCTGAAAATATCTGTATCAGGTAAGTTAATGAAAATCCTAAAGCCATACGGGGTTGAAAACCGGGTTCCAGAAAATATGTTTTGAGGTTCAATTCCTTTGCGAAATCACCTAATTGTCCACCACTGGTTAAGATAATCATCGTACACCCTCTACTCTTAACGTCTTCAAACATGGCCAGCGTCTCTTCGGTATTACCACTATAGGAACCCAAAATAACCAATGTTTTTTCATTGGCGTATGCAGGTAATCCATAATCTGCTACTATTTCAACAGGTATAGGAAACTCATCCATAAAAATAGATTTTACCAATCGGCCACCTATACCGCTTCCACCTAATCCGCCTATGATTACATTCTGAAAATGATCAGCTTTCATGCCATGAGCACTATAATTATTGAGTGCAAAATTTATCTGGTAGTTAAACTTTTTTAAAGCTTCGTGTTGTTCATTCATAATTCACAATTCTAATTCATAATTCACAATTTTAATTCACAATTCATAATTCTAATTCTTAATTCTGCATTCTTAATTTTCACTTAATCATATTCAACAAATACTTTCCATAACCACTTTTCAAATATTTCTGAGCTTCTCTTTCTACACCTGCTTTGTCTAAATAGCCCATTCTATAAGCAACCTCTTCAATGCAACCTACTTTCAACCCCTGACGTTCTTCAACAACCTGGACAAACTGACCGGCTTGCATCAATGATTCAAAAGTTCCGGTATCCAACCAGGCTGTTCCTCTTTGCAAAACCCCGACTTTAAGTTTTCCGGCTGCCAAATATACTTTATTCACATCGGTAATTTCATATTCTCCCCGGGGAGATGGCTTTATGTTTTTAGCAATTTCTACAACGGTATTGTCATAGAAATATAAACCCGGAACCGCATAATTTGATTTAGGATGTTCAGGTTTTTCCTCAATACTGATTGCCTTCATCTCATTATCAAACTCAACCACACCATAGCGTTCAGGATCAGAAACATGATAGGCAAAAACAACTCCACCTTCGGGATTGTTATTGGATTGCAGCAAGCTGCTCAAACCTGAACTGAAGAAAATATTATCACCCAAAACCAAGGCAACTTTATCGTTTCCAATAAACTTTTCTCCAATCACAAAAGCCTGGGCCAAACCATTGGGAATAGCTTGTTCGGCATATTCAAATTTACAGCCTATTTGTGATCCATCACCTAACAGTTTTTTAAATCCAGGCAAATCGTGTGGGGTTGAAATAACTAATATTTCGCTGATACCTGCCAGCATCAGTGTGCTTAGCGGATAGTATATCATAGGTTTATCATAAACCGGCATCAATTGCTTGCTCACTGCAATGGTTAATGGATGCAACCTTGTGCCGCTTCCACCGGCGAGTATAATTCCTTTCATATGATGCTTAATTTTTATTATATCTTAATTAAAACAATATATCTAAACAATATATCAAAACAATATATTTACCCTAATTCGTTTCATTGTAAGGAAGGGCAGATAATGATCTGCCCCTACAATTCAAATGCCTCATTTCCCATTTCCCATTTCCCATTTCCCATTTCTCATTTCCCTGTCATCCTGAGCTTGTCGAAGGGTCTCATCTCTAGCTACCTCGCCGCGTACATATTATCGTAATACTTTGCATAATCACCGCTGGTTACTTCGTCCATCCATTTTTGGTTAGCCATATACCAATCAATTGTTTTTTCAATGCCTTCCTCAAATTGCAGACTGGGTTTCCAGCCCAACTCGGTCATTATTTTATTTGCATCAATGGCATAGCGTAAATCATGGCCGGCTCTGTCAGTTACATAACTAATCAGCTTCTCCGACTCACCTGCAGGCCGGTCTAATTTTTTATCCATGGTTTTACAAATCACCTTTATTAAATCGAGATTGGTCCATTCATTAAAACCCCCGATATTATAAGTTTCACCCATTTTACCTTTGTGAAACACATCATCAATGGCACGGGCATGATCTACTACATATAACCAATCCCTCACATTTTCGCCTTTACCATAAACCGGCAGGGGCTTGTTATTTCTGATATTGTTTATGAATAACGGAATCAATTTTTCAGGGAATTGGTTCGGACCGTAATTGTTTGAACAGTTTGAAATTACGATAGGCAATTTGTAAGTATTGTGATAAGCTCTCACAAAATGGTCGGAACCGGCTTTACTTGCCGAATAGGGAGATTGTGGGTCGTATGGGGTTGTTTCCAGAAAGAAACTTCCATCGTGCAAACTCCCATATACTTCGTCGGTAGATACATGGTAAAATAATTTGCCTTCCATATTTCCCTTCCACAATTCTTTAGCAGCATTTAACAAGTTAACTGTTCCCACTACATTGGTCATCACAAAATCCATGGGATTGGTAATGCTACGGTCAACATGACTTTCGGCTGCAAGATGAATAACCCCATCGAATGCATGCTCTGCAAATAAGGCATTAATTGCAATGGCATCTACAATATCTGCACGAACAAAATGATAATTTGGTGCATTTTCAATATCGGTAATGTTTTTTAGGTTACCGGCATAGGTTAACTTATCTAAATTATAAATTTCGTAATGGGGGTATTTGTTTACGAACAGGCGAACTACGTGAGAGCCAATAAATCCTGCGCCTCCGGTGATTAATATTTTTTTACTCATACCTCTTTTTGCTACTAAGGAACTAAGAAACTATTTTTTATTTATCGGCTTGTTGATGTAAATGTTGCTCCCATTTCCAGGAGCTTCGCATGCACGCTTCCAGGTCTCTTTCGGTTTTCCAGCCTAAATCACGTAAGGCTTTATCGCAGGATGCATAAATTTGAACAACATCTCCGGCTCTTCTGGGTCCGATTTTATACGCCAGTTTCAGACCACTTACTTTTTCAAAAGACTGTATTACTTCCAAAACAGAATTCCCTTCACCGGTTCCCAAATTAAATACAGAAAATGCTTCCGAATATTTTTTATTTATTAAAAAATTAATGGCCGCAACATGTGCTTTGGCGAGGTCTACCACATGAATATAATCACGTATGCAAGTGCCATCCGGTGTTGGATAATCATTTCCGTGAACGGTCAAAAATTCCCTTTTACCAATAGCAGTTTGGGTAATAAACGGAACCAGATTATTGGGTACCCCAATAGGCAACTCGCCAATAAGCGCAGTTTCGTGCGCGCCAACCGGATTAAAATATCGCAAAGAAACCACATTTAAAGAAGTAGCCAGGGTTTGATCTTTTAATATTTCCTCACAAATTTGCTTGGTATTTCCGTAAGGTGATTGTGCAAGTGGAATAGCTGTATTTTCGTCAACAGGCGGGTTAGCTTCACCATAAACCGTACAGGATGAAGAAAAAACGATATTGGAAATACCGGTTTCCTGCATCGCTTCCAATAGATTTACGGTTCCTCCAACATTGTTTTCGTAGTATTTTAAAGGTTTAGCCACACTTTCTCCAACTGCTTTATGGGCAGCAAAATGGATTACAGCATCTATACCTTTCTTTGATAAAATGTACTTTTTCAGAGCTATTTTATCCCTGATATCTACCTTTTCGAATTCAATTTCCTTACCCACAATTTTTTTAAGGTTGTCTAAAACCTCCGGATAGGAGTTGTCAAAATTATCAATGGTACAAACATCAAATCCCGAATGTATCAATTCAACAATGGTATGCGATCCGATATAGCCGGCTCCACCAGTTACGAGTATTTTCATAGTATGATCAGTCTTCTGATTTTGAAAGGGCAAAATAAATATAATTACCTGAATTATTGAATAAATATTGCAAATAGAAAAAGAATAAAAGGCTATATTATTTATAAATAGAGGAAGCTATCATGGTGTGTATGAATGATCAATTCTTTTCGTGACGATGCTTCCACACGTCCAATTACCTGTGCATCTATACGATATGATTTTGCAATCTGAATGATGCTTTCAGCTGTTTTTTCATCCGTATAAAGCTCGAACAAATTTCCCATATTAAATACCTTATACATTTCGTGCCAAAGCGTTCCTGATTGTTCCTGAATCATTGAAAACAGTGGAGGTATTGGAAATAAATTATCTTTAACGATTTTAAGCTCATTAATGAAATGCAGGATTTTGGTTTGGCCACCACCGGTATTGTGAACCATGCCATCAATTTTTTCAAAATGCTCCTCGAAAATAGTTTTGATAAGCGGGCTAAAAGTTCGGGTAGGAGATAATACCATTTTACCAACCGTTAACGGGTGACCGGGTAATTGATCGCTTAATTTCAGGTTTCCTGAATAAACTAAATCAACGGGTACTAATGGATCATAGCTTTCTCTATACGATTTATAGAAACTACTTAATACGTCGTGTCGGGCCATTGTAAGGCCATTGCTGCCCATTCCCGCATTGTATTCTTTTTCATATCCGGCTTGACCAAAAGAGGCCAATCCAACAATTACATTTCCGGCTTTTATGGTATGATTGGAGATAATATTTGTCCTTTTCAAACGTGCTGTTACTGTTGAATCAACAATAATGGTCCGAACCAAATCGCCCACATCAGCTGTTTCTCCCCCGGTTGAATAGATGTTAATACCATATGTTCTGAGCAGTTCCAAAAACTCTTCGGTTCCTTCTATGAGTGCAGCAATTACACTCCCCGGGATTAGGTTTTTATTGCGGCCTATGGTAGAAGAAATAGTAATATTCTGACAGGCTCCCACACATAATAAATCATTGAGGTTCATTACAATGGCATCTTGAGCGATTCCTTTCCACACGCTAATATCGCCGGTTTCTTTCCAATACAGGTAGGCCAGACTCGATTTGGTTCCTGCCCCATCGGCATGCATAATATTGCAAAAATTTTCATCTCCTCCCAGGTAATCAGGAACAATTTTGCAAAATGCCTGAGGGAAAAGGCCTTTATCTAAATTTTTGATGGCTGCATGTACATCCTCCTTTTGAGAAGATACACCACGTTTCATGTATTTGTCTGAAGTCATACCAATTGCATCATTATACTTTTACAAAATACCCATCATTTGAGTCGAACATTGACAGGAAAAATTTTTCTGACTCTATCAAACTTATTGTATTTCACGCGTTTTATTTTTTCTGTTTATAATCCGTTTTTATTATTCTGATAGTTGTTCGTCGGTTTTGCTGATGTTCCTCCTCGGTACATTCAACGCCATCGGTACAATCATTTACCAATTTAGTTTCGCCATAACCGATTGGGATCATCCTGTCTTTTTCAATACCTTTTTGCTCCAAATAACTTACACAGCTTTGGGCACGTTTTTTTGAAAGTTCAAGGTTATAATCGGCCGGAGCACGGCTATCGGTGTGAGATGCGAGTTCAATAACTAAGTTAGGATTATACTTTAAAATAATTGATACAGAATCCAGAATTTTCGCTGCATCGGGTCTGATATCCCATTTATCCAGATCATAGTATATTCCCTGAAGAGTTATTTCTACCTCTTCATTTGGAACCGGATCAAGGTAAATGGTAACATCAATCAGGGTATCATTACTAATTTCTTTGGTAGCTATTCGCAAAAACCAACTTGAGAGATATTTTTCTTTACTTGCTTGTAATTCCATTAATTGATTATTTGGAAGTTCAGCTCCAAACTGTCCTTTATCATTGGATTTTATTTTGAAAACATTTATCCCGTTCAATAATTTCAAATTTATCAGGGCTGAACCTATTGGCTGTTTGGATTCGTGATCAAGTACAATACCTTTTAATAATACCTGGAAAGGCTTTTTAGAAATGCTATACAAATCATCATCCCCTAAACCGCCTTCTCTGTTTGAGGTCATATAAGCAATTGGATTATCTTCTGTTTGTTTCGATTTTGGCAAAAAACTGATTCCAAAATCATCGCCCCCTGAATTGATTGGGTATTTTAAGTTCTCAGCTACTTTAAAGGTATTTGCACTATCAGCAGTTTTAAACAAATCGAGTCCTCCCATACCTATAAATCCTTTGGAAGAATAATAAATGCTGCCATCCTCGTGAACGTATGGAAACATATCATCTTCACTGCTATTTACATTTCTGCCTAAATTGCGCGGCAAACTCCATTTATCATTGATTAAATCGTAGTTCATATACCAGATGTCTTTTGCCCCATAACCTCCAGGCATATCACTGGTAAAATACATGCGGGTACCATCGGCAGTAAAGGCCGGATGTCCGCAACTAAAACTATCACTGTTAAAAGGCAAAGGCTGTGGAATCGTCCAATTGCCGTTATTAAAATGGCTTAAAAAAATCTTGCAACTGATTCCATTCCCGTCCTGCCCGTTACATTGTGTAAAATAGATGCTACCTGCGTTGGAATCAAGCCAGGCAACTCCTTCGTTGAAATTTGTGTTAATTGTTTTTACAGATCCGGGTTTAGAATATACTTTCCCACTAACATTGCATTCAAATATATCGCAATATTTTTGACCGGTCCACTCAAATATTTCCTTACCTGTTGCTTCTTTTCTAGCCGAAGTAAAGAACAATTTCCCATTTGTATAAAATGGAGCATAATCGCTGGCATCTGAATTCAATTCTTTTATATTTTCTACATTAAATTTTAATGGGTTTGCTTTCCATTCGGCAGCAATTATGCAACTTATTTGACCTGTTTTTCCTTTTTCATCATCAGGATTTTCAAAACTATAATCATAAAAAGAACGACCGGCTTCTTCGTAACGCTCGACGTTTTTTAATAACTCACCATAACTATAGATAACAATTGGGTCAGGATATTTACCCTTTAAAACTTCTTCATACCATTTCAGAGCCTGTTTAAAGTTATTACTGTTTATGTAACTGGCGGCAATTTTAAAAAGCACCTTTTGTTTTAATTCCTGATCCTTAATTTTACCATATAATCTTTGGTATAATTGGGCAGCGGTATTGTATTTTTTTGAATCAAAAGCGGCATTGGCTATATCCAGTTCCATTTGATACGGACTTTGTTTTTCCTGAGCCCATATTGATGAACTTCCGAAAAACAAAACAATTAAAATAAAAATTTTCAGTATCCTCATGTCAATAAAATAATCAAAAAGGCAAATTCATCAAATTGCATTTTCCCTTTTTACCTGTTCAACCTAATAACCTATTTCAAACGAAAAAAGGCAACTCGAAGTTGCCTTTTTATGAGTCATTATTTTCATCGTCGGGGTTGTGTCGGAGCTGATTGTCCAGGCCTGGTAACGGGCTTGGTTCCAGGTCTCACAACGGGTGGTACAACCTTAACAGGTTCTGGTTTTTCATATTCAATATCCAAAATCTTTACGGTTGTTCTTCTGTTTAACTGATGTTGTTCTTCAGTACAACGCAAGCCTTGTTCCTTTTCATTAGGACCTTCGCAGGAACACTCTTTTACTTCCAGATCATTTTCGCCATATCCTTTAGCCACAATACGGGCAGAGTCAACGCCATGACTAATCAGGTAGGCAACCGCCGAATCTGCACGTCGTTGTGATAATCCCATATTATATAAAGAGTCGGCTCTACAATCGGTATGCGAACCCAATTCTATTCTAACCATTGGATATTTATTCAAATTGTAAACCAATGAATCCAAAATGAGAGCCGCATCGGGTCTGATATCAGCTTTGTCAAGGTCGTATAAAATACCACGTACAATTATTGTTTCCAAAATAATTGGTCTAAGTTCAAAATCCTGAACCAAATCAGTTGAAACCAGCAGTCCTTTGGTAGTTTGCGACATTAACTTGCTGTCATAAAACATCGGTTTCGCGGCAAATAAATCGTAGTCGGTTTTGCTTTTCAATCTCAGTTTATAGGAACCTACCTCATCTGTTTTAAAGGTGATTTTTCCGGTATCATTACTATTGGTAATAGTTACTACCGCATTCCTCAAAACTGCCTTCGTTTTTTCATTTCTAACCACTCCGCTTAAGTTAAATATCAAAGGATTCATACTAAAGCGGTAAATATCATCCTGTCCTCTTCCTCCATCGCGGTTACTGCTGAAATAGCCACTTTCTTTATCTTTGGATAAAATTATGGCAAAATCGTCACCATGCGAGTTGATAGGAGATCTCATATTTATCGGATCACTCCAGTCGGTTCCGGATCCGGTGGACATAAAAATATCGAGTCCACCTAAACCAACATGACCGGCTGAAGCAAAATACAAGGTGCCATCTTCATGAATAAAAGGATACATCTCATCATCTTCGGTATTAATACCCGGGCCTAAATTTACCGGATCGCTCCAGGATCTTCCTTTTTTGCTATAGGTAACCATCCAGATATCTTTTCCACCGATGCTTCCCGGCATATCAGAACTGAAATACAGGGTTTGGCCATCTTTAGTTAAAGAAGGTTGGCCACAATTAAAAGAGTCGGAGCTAAACGATAAAGGAACAGGATCTGACCAATCACTTCCTGAAAGATTGGAAGAAAATAAACGACAGCTTTTCCCTTTCAGGTTATTATCATAGTTACATTTTGTAATGTAAATGGTTGAGAATTTTGAATCAAAGCAGACTACTCCATCATTCAATTTTCCATTTAATTTATCTTTATCAACTAAAACAGGCATTTGGTAAGATATATTGTTAGGATTTCTTTTGTCAACCTTATAGTTAACTCTGTATAAATCCGTATAACTGTTACCCGTCCAGCCATACACATTATTGCTAACCCCTTTTTCACGGTCGGAGGTAATGAATATTTGATCTTTTTTAAAGAACTGAGGGGCGAAATCTTCCCACCGTGTATTGAGTGCTTTTACATTTTCAACATTATATCTTGTTTTTTCATTTTTCCATTTCAAAGCATTTTCGCAACCTTTTGTTAGTCGGGCCACCACGATCCGCTGACCAGATTCAATTTTCAGATAATTATTAAATTCAACAATTGCCTCTTCAAACTTCTGTGTATTTTTTAAGGATTTAGCCAGGTTTAACTGGGCATCTGTATTTTTAGGATCAACCTTTATCGCTTTTCTGTACCAGCTCTCGGCATTTTTCATGTCGTTCATCAACCGGTAACATTCGGCCGCTTTATAAGAAGCTTCAACTTTTTCATCCTTCAATTTCGAGCTTGAATATACCCTTCTGTATATCTCACCCGAAAAGGCGTATTCTTTCTTCAAATAGGCCAATCTTGCATCAGCTATTTTGCCTTTTTTTGAGCAGGAAAACAAAAGAACAACTGTAAAAACAGTTAAAATCAATTTTAGCGAGAAATATTTTTTGTTCATGGAAAATTGGTTTTCTGATACGACGTTATTATTGCAAGTTTATTAAAAAATGTAAAATTATTAATACAAATAGTTAAAATAGCCAAAAAATAAAGAGAAAGTTAAGAAAATAAATGTTTCAAAGTCCTGTTAAATCAAGAAGATATGCCTTTTTGCGCCTCTTTCTTTTTTTTACTTCACAAATAGCATTTCCCTGTATTTTGGCAATTTCCACAGTTCATCGTCAACCAAAAACTCTAATGCGTCGCTACTTTTTCGGATAGGTTCAAACAAAGGTTTGATTTTATTACAAAAAGCAATAGCCATTTTATGGGTATCTTCCAGGTGATTGGTTTTCTCAATTTCAATTAATAATTTATCTACATTCTGGCTGATAATTTTGATATGCTGAGCCAGTAATTTTATCATTTTTATCTGAATTTCGAAATCAGACTTGCTTAAGCCTGCTTCTTTCATGGCTTTCACATTTTCGGCCAGATTACGCTGATAAGCGATACCGGCTGGAATAACATGAGAAGCAGCCAATTGGGCTATTAATTTAGCTTCAATATCTATTTTCTTCACATACAATTCCTGCATAATTTCATAGCGGGCTTCCAATTCAATTTCATTAAAAATATGATTGCGTACAAATAAATCTCTTGATTTTTTACTGATGTAAGCATTCAGTGCCTCCGGGGTATTTTTTATATTACCCAATCCCCGCTTAGCAGCCTCTTTCACCCATTCCTCGCCATATCCATTGCCTTCAAAGAGAATTTTTTTACTCGTTTTATAATAGCCTTTTAAGGTTTCCAAAATGGCTTCATTCTTCCTTATTCCCTTCTTCATTAAGGCATCCACTTCTTTCTTAAACATATTTAACTGGTCGGCCAAAATGGTATTCAGAACAATCATTGCATTGGCGCAATTAGCGCTTGAACCAACCGCTCTGAACTCAAATTTGTTTCCGGTAAAAGCAAAAGGGGATGTTCTGTTTCTATCGGTATTATCTAATAAAATATCAGGAATATTGATCACATTGATTGATGTAGCCTTATTTGAATTATTAGTAGTTTTATTACTGAAAAGCGATTCAAGAATATCCGTCATTTGTGAACCTATAAAAATGCTCATAATGGCCGGTGGAGCTTCATTGGCACCCAGGCGGTGTTCATTGCCGGCACTGGCTATAGATGCCCGCAATAGGTCAGCATGATCGTGTACTGCCTTTATCACATTCACAAAGAAAGAAAGAAACTGCAAATTGGTTTCAGGATTATTGGTTGGAGACAAGAGGTTTATTCCGGTATTGGTTATAATACTCCAGTTATTGTGTTTTCCACTCCCATTAATTCCGGCAAACGGTTTTTCATGAAATAGAACTTTTAACTTATGCTTAATGGCAACCTTTTCCATAATATCCATCAATAATTGGTTATGGTCGATAGCGAGGTTTACCTCTTCAAAGTTCGGAGCACATTCGTATTGGGAAGGGGCAACTTCATTGTGACGGGTTTTCAATGGAATGCCCAATTTGTAACATTCGGTTTCAAAATCCACCATAAAATCATGAACACGGGGATGGATGGAACCAAAGTAATGGTCTTCCAATTGCTGCCCTTTCTCGGGTGATAATCCAATTAGCGTACGACCGGTTAGCATCAGATCCGGACGAGCAATGCACATGGCCTCATCAACCAAAAAGTACTCCTGTTCAATTCCCAAAGAGGCAACCGCTTTTTTTACATTTTTATCAAAGTAGGTACTACAGATGTCAACAGAAATTTTTTCAACAGCATGCAAAGCCTTTAAAAGGGGTGCTTTATAATCCAATGATTCGCCTGTATAAGAAACGAAAATAGTTGGAATACAGAGTGTTTTACCATTTGAACCTTCCATAATAAAAGCGGGAGAAGAGGGATCCCATGCGGTATATCCCCGCGCTTCAAAGGTATTTCTGATGCCACCATTTGGGAAACTCGATGCGTCAGGCTCTTGCTGAACCAAAGCCCCACCGGAAAATTTTTCAACCGATCGTCCATCGTCTAAAGGATCAAAAAAAGAATCGTGCTTTTCGGCCGTCGCACCGGTTAGGGGTTGAAACCAGTGTGTATAATGGGTAACTCCACGGGTAATTGCCCAGTTTTTCATACCAGAAGCCACCTGATCGGCAATTTCACGGTCAATTTTCTCGCCCTTCTTAACTGCCGAGGTAACCGCATTGTATGCTTCTTTTGAAAGAAATTCCAACATGGAAGCATCATTAAAAACATTAATATTAAAATAATCGGAAATTTTGTTCGAAGGCAGGTTCAAATTTATCGTTTTTCGGCTTTGAACAGTGTCGAGGGCTTTAGATCGTAATGTTAACATAGTTTTATGAATTATTTATCGGGCGGAAGATACACAATGCCAGCTTTTCCAAAAAGAAATAAAGTTCATATCTTTCTACCATACGCTGAACCTTTCCTTTCTTTTGCGTATTTTGAAATGTTAGAAATTTTACTTAGCGAATTAATATTCAACTATTTGCAAACAAAATGCCTTCTTTCAAGGCATATCTGCTGGCAATTATTTCTTCAATTTGAAAAGTTTCCACACAGTAATTTATTAAGACAGTGGCCACTACAATCATTTCAATTCTAAATGGAATCAATCCTTGTAATCTGCTTCGTTGATTTTGGTTTGAACCCACCATTAAATGATAAAATGATCCAAATAAGTTTTTAGGAATACTGTCTGCGTTTTTGCTTACCGATATTGGCGTTATTTGAAAGTCTTTTAAAAACACATCCACCAAAGTTTCAAAACAACCGGCCGAACCTACTAATTTTTTGACAGGATGCTCATAAATTGCTTTCGAAAGGGGTAATAATACTGTGCCCAAATAGGTAATGATTGCTTTAGTTTCTTTCGGTTCAATGGGGTTTGAAGGCTTAAATTTTTCAAATAAACGGGTTGTACCTATTTCGAAGCTTTGTGTATAGTAAATGATATCTTTTTTTGCCAATATAAACTCCACACTTCCCCCACCTATGTCCATAATCAAAACGTTTTCATCGGGTAAATCAAAAGATTCCGAAACTCCTCTGAAAATAAGATCAGCCTCTTCCTTCCCGCTAATGGCAGATATGGAGAAATTGAACCGGTCATAGGCCGCCTTAATAAAATCGTCGCCATTTGCAGCATTTCTGATAGCCGAAGTTGCAATGGCCGTAGTTTTTTCAATTTGAAAAGAGCGAATCGTTTTTGAAAATTGTTCTAAAGCCTGCATTCCTCTTTCGAAGGCTTCAGGCGTTATTTTTCCATTGTTGATACCGCCTTCGCCAATTTTAACCCCAATCTGTTTTTGGTATTTTTCGTAAATGATGCCATCTTTAACCTCAGCAATCAGCAAATGAAAAATATTGGTTCCTAAATCAATAATGGCTTGCATGCACAGGAATTAGTCAAAAAAGTGTGAAAAACAGGTAGCGGTCTATTAAACTTTAAACCAACATTTTTACCGGATTCTCAAGCAAATCCTTAAAAGTTTGCAGAAAGCCTGAACCAATCGTTCCGTCAACCACACGGTGATCACAACTTAAAGTTACCTTCATCATCATGGCAATTTTAATGATGCCATTTTCGGCAATTACTGTTTCTTTTGAAGCTCCGATAGCCAAAATACAAGCATCGGGCGGATTGATGATGGCAGTAAAATCGTCGATACCAAACATTCCCAGATTAGAAACGGTAAACGTATTGCCTTCAAATTCATTGGGTTGTAACTTTTTGTTTTTTGCTTTATCAACCAATTGTTTCACTTCTATACTTATGTGAGAAAGACTTTTATTGTCAGCAAATTTTACAACGGGAACAATCAATCCATCTCCAATGGCAACCGCCACACCGATATGAATATGGTTATTATATCTGATTTTATCTCCCAGCCAGCTTGAATTGGCCCCTGGATTTTTGCGAAGAGCAAGGGCAACAGCTTTAATAATAATATCGTTCACCGAAATTTTTACCTCACCCGAAGCATTCATTTGCTCGCGTGCCTCTATAACGCGATCCATGTTTATGGATAGGGTCAGATAAAAATGAGGAGCCGTATTTTTACTTTCACTTAAGCGGCGTGCAATTGCTTTACGCATTTGGCTTAACGGCACTTCGGTAAAACTTTCAGTGGCAAAAATTTGAGGTAAACTCATTTCTTTCACAGATTTTTTGGAGGAAGCTGCTCCATTTGCGGCAGGAGTAAAATTCTCTATATCTTTCTTTACAATTCTGCCAAAATCACCACTGCCACTAATTTGTGCTAAATTAATACCCTTTTCCTTGGCCATAGATTTTGCCAAAGGAGAGGCTTTCACCCGCTTGTCATCTGATTCAGCAAGCTGTTGATCCTCTGATGTAATGGATACTTCAGATAAAGCAGTTTTTGAGTCTGATTCCTGTTTAGGTGCATTCGCACTGTTTATCAATGCGCTTATGTCTTCGCCATTTTTGCCCACAATGGCTATCAAGGCATCCACTGGAACCGAGCCTCCGGCCGGAATGCCAATATGTAACAAGGTTCCTTTAACAAAATTTTCAAGCTCCATGGTGGCTTTGTCGGTTTCAACTTCAGCCAGAATATCGCCCGGTTTCACGTCGTCGCCCACTTGTTTTAACCACGATACAATAACTCCTTCGGTCATGGTATCGCTCATTTTGGGCATATTAATTACTTCAGCCATACTTAAATTACTTATTTATCAGGAACTGCAAAAATATCTTTTCCTGCTTCCAATGCAATAGCTATAATGTAATTGTTTGGTACAATTCAGAAATGTTGGTGTGATGCCTGCCTCACCGCAAATAACAATAAATCAAATCTATTCATGCCTGATAAAACAAGCATTATTAGATTCAAATGATGAAAGTGAGTCACCTATTAAGTTGCATGATATTGCACAAAAAACAGAAAGCTTAAGGCAGGAAAATCAGTTTTGTTTGGACTTTTGTCCGGTACTTAATTATTATAGAAATCTTTTTTGATACGAAACCGGAATTACTCATAAATGCCAGTCGCCTCTATAACTTAAATAAAACGAATACGAATAGTCAAATAATGAATTATTCAGGTCGTACAACGGTTCAAAACGTAAACTCAGGTAAAGTTGTTCGTAGATCGTTTTTTCATAAAAAACACGAACAAAAATCAATTGACGGTTTGGTTCAACATGACCGGGATAGTCGAGAGAAACAGAACTGTATATGGGCGAACCTTTTGAAGTTGCAAATTGGTTTCCATTCCAATAACTCAGCATCAGCGAAAGGTTTTTTGCCTTGGCTGATGCGTTTACATAAACAGCACTGCCTCCATCGAAAGGAAAAATATTTCCATCAGCCTGATGGTAAAATAATAAATAAGGTTCAAGTTTTATTTCCATGATAAAACCCGTCTTATTCTGTTTCATAAAACAAATGCCTCCACTATAATTCGCAATCACAAAAAATGAAATTGTATCCTTATCAATTTGCCCTCCCCGATGCGAAATCATTCCCTGAGCAACAGGTGTTACCGAGTATCCATTCTCTGACAAAAACAAACGGGGTTGAAAATTTAATCCTGCACTTAATTGCTCTTTGAAATTTGAACCCCGCTCAATAAATTTTTCCCAGTTGATCCAGGTATCAAAAAATAATTTATCAGATTCGTGTTTGAGTTGAAATCCGTTTTCTATATGTTTTTCTATATTGGATGCAATATCAAACATCGGCTCAAGCATGCGGTGGTTCAGGGTTCCTTCTAAGGTTCCAAAAAGCACATCCCATTTTTTTGCGCTTTCTAATTTTAAGGTAAAGGTTGGAACTACTTCGGTAAATGGATTATTACCACCAAAATCTTTACGAATAAAAAGTCCTCCCTGTATTTTTATATGCTTGTTTACCTGATAATAAAGTGCAGGTAATAATTGGATTCCGAAAAGGGTTCTGCCCGATTCAATTTTATTAAAGTACTCCGTATTGCGCATGTAGTTACGGTTCAGGAAACTGAACCCGGCATGACCACTATCACTGCTATTAAATGAGATCGGGTCTGCTAAAAAGCGGTTATCTACCTGGGAAAAAACAGCATGGGTAGTCAGAATAGATAAGGCACAAATAAGCATTATCCTTTTTGCCTTCAGGTTCTTAAATCGATTCATGAAACAGCGTTCGGTTTTCATCTGGCCTAAATATGCTTTTTTGGCAAAGTAATCATAAAATTGTTTTGAAAAAAAATTGAATCGGTTCCGCCATTCCTGCAGTTGATATGAATTATGCAAATATTTGTTTATTTTCGACAAACATCTACATGAAAAATACCACTATTTTTACGCTGTTCTTCCTGATTACATCCACGTGTTTTTCCCAGATCAGTAAGTCTCAAATTGATGCAGCACTGGTTGTACGTGGCCTTTCACCATCAGGCAATGATGCTTATGTTGTTTCCTCACAAAGCAATTCTTCAAAAAGCGGAATGACTCATGTTTATTTACGGCAGACGATAAATGGCATAGAAATTTTTAATGCCAACTCCTCCATTCATTTTAGTAAAGAAGGCACAGTACTTTCTTTAAATAATGGTTTTATAAAGAATTCGGTTCAAAAATTGGTTCAGGCTAAAAATTCAATGAGCCCTGCCGAAGCCATGAATAAAGTTGCCGATCAATTCGGAAAGGTACTGAACTTTTCAAATTACAAATCCGGAAATAGTTCCGGTGAATTTGTGGTAAGTGATCGAACAGCTTCTAAAAAAGACATCAAAGCAAAATTTGTTTATTTGTATAAAAACAAGCAGTTAATACCGGTATGGAATATAGAATTTTTTGATGACAAAACCGGTGACTGGTGGAATAAAAGGGTTGATTTAATACAGGGCGAAATCATTGATGAAAATAACTGGACGACTCATTGTAAAAGCTCCACCATTGAAAACCGTTTTAAAAACAATGCCTATTATGCATTTCAATTCGAAGAGACAGACCTGATGAAAAAGCCGGTAAATGCCAGCTATAAAGTATATCCTTTCCCGTTTGAAAGTCCCCTAAAGACTTCACGACAATTGGTTGGAAGCTCTGCCACTGCTGAGGCCTCTCCTTATGGGTGGCATGATACAGATGGAATTGCTGGTGCCGATTTCACCACCACGAGAGGCAATAATGTATTTGCCAAAGAAGATACCCTGGATCAGGATAGCAGCAATGGACATGCTCCTGATGGAGGCAGTAACCTGATCTTTAATTTCCCGAATGATTCAAATGCAAAACCACGCCAGTTTTTAGATGCTGCCATCACCAATTTATTTTACTGGAACAATATCATACATGACCTTTCTTTTCATTATGGTTTTGATGAAGAGTCAGGAAATTTTCAACAAAATAATTATGGTGGATTGGGTATAGGCGATGACTATCTTTTTGCCGATGCGCAGGATGGTAGTGGAACCAATAATGCAAATTTTTCTACGCCTCCTGATGGTTATAATCCGAGAATGCAGATGTTTCTTTGGTCGGTAGGTGGTTCCAAAAAACTGCTCAATATTATTTCACCTTTGGCATTAAAAGGTCAGTATTTAGCTGCAATTGCAGGATTTGGACCAGATCTTTCTCCTCCCGGCATAACGGCTAATCTTGCAATCGGGTTGGATGGATCAATAGATTCTAATTTGTGCTGTGCGGCGATTACCAGTAACGTTACCGGTAAAATTGCATTGATTGACCGGGGAGACTGCTCTTTTGTAAATAAAGTTTATAACGCTCAAATGGCGGGAGCTATTGCAGCTATCATTGTCAATAATACACCGGGTGCTCCTTTCACTATGGGCACTGCACCCTCGGGACCCGGGAACCTCATCACCATACCTTCGGTTATGATTACAAAAATTTTGGGAGATACGTTAAAAAACAGGATTCTGGCCAATAGTGTTGTCAATGTTACGCTGGTTGATTCTTCGGGAGGTGTGAAATATTATGATAGTGATTTTGACAATGGCGTCATTATTCATGAATATGCCCATGGTATTTCGAACCGCCTGACCGGTGGGCCCCTAAATACCGGTTGTCTTTATAATGCCGAACAAGGGGGTGAAGGCTGGAGTGATTTTTTTGCCCTTGCATTTACTGCCAGATCTTACGATAATCCACAGGCAGGCAGAGGAGTCGGAACTTACCTGATTGGCGAAGACTCCAATGGTTTGGGCATCAGAGATTATCCTTATAGCCGAAATATGTCCATTAATCCTGTTACCTATGATTATATAAAAACAAATATCGAAGTGCATGCTTTGGGTTTTGTATGGGCAACTATTCTCTATGATATTTTCTGGGATTTGGTGGATAAACATGGTTTTGATAATGATATTTATAATGGAAACGGGGGGAATAACCTGGCCATTCAGCTCATAATGGATGGTTTGAAACTGCAACCTTGTGAACCGGGTTTTGTAGATGCAAGGAATGCAATCTTATTAGCAGATTCCATCAATAATAAGTTTGAAAATTATGATTTGTTATGGAAAGCCTTTGCCCGCAGAGGGCTTGGGTTTTATGCCGATCAGGGACTATCGTCTGACGCTACCGACGGTAAACAGTCATTTGCCTTGCCACCGGCAAAACCGACCGGCTTAAACCAATTATTGAATGAGAAAGAGATAAAGGTTTATCCAAACCCGGCAATTGACTTACTTACCCTTGAAATTCCCGCAAATGTAAAAATGAATCAGATTACGCTTTTAGATCTATGCGGGAAAACGGTTTATGTGTATCCGGTTCCATTAGCTGAAACTAAATATTCAATAAATTTGAAAGGAATAACAAGCGGAATTTATTTTTTGAAAATACAAACTGAAACTGAAATAATTTGCAGAAAAATTATTTTGAATTGATCCAATTTATGGGGTTGATCGATGAGTGTTTTAATTTGAGTTTTCAACTACAAATCCATCGCCTTTGCAACCAATTCTGCTATATCCAATACCTGAACTTCTTCCTCTTTGTTGTGGTGTTTGATGCCGTCGCGCAACATGGTCATGCAAAATGGACAAGCCGCGGCCACAATAGGAGCGCCGGTTGCGAGCATATCATCGGCACGTTCAACATTCACTTCCTTTTCGCCTTTTTCGGCTTCTTTAAAAAGTTGTGCCCCACCGGCACCGCAACATAAACCATTGGCTTTATTGCGGTTCATTTCAACCAAGGCAGCATCGAGTTTTGAAATGATCTGGCGCGGTGCTTCATAAATACCATTCGATCTGCCCAAATAACAACTGTCGTGGTAGGTAATGCTTTGCCCTTTGAACCCACCTCCCTGAATGCTTATTTTGCCTTCATCCAAAAGTTGATTGATTAAAGTAGTATGATGCAATACTTCATATTGGCCCCCTAAAGAAGGATATTCATTTTTGAGCGTATTGAAACAATGCGGACAGGCAGTTACTATTTTTTTGACCCCATAACTATTCAGGGTAGCAATGTTTTGCATGGCCATCATTTGAAAAAGGAATTCGTTGCCTGCCCGTTTCGCAGGGTCACCGGTACAGGCTTCTTCTGTTCCCAGTATGGCAAATTTCACCCCTGCATGATGCAATATTTTTGCAAATGCTTTGGTAATTTTTTGTGCCCGTTCGTCAAAACTGCCTGCACAACCCACCCAAAACAGTATTTCGGCTTCTTCGCCCGCGGCCAACATTTCAGCCAGTGTTTTTACTTTAAAATCGCTCATATTCTAATTGCCTTTTTAAAAATAATATTGAAATGATACTCATTTATACCTTATACCTCCTGCGTCCAGTTGGCCCGATCCATCGGACTAAACTGCCAGGGGGCCTGGTTGTTTTCTATATTGCTAAACATGCCGTTGATTAAAGAAGGTGCAGCGCTTAGTTCCATTACCTTATATCTGCGCATTTCAACAATAATTTCCATTGGATTGATATTTACCGGACAAGCTTCAACACAGGCATTGCAGGTATTACATGCCCATAATTCTTCTTCGCTGATGTAGCTGTGAAGGTTTTTATTATCCTCCACAAAACTGCCTTTGTTTGTATCCATGTTTCTGCCCACTTCTTCCAGGCGATCCCGGGTATCCATCATGATTTTGCGAGGCGAAAGTTTTTTACCGGTCTGATTCTGCGGACAAGCACTTGTGCACCTGCCACACTCCGTGCAGGTATAGGCATCCATCAAATTTTTCCAGCTGAGATCGGTGATATCCTTCACGCCAAAACTCGTAGGTGGCAGATATCCTTCAGGTACAACAGCACCTGGGTCGAGCATTAACTTTACTTCCTGGGTTACCGCAGCCATATTATTCAGTTCCCCTTTTGGGTTCAGGTTAGAATAGTAGGTATTGGGAAAAGCTAAAATTACATGAAAGTGTTTACTGAAAGGCAGGTAGTTCATAAACAGAAAGATCCCGATGATATGGAACCACCACGCGATGCGTTCAAAAGCAATAAGCGTTTCGGTTGTAAAATAATTAAAAAATGGAGCCAACAACCAGCTGCTGACCGGGAAAGAACCGGCTTTTATATAGTGCTCAATTCCACGGGATTGCAGAATTTGATCGGCGGCATTCATTTTTAACAAGGCGCCCATCAGAATAATTTCAATGAACAAGATGGTAGCTGCATCGCGGATTGGAAATCCATTTAATTCGGGTGAGGTAAATCTTCTGATTCTGATAATGAATCTTCTAATTAAAAAGATGACGCAGGAAATCAGTACGGCAAAAGCCAATATTTCAAAGAATCCGATGGCTAAATTATAGATCATACCAAAACCGGAGAGAGCCCGATGCGTTCCGAAGAAGCCATCCATAAAGATTTCAAGCACCTCCACATTGATTAAAATAAATCCCGCATAAACAATAACATGAAGGAAAGCCGGTACCGGATGGGTACCCATTTTACTTTGCCCGAAAGCCACACGCAGCATAGTTAACCAGCGCTCTGGTTTGCGGTCTTTTATTTCTATGTCTTTGCCCAACAAGATATTGCGTCGTATTTTGCCTACATTTCTTGCAAAATAATAAATGGCTACAGCTGTCATAGCTGTAAAGATTATTTGTGCTATCATAAACAGAAGTTGATGCACAATGTTACAAAAAAACCTGCGAAAAATAGTTTTTGAAATTTCTTTTGGAGAAAAGATGTAAAGGCTTACATTTGCACTCCTTAAAAAACGGTGCGGTAGCTCAGTTGGTAGAGCAAAGGACTGAAAATCCTTGTGTCGGGGGTTCAATTCCCTCCCACACCAC
>CAYHCF010000015.1:0-85255 GCA_964355075.1 uncultured Chitinophaga sp.
CAAAAAACGCAGGTTTCTATGGTTAAAACCCAATAAAGGGGTGTATGCGCCCTATTGTAAAATGAGAGGGCGAATCGCATTCGCCCCTACCAATTGCTCATATCGGATTTTAAATTATCTACAAAAAACGCAGGATTCAATGGTTACAGCCCAAAAATGCACTTTACGCATAAGAAATTCCAAAAATGTCATGGGAAAACCAAACCGCCAGTCCACACAAAAACCCACCCGCCAATGCAAAAGCCCACCTGCCCACTAAAAAGCCCACCCACCTGCCAGAAAACCGCCCATGGCTCAGATGACTGAGACAGGAAGAGAGAGCCGGGTCAGTTAAAACCGGAACATTGATAAAGTTGGACCTGAAATATTCAAAAAAATACTGGGTGAAAATAACTGTGTGGAAATTGGTGTGTATTTTACTCCCATTGTTGAACAGGATGAACCCATTCGCAAAAAAGGAATTCATTCAAAATGCTGGATAATGTGGAAGGTTAACCACATTATACAGGATTAATTTACAAGGAAAATTAAATCCTAAAAAAAGTCATCGATAGAAAAGTATTAACGACTTATGGTTTTTTAAGAAATTTGCAGAGTATTGAAGTCAAAAATTAAATTTACTTTTTCAATAATGAATTTTATTATGGAAATCCTTCAAATTATTTCCTTCAATTCTTTTGAAATATTACAATTAGTATTAATTTAGACTACCGGAACATTCAAGGTCCAGTATTCCCAGGCCAAGTTAATCCAACCTTTACTTGCAGCAAAACTAATCTAAAACAGAAATCAACCTATTAATACTAAAATAGTCGAAACCTGAATAGCAGGCGCAGTCGATTTTGAATTTTTTTGAAAATTAATTCATCAGTTTCCAGGAGTAATTTGCACCAACAAAACAACAACACCTACACCCACCAACAGAAAACTACAAACAACAACAAAATTGCTGCATCACCTACACTATTTTATAAATTAAATAATTAAATATCAGTATTGTAGGTTTTTGTAGGAGATGTAGTCACCAAATTTTGTAGGAATTTATTGTAAGAGTATAATAACCTTCATAATGGTAAATCAATCTCAGAATCTAAATTCAAATTTGTTTGCGATGCCTGATTAGAGAAATTTTGATCCATATTTTCCATTGATGCAGTATTACTTGTATCTGGTGCCCAATTATTTTCAAGACTAAGTTCCGCTTTTTCATAATCAAGTGCATAAGCAGATGTTACTTTATCATCAAATCTAAATGATTGGGCACGACCATAATAATAGGGTTGGTCCTGTAAATATTTTAATAATGAGCTTTCATCTTGTGCAGCCTTACCGGTTCGTTCACGATAGGCTTTTGCGTAAGCAGCATATAAGTTGCTAAATCTAATAAATATTATTTTACGAGGGGCAACAAATTCTATGTCTTGGGTTTTCCCATCCTTATTAATCTTTACCCCGGTTTGGGTTCGAATTGCAAATTCACGCTCAAATAAATTATTATTTTCATGGTTAATTTGTTTTTTATCATACAAGATTTCAATTGTTTTCCAAAAGTTTTGTAATGAATTATTTTCTTTTAATAAGCTATTGTGACTTATAACTTGTACTTTGCAATTATTGTAAAATTCTTGGTAGTCGAATGGGAGTTCAATACCAAGAGACCCCATAACTTTTATTACTGCTAAACAAAGGGCATAGTTACGAACTAAACGCATCTCTGGATTTGCGGCAGTTTTTCTTATATCTGCAAGTAGAGTGTTAAATTCTTCCCAATAAACTTTCGGAAAGTTATTTTTAAACTCATTTCGATATTTAAGGAGATCGCCAATTATACCCGATAAGCCTTCATTTTCCCATTCCTTTAATTGTTTCCAATTAGCAGTTTGCTCCTGTGTTAAATTTTCAACTGTACTTAGGTTAAACTGGCTGGTAATAGAACGGCTTAAAACAGATCCGTCATCACGGGTTGATAAGTATTGTCCGGCCAATAAAATAGTACTTTGAGTTTTTTGAATGTTTGTTTTTCTGTTTTTTCCGGAATTTCCATCTCCCACCTCGCGGCCTTGACCATCATAAAAGGCTTTAAAACTGCCAAATACCCAATTTTCAATATTGTTTTCATCAAATTCATTAAAATGAACCGGCACATTGCGGAACCGGTTCATTAAATTATGAAAACTAAATGGGGTGCCTTGGCCGGGATTCAGGTTATAGCCTTGAATTGGCTTCCCTTGTGAATCCTTGCCACTGAAAAAAAGATGAAGAATTGATTCACAAAAATCTGATTTACCTGATCCTTTTGGTCCATAGGCATATAGAAGAGGACACTTAGTGGTCTCTGTCACCAAATCTTTAAAAATTGTAATAAATGTATAGGCTATACCTATTGGAGCGTTTGTACCATAAACTCTGCAAAAAAGGTTTGACCACTCTGCAAACGAATGTTTTGATGCGACGTATTTCAAAAATTGGTCGTTCTCATAAATATTATCTTCAATTCTATAATCTTGTTGAACCAAAGAAGCACCCAGGCTAATAAAATTTTTATTCCCAACTTCAGCAATCCCCATTTCACTATAATCTTTAAGAGTTGCAGTGTTTTGCTCAGGTAAAATTACTTTATTAGAGAACGCGAAGAAGCCCTCATGTTGCCAGCCAAGTGTTTTTAATTCCCAACAATAAGGCATTTTTTCACACAGCCACCCCATTAACCTAATAAAGTGACTTTTTGTAAAAAATTCATTATGGGTATAATTCCCCTTTTCAATTATTGAGGATTGGTAAGTATCTGAACTTATAAAACCTCTGCTTGGCATTTCTAAGAAGGATCGTTTTGTGCCATTCCAGATTTCTAAGAGCCTTCGATTATTATGTTGTTCATTTATATGAAAAAGAGGTTTGATAGTATAATTTGTTGCCCGTTTAATATAATCATCATTTGTTTTAAAATAAATACCTGACTTAAATCCTTCAATGTCATTTTCTAATTGAACTAACCCTATGTTCATTAATTCATCCACATTTACCCATCGCGGTAATTTATTGAAAGGTGTTTCACCAAATTTATTGGAAGCATTTTCTAAATCCTTGTTTTTTTGTTCCGCAAGTTGTCTATCAGCCTTTTCAAAGGCTGCTTTTAAAATAGCTGGTTTTACTTTATATTTTGTTTGTAAACTGTTCTGATAAATCATACGGGTTGTAACATCAGGAATTATAGCCAATAATTCGGCAGCTAAGCCTATTGCAACTGACATTGATAATTCATCATTTTTTGAGGTCTTAAAAAACTCATCCAATCTCCAATTAATTGCATCCTGAATATTTTTAATTAAATAATTTGGAAAGTGCACGTCATGAGAACAATCATCTGCATCCTTGCCATTCGGTAAAACACATATCTTTACTTCAAAATTCTCTTGCAACAAAATTTCTAAATCATTTATGCTTGCTTTTAGTCCGGCAGCCTCGCCATCCCGCATAATAATTACTTTATCAGTATATTTCCTTAATAATTTTGCCTGATCCTTTGTTAAAGCGGTACCACAAGTTGCAACCGTGCAATCATAGGAGGCCTGATGCATGGCGATTGTATCAAAATAACCTTCAGTAAGAATTGCCATTCCATGCGTTGTAAATGCTTTGGAAATGATTGCCCTGTTAAGTCCGAATAGAATTTTCGATTTTTTATATAAGAAACTTTCTTTTGGATTCAGGTATTTAAAATTATCTTTTACTCTATCCACTTTGGGCAAATTCCGTCCTGCAAAACCTACCAATCTACCATTATGGTCTTCAATAGGAATAGTGACCCGCATTTGTAAAACATCGTAAATCTCCTGTGAGTTAATTTTAATAAGTCCAATTTCTTCAGCTATTTTTTGACGATTTGGTTCCGGAATATTTTCTGAAATAAGCCTGGCATTTGGTGCAAAACCCAATTGCCATTCCAAAATATTTTCGCTAATTAATTTCCGGGTATTTTGTAAATAATCGTAAACATCAATGTTTTTTTGATTTTTTAATTCCCCGATGTATTTGTCTTGGGTTTCATTTAATAGGGATTGTGCCAATGAATTCTTTTGTTTATCAGATTCTATTTCTTCTTTTGTTTTGTTGTCATTAACATACTCAACTTTTATATTCAAAGAATCTGCTAATTTTTCAATAGCTTGGTTGAAGGTTAACTTATAATGTTCTATTAGAAATTTAATTGAATCACCAGTAACACCACAGCCAAAACACTTGTAAATTCCTTTAGCCGGTGATATGGTAAAACTTGCAGTTTTTTCGGAATGAAAAGGGCATAAACCTGTAAAATTTGCTCCAGACCATTTAAGTTTCACGTCACTGCCAATAATATTTACAATATCGGCGTGAAATTTTACTTCTTGTATTGTTTTTTCGGAAATCATGATTTTTTAATTAGAAATAATCATTCACTAATTTGATTAATAGATAACTCATTATATCAATAAAAAGGCCCCCTTTTGAAACCAACATACCTTAGGTTTGCCGACCGTCAGAATTATTTGGGGTAAATGCCTTGTAAAACTCCTTTTTAGAAACAAAGGATCTGTTTCCTAATTTATACAGAGTGATCCTCCCAGATTTTACATGTTTGTAAAATGTGGGCCGGCTCATTAATTTCCCTTTACCGCAAATTTCAGTAATAGACATTACTTCGTTGTCATCTGAGGTCACAAGATTACTTGCAACCTCTTTCTGGTTGTTAGCTATAATGAGTGCCTCAATTCTCTCAAGGCGCTTTTCTAATTCATGAAATGGATTTGGTGCTTCCGACATTGTGAGAACAAAAATATAAGGTAATTGGCCTTAAATATTTGGTCACCATAAAGATTCAATTACAATTCAACTTCCTTTCAATTTGGCTTCAAAGATAATTCAACTTTCATTCAACAATCATTCAACTTATCAATTAAAAAAATGTTGCTAATTGGTGATAAACGCTTGGATTGCACAACTTTTCAAATTTTCAGAAAACGGTCAAATTTTGCTAAAAAAACATTCATTCTTAGGTCAAAATATTTTTTCCCTTGCGGATCGTTTTGGAATTTTTTATTATTATTTAAAATACTAAATTGTTTGTAAAAAGCTTTATCGGTAAAATTAAATCCCAATTTTTGACGTCCATAATCAAAAATAATATTTGTAGGTATCGATTGTAAATCGATTAATCCTTTAGTTTTTGCTGCCATTAAAATTATTAAGGCTTGTTCCACTTTACTTTTAATTGGTTTCTTATTAAGTCTCTTAATAAACCTGTCCAATTTGCTATGATCCTCTGAATAATTAAATATTTTTATGCCCTTTAATATTGTATTTTGGGAGTTAGAAGTCTTTTTTATAGTTTTTTTCGGGGGAATATAATCTATTGGACAAATCAATTCACCAATTCTTTCCTCATAAATATTAAGTTGGTAATTTGTTATGGGTCCATTTTTAAAAATTTCCATAAGTTTAGCTAAATCTCTAACTGTTTTTAACAACTTCATTTCAATCATGTATAACATTAAATCTAATTGGTTTAATGACCTTTTATTAAATTTAAGTGCGGAAATTTCAAATTGTCTAACCCAAACTTTTTTATAGGATTTTTTAAATCTATTTTTATAATCCTTCTGAAATAAATAATAATAAATCAGTATTTTTTGGTTAAACCAATGCAAATCAGTTTTATGGTTTTCATAATCAAAAATTAAATCAACCTTCAATTTGCCATATATGAAATCAATAGTTTCAGTAAAATAAATAATATTGAATTGTTCTGGATAAACTATAACCCTATCCAAATATTTGAATAATTTACCATCCATAATTAAAAAAGTTTGTTAAAAGCATTATCAATATCGGAATCATCAATTTTTATATACTCAAGAAACTGTTCCAGATTTTTGTGGCCTGATACTTTCATAATCGTTAAATCATCAATTCCTCTGGCTCTTGCAAGCGTGCAGAATGTCCTTCTTCCATCATGGGAGGATATAACCTCATTCATTGGTCTTATCTCAACTGTATCCAAATTACCTTTTCTTTGGACCCTTCTTATTTCACGGTTAAATTTATATTCCAGAAAAAGCTCCTTTAAATAGTCATTGACCTTTTGATCTGTGATTGATGGAAATCCATCTGGATATTTTATAAATAATTTTTCAAGGTGTATTCTTAGTCTAGGGTGGATAGGAATAGAAACTGATTCTCGATTCTTCTGTTGGTGTATTACTATTGTGTTTGCCTGTAAGTTTTTCTGGTCAATCACTTTATGGATATCGGAAATTCTCTGACCAGTCAAACATTGAGCAACAAATAAATCCCTTACCTTCTCCAGCTTAGGATGTTGATCCAGTTTTAATCCAATTAAACTTTCAAGCTCATCTTCTTTTAAGGCCACTTTAAACGCCTCTCCTTTTTTTAGACTTTCCATTTGGTCAAATGAGACTGGAATCTTAATTAAATTATTTTCAGGGTATAGACACCATTTCATAAATGTTTTAAGGCTCTTTAAATACTTATTTGTTGAACTGTTTGCAAGTCCTGTTTCTGTAAGGTAATTTCTGAATTCAGAAAAACGAACATGGTTGAAATTATCAATCACACAATTTTTATCAAAATAATCAAGGTGGTCAGATAAAGTTTTATAAATTTTCACTGTAGCGGTTGACCAATTTGCTAAATTGCTAGAAACAAATTTTGACAATGCTGCTGTAATTAAAATACCATTTGAACCAGATGCGCCTTTTCCATTTGACAATTGAAATTTGTCTTTCACTATCTGAAGAGTTGTCTGATTACTATTTGAAGATTCCTCCATATAAATTGAGCGAATTTTAGTTTCAAACTGTTTTAATCTTTCAGAGTAAAACATGTATAATTCGCTGGATCGTTTTAATAAGGGTTTTCCTTTTTTTCTCTGCTTATTTACCATCATAATAGGAATATTTTCGCCAGTTGAAAATCTTTCCCTATTATTGCCATCAGAAATGGATACATAAATGGCCGACGTTTTTTTTGCTTCCGGGTTTAATAAGTAAAAAGAAATGTTCAAACTCATAAAACAAATATAAACCATTGACAAAACCATTGACAATAAATTGAAACTTTATTTTACAATATTTAACAACATTTAGCATAACCATTTAAAAATCAGCAATTAGCAAAATATAATAGAATAAAATACTGGTCAATAGAATTAGGGGAGCCTTTCCTTCAGGGACTACAAAAATCAGAGTGAGTGTGGGAGCGAGAGCGGACACGATCACTCTGATTTTTTCCTCGCTCTCGCTCTCGCTCTCGCTCTCGCTCTCACACTCACCCTACTTTAATCCTACTTCTGGGATTTTTTTGGCGTACCTATAAACTCAATAATTCTAGCCATATCCGATTATCCTATATCGAAATCATTCCTTTTCAACTGGTTTTTCCACGCTTCTCAAATTTTTAATTGAATTCAATGTCATAATTTGCTAAGAAGTTCAAAATATTTATAACTTAAACCAAATTAACTCTATGTTCGACTTCGAAAAACTTATTGTCTACCAAAAAGCCAAATCCTTCAACCTCGAAGTTTACCAATTTATCAAAACTCAAAAAGAGCTGGATCGAACCACCAAAGACCAACTCCGCCGGGCATCATTCAGTATTATACTCAATATAGCTGAAGGCTCCAGCCGTTTTAGTAAAGCCGACAGGAAAAACTTTTTTGTTATTTCCAGGGGTTCAGTTTTTGAATGCGTTGCCATATTCGATTTCCTTCTTTCAGAAAAATTAATGTCAACCATTATGCAAAATGATTTTTATGCAAAATCAGAGGAACTTTCAAAAATGATATTTGCTATGATTAAAAATTTGGAATCGTAGTAAAAGTACCGGTATGCTTTTTTTTGGGTTGCAAGGTTTGTGAAAATAGTATACTTACTAAGCACTTTTACACAAATAATATTTTCAAAATACGAATATTGTAATAATAAGATAATCATTCGTTTAGGTGGTGGGTGTGGTTGAATGGGGGTAGGGTATTTTTATTAAACTCCAAATCAGCAAAAAGTGTATGGTCATTACTCTCTTTCATATAAGGGGGTAAAAACTTTAATTAATAATTATAAATTATTAAAAGTGCAGAAAGTCCCCTCGCCTGAGCGTGTTTCCCTCGTCTAAGGACGAGGCAAGCTGTTCAACATAGGGTTCATGGTTCTTCCTGCGGACGCTAGGAAACCCTATCTGTTATATGCTGCCAATCTTATCTTTGAATGATTAATCTTTGATTTTCTTTCAAGTCCTTTGATTTAATAGTAATCACATAAATTCCGTCACTTAAATCTCCAATATTAATTTGTTGTTGGTTTTGTTTCAGCATTTCTGATTTAACTAATTCACCCACTAAATTATAAATATTCAATGTTAAATCGGATTTGTTATTTAGGTCATTACTTAACGTTATAAATTCAGAAGCAGGGTTTGGATAAATATTAATACGTTCTTTTATTATATTTTCTGCTATGCTAGTGCCAATGGTTGTTTTTAATATTGTTCCGCCATTACCAGTAACGTAGCCAATATTAGCAGTTGGAAAAGAAATACCATTTAGAATACTATCTGTGGGAGTAGTATCAAATACCCAACTTATGCCACCATCAATAGTTTTTAATATTTTTTTCGCATTTGTATTGTCAAAGCCAATAGAATAACCAATGTTAGGTTTATTAAATAACATGACACTTGTACCATAAACAGTACTCAGCGTTTGCCAGGTACTTCCACCATTAGTGGTTTTGAAAATTGAACCTCCGCCTAAACTAAAATCACCTCCGCTAACAAATCCTGTATCTTTATTAAAAAAATATACACCCGACATCCAAAGGTTTCCTCCAATATTATTCAAAAGAGACCAATTATTACCCCCATCCGTAGTTTTTAATACTTTGCTTCCGCTTACAGTTGCATAACCATTATTACTGTCGGGGAAATGAAAAAAACTTATCCACCCAGCTCCGCTGTAAACGGTATCCCACGAAATTCCCCCATTCACAGTTTTTAATATTTTACTATTTGTATAGGAACTGTTACCAAGTGCAAGTAATCCTGTATTAGCATTAAAGAAATACACTCCACCAGAATGTGCGCCTGATATATTCAAACTGATATCATTCCAAGTAGTTCCGCCATTAATCGTTTTAATGATTTTTCCGCCAGCGTCAGAAAAGCTCATACAATATCCAACATTTGCGTTAACAAATTGCAAGCCACCCAACTGATAAGTAGTTCCCGAATTTTGTGGTATCCAGTTAGCACCACCATTAATAGTTTTCAGTATAGTGCCTGCATCACCACAAACAAAGCCAATATTTTCATTCACAAATGACACTCCCCATAAATTTTTTGTAGTTCCGCTTGTTTGTTGCGTCCACTGTGCATTTGTCTTAATTGTTATTGCAATTAAAGCTGTCAAAATAAATGTAATTTTTTTCATTTTATTGTTGTCAGTGATTATCGTGCTGACTCCGCACTTCTATATAAATTTATAATATTATCGAAGATAGGCTTTATCCCCTACAATGACGCCCAACTATATAACAGGAGAACAAACATAGTATATTTGGTTAAAATTGATAACATTTTGTTTTTTGATATATTACTCTATTTCAATAATTTGAGTCTTGATGGTGGGTTTTAAAGAATTAATAAATCCTATATATGGGATTTAGTTTCACCTTGTTTCTTGCAAATATTAAATACAACTCCCAATTTTGGTTTATGAAAAAAGTAGAATACGAATCAAAGATTATCGGAATACTTAAAAAGGCAGCAAATAGTCTGAGTCATGAGCTTGCTAAGGCAGAAAGGTCTAATTGCATTTGTGGTTTAAGGTTGCTTGCCGTATAAACATTTTCTCCTGACTCTTAGCTGTAAGAGGCTATGATCATTCAACTATTTTTATTACAACATTACCCGTTTTTTGCCCGGATTCAACGTATTTGTAAGCTTCTACAATTTGGTCTAAATTATATTGTCTGTCAATTACCGGTTTGAATTCACCTTTTTGAGCTAGCTCTCTTAAAAATAGCACGTCCTTTTTGGTAATTGACGGTATTGGAAATAAAAGTTTTTTGCCACCCCAAAGCGGTGTGGTAAGTGCAAAAAGTATATTCTCTCCATTTTTCCCCAGTTCCGTTGAAATGTAAATTCCTTTTTTAGTTAGTAAAGGCTTGCATTGTCCAAATGAACTTTTACCTACTGCGTCAAAAATGAATTCAAATCTATCTTCTGTCTTTAAGAAATCCTGGGTTTGATAATCAATAACAATATCTGCACCGAGCGTTTTTACCAGCTCCACATTTTTTGTATTACAAACTGCTGTAACCTTTGCCCCAAAATGTTTTAATAACTGAACCGCCGCTGTACCAATTGCACCAGTCGCTCCATTCACTAAAACATTTTGTCCCCGCTCAAGCTTCGCTGCTCTAATATCCACCAAAGCATAATGTGCTCCTTCGGTAAGAGCTGCCGCTTTTTCAAAGCTAAAATTGTCGGGCATACTTGTAATGGCATCCGTTTCAGCAATTGTTAAATACGCCCCATGACCTCCAAAGGATTTGTCATTATAACCAAAAACCTTTTCCCCATTTTTGAAGCTTGTAACGCGCTTCCCAATTTCTTCAATTATACCTGCAAACTCACAACCTAATATTTGATATTTAGGTCGTAAAAGGCCACTCCAAAACCGCGAAATAAAATATTCTGCACTGCGGAAACCAGAGTCAGTCCGGTTAACCGTAGATGCATAAACCTTAACCAATACTTCATTGTCTTTGGGTATGGGTTTAGGAACCTCCATTAATTTGGCTACTTCCGGTGGACCATATTTTGTATATACAATTGCTTTCATTTTATTAATATATTATTGATTCCGGATGGTGTTTAACACATGCCACTATCGGCAGCGTGTGAATTGACTCAAAACGAAAGGCCAAAAGCAGGAAGCTCATAATCGAACGGCCTCCATCCCCAGCTTCTCCATTTCTTCCCAAAACCCGGGAAAGGATTTTTCTACAGAGCTGATTTCACTTAAAACAATAGCTCGATTTTTAAGTGCCAGCAAAGAAAAACACATCACCAAACGATGATCGTTTTCTGTTTGGGTTAAAACCGATTCAATATTTTGGTGTTGTGATTTGGGTTCAGCAAGAATTAAACAATCACTTTCTGTAAGTTCAATGTTATATCCCAATTTGTTAAGTTCTTGCTGTAAATTCAACAGGCGATTGCTTTCTTTTATTTTTAAACTGGATAAACCGGTAAATGTAATTTTAAGACCTAAAGCAGCAGCTGATGAAACAAGAGGCGGTGCAAGATCCGGGTTATTTGAAAGGTTAATTTCAAACGGGGAATGGGTAGGTTCAGCCCGTTTTTTTTGAATGATTATTCCTTTCTCATTTTCTTGTGTTGAAACGCCGAAAAATGGGTTCATTATCGAGGCAATCCTTTTGTCGCCCTGCTTTGATTTTAAACTCAAATTTGGAATAAGAATGCTGGCCGTTTCTGCTAAAGCAGCGGCCTCATATATAAAGGCGGCACTGCTCCAATCCGCTTCAACCTTATAGCACACTGAGGATAAATCATACCCAGTGTTGTTAAGATGAATTTGACAAGCGGGTGAGGTTTGAATGGATACCTGAAATCCAAATTCCCGCATCAGACTTGCGGTCATTTCAATATAATCAAAAGAAGTGACTTGATTATTTATGTTTATGGTTAATGGTTCCGACATGAATGGAGCAACCATCATTAATGCACTTGCAAACTGGCTGGTTTCATGGGCTTCAATAAAGATTTCGCCTCCCTTCAATTTGGAACCTGAAATTTTTAATGGAGGATAATTCTCCTTTTCGAGGTAAATAATGCTTGCACCTAATTGGTTCAACACATTAACTAAACCGGCGATTGGCCTTTCTTTCATCCTTTCATCCCCATTCAAAACAATTTCTGATCCGGGAGTTGCAGCGTAATAGGCCGTTAAAAACCGCATACAGGTGCCTGCATTTTTAATGTTAATTTCTCCCCTTGATATTTCAAGCGCCTCTGTCAAAATTTTCGTATCATCGGCGGTGGAAATATTGGTGATTTCAAGTTTTTGATTTGATATCCGTGCGATTACTTTTTGCAGGATTAATGCCCTGTTCGAAAGGCTTTTTGATGCAGGGACAGTAATTACCGCCTGCAGGTTCTTAGTTGAAGATTTAATTTGCCAGCCGGCCATATTAAAGGCAATGATAATAGTTTAGAGATTGAACAATTAAATCTTCATTGCAGGATTGATCAATTTTGGCCAGTCCAATTTTTTTGAGTAAGGTAAAATTGATGTTTCCAGCTATATTTTTTTTGTCATTTTTCATGATTCGGATCAATTTAGCTGCATTCCATTTTTGTTCGTATTTTGGAAAGCGGTTCAGGATTAACTCGGTAATGTGATTGAATTCTTTGTTTGATAATCCTTCAACCGCATTGCTTAAAAATGCTTCGCAAATCATTCCGATTGCAATGGCTTCACCATGTTTTAAAGGATTTTTATCCCTGAGCAGGCTTAAGGTTTCTATTGCATGTCCGATGGTATGACCGAAATTAAGTTTTTTTCGTATGTTTTTTTCAAATGGATCTCTGGAAACTATGGAGAATTTTATCATAACCGATTGAAAAATAACCGGATCAAAACGAGTTCGGTCGTATAGGTCCAGTTTCTCCAGTTTTTCGAACAAAATTTTGTCGCATATTAATGCATGTTTGATTATTTCGGCAAATCCATTTCTAATTTCCGAATCCACGAGTGTATTTAAAAAGGGAGGATAAATGAAAACACTTTCGGGATGATTAAAAACGCCAATCATATTTTTATTTGAATCCAGATCGATGCCCTGTTTTCCTCCAATAGCCGCATCTACCATTCCCAGCAGGGAAGTAGGGATATTGATAAAATCAATTCCCCGCTTATACGTTGAAGCACAAAAACCACCCATATCGCTTACCATTCCGCCACCCAGGTTTATCAATACTGATTTTCGGTCAGCAAGGTTTTTAAGAAGCGTTTTCCAGATAAATTCGGCCTGTTGAATGGTTTTATTGGATTCGCCAACCGGAATGAGGATTGGAATATAATTTTTAAGGTAATTTCTGAGTATAGGACTGCAATGTTTGCGGGTATTTGTATCCATCAACACAAATAGCTTTGTGTAGTCTTTAACCCTAAGATTTTCAAGGAGTTTTTCGAAAACCTCCTCACCAAAAAAAATATTGAAATCTTTATTTAATATTTCTTTCATGAAACCCTCATTTTATTATACTTTTGCGCAGCCAAATTAACTTATTTATGATGCTATCCCAACAACAAACAGTTTAATAGAAATTTATGAGTGATAAAAAATTGGATTTTTCAAACACAGAGGTGGCCTTCAAGGCTAAAAGTACCTGGGAATTGCGTTATTCATATTTGCTTTTCAAAGCAATGGGTTATAATTGGTTGGTTCAATTAGGACCCAAACTGGTTGATATTGGTTTCAAAATTGGTTTGCCAATTAAGGGTCTGATCAAGAGAACCGTTTTCAAGCAATTTTGCGGAGGTGAGAATATTGACGATTGCGAGAAGACCATTGATCATATGGATAATTTTGGAATAGGAACCATTCTGGATTACTCGGTTGAAGGAGAAGAAAAGGAACAGGTTTTTGAAGCCACTGCCGACGAAATTATTAAAACAATTATAAAGGCTGCCAATAATAGTAAAATACCCTTTAGTGTATTTAAAACTACAGGATTGGCAAGAATGGATTTGCTTGAAAAAGTAAATTCGAAGGTACTGCTTAATTCGGAGGAACTGCTTGATATTGAAAAAATCAAAACAAGGGTTGACCGGGTTTGTAAGGCAGCTTATGATCATCATGTCAGAATTTTTATTGACGCTGAGGAGAGTTGGATTCAGGATCCGATTGATTTAATTGCTGAACAAATGATGGAGAAATACAATACCGAAAAGGTAATTGTCTATAATACCCTTCAATTTTATCGTCACGACCGGCTTGCGGCCTTAAAAGAATCAGTGCGTCTGGCAAGGGAAAAGGGCTATTTTTATGGTGTTAAACTGGTGCGGGGTGCCTATATGGAAAAGGAAAGTGCAAGAGCAAAAGAAATGGGGTATCTGGATCCGATTCAGCCCAGTAAAGAAGCTACCGACATAGATTTTAATGAAGGTTTGAAATTTTGTATAGAAAATATTGATAAGGTTGCCTTTTGTGCAGGAACCCATAATGAGGATAGTTGTAAATTCTTAACGGATCTGATGATCGAACATAAAATCAGTCCGAATGATGAAAGGGTATATTTTTCGCAATTATTCGGGATGAGCGATAACCTGAGTTATAATCTTTCGGGTTCAGGATTTAAAGTTACAAAATATTTGCCTTATGGACCTGTAAAGGCGGTATTGCCTTATTTATTCAGAAGGGCACAGGAGAATACCAGTGTGAAGGGACAAGCCGGAAGGGAATTGACTCTTATTGAAAAGGAATTAGACAGAAGGCAGAACTATCCTGTAAAGGTTTGATAGCTGATTTTTCTTACGATCTGAATGCTATTGAAAAAGCTGCCCGTCTGGTAATTTCAAATGCAGGAAAACAAAATTTATGGTGTTTTTTTGGTGAAATGAGTGCCGGAAAAACTACGCTCATCAAAGAGATAGCCAAACAATTGGGCGTTTCGGGGGAGGTGAATAGCCCAACCTTTTCACTGGTAAATGAATATACTGCGGATTCAGGCAAAACGCTTTTCCATTTTGATTTTTATCGGATAAAATCTATCGCTGAAGTTTATGATATCGGTTATGAAGATTATTTTTTTTCGGGAAATACCTGTTTGATTGAATGGCCTGAAAAAATTGCTGAAATAATTGATAATGAACCTCATTATAACATTCAAATTGTTAAAGGAAATAGTCAGAAAGAAAGGAAACTAAGCTTAAATCAATCTTAGAATAATTTTTCTGATGCATTAATTCTTTGATAATTTCATATATATATTTACATTTGGTTTCACTCAATATAAGATAAATGGCCGAAAATATTTCATTTGGGTTTAGCGAATTAGCTAAACAAGCCAGTTTGCAGCCTAAGGAAGCACTATTACAAAAAAACAAACCCAACCAGGTTTTGTTTATTGGGATTCCAAAAGAAACTACTTTGCAGGAACACAGGTTACCCTTAACACCCTCATCTGTGCAATTACTGGTTGATAATGGCAATGAGGTATGGATTGAGTCGAATGCCGGTAAAGAGGCAAAATTTACCGATAAAGATTTTAGTGAGGCAGGTGCAAAAATTTGCCCAAACCGTGAAGAGGTTTTCAAGGCAGACATTATTGTGAAGGTAGAGCCTCCCACTGACGAGGAGATTACCCTGTTTGGACCGGAAAAATTATTAATCTCCGCTTTGCAGCATGGCGCCAGATCTGAACCCTACATTCGTTCCTTAATGCAAAAAAAGATCAATGCCATCGGATTTGAATTTTTGAAAGATTCGGATGGGATTTTTCCAATTGTGAGAAGCCTCAGTGAAATTACGGGGATTACAGCGATCTCTGTTGCTTCAGAATTACTGAGCATTAATAATGGGGGCAAAGGTGAAATGCTAGGTGGCGTGTCCGGGATTCCTCCTACCGAAGTTGTTATTATTGGAGCGGGTACTGTTGGTGAATATGCTGCTAAAGCCGCTTTGGGAAAGGGAGCCTCCGTTAAAGTTTTTGATAGTTCTCTGGCACGTCTCAGGCGCTTACAAAGTAATTTATACCAGAATGTTTTTACATCCCTGCTTCATCCTAAAATTCTTGAAAAAGCAATTTTATCCGCCGATGTGGTTATAGGTTGCATCAGAAGTGAAGAGGGCCGATCTCCTGTCGTGGTGAGTGAAGAGCTTGTTTCTATGATGAAAGAATGCAGCATTATTCTTGATATCAGTATTGATCAGGGCGGGTTATTTGAAACTTCGGAAATAACCACGCATAAAAAACCAACCTTTGTTAAACATGGGGTAATCCATTATTGTGTTCCCAATATTACCAGCAGGGTTTGCCGTACCGCTAGTTATGCTTTGAGCAATATTCTGACCCCACTCCTTTTACGTTTGTCGGGATATCAAAGTTTCGGAGATTTTTTATTTGCAAACCCGGAGCTTAGAAATGGCGTTTATATTTATAGAGGAAATTTAACCAATAAGCACCTTGGCAAGCGTTTGAGTATATACAACAAGGATATTGACCTTTTATTGGCCGCACATGCCTGAAACCGATTCAATATATTGTTTTCTGTATCTCCAAAGATTCTTTTCCCATATCTTTTAAATAGCAAATAATCAAGCCTAAAAGTAATCAACACCCCTGTTGAAAACGGGTGCATTAGTTGCACAAAGGTTTTTCGTTATTTGAATGGGTAAAAAATGTTTCACGCTTAATTGTCGGGTGTTCCACGAAATTATGAAAATCACTTATTACGGTCATTCCTGTTTTACGCTGGAAGTTTCCGGAAAGATTATTTTGTTTGATCCTTTTATCCGTCCCAATGAATTAGCCGGTTCAATTGATATTAATACCATTAAAGCCGACTATATTTTGGTTTCACACGGGCATGAAGATCATACCGCTGATTTGGTTTATCTGGCTGATCGCACCCATGCCACGGTTGTTTGCAGTTTCGAAATTATGAACTGGCTGATGAAACAGGGAATCAGCAAGGTTCATCCGATGAATACGGGTGGAAAGCATATATTTGATTTTGGTATGGTTAAAATGACCTTTGCAGCCCATAGCAGCAGCATGCATGATGGAACTTATGCAGGCGTAGCTGTTGGTTTTCTGGTTCAGACCGAAACCAAAACCATATACTATAGCGGAGATACCGGACTGACGAATGAAATGAAATTATTAGGTGAGATGTACAAGATAGATACCGCATTATTGCCTATTGGAGATAACTTTACAATGGATGCTCAGGACGCTGCACTGGCAGCTAGATTCCTAAATTGTGATCGCATTATCGGCTTGCATTTTGATACTTTTGGATTTATTAAAATTGATCACAAGGCAGCACAGCAGGCGTTTGAGAAAGAAGGCAAAGAATTGATATTATTAAGTATTGGCGGGCAACTCGCTTTATAAAAAAGAACTATGGGTAAAATTATTTCAATTGTAAATCAAAAAGGCGGAGTAGGCAAAACCACTACTGCCATTAACCTGGCCGCAAGTTTGGCGGTTCTTGAATTTCGCACTTTGGTAATTGATGCGGATCCTCAGGCAAATACAACTTCCGGGCTGGGCTTTGATCCCAGGGAAATCAGATCGGGTTTGTATGAAGTATTGGTTAATGAAGTGCCAGTTAAAGATGCGATATTAAGAACTGATTTTGACTATTTAGATATTTTACCTTCCAATATTGATTTGGTAGGAGCCGAAATTGAGTTAATAAGTGTTCCAAACCGGGAACGGTTAATGAAGTATTCGCTGGAAAAAATTAAGGGAGATTATGATTTTATCATCCTTGATTGTTCTCCTTCGCTGGGTTTGATTACTACCAATTCTTTAGTAGCGAGCGATTCGGTAATCATTCCTGTTCAATGTGAATATTTTGCGTTGGAAGGTTTGGGAAAATTACTGAATACCGTAAAAATAATTCAAACCAACTTAAATCCTGATTTACAAATTGAAGGTTTATTATTAACCATGTATGATATGCGTTTAAGGCTGAGTAATCAGGTAGTAGAGGAAGTTAAGATGCATTTTCAGGATTTGGTTTTTGATACGATCATTCAGAGAAACACTAAATTAAGTGAAGCTCCGGGTTTTGGTATTGCGGTTATTATTCATGATGCCGAAAGCAAGGGAGCCATTAATTATCTGAATTTGGCAAAAGAATTGCTGCAGAAAAACGGATTAACCAAAATTAATATGATGGAAACTCCGCAAAATATAAATTCAAAAATTTGAGTAGAAGATCAGCAGCAATGAGTAAAACACAAAGAAATGCATTGGGGAGGGGATTAAGCGCATTATTGGAAAATGCAAATACAGATATTACAGCATCTGAGTCAAAACCTTTACATTCCATTAGCGAAATTCCCATTAGTCAGATTCAGGCAAATCCGTTTCAACCCCGCGAAGAGTTTGAAGAAGTTGCTTTAAACGAATTAGCCGAATCCATAAGGATGCATGGTATCATTCAACCCATAACTGTACGTAAGCTGGGCTATGACAGTTTCCAGATTATAAGTGGAGAACGCAGGGCCCGGGCAGCCAGAATTGCCGGATTAACCAATATTCCGGCCTTTATCCGCTTAGCGGATGATCAGGGCATGTTGGAAATGGCATTGATTGAAAACATTCAAAGGGAAGAATTAAATGCGATGGAAATTTCTTTCAGCTACAAGCGTTTAATTGATGAATGCAGTTTAAACCAGGAACAGTTGGGTGACAGGGTAGGTAAAAACAGATCTACCGTTAATAATTATTTGCGCTTATTGAAGTTGCCTGATAATGTGCAGGCTGCCATCAGGGATAATCAAATTACCATGGGTCATGCCAGAGCCATTATTAATATTGATAATGCCGACGAACAACAATATCTTTTCAATAAGATGATGGAAGAAGGTTTATCGGTAAGAGAAGTTGAAAATATGGTGAGGTTAGCCAATGAAAGGAAAGAAGAGAGTAAAGTTTCAATACCTGCCAGAAAGAAACCTGAAATGCCACTTCCTTTTATTGAATATCAGAAGAATTTGAACGAAAGACTGGATGTGAAAGTGAAAATAAGATCAGATGAAAGGGGTAGGGGTAGTTTGATTATTCCTTTCAAATCGCAACATGACTTAAAAAGGATTATTGATTTATTGTGAGCCTGCGCAACTTAATCATTATAATTGTTCTCTGCCTTTCTTTCGGTTTTGTTAATGGGCAGGAATTAAATAAAGCCCCAAACCCTGATTCTGCAAAAGTGACTAAAAAGCCATTGTCTGCCCCTAAAAAGGCGGCACTGTTTTCATTATTTCCCGGCGGGGGTCAGATTTACAATAAAAAATACTGGAAAGTTCCGGTCATTTATGTTGGTTTTGCTGCCCTGATTTATTCTTATAATTTTTACAGTAACGAGTTTAACCGGGTACGGCAAGCCTATATACAAAGTATAAATAACCAGCCTGTCACTTATCCCGAGTACGCAAATGTTCCTCAGGACATGTTGTATAATGTTAGAGAAAGTTATAAGAAATCCAGAGACCTTTCGGCAATTGGAATGGCCGGATTGTTTGCTATAAATATGATTGATGCAGCGGTAGATGCTCATTTAAAAGGTTTTGATGTAAGTGATAAACTAAGTCTGAAAATAAAACCAGGCTTTCAATATTCTCCGGATTATGTGTTTATGGGTTTCAATTTAAAGCTTGATATTCATGAAAAAGATAAAAATAAAAGGAGGTTTCTTTGATAATTACAAAAATTTGCTTTAATTGAGGTATATTTGTTCAGCTATGAAAATTGCATTGTTGGGATATGGTAAAATGGGCATGGCTATTGAAAAAGTTGCCGTTGCCAAGGGACATGAGATTGTTTATAAGGTAAATTTAGAAAATTCCTTCGATTTTATGCCGGTAAGTTTACATAATGTTGATGTGGCAATAGATTTCAGTATGCCTACTGCAGCGGTGGAAAATATCCTGAAATGCTTTGAATCAAAAGTTCCGATTGTTGTTGGAACAACAGGTTGGTATGAGCAGTTTGACGAAATCAAATTGAAATGTCTGGAAGAAGGGCAATCCATGGTTTATAGCTCCAATTTCAGTATAGGGGTGAATATATTTTATAAGTTAAATAATATATTGGCCTCAATGATGAAGCATTTTAGCAGTTATGAGGTTATGATCGAAGAGATTCATCATACCGCAAAAAAGGATCACCCCAGTGGAACAGCCCTTTCGCTGGCAAAACAGATTATGGAAGAATTTCCGGAAAAGAAGAAGATAAAAGACAGACTTATTTTTGATAAAAAGCAACCGGCTCAAAGTGCCAAACCGCATGAGTTGTTAATTGAATCCTACCGCGAAGGTGAAGTAACGGGCACACACAAAGTTAGATACGAATCCATGATAGATACAATTGAAATCACCCATGAGGCCAAATCCCGCTATGGTTTTGCAAAGGGTGCAATCATGGCAGCAGAATGGATTATTGGCAAAAAAGGAATTTATTCCATGGAAGATATTCTTCAATTGGATGAAATTATCAAACAATAACCCTTTTATAATTATTATTTACCTTTCAAATAAAAATACACACACAATTTATCATACGAACCGTTTTTTCGCGTTCATTTCTTAAAATTCTATGTCACAACCATCCAGTTTAAACTTAAAATCAACTTTTGATTATTATTATAAAAATCCTAAAAATTTCTCTAAAAGGCAGTGGATAGTCATTATCGTTTGGTGTTTACTGAACCTATTGACCCTGACACTTTATCTGAGTGCCGGATGCGAGATAGGAATGGCCTTACTTAATTTTTTATATGGATGTTCTCTCATCTGGCTTTATTTTACAAGAATCCTTGCCCTCATAGTTGCTCCGGTAATTTATGGAGTATTATATATTTTATCCATTGTAAGGGTAGTTGATAAGCCGGGCAATAAAATGGTTTATGAATGGGGCGATGCCTTGTGGTTTGCAACCTTAGCCGCAACGGTAATTCGTTCTTATTTTATCGAAGCCTACACCATTCCAACTTCCTCTATGGAAAAATCTTTATTAGTGGGAGACTTCCTGTTTGTGAGCAAATTTCATTACGGAACGCGGCTTCCGGTAACACCTTTGTCGTTTCCTTTTTCACATAATACGCTACCCTTAACCGATTCCACGCACAGTTATTTATCTTTTATGCGGATGCCCTATGTGCGTATGTTTAATTTACAAAGTATCAAAAATAATGATGTGGTTGTTTTCAATTATCCTTTTGAAGACGGAAGACCATTTGATAAAAAGGAGAATTATATCAAACGCTGTCTGGCCATTGCCGGAGATTCCGTTCAGGTAATTGAAGGGCAGGTTTTTATTAATGGAAAACCGGCGGCTAATCCGGAGAACATGCAGTATAAATATTACGTGAAATTTGACGATGCCGGATTTTGGAACGAGAAAAAATTTCAGGGAATGTTACATGCATATGATATCAGTGAAGGAGAGCCGCTGCCACATGGAAACTTAGATTTTGCGCTTCCTTTAACCTATAAAAATAAATTGAAGATGGAGAACGAAGGAGGCGTTTTAAGAGTGGATTCCATGTTTACGCATACGAATGATTACCAAGATTATATTTTTCCGCATAATCCGGATATCAGATGGAGTGTTGATTACTTCGGACCTTTATATGTTCCAAAAGCAGGAGCAGAAATTCACTTAGACAACAATACCTTCAGTATTTATGAGCGTGCGATCCGGGTTTATGAAAACAATCCGGATTTTATCATGAGAGACGGGAAATACTATATGGGAGAAAAGGAAATTACCACTTATACTTTTAAATACAACTACTATTTCATGATGGGCGATAACCGCCACAATAGTGCAGATAGCCGGTTCTGGGGTTTTGTGCCCGAAACCAATATCGTTGGCAAAGCACTTTTTGTATGGATGAGTTACGACAAGAACGCTCCTAAATTCTGGGAACGCGTAAGGTGGAGAAGGATTTTTAGCGGGATCAATTAGGAGCGGGTAATCGGGTGATCGGTGATCGGTAATTGGTAATTGGTAATCGGTAATTGGTCCCTTCCCTTCGACAAGCTCAGGGTAAACTAAGCTCAGGACAAGCTAAGCTACCAATGACATCTTTTGTATGTGATTGAAAAACAAACACTTCTTTTGGATGTCATTACGTTCAAAAATTATGGGCTGGCCCATAAGTAACCCCTCAGGATGACAAATTTTGCTGTCATAGTGAGCCTGTCGAGTAGTGAGCCTGTCGAGTAGTGAGCCTGTCGAGTAGTGAGCCTGTCGAACTACGGTAATTGGTAATTGGTAAAAATTCTTCTGCATTTGATATTTAGCAATCACATTCGGCGTTCTTCTGATTGATCGGAATCATCATTTCCTAAGAAGCTGGCAGCCCGTTTTGAAATGCAACATTAAATCCGCAACAATTTGCTTTTCTCATTTATTATCACAAGTTTTACATGTTGGATTGTGGATAGTTTTTTCACACGCTGACGTTATCGCTGAGTGCCGGAAACATTTTTTTACAATTCGTTTTTTCGTATATTCGTATTAAATATTATAACATGACTTTTAAAATTGTTTGCCCGGTAAACGACAATCAAGTTATTGTGACATTGCCTCCTGATTTCAGTGATAAGAAACAGGTGACCGTTTATGTTGACGATCTGGTTGACGTTAACTCTCTAAAATTGGAAGAACTTAAAATGGCTGCAAATGACCCTTTGTTTCTTGCGGACATTTTAGAGGTTCAACATGATTTTGACTCTATCGACCATGAAACTTTATGAACATAAAAAGGTGGTCTATTTATCGTGCTAATCTCGACCCTGTTATTGGGTCTGAGCAGGGCAAATCGCGACCAGTTCTTGTTATAAGCGAAGATGAAATTAACAATCTCCTAAACATTGTTAATGTTATTCCAATTACCTCTCGTAAACTGGACAGAAAAATATATCCTAATGAAACTCTGATTCCTGCCAATAATTTCGGACTCAGTAATGACTCAATTGTTCTTTGCCACCAAATTCGTACCCTGGACAAACAAAGACTTACATTATTATATGGTCAAATTGAGGACTCCAAAAAACAAATGGAAATTATTGATGCTTTGTGTTTTCAATTAGGAATAGATCGACGCTAGGCACCAAGCGTTAACAGCGGGCTGGGGCAAGCCGGGCTGAGGTGTAATTGGATAAATTTGTTTAATCACAAAGCACTATATTTGCCGGACTGTTTTGCGTTCTCAGGCCCGGCCAGCCCCAGACCACGGAACTTTATCGGGCATTTTATGACACCACAAAAATATATCAAACCGATTTAAATCGATGCTTTTAACCAAACTTCATATCCCTCCAGTCGGTAGCAATATTATTCATCGCTCAGCGCTTTATGAGAAATTGAATGCCGGTTTAAGCAGAAAGCTCATTCTTATTTCGGCCCCTGCCGGCTTTGGTAAAACAACTATATTATGTGATTGGATCAATCAACAAAAAATTCCAACAGCCTGGTTTGCTCTTGACAAAGGCGATAATGACCCGGTAGAATTTCTAAGTTATATCATCTCAGGAATTCAAGGGATCAGCAAAGATTTTGGACAAAGTTCCCTCAAACTGTTAAATTCACCAAACAATCCATCCAGTGAATCCATTGCCAGTTTATTAATCAATGAAATACTCACAATCCATCAGAACTTTTTATTGGTGCTTGATGATTTTCATTTAATTGTGAACAGCGATGTTTTAAAAATAGTTACTTTTTTTTTAGAGCATATCCCTGAAAATATCCATATAGTGATCTTAACCCGATCAGACCCAACCTTATCCATTTCAAGGTTAAGAAGCCAGAACCAATTAGTAGAGTTACGTTCAGCAGACCTGAGTTTTTCGGCAAATGATATATCGATATTATTTAATAAAAAGCTAAAATTGGGTTTATCTATTGAGGATGCTATTTCGCTTGAGACCAAAACCGAAGGCTGGATTGCAGGTTTGCAGCTAACTGCCTTGTCCATGCAGGGGCGGGAAGATATTTCAGAATTTATTCAGGCGTTGAAGGGCGATAACCGGTATATCATGGATTATCTGATTGAAGAGGTGTTAAAGGTTCAAACCGATGAGATCAAAGAATTTTTATTGCAAACATCCATTTTGGAACAAATGTCGGCTCCCTTATGCAATGCTGTTTTAGGTAGAAATGACAGTCAGCATATTCTGGAGACACTCGATAAAAACAACATGTTTGTCATTCCTCTGGATGATGAGCGGAATTGGTACAGATATCATCATTTGTTTGCGGAGTTATTAAAACAGAGACTTTGTTTGCAAAATAAAGAGACCATTGAAGAACTTCACAGAAAAGCAAGTGATTGGTTTGAGCAAAACGAAATGTATGATTTTGCCATAAAGCATGCATTGGAAATTAAAAACTACGAAAAGGGACTCCAAATACTTGATGGAAAAGTTGAGCAAATGTGGGCAAATGGGCTTCACTCTGCTATATTAAAGTATGGTGATTTTTTTCCTGATGAAGGCATTAAAAAAAATGTTAATTTCTGTTTATATTATGCTTGGGTTCTGATCAATTCAGGGCAGATTCAGAAAGCCGCAACCTTTTTAAATGTCGCTGAAACATTTTTTGACAGCAATTGCGATAATAATATTCTGAATAACAGCAGCCCAGATAAAATGAATTTATGGGGTAAAATTTCAGTTGCTTCTGCATATTTACAATCCCAGTTAAATAATCCTGAAAAAACAATTGAATATTTTAAAATTGCTCTTGCCAATCTGAAACCTGAAGAAGCATTATGGCAGGGATGGGCTTGGTTTGCATTTGGCATGGCTCAATTTAGCCTGGGAGATTTGTCACAAAGTATAAATGCCTTCGATAAAGCTTTCAAATTTGGTAAACAATCGAACAACATACATCTTATTTCCACTGTTGCACAAAGAATGTCAGATTGCGAACAACAGCTTGGTCATTACCGGTCAGCTTACGAAAAGTGCTCAGAATTTCTAACGTACATGAATGATAATGGGTATTCTGGAATTGTCAATTCAGATTGGTCTTACGCTGGGTTACACGTCATCAATGGTAATATTCTTTATGCCTGGGGCAACGATGATAAAGCATACGAATCTGCGCAGATTGCTTACAAGATGTACAAAGAAAGTAAAGATATTATGCTTGGAATATCTGTACTTATACTCAACTCTATGGTGTTGAATGCACGGGGTGAAGAAAAGGATTCAGAATTGATGATTTTGGAAGCTGAGAAGATTTGCGAGAATAATCAGCTTTTGCCTTATCTGTATAATATATTACAATCTTTAAAATTGATGTTTTATCTTAATCGGAAACAGGAAGAAAAGGCAAAATTAATTATCAATAAATTAAATCTTAGCCCAACAGATAAAATAGATCATTTAAATGAGGCATTATACTTGGCATATGCTTATCACCTTTTAATACAGGGACAAAACAAAGAAGCAGGCAGCATACTTTCCCAAGTGCATGATATGACCTATAACAGTAAAAGAGTAGAAAGACTAATTGCTGTAAAAATTATTTATACAATTTATTATAAAATGACAAGTGACTTCGATAAAGCATACGAGAGCCTAATAGAAGCACTAGTCCTAGCTGCCCCAGAGAATTTGGTTATGTTTTTTATGCATAGCATCCATGAAATTGAAGATTTGCTCACAGTAATCTTTAAGAAACCTACTTATGTTGAAAAAATACCAGCTCAATTTGTCGGTAACCTTAAGATTGCTATTGAAAAACATCGTAAAATTAAGAAAAACATCAAAATGGATGTTTTGAGTGTAAGAGAGATTGAGTTGATTAAGTATATGGCAAATGATTTGTCAAATCAAGAAATTGCGAATAAGCTTTTTATCTCGGTAAATACTGTAAAAACACATGCTAAAAATATTTTCCTGAAATTAGAAGTTGATTCCCGAATACAAGCTGTAACAAAAGCTAAAGAGCATGGAATGATATAACTTCCTTTCCAGATTAATGTGACCCGATAAATTTATTTTATAAAAATCACCCTCTCAAATCACCCTGCAGGGTGATTTTTTTTTGATGGGTACAGCCGATCTTTGCCTAGAATTTAATCAATAAAACATGAAAGGTAAAACCGAAATTATAGTTGAAGGGTATCTTGATAAAAAATGGATGGACTGGTTTGAAGGTATGGCAATTAGCTACGAGTGCGAAAACACCAGGCTTTCGGGTAATATAAAAGACGAAGCGCATCTACATGGGATACTAAATCAAATTCGAGATTTAAACTTAAAGCTTATTTCAATTAATGCAGCTGAAAAAGAGAATGATGAAAATGCACCTAACATTAAATTATAAATTATGAAAAAAATAACTTTAACCTCACTGATAATAGCCATGTTTACAACATTCGCTTTCAGTCAGAAACTAACTCAAACTGTAAGAGGGACTATACTTGATGCCGACAGTAAATTGCCTCTAATAGGTGCTACCGTTAAAATACCTGGAACCAACCCGTTAATGGGAGCAACCACTAATGTTGATGGTAAATTTAGAATGGAAAACATACCCATTGGCAGAATTACATTAGAATTATCTTATATGGGATATGAAGCCAAGACCATCTCCGACATTGTTGTAAACTCCGGTAAAGAGGTAGTATTGGATTTTGCGATGCAGGAATCGCTTGTAAAAATGAATGAAGTAGTTGTTAAAGCCAACAAAAATAAGGGAGAAGCAATGAATGAAATGGCGTTACTTAGTTCACGCTCCATTTCACCGGAAGAAACAAAGCGTTTTGCCGGTGGTTACGACGACCCCTCTCATATACTTACCAATTTTGCCGGAGTTGCAAGTACCAAGAGTGGAAACAACGACATTATTGTAAGGGGGAATTCGCCCAAATACATTCAATGGTGCCTGGAAGGTGTTGAAATTACAACTCCAAACCATCAGGCCGACCAAAATTCCACAATCGGGGGATTTAGCCTGCTAAACAATAAATTATTAGCTACATCCGATTTTTATACCGGGGCATTTTCGCCAGAATATGGTGATGTGTTATCGGGTGTTTACGATGTAAAACTACGTGCAGGGAATAACGAGAAATTTGAGGCCATGGCGGGTGTTGGTATTATGGGCACTGACTTTACTGTTGAAGGACCGCTTAAAAAAGGGTATGCAGGTTCGTATTTACTGAATTACAGGTTTTCAAACATTGGCTTAGTTCAAAGCCTTGGATTAGCTGATATACCCGGAATTTCTACCACATTTCAGGATGCTACATTTAAAGTAGTGTTGCCTACTAAATCATTGGGCACCTTTTCTTTATTCGGATTGGGTGGCTTAGATGATTTAAAAGTGGAAGATGTACAACAAAACATTTGGCAAACCCCCGGAAACAATCAGATGATGCCGGATATTATTCAGGATTTCGATAAAAGTAATTTCATGGCAAATGTTGGGATGAATCACATTTTTACTGTTAATAGCAACAGCTATATTAAAACTTCCCTTACCTATTCGGGAGTGGGTTTAAATGATGATGTGTATGAGTCGCCAATCATTGTTACTGATACCCTTGGCAGAAAATTGAATTATAGCAGCCGGATAAATACATCGAAATACATAGGTGCTTTGACTTATTATTTTAAAATCAATGCAAAAAACAAAATACAAATGGGTACAGATTATTCAATTAATAATTATAAAACCAATCAAAGCCGGCTTGGCTTGGATGCAACTAACCGGTTTACCATATCAGATTTTAATGGAAATATAAATACTTTGAAAAATTTCATAAGCTGGAAGCACAGTTTCAATGACAATATCACTTTGGTATCCGGATTTCATAATATGAATGTTTTAATCAACAATAAGAGTACGCTTGAACCCAGAATAGCTGTAAACTGGAGGCTAAATAATACCAGTTCGATTCACGCAGGGTATGGCAAGCACAGCACGATGGAAAAAATTCACAACTACTTTACAAAGGTTCAACAGCAAGACGGAAGTATAACTGAACCCAATAAAAACCTCGATTTACTGAGAGCAGATCATTATGTTGCTGGATACGACAAAAGCTTTACCGGAAATTTAAGGGCTAAGATTGAAGTTTACTACCAGTCTCTTTACCATCTGCCTGTTGAGGATAATGATTCAAGTTATTATGCAACCATTAATGAAGGTTCAGACTTTAGAAACGTTGCTTTGGTAAATAAAGGAACCGGAGAAAACTACGGTATAGAAATTACGGTTGAGCGCTTCTTCAACAATCACTATTATTTTCTAATAAACAGTTCGTTTTATAATTCAACATACAAATCGCTGGAAGGAGTTGAGCGGAACACAAAATTTAATAGCAATTACATGTTTAATATTTTATGTGGAAAAGAATTTGATAAGCTTGGAAAAAACCATAACAGGACCTTGTCTTTAAACACCAAAATATTTTTCAGTGGTGGTCAGAGATATATCCCACTGCTGCGTGATGCAAACCGAAATTTAGCTGTGGATCCTGCAAACAACCAATTTTGGGATTATAGCAAGGCATATACTAACACGCTTGATAATTTATTTAAATTAGTTATATCGGTGAGCTATAAAATTAACGGGCGCAAAGCTACGCACGAAATTTTTCTCGATTTGCCAAATATCACCAATAACCAGAGTAAAATGTCGGAATATTACGATGCCGGTAAACCTACCAAAATTGGATATATAACGCAAATGCCATTTTTACCAAACATCATGTACAGGGTGTATTTTTAATACAAAAAGCGAAAATTTATCGATGGAAAAACAATCTCAATATTATTTTTTAAAAAATAGTTCATTAACATGTAAATGGTCTATGATGTTAATTTTTCTTGATTTCTTTGTGAAAGAATTAATCAATGTTTAAAAGAATAGTTCATATTTGGCAGTTTTGTATCGATATAACAAGTAAATTGAAGACAATAACCTGTAATTTGACTATTTATTAATCATTCAAAGTTGTCTTCCGTTGTAACTGAAATAAAGATGTAATTATGAAAAATATAGTTTACAAAGTTCAAACAATTAGCGAACTACACGAAATCGTTGGTTTTGAAAAACCTAAACATCCATTAGTTACTGTAATTGACTACTCAAGAATAAAGGTTAATGATACTCCCGAATATGGTAGTTTTATATGTAGTTTTTATTCCGTTAATTTTAAAAAACATTGCAATTTTATTTATGGAAGACAATTTATTACCCGTACCAATCAAAATAAAGATGTCATTGTTCAGTTTGAAGAATTTATTACAGATTATTTCAACTCTATCAAACTCAAAAATAATGGTATCCCAACTGTTAAGTATTGTGCAGAAACAATGAACCTTTCTCCAAACTATTTTAGTGACCTGCTTAAAAGCGAAACAGGAAAAAACACGCAGGAACATATTCATTTTCATTTATTGGAAAAGGCTAAAAACCTTCTTGTAAGTTCAAACTTGAGCGTTAGTGAGATTGCTTACGAACTCGGCTATGAATATCCTCAAAATTTCAGCAAATTATTTAAAAAGAAAGTTGGAACTACACCAACAGATTTCCGAAACATAACAATCAATAATTAAGTTTTAAACAAAAATAAAAAAAATAAAAATTATGAAAAAAATCATTTTAACAGCTTTATTAAGTGGACTTATTTACAGTATTGGTGTTTGTCAGGGCCCGACATTGTATAATTATAATATTGTGCCAAACACCGGTGACATCCAGGTTTCATACCTGGTTGACACCAACGGGGTCACATTTAATAACACAGGCCCAAATTTTGTTTGGGATTATAGTAACCTAAATGTTACTGAAAATAAGGTTTATAGTTTTTTTGTCGCCCCTGAAACAACTCCCTATGAATTTTTCTTCAATAGTGCAACATTAGTAGGTACAGCAACCGATTACTATAGTTATTATTATGCAGATACTAATGAATATTCACGGTTAGGTAATGGATCTTCAAGTTATGTTATGGTCAGCGCTGACCCTTTGAAAATGTACGAATTCCCGTTTAATTATGGTGACCAAATGACAGATAGTATGTTTGCCACATATACATTAAGCAGCAAAATACATCAATATAGTGGTTTTAATTCACTCATAGCTGATGGCTGGGGAACATTAAAATTGCCAAAAAACACCTATTCGAATGTCCTGAGACTAAAAAGAATTCAATATTTTAAGGATACTGCTTCAGGAGAAAACACAGAAACCTTCAATACCATGTACAGTTGGTATAATGGTATAAATAATTTCCCTTTATTACATGCTGGTTTTTATAAAAGATATACTTTTGGAAATCCAACTCCAACCATTAGTAATTATATTTATGTCTCTGAACTGACAGTGATCAATTCCATACCTTCTTCAATAAATGCTACTACGGTAAATATTTATCCAAATCCTGCTCATCATGAATTAAATATTGAATTAAATACCAAACAACGAGTAAATATTGTTATTACCTTAATAGACTTATTAGGAAATAATGTTCGAACAATAAACACTCATGGTAAAGTTTTGAACACAATAGACATATCAAATCTTCCTAAGGGAATATATGCTGTTAAAATTATTTCAGGACTAGAAGTACAAGTTAAAAGAATAGTAATACAATAGTTTTGAAGAATAGTCAAATTATCCTTAATTAAAAAAAAGTTTCATGAAAATAGTGGCAAGAACAATTAGCCTGTTATTATTATTTGTTGCGAATATCGCTTTTTCACAAAATGTTACACAAACCGTAAAAGGAAAGGTTTTCGATAACGAAACTCAGGTCCCGTTGATAGGAGCAACTGTGGTTGTTTTGGGTACAAACCCATTATTGGGAGTTATAACAGATTTAGATGGAAATTATAAAATATCAAATGTTCCCGTTGGTCGTTATAATATTCAAATCAACTATGTTGGTTATTATCCGGCAATCGTTTCCGAAATATTGGTAACATCGGGCAAAGAGGCAGTTATTAATCCCGGATTAAAACAATCTATTACACAAATGAGTGAAGTAACTGTAAAGGCTTTTTCTCAAAAGGACAAACCAATAAATTCTATGGCATCAATAAGCGCACGTTCATTTTCGGTTGAAGAAACTCAACGTTATGCAGGAGGCGTGGATGATCCTGCACGTATGGTTTCAGCATTTGCAGGCATAACTACGGGTAATATTGCATCCAATGCCATTGTTATCAGGGGGAATTCTCCTAAAGGTGTTTCCTGGAGGCTTGAGGGGGTTGATATCCCAAGTCCCAATCATTTTCCCGGTGCAAATAATTCGAGTGGTGGTGGTATCGTTACTGTTTTCAGCAGTCAAATGTTGGCCAATTCCGATTTTTTTACAGGAGCTTTTCCCGCCGAATATGGCAATGCCCTTGCAGGTGTTTTTGACATGAAATTCAGAACAGGGAATAACGAGAAAAGAGAGCATACCTTTCAATTAGGTGTTTTAGGAATAGATTTAGCTTCGGAGGGACCATTTAAAAAAGGGAGTAAGGCTACTTATTTGTTTAATTACCGTTATTCTACCTTTGGTTTAATACAATCATTATTACCTGCTGATGCAGGACTGCCCATCTATCAGGATTTGAGCTTTAAACTTAATTTCCCGAATAAATTGGGTAGCATATCTGTTTGGGGGATTGGTGCATTAGATAATTTGCAAAAGCAACTAACTAGTGATTCTTCCAAATGGGAAAGTGAAAATTCCAGAAGTGATTTAGACTGGAAACTAAGCATGGGAGCTGCAGGAGTAACTAATAAATTATTTTTAGGAACGAAAACATATATTAATACAACAGTTGCTGCATCTGGCACACTTAATAGGCTGAAGGCTAAACGTATTGACGATAATTTAATTGCAAGGCCAAATTGGTCATTTGATGATAATTCAGGTAAAATCATTTTCAGTACATTTATTAACCATAAGTTTAGCAAAAGAAACACTTTAAAAACAGGTATTAATTATCACAATTTGTTTTATAATTTAGATTTGAACAGCACAATTAATAATGTTCCTGAAACTTTTCAGAACTTTGTTAAAGAAAATGGTTATAGTAGTTTTTCAGAGTTATATATTCAATCAAAATACGATATTACTGAAAATCTGACCCTAAATACCGGCATTAATACCAATTATTTTGCGCTGAATAACGATTTTTCGATTGACCCCAGATTAAGTGTAAAATGGCAATTATATTCAAAACACGCTTTAAGCTTTGGATTTGGAAAACACAGCCAGTTGGAAGCGTTAAAAATATACCTGGTTCACAAGAATATCAATGGAAACAAAGAATATCCAAACAGAGCGTTGGGTTTATCACAGGCACTACATTACATTGTTGGATACGATTGGCAAATTACAAATAATATACGACTAAAGGTTGAACCCTATTATCAATTTCTATACAATATTCCGGGCAAACCCGGAAGTTCGTATTCATTAATTAATTTCACCCAGGAATGGACATTCAGGGATTCTTTGACAAATAATTCTCAAGGTAAAAATTATGGCATTGATGTAACTCTCGAGCGATTTCTAAATAAAGGCTATTATTTTTTGATAACTACTTCAATTTTCAAATCAGAATATCGGGGAGGTGATGGTATTTGGAGAAGTACAAAATTTGATAAACGATTTGTTGCTAATATATTATTTGGTAAAGAATTTAATCTAAAAAATAATAAATTACTAGGGTTGAATGGTCGTTTCACCTATATGGGTGGTGATAGATTTAGCCCTGTATTAATGGCAGAATCAATAAAAGACAAAACGGTTTATTATGATGATACAAAGGCATTTGATATGCAAACTCCGGCAACTAAATATCTTGATATAACGGTTACATACCGCATCAATAAAAAAAGATATTCAAGTGTATGGGCATTACAGATTAAAAATGTTCTGGGAGCTAAAAATTATGAAGGGTACGCATACTATTACAAAACAGGAACGATTGAAAATAAGGATTATGCTGTAATACTTCCGGTTTTGAGTTATAAAATTGAATTTTAGTTCAATCTGAACATAGAATTGAATCATTAAATAAAATTATACCGGTAAAGAAATATTTGTTAATTTGCACATATGCTTCTAACAAAACTTCATATCCCACCTGCCGGAAATAATATAGTTCATCGCCCGGATCTTTATGAGAAATTGAACATTGGACTAACCCGAAAACTTATCCTCATTTCGGCTCCTGCCGGATTTGGTAAAACGACACTTTTAAGTGATTGGATCAATCAGCAAAAGATTCCTACAGCATGGTTTTCTCTTGACAAAGGCGATAATGACCCGGTAGAATTTTTAAGTTATATCATTTCGGGAATACAAGGTATCAGCAAAGAATTTGGACAAAGTGCGCTCAAGCTGTTACATTCACCAAACAGACCATCCAGTGAATCTATCGTCAACCTGTTAATCAACGATATACTCAGCATCAGTAAAAACTTTTTATTAGTTCTTGATGATTTTCATTTGATCAACAGCAGGGATACTTTTGAACTAATAACTTATTTATTAGAGCATATCCCTGATAATATACACCTTGTAATCCTGACCCGATCAGACCCAACACTATCTGTTGCACGATTAAGAAGCCAGCATCAGCTACTTGAGTTACGTTCATCAGACCTGAGTTTTTCAGCAAATGATATTTCGATTCTGTTTAACAAAAAGCTAAAGCTTGGCTTGTCCATTGAAGATGTTTATTCACTCGAAACCAAAACGGAAGGCTGGATTGCAGGCCTGCAATTAACAGCCTTATCCATGCAGGGCCATGAAGATATTTCCGGATTTATTCAGGACTTTAAAGGAGATAACCGCTACATCATGGATTATCTGATTGAAGAGGTTCTAAAGGTTCAAACGGAGGACATCAAAGAGTTTTTATTAAAAACATCAACACTGGAGCAAATGTCTGCTCCTTTATGCAACTCCGTTTTAAATAGAAATGACAGTCAGTTAATTCTGGAACTTCTTGAAAAAAATAACATGTTTGTCATCCCTTTAGATGATGAGAGAAATTGGTACAGATATCATCACCTCTTTGCAGAATTATTAAAACAAAGGCTTCAACAAAAAAAGAAAGCAGACATTATTGATCTTCATAATAAAGCAAGTGAGTGGTTTAGGAATAACTCAATGCCTTTATTAGCGATTGAACATGCTCTGGAAACGAAGGATTTTAATAAAAGCATACAATTTCTGGGAGAAATAATAGAGATTCTTTGGGAAAGCGGACAGCATGCTGTTATTGTGAAATATGGTGATTTATTCCCTGGTGAAATCATTAAGAAAAATGTTGAATTTTGTTTGTACTATTCATGGATATTAATTATAGCCGGTCAAATCCAGAAAGCTGAACCTTTATTGTTGAGTGCTGAAAATATTACAAGAAAAAAAATTGATGATAAAAATTCATATCCTGATGATATTCGATATAATAAGAAATTACTCGGTAAAATTTCCGTTGCCTTTGCTTACCTCTACTCGATTACGGCAGACCCGGAAAAAACTTTTAGCTATGGTAAAGCAGCTATGCAAAACCTTTCGGAAGATGACCCTTTGTGGTTTAGCTGGGGATGGTACTCTGTTGGAATCGCAGAATCAATCAGGGAACATTTCAAGGAAAGTATCGGGGCTTATGAAAAAGCGCTGGAATATGGCAAAAAATCGGGCAACATCTATCTGATATCCACCATTGCCATTAATGTAGCTTATATTGAAACGCGCATGGGGCTTTATTCTTCTGCATACAAGAAATGTTCTGACCTGATCACGTTCATGAAAGAAAGTGGCTATTCGCAAATTGCCAAATCGGAACCCAGATATGCAGGGCTATATTCGTGTATTGCCGGTATTGAATGTATGCGGTTAGATTTTGAGGAAGCTTTGGAAAACATAAAAATTGCATACAGCTTAAGCAAAAACGATTCCAACAATTCGTATAAAGTTATTGTGTTATTGGTTTATTCGCTTACTCTATACGGACTTGGGGATAAGGCCGGGATTATAAAGTTGCTCAATGAAGTAGAGGATATTATAAGACATAACAAAATTGCGCCAGCGGCAATGGCTATTTATATTGCCATGAAAGGGAGTATGCTAATTGAACAGAATGAATTTGAAAAAGCAAGTCACTTTTATAAGAAAAACGGGCTTGGCATCAATAAAAAAATTTCCTATTTAGACGATCGTGGTTACTTTTCTTTTGTAGTATTACTGATATCGGAATTAAAATATAAGGAAGCAGAAAAAATTCTATCCGAATTACACACGATGGCACAAGCCGCAAACAGGCTTGAAACACTTGTTGATGTGAAAATATTATATGCAATTTTGTATAAGCAAACAGGAAACAGAGATAAAGCGGTTGCCTCCTTGCTGGAATCATTGGAATATGCTGCGGATGAAAACATACTCATGTCATATATATTTTATTATGACAGAATAAATGATTTATTAAAAGAGGTATTTACACTACAGGCTACTACAAATACTAATATACCCAGGAAGTTAATTGATAAGCTAATAAATGCTTTGGAAAGAAAAGAAAAACTTAATAAAATAAGTTTAGAAGCAGGATTAAGCGCCCGCGAACTCGACACACTAAAACTAATTGCAGAAGATTTATCAAATAAGGAAGTTGCTGATAAGCTTTTTATTTCATTAAATACTACTAAAACGCATGTCAGAAATATTCTTCTGAAATTAGAAGTTGATAATCGCTCGCAGGCCGTAACTAAAGCAAAAGAACTGGGCATAATTTAAACCGATTCACCTTACAATCCTTTTATTAAGTAAAATCATCCTTTCAAATCATCCTTTGGGATGATTTTTTTTTGTGGGGTGTACCTGACCTTTGTTGAGAATTTAATCAATACAACATGAAAGGGAAAACCGAGATTAAAGTTGAGGGGCACCTTGACAAAAAAAGGATGAACTGGTTTGAAGGCATGGCTATTAGTTATGCAGGCAACAATACCATACTTACCGGAGATATTAAAGACGAAGCACATTTACATGGGGTTTTAAATCAAATAAGAGACCTAAACCTCAAACTTATTTTAGTAAAACCGGCAGAAGAAAATAATTCATAATAATTATAATATAAAACACGCAAAAATGAAAAAGCTTTTTTTAACAACATTGGTAATTGCACTTTTCGCAATACAGGCATTTAGTCAAAAACTTTCACAAACAGTAAGAGGAACCATCATTGACAACGACAGTAAATTACCACTAATAGGAGCCACTGTCATCATTCCTGGTACCAAGCCTTTAATGGGTACTGCAACTGATATAAACGGTAAGTTCAGACTGGAAAACATACCAATCGGAAGAATTAAATTACAATTATCTTATATGGGTTATGAAGCTAAAACCATCTCAGACATTATTGTAAACTCAGGTAAAGAGGTAGTATTAGATTTCGCTATGCAGGAATCTGTTGCAAAAATGAATGAGGTTATTGTAAAGGCACACAAGAAAGGCGAAGCAATTAACGATATGGCGATGATTAGCGCCCGTTCTGTTTCTTTGGAAGAAACCGGTCGTTATACCGGGGGCATGAGCGATCCTTCACGCGTGGTTTCCAATTTTGCAGGAGTAGCCTGTACCGGTGATGGTAGTAGTGATATCATCGTAAGGGGTAATGCTCCTAAGTACATGCAATGGCGTCTGGATGGAATAGAAATAACAAGCCCTTACCATTTCGATGACCAGAATGCATCGTTCGGTGCATTGACAGCATTAAACAATGATTTACTCGCCACCTCCGATTTCTTTTCCGGTGCATTTTCTCCGGAATATGGGAATGTTTTATCGAGTATTTTTGATGTCAAACTCAGGACAGGAAATAACGAAAAATTTGAAGCTGCTGCGGGGATTGGCATAATGGGTACCGACCTTACGCTGGAAGGTCCTTTTAAAAAAGGATACACTGGCTCGTATCTTGTAAATTACAGGTATTCCGCCATTTCCCTGATAAAAAAATTGGGTTTGGTGGATGTACCGGGAGCATTGGACTACCAGGATGCGACTTTTAAAGTAGTCCTGCCTACAAAAAAAACAGGTACCTTTTCATTCTTCGGGCTGGGGGGATTAAACGACTTTTCTATGAAAAACATGAATAATAGTGATCTGTCTACACCCGGCGGGATAAAGAATGCGGATATCAGCAGAGATTATGACAAAAGCGCTAACCTCGAAAACATAGGAATGAACCACACATTAACTGTAAATAACAACAGTTTTATTAAAACGTCACTTTCTTATTCTAAAAACGGATTTAACGATGATGTTTTCGAGACAAGAACAATAAAAAAATACAATAGTACCGGTGAATATGTAAATGATTCGGTGGGAGAAAGAACCCCTACCTTTAATAGCAGGATAGCAAATTCGGCCTACAGGGGAGCCATTACCTACAACAATAAATTCAATGCTAAAAACAAAATTCAGATCGGTACAAAATACACCCTGTCTGTCTATGACTTTGATCAAAGCATGTTCAATCCGGCAGCAGCGGCTCTGTTGAAGGTAACTGATTTTAGGCAAAACGTAAGTTCGGTAAATAATTTTATAAGCTGGAAGCATTGTTTTAATGAGAATATCACCATCATCGCCGGCTTGCATAACATGAATGTTTTATTGAATAATGAAAGTACGTTTGAGCCAAGATTAGCAGTAAACTGGAAGCTCAATGCAACTAATTCGTTTCATGTCGGCTATGGTAATCACAGCCAGATGGAAAAAATTCAAAATTATTTCACCCGGATCACTCAGCCTGACGGAAGTGTAACTGAACCCAATAAAAACCTCGGCTTACTTAAAGCGCACCATTATGTAGCAGGTTATGAAAAGCAATTAACTGAACAATTAGTGGCAAAGGCAGAAATTTATTATCAGGACTTATATAATTTACCGGTCGAAAATAACGACACGAGTTATTATGCAACCCTCAATGAAGGGATAGATTACCGGTATGTGGATTTGGTAAACAAAGGAAAAGGAAAAAACTACGGGTTGGAAATTACCGTCGAACGGTTTTTTGATAAGAACTATTACTTTTTAATAAATGCCACACTGTTCGAGTCGAAATACAAATCATTAGAAGGTGTGTGGAGAAATACACAATACAATGGTAATTATTTATGCAATATCTTGTTCGGTAAGGAATTTAAAAATCTTGGCAAAAAGCTAAATCAGACACTTGCCATAAATACAAAAGTATTTTTCGGGGGTGGCAAAAAATACATCCCGCTACTGAGAGATGCCAATGGCAATGTTGCGGTTGATCAGGCAAACAACCGGTATTTCGATTATAAAAAAGCATACGAATCCAGCATTGATGATGTTTACCAGATAAATTTATCGGTAAGTTATAAATTCAACAAACAAAAAGCCACGCACGAGATTTTTATTGATCTGATGAACCTCACAGACAACAAACCCAGAATGAGCGAATATTATGATGAGAGCAAACCCGGAAACATTGGCTACCGGGAAGGGTTTGGATTTTTCCCCAACGTGATGTACCGTGTTTATTTTTAATAAGTATAGAACTCAATCAGTCATTTATATTTGAAAGCAGCAAAGAATTAGGTGAATTATCTTCAATAAATAAAAAAATGAAAAAAATAATCAAATTTGGTGAAGATGTGGAAGGATATAATATTCCAGTTTTAAACGAGCGGGAAATACGTGCAGCAGCAGGAATACTGTTTTTAGCTACTTTCACTTCATTAATGTTCATTCTGTTTAAAGGGAACTTTGTTCCGATAAAGTATGTTATAACTCTTTTTCTTTTGGATTTTATTATACGGGTTTTTATAAATCCCAAATATTCGCCTACCCTGATTTTTGCACGTTTGATTGTTCGAAATCAAACACCTGAATACGTTGGAGCTGCACAAAAAAAGTTTGCCTGGATAATTGGTGTAGTATTATCAGCTACCATGTTCTTCTTTTTTATTATCGTAAATGCTTATAGCCCGATAACAGGTATTATATGTCTTATTTGCCTTGTATTTCTGTTCTTTGAATCGGCTTTTGGAATTTGTTTGGGATGTTTGTTTTATCCGCTCTTTTTTAAAGAAAAGGTACAATACTGCCCGGGCGAGGTTTGTGATGTGAAACAAAAACAGGATATTCAAAAAACGTCTAAAAGTCAATTTATTATTTTGCTGGTCTTTATAGCACTCATCTTTCTTACGGTCTATTTAATGAATGATAGGTTTAGTGAAAAACCATACGATTTAATGGGTATTTGACCAACAGGATGAATTGTTTAACAAACAGGTGGTCATATAAAAACACGTGTAAAATAAAATAGATTTGTACGTATTGTTGTTAAATTTGTATATTTGCAGGGATTGATCCTTTAACAAAAATAGAACGCCATGAATACAAAATTGACATTGACCATTGAACAAACAATTATCGAAAAGGCGAAGAAATATGCCAATGACAAAGGTCGAAGTTTATCCGACATTATTGAAAACTACCTCAAAGTCATCACTAAAGAAGATAATAACGAAGGTGTTGAACTAACTCCAATTGTCAAATCACTAAAAGGTTCGTTTACAGCTTCAAAAAACATAAACTACAAGAAGGAACTCTCTAAAAGGCTGACAGAAAAATACCTTTAGCAATGAAAAGAGTTCTAATTGATACCGATGTAATTTTAGACTTCCTTTTTGATAGAAAACCATTTTCTGAAAATGCGGCAAAGGTTTTATCACTTTGCGAATCGAGAGAAATTAGCGGCTTCATCACATCAGTGATAATTAGCAATATATACTATATATTAAGGCAAACTTCTACACATGAGAAAGTTGTCGAAAAACTAATGCAATTGGTAAGCATAACAGATATACTTACAACGGGCCGAGAGGTTATCATCAAGGCTCTGAATTCAAATTTTAAGGATTTTGAAGATGCATTGCAAAATTATTCAGCCGAAATGAATGGCCAAATTGATTTAGTTATCACAAGAAACGTCAAAGACTTTAAAAACAGTTCTCTTGGGGTAATGACTCCGGAAAATTATTTAAAGATAATAATGGCCAGCCAGTAACAGTTAAGATTTCCTTCAAACCGCCTGCAAACCCTTTGTTGCAGGCCATCCTACATGCAAATCCGTACTTGTTAATTATCTGTGGGTTTCTTGTTGGTTTTGAATATTAATTTGCCTCAATAATTCGTACCGGGAAGCATGTTAACTTCACTTACTGTTCTAAACTCAAAAGTTTTCGGAAAAGCCGAAATCAGGTTGAATGACTGCGATAGTCTTCAATTGGTGGGTCCTAATAATATTGGGAAAAGTACCCTCATTTATGCGCTCAATTTTTTGTTTATCATCGACGGAAATAAGATGACCTTTAGTGGTCAGAGAAAAGGCGATAAAGAAACTTTACATCATTATTTCCCGAACCCCAATCAAAGCTATATTGTATTTGAAATTTTCAAAAAATCTTATTATTGTATTTTAGTTAAACGAACAACTGATAGCGATTTAGAGTATTATCGTTTTAACAGTGAATACAAGGAATCCTTTTTTGTGGATGCGGATAAGAAATTGCTGAAATTTGATGAAGTACAGGAAGGGATGGTTGCTCAGGGAATTGAATTGATTCCGTTTAAGGACAAACGCGAAGTATTTAATATGGTTTACCAGCGTGGGCGCCGAAATAACGCCGTGGTTTGGCTTGAAGATAATGTGAAAACGGATGGCTTAAGCAATAACTTTTCCCGCATTTACCGATACCTGATCAATACCAAGCTTATCACCAATAAAAATCTGAAGGAGGCATTGATTGTTGCTGATAACCGGGAAAATGAAGGTCTTAACTTTTCTCAAAAAAACAAAAAAGACATTATTGATTTAAGGAAAATTAATAATGAAATCCGAAACCTGAAATCGGTTAAAGGAGAGTTTGATGAATTTAGAGAAATTGTAAATTACTACGATGCCAAAACGAGAATAATCAATCAATTGTACGATGGGTTCACGGTAAATTACGATAGCACCATGCCAACTTTGCAAAGCCAGTTGGTAGATCGAAACCAGAATATTGCCAGAATTAATGCCGAAATTAATGAGGGTTTAATTCCTCAAAAGGCTGACTTTGACCGAAAAATTGGCGGGAAGGATATAGAAATTCAAAACAGGGCACAATTATTAAATGAAAAGGAAATTGAAGTAAATGTCATCAATTCCTATGATCCGCTTGAATTATTGAATGAATCTTTAATGAATTGGGATCAGAAAAGAAAAGAAGTTGAATCGCGGATTACCACTGTGGAGATTCAAAAGTTAAACAGAACCCAAATTGAGCATAAGGTTTTGCAATTGCGGGATTCTATCAGCAGGTCCGAGAATCAAATAAAGAATTATGGAGATTTGTTAATCAATAAAATTTCCGGAAATAAAGAAAACCGGAAATTATTAAACGCAATCTTAAGTGAGCAGGTTAAGAGTTTGCCAGGAGAGCAGGTTTTAAAGGTTATTCATGAGGTTTCGAAAAATTTCAAAATATTCGATGGAGAAATTGATTTATCGGAAAATATTGTTTTACAGGATTTTAAGTCGGTGGAGGAAATTAGTGAGGAGTTGAATGAAATTAAAATTGATTTAAAAAATCAGGAAGCCCTCTTAGAAGTGGTAAAAGATATTGAAAAATCGCAAAATGAATTGGCCAAAATAAATGCAGAAATTGATGAAATCAAAGGAAAAATACTCCGGATTCACGCAAAACCGCTTTTGTTATCAACGATTGAAAAATTGAAGGAAGACCTATATACCCTGAACGAAGAAAAACAAAAATTAGAAGCCGAGCAAAATAAATTGGCTCAAAGTATTGCCAAATGTCAGTTGGAAGTGCAGGATTTAATTGGGGATAAAGATAAACGTGAAAGCCGGATTAAGGTATTGCAGGAGTATAAACAAATCCTGGATGGTTTTAATTTGGAACGGGAGCCGTTTGAGACTTCCGATGATTTGGATAATTTATACAAAAAAATGCAGATCAATATCAGTGACAAACACGATTTGAAACTGAATAAAAATAATTTGTTTGATAAGCTAAAGAGTAAGCTCCAGTCAACTTTTGCCGATGAGCAGGATTTCATAAAATATGTGGAAGAAGAAATTGCCCTGATAGAGGATAAAGAGAGATCCATTTCGAGTTTGCTGGAAAATATTTCTGTTCAATTTGCCAACCCGGCCTATAATTTGTTAAAGCGGTATGATGAATTTAAAGAGTTTGTTTACAATAAATTTAATACACGCTTATCACAGGCCCGTATTTCTGATATAGAATCCTTAACGATTGAGTTGATGGATAACAAAAAACTGGTGGATGAATTGAAGAAGATAAGCCAGATTCAGCAGGTACGCGGACAAATGATGTTTGATTTTGATCATTCAGAAAACCTGAAAGTATTAGATAATTATCTCGACAGCGGGAAAAGAATCGGGTTTGATGATTTGTTTGATATTACGCTTCATTTAACACGTAAAGGCATTACTAAAAATGTTGATTTGAACGAACAGATTGAATCGGACGGTACCGATAAAATGATCCGTTTGATCATTATCATGAATATTATAAACCGCCTTGCCATTAATGATGATGAAAACAGAATTGCTCTGTTTATTGACGAGGTAGCTACTATTGATAAGCATAACAGACCTGAATTGGTAAGGTTCTGCAAAGAGCACCATTTCATCCCTATTTTTGCTGCCCCCGATGCAGTTGCCGGTTTTGGAAAATATTATTTTATTTACCCAAGCTCAGGCAAAATTAATGTGAACGAAAAAGTAAATGCCATGTATGGAGAAAGGAAGACAAGTGCGGTTTCTTGATCGCAATTGTTGCAAAATATTTATAGTCAGAATACATGTTAAAGGCTGAACCTAAAACGATTTTAAACTTTCTTGCTAATTACTACGATAGCATTAAAGACCTGTTCGACCTTCAAACCAACGAAGGACTTATCAGAAAAGAACGCCTTGCTCAGAATATAGCGAATAGGGGCGAGGCAATTGAGCAACAGCTTATAGATTATAAAATCATCCGTAAGCTAGGAGAGGATTTTGAGTTCAGGGATACCTATTATAAACTTTTTGAATTTATCCTGAATGAATTCAGGCCTTTGTTGCCGGAAACGATTCAAAAATATGAGCACTCCATTGGAATTTTATTTAAGAAAATAAGAGAAGGCATTGCAGGTGATAAGTTGATTTTGAGTCAGCGTATGGGTGATTTATACAATGAAATAAAAGAGTTTAGTGAGGCGGTTGAAAAGAATACCATCCGTTTATTGGCCGAAACGCGCGAGTTAAAATCTAATGTAGATAAACTGGATTATAAAGAAAAGGTGCGGAAGGCAAGTTTCTGGATTGATTATTATATTACTCCTTTAAACAATATTCTGGATATTAACCATGCTGAATCCATTACCAATAAATTATTTGATATTTCAAATTATTTTAATATCCGAAGGTTAAATTTCGATGATGAATCGATACGGGTTCAATTTGAAAAAACCTATTCTTTTTTGGTACATACAAATGATGATTTATTACGGCAATCGAAACTGCTAACCAATGAGTTATTACCTTTAATAGAAAGAATACGTACCGAATCCATCATTTTAACCGGGTGGATAGAATTTTTGAAAGCGCCTTATAAATCGCCTTTGCCAAAATTGTTTATGATTGAACGCCATTTCCCTTATAGCAACGATATGTATCTGAATGCGAAAGAATATGTTGAGCAGTTCGCCACGGATGAAAAAATAATGATTGATGAGCCTTTTGCCATGAGCGATAAATGGGTTTTCAAAAAAGATTTTTATAAAGATAAGATGATGAAACAATTGCCAGTTGACCATTTTTTTGAATGGTGTGGCTTAATTCTGAAGAAAGATTATCAAGACATTGAAACCGATAAGTTCTTTGCACTTTCCTCCTTATTGTTTGAAGAAGGAATTAGCATAGAAGTGGACATAATGGATGAAAGAAAACTGATTAATACCAGTCATATGACCTTACGCGTACCAAAAATTAAAATAGCTAAATATGGAATTCCCAAGATATCATAAAGAAATTGTAAGTGATTTACTGATCGGAAAATTTATTCTGGCATCCGACCCTAAGTTTATCTCATTAAAAGAAAATGTTGCTTTTTATGAAAGTTTTTTTAAAGAAAGTTTTGGGTTTGATTTAGAAATAAAAAGCGACTTTGGATATATATTAAGTTACGAAACGAACGAACTCATGAGCAGGGATATTTGCCTTTTTTTTGCGATTCTTTGTTATGAAATGGATAAAGACGGAAAGAATTTTCTGGAAGAAATTCAATATGCCGAGATTGAACATGAAAAGATTGATGAATATTTCGAAAACAGTTCCTATGCCGATTTGATCACAAATAATAATCAGCTAAAGAATGGGGAAACCAGGCGGGATTTTATAAAAACTTTAAGCAGGCGAAATATTATTGAACGCAATGGGGATTTAAAATTTACTTTTACGCCCGCCTATAAAGTGTTTATTGATTTTGCGAATGATTTTGCAAAAGGAAAACTAATTCCTGAAACCTGAAAAAGTTAAACGGATAAAAGTTCTAAACATATAATACGGCAAATAAATAATCATATGGCTGGCAACTCATTCGGAGAAATATTTAAGATTACAAGCTTTGGTGAAAGTCATGGGCATTCAATTGGAGTAGTTATTGACGGTTGTATGCCTAATTTGCATGTGGATATGTCATTTATTCAGAACGAATTAAACCGCCGCAGGCCGGGGCAATCCAGCATTACTACTTCCAGAAATGAGGCCGATGAATTCGAAATTTTAAGTGGTGTTTTTGAGGGCAAAACTACCGGAACTCCCATTGCCGTAATTGTTAGAAATCTGGATCAGCGCCCACAGGATTATTCAGCCCTGAAAGATATTTATCGTCCTTCTCATGCTGATTATACCTACCAACAGAAATATGGAATCCGCGATTATCGAGGCGGAGGCAGGCAATCTGCAAGAGAAACTATTTCGAGAGTGATAGCCGGAGCGTTTGCTAAAATGATGCTAAAAACGGAGGGAATAAAAATTCAGGCTTATGTTTCTCAGGTTTATGATATCAAAGTTTCAAAAAACTATACCGAATTGAGTTTGGATCAAACCGAAAACAATGTGGTTCGTTGTCCTGAGGCAGGAACAGCAGACTTGATGATTGAAGTTATTGAAAAGGCAAAAAAAGAAGGAGATTCTCTGGGTGGCATTATTACCTGTGTTTGTTCAGGAATTCCTCCCGGATTGGGGGAACCGGTTTTTGATAAATTACATGCGGATCTTGCTAAAGCCATGTTAAGTATAAATGCTGTAAAAGGTTTTGAAATTGGCAGCGGATTTGGTTCAGTTTTGAAAAAAGGAAGTGAACTGAATGATATTTTTGAAATGGAAGAAGGAGAAATTAAAACAAAATCCAATAATAGCGGGGGCATTCAGGGCGGTATTTCCAATGGGGAAGACATCTATTTTAACGTGGCTTTTAAACCGGTTGCAACCATAGAGAAAGAACAATCAACCGTAAATGAAAGTCAGGAATCCGTAACGTATATTCCCAAAGGCAGGCATGATCCTTGCGTAGTGCCACGGGCTGTTCCGATTGTTGAAGCAATGGCAGCGCTTGTTTTGGTTGATCATTTCCTAAGAAACAAAATTTATTAATTTCATAGTTAAGGCAATAATATCACGATTATTTGCCTAAATTTGTATTCTAAATTTGTTTAATGAGAAAAATTACTTTGTTATTTGGGTTTCTATTGTCTGCAAGCATTGCTATTAGTCAACAAATTGTGCCTTGTGCAACAGATGAATTTTTTAACGAAAGTGTAAAGTCTCATCCTGAGATAAAAATGGAAGAAACGCTGGCAAATGCGATGGCATCGAATCAGGTAATTTTACGCAAAGCAGGAGGTATTCTATATTTTCCGGTTGTATTTCATGTAATTCATAAATATGGTTTCGAAAATATTTCGCAGGCTCAAATCAATGATGCCATTCGGGTATTAAACGAAGACTTCCGAAAAGTTTCAGGTACAAATGGGGGTTCAAGTACAGATCCTTTGGCAAGCGATATGCAATATGAATTTAGATTGGCACAGTTTGATCCTAATGGTCAGCCAACTAATGGCGTAAACCGAATTTACAATACCGGAACGGATAATGCTCAAGACCCACAGAAGGCATTAAGTCGTTGGGATTCAAAAAGATACTATAATATTTGGGCGGTGAATACCATATATAACACAACTCCAGGCACCACCATTTTAGGTTATGCTCAGTTTCCATATCAAATTAATTCCCAGGGTAGTACAGATGGCGTAATGGTTAGAGCCGATCAGGTTGGGGTGATTGATATCGGATCAACCTCACAACAAGGCAGAACCTTAACCCATGAATCGGGACACTGGGTAGGTTTATACCATCCTTTTCAAAATGGTTGTGTTGGAAATACGGCTTCAAACTGCGCCTCTCAGGGAGATCAGGTTTGTGATACACCACCAGTTTCCACTTCGACAAATGGTTGTCCGACCAGCAGAAATTCCTGTACGAATGATGTTCCGGATAAACCGGATCAGATAAAAAATTACATGGATTATGCAGACGGGAATTGCATGAATTTATTTACAGTTGGGCAAAAAACCCGAGGTGACCAAATGGTTACTGCCTATCGGGGAATTGCCACTTCATCTTCCAATTTAGCTTCGATCGGACTCAATACCGACGGGACTTACAAAACCTTAACGGCATCGGCAAATAAAGCACCTTACAAATTTGGTTTTGATGTAAGTAATTTATCAGGAACCGGCTGGACCATTCAAAATTATATGAGTCCGGGAGATAGTGGCTGGGCATTGAATAATTCAGTTTTTGCAAGCGGAAGTGCTTGTATGAGTGCTCAGAACCTTAAAAATAACAGGCTTAACGTTAGAAATGCTTTTATAGCACCCGGTATTGATATCACCGGCTTAACAGCACCCACTTTGAGTTTTTATCTTGCTTATGCAAAAAGATTAACGGTTAGTGGAGATAGGCTTAGGGTGTTTGTTTCAAACAATTATGGTCGTACCGAAATATTGGTTCGAACCATTCTGGCCTCTGAAATGGAGACGGGAACCTTATCTACTGTTGCTTTTACCCCCACAGCCGGTGAATGGAAAAAATTTACTATTGATCTGACTCCTTACCTTGCTTATACCAATTGCAGGATAAGATTTGAGCTTCAATCTTTAAAGGGAAATAATATTTATTTTGATGAATTCAGTATTTCTGAACCAACAGGAGTAGCGGATATTTTGAAGCAAAACATGCAATTTTCGTTTTTTCCGAATCCGGCCCATCATCAGGCAAGAATTACTTTTCAAAATAGCTATAGCCAGGGAATTGAAATGCTAATCATGGATATTAATGGAAAGGTAGTTAAGCGTTTGGAAAAGCAAATATTTGATAGGGGTATGCATGATGTGGAAATTCCTTTGGAGGATATTTCGGTTGGATTATACCTTTTACAGGTAAAAACTGATGGTGGATACTTTACACATAAATTTTTAGCAGATTAACATGCTAAGATTAATTTGCTTAGAATCTTTGTTAAAGCCGCCCCACGCGCGGCTTTTTATTTTTTTTACGGTTAGGAATTCAGATATTGTGCCCGGCAAATTTTGATTTTCGCGAAACCGGGTATATTTTTTTTAGTCCTGTATGATTGAAATTAGTTGATTATTTTATAGATAGAAGAAAAGATGAGTAAGAATTTAGTAATTGTAGAGTCACCGGCAAAAGCCAAAACTATTGAGAAATTTTTAGGGAGTGATTACATTGTAAAATCGTGTTTTGGACATATCCGTGATTTGGCAAAAGGAGATGAAGCTATTGACGTAAATAATAGTTTTACACCCCGATATGAAGTTAGCGACGATAAGAAAAACATTGTAGCGGAGCTCAAAAAACTGGCAAAAGATGCATCCATGGTTTGGCTGGCATCGGATGAGGATCGTGAGGGAGAAGCCATAAGTTGGCATCTGAGTGAGGTATTGAAATTAGATGTTAATAAGACCAAAAGGATTGTTTTTAATGAAATCACCAAGCCTGCGATTTTAGAAGCCATTCAAAACCCAAGAGGAATTGACAAGAACTTAGTGGATGCTCAGCAGGCACGCAGGGTATTGGATCGTTTGGTTGGCTTTGAATTATCGCCGGTTTTATGGAAAAAAATAAAAGCTAATTTAAGTGCAGGCAGGGTTCAATCGGTTGCTGTTCGTTTGATTGTTGACCGGGAGCGGGAGATTAATATTTTCAATTATTCTGCATCATTCAGAGTGCTTGCCCGATTTAATGTGGGAGGTAAACAAATGGATGCTGAATTAGGCAAACGATTTGAAACCGAAGCGGAGGCAAGTGCCTTTCTGGAAAAGTGCAAAGGAGCCACTTTCACAATTAGTAACTTAGAGGTAAAACCAAGTGAAAAGGCTCCTGCTCCTCCATTTACCACTTCCACATTGCAACAGGAAGCAAGCCGAAAAATGGGTTTTGGCGTAAGTGTAACCATGGGCATTGCTCAAAAATTATATGAGCAGGGGTTTATTACTTATATGAGAACGGATAGCGTAAACCTGTCAGAAACCGCTATTCAATCGGCTCAGCAATACATCAGCAAAAATTTTGGCGAAAGATATAGTCGTCCGATGCGTTATACCACCAAAAATGATAGTGCTCAGGAGGCTCACGAGGCCATTCGTCCTACCTATTTCGAGAGTGTTGAAATATCAGGAACTGCTCAGGAAAAACGACTTTATGATTTGATTTATAAACGCGCTATTGCCTCACAAATGGCAAAAGCTCAAATCGAAAAAACCTTTGCAACTGTTGATATTTCGGGCATGTCTGATCAATTAATTGCTACTGGTGAGATCCTGAAATTTGATGGATTTTTAAAAGTATATCTGGAAAGTACAGATGAAGATTCTGACGAGGATTCAAGCAAAATGTTGCCTCCGGTGAAAGTTGGGGAAAGCTTAAGTTTGTTAAATCTGAATGCTACCGAGAGGTATACGCGACCTGCCCCGCGATATACAGAAGCAAGTCTCGTTAAAAAATTAGAGGAACTTGGAATAGGTCGGCCTTCAACTTATGCGCCCACTATTTCAACCATTCAAAAAAGGGGTTATGTTGTAAAGGAAGACAGGGATGGAAAAGAGCGGGAGTTTGTTAGTTTGGTTCTTGAAAAAAACGAGTTGATGCGAACGGTGAAAGTAGAAAAGTTTGCCAGTGAGAAATCAAAATTATTCCCAAGTGATATAGGAATGATTGTTACGGATTTTCTGAACAAACACTTTGATAAAATAATGGATTTTGGATTTACTGCCAGTGTAGAGGAGGAATTTGATAAAATTGCCAGAGGTCAGTTGGTTTGGAATAAAATGATCGCAAAATTCTATGGGCCATTTCATGCAGATGTTGTTAATACGAGTGAAAATGCGGAACGTCAGAATGCCGAAAGAAGCCTTGGAATTGAACCTGAATCGGGGAATACGGTCTATGTGAAGGTTGGCCGGTATGGACCTTTTGCACAAATAGGCGAAAATTCGGATAATGAAAAAGAAAAACCGCGTTATGCCAGTTTAAGAACCGGACAGTTAGTTGAAACGATTACACTGGAAGAAGCAATTGATTTATTTAAGCTGCCTCGTGTGGTTGGACAATTTGAAGGCAAGGATATCAAAGCGGCCATTGGTCGGTTTGGCCCTTATCTGGTTCACAACAGCAAGTTCATCAGCATTCCGAAAACGGATGATGTATTTGAAATAACCATTGACAGGGCAATTGAATTAATTGAGGGTAAAAGGGTTTCGGATGCCAACAGACTCCTCAGGACTTTTGCCGAAGATGATGATTTGAAAATATTAAATGGAAGGTGGGGCCCTTATATTTCCAAAGGAAAGGAAAACTATCGTTTATCAAAATCAGTAAAGGTTGAAGAACTTACTTATTCTTTTGTTTTAGAGATCATTGAGGCAGAGAGCAAATCGGCTTCCGGAAAGGCAGTAGCCAAAAAAGCAGCTGGGAAAAATGAACCTGAAAAAAAGAGTATCACCCGGAAATCACCGACAAAGAAAGGTAAAATATAATACTGCTTTATGACTGATTCGGAATTAAGGTCGCTTGTTGCTTTGTTGGATGATGATGATCCGGAAGTACTTAAGCATATCGAAAGCAAAATTCTGGAGTTAGGCTCGCCTATTATTCCATTTTTGGAAAATGAATGGGGTTTCATGAAAGATATTTATCATCAGCAAAAAGTTGAAAATATCATACACCGGATTCAGTATAACGACCTTTATGATTCATTTGTTACCTGGTATAAAAGTGGCGAACAGGATTTATTACATGGTGTGTATTTAATCGCCAGATACCGGTTCCCCGATTTACAAAAGCAAAAGATCATCAATTCCATCGAAAAACTGAGGTTAGACGTTTGGTTGGAGATGAACTATGATTTGGGTCCGTATGAAAAGGTAAGAATCATCAACTATATTTTATATATGGTACATGGATTCAAAGGTAATGTTAGCAATTACCACGATCCGAAAAACTCTTTCATCAATGAAGTTTTGGAGACGAAAAGTGGCAATCCGATCTTACTGGCTGTCATTTATATTCTGATTTCTCAAAAACTGAATATTCCTATTTATGGTGTAAACCTGCCGCAGCATTTTGTATTGGCTTATCTGGATGAATTTGGTAAAAGCAATGTTGAAATGAAGTTCAATGAGATTGAAAAATTGATGAATCAGAAAGGGAAAATATTGTTTTATATCAACGCCTTTAATATGGGCGCGATTTTTACCAAAACTAACCTTGATCAGTTTTTAAGTCAGATTAAAATTGAACCCAAAGAAGATTTTCTCAAACCTTGTTCAAACCTTGACATTATAAAACGCGTATTGCGCAACCTGGCTTCAGCTTATGAAAAACAAGGACACCTTCAAAAGCAAAAAGAAATCCAGCAATTATTGTTTGCTTTGGGTGAACCACCAATTGGTTCATTTCATGATGTGAACGAGGGGGAGTAGGAGCTAGAGATTGGCCCTTCCCTTCGGCTAGCTCAGGGCAAGCTCAGCTCAGGATGAAAGGTGGAGGAGGGAGATGGGGTTAGATAATCACTTCTTCGCCTGACTTATTCATAAACTTATAATTTACCAGATGAAGTGCGTTGTTTGGCACAACTTTTATAAATTGTTTGTATTTGAACCACCATTGCATGCGGGGCGATTTGAAGAAACCTCTGGTTAAAAAGGCCGCCAGATAGGGGTGAACCTCGAGGCTGAAGTCTTTTAATCTCAGGTTTTGAACCAGGTATTGGATATGTGTTTCAATGTCATCAATAATACTAACACTCGATTGAATTTCACCGCTTCCCATGCAGGTTGGGCATTTTTCGGCAGTAACCACAGCCATTTCGGGTCGAACTCTTTGCCGCGTAAGTTGAATTAACCCAAAAGGACTCATTGGCAAAATTTTATGTTTTGCCCGATCGCTGGTCATGAGCTCTTTTAATTTTTCATAAACCAATTTTCGGTTACCGGCAGTTTTCAGGTCAATTAAGTCAATTACAATAATTCCACCCATATCCCGTAAACGCAATTGGCGAGCAATTTCCTCAACGGCTTCCATGTTAACTTTCAGGGCGTTTTCTTCCTGGTTTACTCCTTTGTTTGAGGTGTTTCCGCTATTTACATCAATTACGTGTAATGCTTCTGTATGTTCTATAATTAAATAAGAGCCACCCGAAAAATTTACTTCTTTGCCGAAACTGGTTTTAATTTGCTTATCAATCCCGAAATTTTCAAAAATAGGAAGCTTTCCGGTATAGAGTTTCACTATCTTTTCAAGTTCAGGAGATTTATCTTTCAGATAGTTTTTAATTTTCAGATACAAAAAATTATCATTCAGGTGAATACCGGTATAGGAATCATTTACCAAATCACGTACAAGGGTTAAAGTCCGGTTGCTTTCGCCTAAAACTTTTTGAGGTGGAGTTGCTTCTTTGAGTTGCGTGCACATCTCTTTCCACTTGTTCATTAATTCTCTCAGATCATTTTGAAGATCTTCAATCTTTTCACCTTCGGCATTTGTTCTGATGATAACTCCGAAATTCTCAGGTTTTATTGCCTGAACAGCCTCTTTCAGTCTGCGGCGTTCGTCTTGTTTGGCAATTTTTTTAGAAATACTGATGCTATTATCAAAAGGCATCATAACCAGAAAGCGACCAGCTAATGAAAGTTCTGATGTTAAGCGCGGACCTTTATTGGATATAGGTTCTTTGCTAACCTGAACCAAAATCTGCTGATTTCGTTTCAGGATTTCGGTTACCTTTCCACCCTTGTGAATGTCTGCTTCCAAGTGCTGTTGAAGGATGCTATATTCATTGGGACGGCTATTTTGCAGAATCCGGGTAAATTTCAACAAGGATTGAATCTGTGGACCGAGGTCGAGGTAATGGAGAAAGGCATCCTTTTCGTGACCAACGTCAACAAATGCTGCATTTAATCCACCCATTATTTTTCCGATGGTTCCTAGATAGATATCGCCAACCAGAAAATTATTATTTTGGCGCTCATGATGAAGTTCGATTAGCTTTTTATCATTAAGTATCGCTATATCGATCCCTCCCGAAGGGTTTGAACTGATTATTAATTCGTTATTCACTGCAATAAATTATTATATGTCCTCAAAAAAAATTGAGACAACAGGTGAGGGAGAGTAAAAAGGAATAACTTAAGATGTTAGGAAGAAAAGGGATTACTTTTTCTTATGTCTATTTTTACGTAGACGCTTTTTACGTTTGTGGGTTGCGATTTTATGACGCTTTCTTTTCTTACCGCTTGGCATGGTTATTTAGATTTTTTAAGATTATTGATAGTAACATCTATATTTTTCTTTGCTTCATCCTCATGCACTAAACTTTTAAAAGTTTGAAATGCATTTATGGCTTCTTGCTTTTTCCCTAACTGGCTGTATGCCTGGCCAAGGTAATAATGGAATTCGGCATTCAAAGGCTGTATTTTCACAAGAGTTTCAAAACGTTGAGCGGCTTTATCAACTTGTCCACTGCGCATCGACAGCATCCCAAGTGTATAATTGGCATCAATATTAAATGAATCTCTGCGCGTAACATCCTTCAACAACTGTACACCCTTCATCATATCTATATCGTTCTGGATATAACAAATAGCCAATGCATTTTTTGCTTCAATATTATTTTCATTCAGGGCTACTACCTTTTCGAAAGCAATAATTGCCTGTTTTGAAGCATAAATCTGCATTGCGGTGTCTTGGCAGGTTGCCGCAAATTCGTAATATTTAAGTCCGGCTTTGAACCAGGTGTTTTCATCATTTATTCTGACAGCAATTTTGGTCAGATAAAATGCTGAAACCAACCTGAAGTTTAACGAATCCCAGGTTCTTGCCAAATTAGCCATACTGAAAACGCCTGCATTTTCAGTAAAAGCTAATTTAGTTTGTTCCTGAACGTTGTTAAGGGCTTCCGGACTTAAAGAATCTTTTAACCCGCTCAAATAGGCATCGAAGTCGAATGTTCTACTGACCACATTATCAGGGATACTTACGCTTGGCTCAATGGATGAAGCTGAAGATTTATAATTTAAATAAACCAAAATTCCAACAAGACCCAGCAAAACCCCAATGATGATGATTTGAGCTTTGTTAAAACGCATTAAGCTTCTCTTAATGCCTGTTTAGCTTCCGCTTCTCTTTTGGTAGCAGTAGCTTTCACTACTTCGCTTTTCTTAATTTTTTCAACAAAAGTTTTGGCTGGTTTAAACGATGGAATGTAATGCTCATCGATTACCATAGCGGTATTTTTTGAAATGTTACGTGCAATTTTCTTGGCACGTTTTTTAATGATAAATGAACCAAATCCACGGAAATAAACATTCTTCCCGTCGGTCATGTTACTGCGAACCACTTTAAAAAATGATTCTACCACTTCCTGAACTTGATTTTTCTCCACACCTGTTTTTAGTGAAATCTCTTGGATAATTTCTGCTTTAGTCATTGTTAATCTGTATTATATTTTGAATAGTTAAAAATTGGATTCAGGAAAGATCCCTCGTAAGGGGTTGCAAATGTATGTATTAGAACTGAAAAATGATATTTTTTTTATAAAAAAAATCATTTTTCTTGCAAAGGAATAAAAATGGTACAAAAACAACTTCTAATTTGGTATGCTCAAAACAAGAGAAATCTACCCTGGAGAAATACCTCTGATCCTTATATTATATGGCTTTCGGAGGTTATTCTGCAACAAACAAGGGTGCAACAGGGCTTACCCTATTTTATAAAATTTACTGATAAATATCAATCAATAAAAAAACTTTCCAGCGCTCCAAATGACGAAATAATGAAAATTTGGCAAGGTTTGGGTTATTATAGCAGGGCAAGAAATATGCATGAGACTGCAAAATTTTTGACCAAACACCATCATGGCAAATTCCCCGAAACTTATGTAGAGTTGATTAAATTAAAAGGAATTGGCCCCTATACTGCTGCAGCCATAGCAAGTTTTGCTTTTGGAGAGGCCGTGGCGGTTGTGGATGGAAATGTTTACCGGGTTCTTTCCCGATTTTATGCCTTTGATGAACCCATCAACTCCCCGAATGGGAAAAAGGCTTTTGCCATACTTGCCGATGAGCTGTTAAATAAAAAGGAGCCGGCGCTGCATAACCAGGCCATGATGGAATTGGGATCTTTGGTTTGTAAGCCTCAAAATCCGAATTGCCCGGAATGTCCGTTTCAAATAAAATGTCAGGCTTTTATTCAAAACAAACAGGCGTATTATCCTCAAAAACTGAAAAAACAAGCTATCAGGAAGAGGTATTTTCACTATTTTTATTTTCTGGTTCAGGGAAAAACTGCCATATACAAAAGACCAGGTGGAGATATATGGCAAAATTTATATGATTTACCACTCCTTGAGTTTGATGTTTTCAAAAGTGAAGAAATGGTTTTGAATGAAATTAAAGAATGGAATGTATTCAGGCTGCTAAAAAAGGACAGACTCAGAATTGCCTATCAAACCAAACATATTTTGACTCACCAACAGCTTTTTGCAACATTCTGGATAGTAAATTTATCAAAAAGACCTAAATTGGATGGGGAAATGATTTGGGTAGAGCCGGGCGAATTGAAAAATTATGCGATATCAAGATTGTTTGATAAGTTTTTAATTAATAATAAATCAGATTATGAGTTTAAATAAAGTCATGTTAATAGGTCATTTGGGGCAGGACCCCATTGTACGCTATTTGGAAAATAACCGCGTTGTAGCAAAATTTACGCTGGCAACAAATGAAGTATATCTTGATAAGGCAGGAGAAAAGAAAACCGAAACGGAATGGCATGAAATTGAAGTATGGGATCAATTGGCAAAATCGGTTGATCAACTGTATCAAAAAAGTTATTTAAAAAAAGGGACTCAGGTATATGTAGAAGGCAAAATAAGAACGGAGAATTATAGAGATAAAAGCGGTATGGAACAATACCGAAAAAAAATTAAAGCCAGTACCCTTTCCCTATTGAGCCAGCCAAAATCGGGTATGGAAAGCCATCATACGGATCAGTAATTTCTTTGAAATTATTTTTCTAAACCATCACACAGTCAGGATACTACCTTAAATTTATAGATATATATAAGGCATTATTCCGGTGCAAATTCCGTTTTAACGCTCAAATTATAATACTTTTGCTGCGGTTAAGTCAGGATAAACACTAATTTGGCTATCTAAAAACAACATATGGGAGACCCTCCGCTTAGTTATATTATTGGCCAGATTTTAAACCCTGAACTCTGTTCGGCGGATTTGCTCAGCATTTTTTTTAGCGTGTTAAGTATTTTAATATTGATATTTTTATCAGCACTTTATTCCGGCTCTGAAAATGCTTTTTTTTCGCTCACCAAAGCTCAGATAAATGAATTGATCGAAATTCCCGGTGCCACTTCAAGGGCAATTATTTTTTTATTGCGATATCCAAAAAAGCTATTAGCAACCATTTTGATTGCCAATACATTTGTAAATATTGCCATTGTGTTAATTTCAACGTACTTATTTGCCACCGTATTTAATTTTCGTCTGTTTCCATTAACCGGATTTCTGGTTGAGGTTGTTATTGTAACTTTCATGCTGGTTCTTTTCGGGGAGGTAATGCCTAAAATATATTCCTTTCAACATAATACAAAGGTGACACGCTTTGTGGCAGTTCCAATGTATAGCAGCTTCAAATTGTTTCAACCGTTTGTTTATTTGCTTGAAAAAAGTACCAGTATTATTGATAAGCGCATTACCAAAAAGGGTCATATTTTAACATTGGATGAATTAACCCACGCCATTGATATTACTTCCGAAAAGGATTCTCCCAGGCAGGAAAGAAACATTTTAAAAGGCATTGTCAATTTTGGGAGTACCCATGTAAAGCAAATTATGAGGCAACGACCCGATATCGTAGCCATGGAACTTTCGGTTGGCTTTAAAGAACTCATACTTCAGATTGTTGATTCGGGGTATTCGCGCATTCCGATATACGAACATAATCTTGATCATATTAAAGGCATCCTGTTTACGAAAGACCTGTTGCCTCATATAAATGAACCGGATGACTTTAAGTGGCAAAGCCTGATCAGAAAACCCTTTTTTATTCCTGAAAGCAAGAAGATTGATGACTTATTAAAAGAGTTTCAAAGCAAACGAATGCATGTGGCCATCGTGGTAGATGAGTTTGGAGGTACCGAAGGCCTAGTGAGTATGGAGGATATCCTGGAAGAGATTTTTGGTGAAATTCAAGATGAGTTTGATAAAGAAGAACAAGTTTTCACTAAGATTAATGACCATACTTTTGTTTTCGAAGGCAAAATGATCATCAATGATGCCTGCAAATACATGGATGTAAATCCGGATATATTTGATGAGATCAGAAATGAAGCAGAAACCCTTGGCGGTATTTTATTAGAGCTTAATTCGTTTTTACCTAAACTGGGTCAGGAAATTGTTTATAAGAATTTTACTTTTAAAATTGAATCCGTAGATAAAAGGAAAATCAATCGCATTAAAATCACCTTTACTTCCGATACCCATGTTCAATAGGTTACTATTTTTTGCTTATATTCCCATTTTATTAATAGGTTCCTGCAAGGATGATCAATATATTCCAAAGCCAAGGGGTTTTCAGCGAATTGACTTTCCAAAACATATATATCAGAAATATTGGTTGAGCACTTGTAATTACGGGTTCGATTTACCGCTGTATGCAGAGGTGAAATTGGACCCCTATCCGTTGGCTGAAGAGTGCTGGTACAATGTAAATTATTTGCCATTTGGCGCTACTTTGCATCTTAGCTATCGCAATATTGAAAACAGAGCAGATTTGTTTAAAGTAATCAACGATTCACGTGAGATGGTATACAAGCACGTGATGCGTGCCGATGAAATCATTGAAAACTATATCAAAACGCCCGATTTTCAAGGGGTATTTTACGAATTAGATGGCAGTACAGCCACCAATGCCCAATTTTATGTTACGGATAGTACCCAGCACTTTTTAAGAGGTTCGCTTTATTTTAATTCAAAAACAGACCCCGATTCCATTGCACCGGTTTTAAAGTTTTTAAAAATGGATATGTTGCGCTTGATCGAATCGCTGGAATGGAAGAAATAATATTATTACCAATCTTAATATATACAGATTACTTTATTGTAAGAATTCAACCTTGAATTCTACTCTCCTGTTACGGGTTCGTCCTTTCTCATTCAGGTTGGAATCTACAGGAATTGTTTCGCCATAGCCATAAGCAGTTACCCTTAAAGGATCAACACCATGTGATATCAGGTAATTTGCAACGGATGAGGCACGATTCTCTGATAGCGTCAAGTTCATCCCATCGTCGCCGACATTATCTGTATGTCCGCCTATTAATAATTTGTAGCTGGGATTTTCAAACATCACCTTAACGATTGCATTTAAGATTGCAAAGGAAACAGGTTTAATTATAGCTTTCCCCGTTTCAAATTGAATTCCTTGCAAAGCTTTTTCAAATAACTGTTTGGTTTCTTTTTTTAATTCAGGACAACCAAAATTGGAAGCTGTACCGGGAATGGCCGGGCATTTGTCAATATCATCAAATATCCCGTCATTATCCGTATCGGGGCAACCGTAATGAGAAGGGCTTCCAGCCACCTGAGGACATTTATCAATACCATTATGAACTCCGTCAAGATCGGTATCCGGGCATCCTAAAGTGGCAATTGGACCTTTAATTTTAGGGCACATATCTTTTGAGTCTTCGATACCGTCGTTATCTGAATCAGGGCAACCTTTAAATTCTGCAACGCCGGCAACATTTGGACATAAGTCTCCCTCATCGCTAATTCCGTCACCATCAGAATCGGGGCAACCATTCATTTTCAGTATCCCTTTTACGTTTGGACATTTATCATTTTTATCCATAATACCGTCGCCGTCAGAATCAGGGCAGCCGTTAAATTGAGCCAGACCGGGATTATCAGGACAAAGATCATCTTTATCGGAAACCCCATCTTTGTCAAGATCGGGGCAGCCTTTAGTTTTGGACAGACCGAACAATGTGGGACATTCATCCTGATAGTCAGCAACGCCATCTCCATCTCCATCAAGCGGGCAGCCATTTTTGTCAATTTTAGCACCCTCAGGAGTTCCCGAACATTTATCCTTTAGGTCTGTAACACCATCGTGATCTTCATCCTTGCCGGCTCCAAGATTAAAATAAATGCCCAAAGTATGTAACAAAAATTTATCATTATCGGTAAACTTAATAGCAGGTGGACTATTTTTATTGTAATGAGCTGAACTCAGATAACCAAAGGTTGCCTGATAATTAATACTTATTATTTCACTCAATGCCAAATGCAGGCCTAAACCACCTATTATGGGATAATTTTGATCATTATTAATATCCTTACCTGCGAATTCTGAAATTCCGATACCTGCGAACAGATAAGGTGAAAGTGGGGCATTCTCCTCTATTAAATAACCATTATTAAATTTATATTTAATGTTTGCATTTCCATGGTACATTGTACCTTTAAAGTAATATTTATCATAATATCCCCATGAACCACTGGTTGCCATTACAGAAAAATCGAAAGAGCTGTTGAGGTATCTGTTTAAAGATATACCTATGGTTGGATTCTGAGAAATTACATTGGTGTTTAATTCATAAATGTTGTTTCCAAGATCTCCTGCATAAACACTAAATCCACCCATCACACCTAAATTCCACAAGCGGTCATTTGTTTGTGCATTGGAAAGAAAAAACGCAAATGGAAGGATTAGAAACAGTAAGAAATGTTTCAATTTTCCACCATCGGGAAAATTTACATTTCTGATTTTTGATATTTTATTCATTTTAATTGATTACTCATTTAGTGAGATAATCGCGTTCAAATATAATAAAATACAGTGTTTACATTAACGTAAGCATATAAATAGTGGGCAGATTTCAAAAAGAGTTATAAGTTCCCTCTCTCATCCTGTTCTCTTTCAATGGCTTCAAACAAAGCTTTAAAGTTACCTTTGCCAAAAGATCTGGCTCCTTTACGCTGAATGATTTCATAGAATAGGGTCGGACGGTCCTCAACGGGTTTGGTAAACAATTGCAACAAATAACCTTCATCGTCGCGGTCAACCAAAATACCTAATTCCCTTAAGGGTTCAATATTTTCTTCAATCGGGCCGACCCGATCGAGCAAATCATCGTAATAGGAAGTTGGAACCTTTAAAAATTCAACGCCACGAGCCATTAAATCTTTTACTGTTTTAACAATATCATGGGTGGCAATGGCTATATGTTGTGTGCCTTCGCCTTCATAAAACTCAAGGTATTCTTCTACCTGTGATTTCTTTTTGCCCACAGCCGGTTCATTGATGGGAAATTTCACGTAGCCATTTCCATTGCTCATTACTTTGCTCATTAAAGCAGAGTATTCGGTTGAAATATCATTATCGTCGAACGACAAAATATTTTTGAATCCCATTACATTTTGGTAAAAATCAACCCATGGATTCATTTGATTCCAGCCTACGTTACCCACACAATGGTCAACATAGAGCAGACCGGTTTCTGTTGGGTTATAGTTGCTTTCCCATTTTCTAAAGCCCGGCATAAATACGCCCATATAATTTTTGCGTTCAACAAACAGGTGAACTACTTCACCATAGGTATGAATGCCGCTCAAGCGCACTTCGCCATCTTTATCTGTTAAAGTGGTGGGTTCCATATAAGATTTAGCACCCCTTTTCATGGTTTGTGCGTAGGCATCATAGGCATCGTTTACGGCAAGGGCAAGTACTTTTACGCCATCACCATGTTTGGTGTGGTGTTCTGCTATCGGGTTGTTTGAATGCAAAGGGGAAGTGAGCATTAAACGCATTTTATTTTGAACCAACACATAGCTGGCACGGTCTTTTACGCCGGTTTCCGGTCCTGCATAGGCGAGGCTTTGAAAGCCAAAAGCGGTTTTGTAATAATGGGCAGCCTGTTTGGCGTTTCCAACATACAGTTCAACATAATCGGTTCCGTTTAAAGGAAGAAAATCTGGATTTGCCAGGGGGTCATTTTCTGTCATATCTATTAATTTAATTGATTCAATAGTTCAAAGTGAATAGGGCTAAAAATAAGTATTGTGGATTATTCAGGAACAGCCATTTCACCTCAATTATATGCAAAGTAAAGCTTAGTGGATTGAAAATGCTATCAGGATTGAGTAAAATAATTTATTCTTTCAAAAATTTGAAATTATACTCAGCACCTGTTTTGATATTTACCATTTTTCGCTTATAGCCTTCGCTTTATCCAGTGGGATTGATTTGCTTTTTTCGGCTGATTTAACAATATCACGCCATTCTTTGTAACTATCATGTTTTTCAATTTCAACAAAGTCCAGGTTTTTCAAAAACTGATATAAAGCTTTTGCTTTGCTTTCATTATTTATTTTTAACAGGTAATCCATAATTTTAGTTTTATCCAAATATAAATATAAAATTTAATTAATACTTTTCTCCTTTCTCATAACACCTTTCATTCCACCCACGATTTATAATACTCCGGGTCTTCGCAATCCATGGCGGCTTGTGTGATTTGCAGCGGGTAGAAGGGGTCTACCATAATGGCCAACTCATTGGTTTCTTTTGCGCCAATACTTTTCTCAACCGTTCCGGGATGCGGCCCATGGGGTATGCCTTTTGGGTGCAAGCTGATCATGCCACGTTCTACATGTTTACGACTCATAAATTCTCCTTCCACATAATACAAAACCTCGTCGCTATCTACATTGCTATGGTTGTAGGGAGCAGGAATTGCATCGGGATGGTAATCATACAGACGGGGTACAAAAGAACAAATCACAAAATTATTGCCTTCAAAGGTTTGATGAATGGGAGGCGGCATGTGCACGCGACCGGTAATGGGTTCATACTGATGTATGCTGAACCCATAAGGATACTGATAGCCATCCCAGCCAACGGCATCAAAAGGATGGGTAGCATAGGTATACGGGAAGATCAAATCCTGCTTTTTTATCAGGACTATAAAATCTCCAGATTCGTCATGCGTTTCCAGGTTTTCGGGTAATTTAATGTCACGCTCACAAAACGGCGAATGTTCCAGGAATTGCCCGAATGGGTTCAGGTAACGTTTTGGCGGTCTGATGGGAGAGAAGCTTTCGGTAATAAATAAGCGGTTCTTTTCATTTACAAACTCAAGCTGGTAAATGGTACCACGTGGAATTACCAGATAATCTCCATACTCAAAGTTGATATTTCCATAAATCGTTTTTAATTTTCCACTTCCTTCATGAATAAAAATTACTTCATCCGAATCCGAATTTTTGAAATAATATGCGGTCATACTTTTGCGGGGAGCTGCGCTAATAAGATATACATCTTTATTGAACAGCAATATTTTACGGGATTCTAAATAATCGTCTGTTGGTTCCGTATGGTACGTAAGAAAACTTCTGTTTTGTAAATTCCTGGAGATAGCTGCCTTTGGTTCAATGGAATACGACTCGCCAATTTCTTTCACCAAAGTAGGTGGGTGACAGTGGTAAACCAATGAATACAGGCTACTAAATCCTTCCGTTGAGATCAACTCTTCGGCATACAGGGTTCCATCCGGTTTTCGGAACTGGGTGTGTCTCTTTTGAGGGATATTTCCCATTTTGTGGTAAAAAGGCATATTTCTATAAAATTATTATTTTAAGTTTGAAAAAAAATCAGATCCAAAGCAAACTGTTTCCCTATTTTTATGACTTCATTATTGCCATACTTATCTCATATCAGCTTTTGACCTAATTATAAAAAACCAAAAATAAACAAATGCACTTATATACAACTGTCAAAAACATAGTTTTTTTCAACCTGCTTATTATTTATTCGGCCTGCAATTTTTCTGAGCATTCAAAAACACCGGGATCCTCTTCAGATACTATTCAACAAAGCAGTTCGGCCAAAGAAATAAGTCAGAAAATTGAATCTGACCCTAAAAACGCCGAATTGTATTACCAAAGATCACAAATTTATTTCAACGAAAAATACTTAAACAGGGCAGAGGCCGATATGGAAACAGCCATTCGACTGGATTCTACCAATGCTTTGTATCATTATAATATGGGGCGTGTCCAATACGCAATGAATAAAACGCAGGCGGCGGCCAATCAATATGAAAAGGCAATAACCCTGAAGCCTGATTTTGATGTAGCCAAACTAAAATTAGCTGATCTCTATTTTCTGGTGAAGGAGCATTCAAAATCCATTGACTTGTTAAACAGTGCCATGAAAACGGACAAAGGTAATGGGGCGATTTATCACATGCTGGGCTTGAATTACAAGGAAACGGGCGATACACCGAGGGCGATATATCATTTTCAGACAGCGGTTGAAATGGATCCGACAGATTATGAATCGACGCTGTATATTGCAAATTTATACGCTGCGAAAAGGAAGGAAATTGCTTTTGAGTATTATAATGCCGCCTTGAAATTGCGTCCAAAGAGCGTTGAGGCTTTATTTGCAAGGGGTGTTTTTGCTCAAAACATGAAAATGTACAAACAGGCCTTAATGGATTACAGAAGAGTAATTAATATAGATTTGAATCATTACCTGTCTTATTACAATGTTGGTTATATAAACTATGAAAGTAAATTTTATAAGGAAGCCATTCGCAACTGGGATATTTGTACCCGCATGAACCCGGAATTTGCCAATGCTTATTATATGAAAGGTCTGGCTTATGATCAGATTGGAAAGATTGAGGATGCAAAGGTCAGTTACCAATACGCACTTGAACTTGAGCCACAAAATGAGTTGTTTAAGAAGGCTGTGAGACCATCCAAATAATAGGGACTTTTTTCAATGCTGTTCCTACCGCTTTTAATATGATGCATTGGCGGAATCGGAAATAGTTATGCATAAACCATTATTATTTAATCTTAATCCCGGATCAAAGTGATGGTACCACGATTCTCTTTAATTGTTTTTGTATTTGACATTCTATATATAAAAACAAAGAAATATACTCCTTCAGTACAATCCGATTCCGTATTTTTATTTTTTCCGTTCCAGTTATTGCCATCGTTGCCAATTCCGTCTTGATTGCTATAAAATACAAGATCGCCCCATCGGTTATATATGTATAGTTGATAGTAATCACTGCCAATGATATCAATGTCAAATGCGTCGTTTAGGTTGTCGTTATTGGGAGTAAGCACATTTGGAATCTTAAGCCTGAAATCTTCAGCTCTTGTATTTTTACAGATGGTGTCAATGCAATCTAAAACGTCAAATGCTTTTAAACATACCCGAAATGTTCCATTATAACCTGCATAACTGTGGGTAGGGTTCATTTGGGTTGAAAAATTTTTCGAACCGGAACGAGGGTGGCCAAAATCCCATTCATACCTTTGAGAGTTTTTTGAATTATTTGAAAATATTATTAGCGGTGTCTGTGATTCATCAATGATAAAATCGGCAATTACTTCTGAAACTGTTATATCTTTTATTGCAGTATCGATACAGATATTATTGGATGTTTGTGGGTAAAGGAGGGTTCTAAAGTTTCCGGAAAGCTTATAAGTATGGTTGATGAAAGAATCAGGCCAAATCTTGTTAAATAATATGGAACTGTCTCCGAATAACCAGTTAAAACCGACAATGGGGGAGTTGCTTTTTGCAATGAGCTGAAAGGGCTGATGCATACAAATAGAATCTGGTCCCAGAATGGTAATCTTTATTGGATCAACCACTCTGATTTGTCTGATTTGTGAATTTACATTTGAATCGGGAAAAACCGACCTGCAACTTTTTATTTGTCCGCTTATCGGGTCAAATAGAGTATCTTCACCCAGCAGGTATATTTTATAGATTCCACTTTTTGTATAGGTGAAGGAAACATTGGAATCTGTCTGCGTGGAGGCAGTAGTATTATTTTGATCTCTAAAAAACCAGATCCAATTTACCAATGGATAGCCGGTGGTGTTTTTAAAATTTACTTTAAAGGGAGAACAACCAATGGAATCAACAAGTATTTGAAAAGAAGGCTTGGGTCCATCAATAAAAACAGGCGTAATTGCGGAGTCAATGCAACCGGATGCTGTTTGAACCACCAACTTTACGCTGAAAAATCCATTTGAAGTAAAATCGTGAATAGGATTATTATAGATACTTGCCGATTTATTATCGCCAAAATCCCAGGTCCATAGCGTGATGGAATCATATGGAGATTTGTTATGGATACCAAATGAGTCGATGATAAATGATTTATCTGAAAATGATAACAATTGAGGGGCGCATAAATAGCGTGGCTGCATGGATTCAATATTTGCTTTTAAATCAACTACCTTTATTTTTCTGTAAAAGGTCATCGTGTCTTTGCAACCTAGGCTGTCGCTTGCCACCATTCTTATCTTATAATTATCTGGTTTTGTGTATTTGATGGAAGGAAAGGGTCCGGATTTACTGAAACCGTTTCCGTCGCCAAAATCCCAGTATAATTGTTCTTTTCCTGCCAGAATCCGGGAGGTATCACGCCAGAAATTGGTGTTTATGTTAAAATAATTATTGTTATCAAATAAAATGAGGCTATCATAAATACAAACTACCTCCTTGCCCGGCCAAAAATCTTTTACAAAACCAAATGTCATCATTTGCTTTGATGTATTTAAGCAACCTCTGGAATTAGTCAGGGTAACCTCAAATTTTCGAATTCCTGCTTTGTTTATGGTAAGATACTGACTTGGAATAATGGAGTCGGTAGGGCTAAAATGGAAAAGGCTGTCGTTTATTTGCACATATGTTAGGCTATCCTGAATGGAATCAATCAGACTTAGTTTAACCAGCCAGGGACTACAGCCCGTGCTTATTCTTTCCAGTTTAAAATCCGAAAAAACGGGCAAGGTTGTAATAATATTATGGTACCATGCAGTGTCGTAACAAGGATTTCCGTTTTTATCTTTCCCGTTTTTTATGATCAGGCCAATGGTTCTAAGTCCGTTTGGGTTACAAATTGTGGAGTAATAATAAACAAATTCATTACCAGCAATAGGTATCCATTTGGCATTTACACAGTCAGAGTCAGGCATAAACCAGGCCCCCTCACGTCCGCATTTTGGAAGCGTTTCATCAAGAAAAAAGTGTGTTGCGTTACAGGGATTGCCCTTATAATATAATCCTCTTCGAATGGGGTTTGCCGTACTATCCCAACCCGCATCCGGCTGTGTTAATTTAAGAGATGTTGTGCTGGTGTCTGAGCAACCATTGATAAGGTCAGTTAATATTAGTTTAGGAAAATAACATTGCTCCTTACCGGGTTTATAAATATGTTTCACCGGAAAGCTATCTTTACTATACCTACAGTTCAGATTCGCATTCAAACCTAATTTTGTGTCAGTAGTGCAGGCTGGTGCAAAAGGGTCGTCAAATTCCCATAAACGGTATATGGTAGGGTTTTGATGAAAGCAAGAATGGTCTAATTGAGGAGATCTGAAATAAACAGTATCATTGATCTCACATTGAAATTTATTTATTATCGGGTCATAATCAGCTTCAATCACTGCTTTAGGTCCCAGTATATTTACTGTGGAATCGGTTCTGCTGAAGCAGTTTCCACCTATAACGTACATTCTAATCTGAAATTGACCGCAATCATTGAATTGAAGAAAGGTATCAGTTGTAAGAGTAAATATGGTGTCCATCCTGATTGGGTTGCCCACTTTATAGATTGCCCAATAAACACTTGAGAAGGTATTATTCAGTGATCTGATATGAATATAGTTATTTCTATAACATATGCTTTTAGAACTCAGATAAATTGAACTGTCAATTGTATAATTTAAACCTGCAGGAGTTAAAACAAAGGTGTCGCGACAGGAATGGTTATCAACAATCATCAAACGCGCAGAGAACATTCCTGATTTAGAATATACATGCGTAAAATTACTCCATGGGCTTGTTGCGTATGATCCATCACCAAAATCCCATAAATAATTATTAATAGCGGTTGGCAAAATTTTTGAGGTATTGGTAAATAAGACAGGTGTTTGGTAACACTGTGAATTATTGTCTGTGGCAAAACTGAGTTCAGGAATTTTTGCCCAAACAGTTACTGCATTTTGAATTTCCTTTCTGTCGGTACAATTATTGGTGTCGGTAACTTCCAATACCAGATTATAATTACCACCCAATGGGTCGTTATAAGAATAGCAAAGATTTGAACCTGATGAGGGAGCACTGTTATCAAAACCCCCATCTCCAAATAATGCCAAGCGTGATTGAAGAGGAGCATTATCTAATCCGGGATAAGAAGCGTCTATTAGGCAAATCTCATTGTTTTTGAAACATTGCGGGCTGCTTGTAATCATGCTAAAATTAGCGACCGGGTTGCCTATTACATGAATAGCCGGACCATTTATTGAACAGGATGTTGAATTTGAAAAATTAACGCTTACCGCTGGAGTAAAAGTACCGCGAACCGGATACTGATAAACGGGTGTTGATTGGGTACTGGTAGCTCCGTTTCCAAAGTTCCAGTTATAGGATGTTGCCGTATATCCTGTATCAAATTTTAGGGTGAATAATGAAGTATTTCCCAAACAAACCTTTGTGGAAACTTGAATGGAGCAATTCTGACCTATTGAGGTGAAATGAAGGATAAGTAATACTATACAAAAATAATTTCTCACCGGTTAAGTATCTCCCTAACGAAGATAAGCTATTATCCCTTAATTTCTTCCATAAAAAAATAGAATCAGATTGAATGAAATGTTTTTTTTTTACAATGATAACTTACAATAAAGTTATTTTTTTTAGGATATCCAGAGGAATCAATGACCGATCAATTGAAAACTATTTTATCTTTCTCAGCGAAGGGAAATTACTGAACAGTTTTCGGGTCTTAATAAAATCCTCTTTGAAAGCTTCTTTTTTCTTCCTGAATTCTTCGGCGCCACCGGGTATAACCTTACCGCCTGAAACATATTTTATCATCTCTTCATTATAAAAGTAATACCAGTTTTCAGTAATGCTTTTAATGGTACCCTTACGGTCAATCGACAGTGGACTTATGTATTCATAGACTTTTGAAAATATGAGGATGACACCTGTTTCGTTGATGTAATGGTCGGATTCTGTTTTTCCGGAATCGCCATAATAATTTGCGTTCAGCATTTTCATTACCTGACCTTCATAATATCCGATTAATAAAACGCCTTCCTTATGTTTTCCAAGCGGGTCGGGCATATATTGTGAATAGGTCTTTCGTTTGGAATCGATTGCGGCATACTGAACCTTGATCGCATTGACTACTTTTACCGTGTCTATGGGTTTTACTCCCTGGGCGTTTATGGAACTGATCTCTGTCACACTTAGAAAGGTCAGAAAAAAAACAGATAATAAGAATTGATTCATGTTTCTATTAATTTAATTAGTTATTAAGAAGTTTTATGGTTTCTTCGGGCATAAATATCCACCAAGGTAAGCCATTGGAATATATGCTCCCACCAGATCGACAACCGTAAACCAAGTTGGCGAAGGGAGCATTATTATATTGAGGATTCCTCCTATTAAGAAAAAAATGCCGATGCCCATTGCAAATTTCATTTTGTAATTGGCAGCTATCAGAGCGGCAAGAAAAGCGCCAGCGAATGTTCCAAGCGCATGCGCTAAAAAAGGCATCACAAAATGTTTGGGTTGGAATAAATGCATGGATGCTTTCAATCCTTCGGTTGTGGTTACATCCACTCCATTGGGTGGGGGAATTATTGAACCACTTAGCAGAATGATTCCCATATTCACCACGCTTCCAAAAACCACCGCGGCTACCACTGCCAAAATGTTTTTGAAGATTCGATTCATAGTTGGTTGATTTTTATAGTTATATTAAAAAAAAATGCCTATCCAGTTTCTGCAAAAATAGAACAAAACGCATCCATACTATTTTGCAACAATGATCTTTTTCGTCTCTCTGATATCCTCTGATTGAATGCACACAAAATAAACGCCTTCCATAAAATCTTTCGTGCTTACTACTATATTTTGTGTTTCCAAATGATAGTTATTATAAATTATTTTTCCTGTAAGGTCGTAGATAATTACGTCAACTTTTTTGTTGCCGACTCCCAAAGAAATGTTGAAATAATTGTTTGCAGGATTTGGATAAATGACAGCGCACTCCCGTGTTTGTATGGTATGAATCCCGGTAGGTTTGGGTACAATCTGCAGCAGGAAAGCATCAAGGCCTCCATTGGACTGGAGTGTAAAACTTCCGTAAGATCCGGTTCCATCAAAAGCACCATTAACCTTGATGCTGCCATCATATGCGCAGGATATTCCGTAGGCATAATCGTTTCCCGAGCCGCCGGCGCTAGTCATCCAAATTATATTTCCTCCTGTATCCAGCTTAGCAACAAAGACATCGGAAAGGCCTTTGGCATCCATTGTTATTCCGGCAAATTTTTGGGTTTCGCCATAAAATCCGCAGACAAAAATTTCGCCAGATTTATTCACACTGACCGAAGTTCCCTGATCAATGCCGTCGCCTCCCAGATCGATGATCCAAATTGTATTTCCATTCGCATCCAGCTTTGTCACGTAGGCATCAAAGTCATACTGTCCTCCCTTTGCGGTCAGGCTTTTCCCGTTCATGTTCAGGATTCCCGAAAAAAAACCGGTGCAGATCACATTGCCCGCGTCCTCTAATTTCAAACCCAATCCCCTGGCAAAATCGTTGGCTCCGCCGCCACCGGGCTTCACCCAAATGAAATTTCCTCCTTCCGAAAGTTTGGCCACGTAGGTGCTTAACAAAGCGGTTCCGGATACTTCGATGGCATTAAATTTCGCCTTGCCTGTAAAAAGCCCTGTGAGGTACACGTCTCCATTTGCGTTCTGACCTACTCCATATCCTCGGTCTTCACCGGCTCCACCTGCTCTTTGTGCCCATGTGAGGTGGCCGGTAGAATCATAACTGCATAGCAGAACATCTCTGTTTCCGGCACTGATAAGCTGCGTACTACTGATGCTAAGGGTATCCCTGAAGCTGCCGCTCACCAGTACACCGCCGTTTCGGGTAAGCGATACCCTGTTTCCATAATCATCGCTCAAGCCACCACCAGCCCTAACCCAGAGAAGGCTTCCGGATGAATTGTATTTGGCAATGAACATATCATAGCTGCCATTACTTACCATTGTGGAGTCACCAAATTTGGATATTCCAGAAAACCATCCGGTCACATAAGAATCGCCATTTTGTGTTGTGGCAATACCTGCACAAACTTCATTGCCTGTTCCCCCGGCTTGTTTTACCCAATTGAGGGTACCGGCAGCATTGTAGCATGCAATGAATACATCCTGCAATCCGTAACTGGTAAGGGTAGTACTTCCAAAGGAAGCCGTTCCCGAAAACCATCCACATGCATAGGTATTACCGGCATTATCGGTGCTAACATCGTATCCCTGATCCGATCCGGTTCCACCTGCACGGTTTGCCCAGGATATATTTTGCGCGTTAGTGGTTAAATTGCAGGTCAAGATAAAGATGATGAGAAAATAGCTGAATTTCATTTTATACATATACTAAATTTTAATAAATAAATTGTTATTTCGAGGGTATAAAATCATCACGAATATATACGGTTTTTTGGATAGGTTACTATTTGCATAATTTATCTTTGAATGATTATTTTTTGTTTTTCAATTCCTTCACCGGATTTAATTTCTGCAAAATAGATTCCGTTGTTTAAATCACTTATGGTAATTTGTTGCGGGTTTTGTTTCAGCAATTCTGACCTGACTAATTCACCCATTACGTTATAAATATTCAAGGTGAAGTCTGTGATATTTCTGTTTTCAATATTCATTGTTAGAATGTCAGATGCGGGGTTCGGAAATAAACTGAAAGCATTGTTCTCTCTGGTTTGCTCTGATACACCAGAAATGAGGTTATCAAAATTCAAATTATCAATGTACAATACGGAATTGCCATGCGGAATGGTGGTAATATTGCAGTTATAGGCAGCAAGAATAATATGTCCGCTATCGGCAGCTGTGTAGGAAGAAAGAGGGATATCGAATGATGTCCAGTTGGATGCAGGAGTAGTATTGTAAAATTCACCCCAGGAAACTGCTGATCCATTTTGAAATAATTCAATAAGTATGAACATAGTGTCGCCATTTTGTGGTGCATATTTATAATAACCGGTCAGGCTGTTTGGGTGGCCGCTTATCCTGAACACGGGATGAGGTTCAGCGAGGGTATCCGGCATGATTACGCCAAAAGCAGAAAAATTGGGTAAAAGCGATGTTTTATTTTCAATGCGTACCGAAAAATTGCCAACCGATGCCGGATAATGGTCTGTTGATTTCGTTACAGCATAAAAGGAACCCGAACTAAATGGATTGGAGGTTGCCCAGCCATTCGGATTTGAGTAGGATCCAAAGGTAGTCCAGTTTTCAAATCCTCCGTTTGGAATCTGTGCTTTTGATGTGATTGCAAATGCAATAAAAAGAGTCAGGATAATTGTAAATTTTCTCATGTTTATTTTGTCCGGGTTTATCGTGCTGGCGCTGCACTTTTTATTTTTGTTGCAAAGTTTTCAGTATGTATATTTTAACTAAAAGCATTGAGCATAACCAACGGTTGGGGCTTGGCTAAGGCAGGGAATAAAAGTACAAATGTTCATTTCAGCAAAATGTACAAAAGAATTACCAATGCTGAATTTAGTACTTTAGCCAAATTTTTGTTTGGTGATCGGCAATATTATTTCACCAATCTTATTTTTCTATGGTTTATGTATTCTTTCAATTCGGTAAAAGTCATTCCTTTAGTTTCTTTCGCAATTTTTTCTTTTACTTCTCTAAAGAATTTAACAGTGTCAAACTCTTTTTCTTTTTTGTTATTGTTATTCATTTTCAATAATTTCTTTAGGTGAACGTATATCTATTTGTATGTAACCATTTTTAATGTTTATTGAGTTATAACCTCTAATTCTAAAAACGTTTACTATATGCTTAAAATTCCAACTAACTAAAAAATCAACTTTGTTTATTGTTGCACAAGCAATATGACGGCAGTCGTCAATACTAATTTCTCCAACTACTTTTTCTATTATGTATTTTTCAGCAAGTTCATTTACTTCCTCTGTAATTTCAACAAATTCTGTTTGTTTTTTATTGAGGTTTAAAAAATGTTCTTTTATCTTTTCAGGTGCATTTTCAAGTTCAAGTTCACACAAGTCGGAGTAAACACAAATTATATCTCCATTTTTCACCATCTCAAAAAGAAGTTCAGTTTCGTGTTGAAATTCAATGTCATTAATTCCGCCAAAAACTGAAGTGTCGAAATATAATCTTGGTTTTCTCATTTTACGAAATTACAAAAAAAAAATTAATTGTGTTGAGGATTTTCATTTTACGCATGATCATTCTAGGCTGCCTCCCAACTTATAAACCTGAGAACAAACATAGTATTTCTGATGAATTATTCCCGACAGCATCTAAGTATTATAGGAAGGCAATAAGATAAGGCAATAAGATAAGGAGATGATTTTACCTGTTGTAGAAATTATCAGAATGATTGCGTATCCAATATCGCCACTTCGTGTGGATTTATTTTTCAAGCATTTTTACTTTTTCTTTCAATATTTTCAGGGTCAATTTAATTGTTTTCAGGTGAGTTCTGAAAGCCAGTACAGCGAGGCGTAGTGTAAATTTCCCGTTAAGCATCGTAGACGTTATAAATACGCGGCCATCTTTTTGGACTTCTTCTACTAATCTTTTGTTAAATAAATTTGGATCTCCTTTTTTTGGAATGTAGCGGTAAGTAAGCACAGATAGTTCCGGTTCGCATTCAATTTCAAAACCCAGTTTTTGTATTTCCAGGTAAAAGTATTTTGCCAATAATAGTTTTTCTTCCAGGCAGGCAATAAAGGGTTTGGTTCCATGTAATTTTAGAGGTAGCCAAAGACGCAGACCCCGAAAATGTTTGGAAAGTTCAGGGGATAAATCAGCAGGCGATGGCTCATCTGTTGAGCTTAAGGTATCTTGCATGTAATTGGCAAGGTAGTAATGTGATTTCTTCATTTGCCTGATATCCTTAATCAATACGGCTCCCAAACCATAGGGTAAGAATAAACCTTTATGCGGATCTATCGTAATGGAGTTGGATTTTTCAATTCCTTTCATTTTTTTCTTTCCTTCTTTTGTCAGAATGAAAAATCCTCCATAAGCTGCGTCAACGTGAAACCAAAGTTTGTATCGATTTGCAATATTCCCGATTTCATCTAATGGGTCGATGGCCCCAACGTCAGTTGTTCCGGCGGAAGCAATTACTAAGAAAGGGTTAAAACCATTTTTAATATCTTCTTTAATTAAGGTTTCCAATTCATTGGCAACCATCCGATAAGCTGAATCCAGTTTTACATACCTCAGAATGCACTCATTCAAACCGGCAATACGTATTGCTTTTTGAACAGAATGATGCGCCTGTTGCGAAGTATAAATTACAGATTTAGTAAGGTTAACCGAGCTGATTTCTTTTGAGTCTCTTGCGGTAACAATAGCGATAAGGTTTGCTATACTACCTCCGGAAGTAAGGTTTCCTGCAGCTTTTTTTGGATATCCAACGATATCGGCAAACCAGGAAATTAACATATTTTCCATCCGAACCGCACCCGGTGAAGCAAAAAAAACGCCGGCATAACGATTGGTAATATCAGCCAAATAGTCTCCAAGTGCTGAATAATAAATTCCGCCTCCCGGGATATATCCTAAATGACCTGCCGAAGCGGGATTCAAACCTGGAGTATCTACATTATGCTTAATTAAATCCAGTACTTCGTTAATATCGATTGGATTTTCGGAAATGGGCGCGCTAAGCAATGCAATTCCTTTATCTCCCTTTTGATTGTATGCTTTTGCACTTTCAATCTGCTGCAGGAAATCTTCGCTGTATGAAATTACTTTATTCCTGATTTTTTTTCTCTGCCCTGCTTTTGGTTCAAGCTGGCGTGAAATGATCTCCAGTTCTTTCAGTTTTTGTATCATCGCAATGGTAATTATACAAAGAACGGGATAAATTATCGCATTCAAAAGTAAACAGGAGGCAGCTGCAGTAGGCAGGTCTGCTTACTACCGCTGCCCCCTGCCGCTAAAGACATAATGAATTATTTTACCCCGTTTAAAGTATAAATACAGGAATTTATGCGCTGCTTTCCAATTCTTCCATTGCAATAAAAGCCATTAATCCTGCTCCTGTTTCCAGGGCAGTTTCGTCAATATCAAAGGTGGAGGTATGTACGCCGGAAATGATTCCTTTGGTTTCGTTGCGGGTGCCGAGGCGGTAAAAACAGGCGGGCACTTCCTGGCTATAATAGGAAAAGTCTTCGGCTGCCATCCAGATATCGAGGTCAACCACATTATCTGAACCCAGGTATTTCACTGCACTGGCTCTGGCTCTGGCGGTAAGCATGGGTTCATTTTTTAAAAATGGATATCCTTTTCTTATTTCGAAATCAACTTTTGCTCCATTTGCCTCCGCAATACCGGAAACCATTTCCTGCATTTTTTCGTGTGCTTTTGAACGCCATTTTTCATCTAAAGTTCTAAAGGTACCTTCCATATAAACATCATCCGGAATAACATTGGTGGCTCCATTAGCGATTACTTTTCCAAAAGACAAAACACTTGGAATAATTGGATTTGCATTTCGGCTCACGAGTTGTTGTAAACCGGTTATTATTTGTGCCATTATGCTAACCGGGTCAATGCACAAATGGGGCATGGCTCCGTGTCCGCCTTTGCCGGTAATGGTCAGGTATAATTCGTCGGTGCTGGCCATATACAAACCAGATCTGAACCCTACCTTACCAACCTCAATTAATGGCATTACATGTTGCCCGATAATGGCTTCCACGTTGGGGTTATTTAATATTCCCTCCTTTATCATCAAGGTGGCTCCACCGGGTATTACTTCTTCTCCGGGTTGAAAAATAAGTTTGATGGTTCCTTCGAATTCTTCCCGGATCTGGTTCAGGATATAGGCAGCTCCAAGCAGGCAGGTTGTGTGCACATCGTGTCCGCAGGCATGCATCACACCCGGGTTTTGAGATTTATAGCTTACCTCATTGGTTTCAACAATAGGCAAAGCATCCATATCCGCACGAAGTGCAATGGTTTTTTTTGACGGATTTTTACCTTCAATCAAGACCTCAAAGCCGGTTTTGGCCCTGGGTTTAATTTGGGTAATACCCATTTGTTCCAATTGGGTTCTGACAAAAACAGCGGTATCAAACTCCTTGAATGATAACTCAGGATGGCTATGGATATGCCTTCGCATTTCCAATAATTTAGCGGCATATCCATGAGCCAATTGTTGAATTGAATTTGGATTCATAGCTGCAAGATAAAGAGGAAAAACGATGAATGATGAATGAAAATTTACCTATCTAAAGATACAGCAGTATTTTCCTGCTTCAGGCGTTAACTCGCAAGGGTAACATTTACGGCATTTAAGCCTTTCTTGCCTTCTTCAACTTCAAACATTACGACGTCATTTTCACGTACTTTGTCTTTTAAGCCTGTGGCATGAACAAAAAATTCCTGATCGCTTCCATCTTCTTTGATAAATCCGAAACCTTTTGATTCATTAAAGAATTTTACTGTACCTTTTTTCATATTTGATTTTGTTTTTTTGCTCTATTATTTATTAAGAGCGGTTTTATTTGTTTTCTAACTTTGGTGCAAAATATTCAAAATTAGCCGAATAAAAAAAAGTGTTTTAGAAATTTGATGATTTTGAATCCTGAAAAGCTTTGTATTTGGCATATTGCAGCGCAAGATAAGTTTACAGGAAGATTTGGCTTTTGCCCCTTTTTGGCAGGTTTAATGATAAAATCCATATAATGGGGCAACCGCAGGACTGGTATAAATTTGTAGTTGCATTCGGTTTGGAACCGAATCGATGGGTGTTATTTTAAATACAATCAGGATCTCATTATTCCACAGCATGCTGGTATCACTGGTTTGTTTGTAGGTGCCGGTGCAATAGCTGCTATCATTCCCATATACTACGCGGGTCCAGCAATATTGCCCATTGGCAGAAAGGGTTAGGGTTTTCAAGCCTTCCGGATAATACGTTGCCGAGTCCTTATCACACCGTGCATAAAGTCCACCCAGTTTATAATGAATGGAATACGAAACCGGCACATCCTTTTTACAGGAAGTAAACCAGCAGGAAATACAAAATAGGAGTAGCAGATTAAAACGCATTTAATATTAGTTCGCTTATGCAAGTATAATAAAAGAAAATAAATATCCGAATGTAGCTATTAAGCTGTGAAGTAAATAAGTTGGCAAAGAGTATGACAAGCAGTGTTACAAACCGGAGAGAAATAGCCCAAATGCTCCATTCTTTTGATGGAAATAGGCTCAATGTTAAATATATTGGGTAAGGTTAATGCTAATAGCCTTTATGTGTTCAATACCAGAAATAATGTTACCATTCACTCTGGATATAATTACACGAAGGAGCAATATGAAAATCGCACGGAGAATCACAGAGGAGGCACAGAGAACCACGGAGGTAAATTATGCAACATTGAAACTCTGTGAACCTCTGTGAATTCTCTGTGTAACTCGGTGTAATAAAAAAAATACACATTGAACCACATCAGAATTTTTTAATTATTCTATCGAAAAATTTATTTCTAAAACTACTCATTACAAATAACTTAGAGCCGAAAATATTAATCGGCGAGATCGGGATGTTTAAAGTAGAAGTCATATTTGGCCAGGGAATCTATATTGATGGCAGTTTGGGTTGCCAGTTTAAAGGCCAGTGAATTCATTAAAGTTGAGTTAAAGCCTTGATGAAGGTACCGGAAATGTTCATTGATTTTCCAGGGTAAAGAATCATTTTGAATCGTATCATTTTTGTTTAATATCAGCACCGAATAATTTTCCGGAATATTGGCAAAGGAATAAAATAACCCACCAGGTACTTCCTCACTTTTACAAATCAGGTTTGCCTGCATGTAATTAATATACAAGGTATCACCCCGAAATTCTTTTGGATAATTGGGCAATATTTTGAAATCAATCATGCAATTTTTCAGCGATACGATGCCCATTTTGCCGGAGCAGGTGTCGGGAAAGTCCTGAATTTCAAGATTGTATTGTAAAGCCCCGAAAAATTCTCTGTCAAATTGGTCAATATGCTCCTGTTTAAAAAGTGAATCGCGGGTATCCTGCGGAAGCATGTACTCTAAATTGTGCTCGTTGAGATTAATATAAATATCTTTTTTGTTGGTACGATATGCACTTTGGTAGGCAGTAACACAGGACTCCAATCCAATCAAAAGTGAGAATAACAGTAGCCAAAGGAGACTTTTTAAGTTAATATGCATTGAAAAACAGAATTTTGAATTTGAAAAAATCATTCGAATTTAGGGTCAGGAAAAAATAATGACAAATTTCTTGCCACAATATTTTTCAAATTAAACACAAAATTGTAGATTGCGGACATAGTTAAAATAAATGAATATTACTTTACCAGACGGTTCCGTTCGTTCGTTTGAACGGGGCACCACCGCCTTAGAAATCGCAAAATCTATCAGTGAAGGTCTTGCGCGCAATGTGCTTACAGGCAAATTTAACAATCAGGTTATTGAACTTACTGAACCCATAACGGAGGATGGATCCTTACATTTATACACCTGGGATAGCACAGAGGGGAAAACGGCTTTCTGGCATTCTTCAGCGCATGTGATGGCTCAGGCCATAGAATTTTTTTACCCAAAAGTGAATTTAACCATCGGACCGGCCATTGAAAACGGTTTTTATTATGATTTAGATTTAGGTGGAGAGAGTATTTCTGACAAAGACTTCAAGAAAATTGAAGAAAAGATGCTGGAACTAGCCCGGGAAAAGGCAGAATTTCATAAAAAATCCATCAGTAAAGCAGAGGCGTTGGCCTATTATCAGGAGCGAAACAATCCTTTTAAAGTTGAATTAATTGAAAACCTGAATGACGGTGAAATAAGTTTTTGTACACACAGCAACTTTACCGATTTATGCAGGGGAGGTCATATACCCAATACGGGCTTTATCAAAGCAGTAAAATTGATGAGCATTGCCGGAGCGTATTGGCGGGGAAATGAAAAGAATCCGCAATTAACCCGCGTTTATGGGATCACTTTCCCAAAACTTGCCGAGCTTACTGAATATTTGTTGATGCTTGAAGAGGCGAAAAAAAGAGATCACCGAAAATTAGGTAAAGAGCTCGAGATTTTCACTTTTGATGATGATATTGGTCCGGGTTTGCCGTTGTGGTTGCCAAATGGGGGTGCCATCATTGAAATTTTAGAAAGTTTTGCAAAGAAAACGGAGCTTGAAGGTGGTTATGTGAGAGTAAAAAGCCCACATATTGCTAAAGAGAGCTTATATATAAAGAGTGGGCATCTTCCTTATTATCAGGATAGTATGTTTCCTCCAATGGAAGTAGACGGGGATAAATATTATTTGAAAGCGATGAATTGCCCGCATCACCATAAAATATTTGCGGCAGTGCCCAAAAGTTACCGCGATTTGCCTTTGCGCTACGCCGAATATGGAACCTGTTACCGGTATGAGCAAAGCGGAGAGCTATTTGGTTTGATGCGGGTTCGCTGTTTGCAGATGAATGATGCTCACATTTATTGCACGGAGGACCAGTTTGAGGAGGAGTTTAGGAAAGTAAATGATTTGTATTTAAAATATTTCAAGGTTTTTGAAATTGACAAATATGTCATGCGTTTTTCAAAGCATGATCCTGCAAAATTGGGTCAGAAATACATTAATTCGCCCGAGCTTTGGATCAAAACCGAAGAAATGGTGCGTAAAGTTCTGATAAAACTGGGTGTAAATTATGTTGAAGTGGAGGATGAGGCAGCATTTTATGGCCCAAAAATAGATATTCAGATTTATTCCGCTATTGGCAGGGAGTTTACTTTGGCAACCAATCAGGTTGATTTTGCTCAGGCCGAAAGATTTGATTTACATTTCACGAACGAGAAAAATGAGAAGGAAAGGCCGCTCATCGTACACCGCGCACCGCTCGGCACCCATGAGCGTTTTATAGGTTTTTTGCTTGAACACTATGCCGGAAATCTACCATCCTGGCTGGCACCCAAGCAGGTTAGTGTATTACCAATCAGTGATAAGTATATACCCTACGCGCAAAAACTTGTTGATTTGATGAAAAAAGCTGATATTCGCGCCCTCTTTGACGACAGGAACGAGAAGATTGGCAAGAAAATACGCGATGCGGAAATGAAAAAAATCCCGTATATGCTGGTGGTTGGGGAAAATGAGATGGAAGAAGGCAGTGTATCGGTACGGAAGCATGGAGAGGGGGATATCGGGAAAATGTTGGCAGAGGATTTTATTAACTTTTTTAACAGTAAACTAACAGTAAAAATATAAGCATACTTGGCAGCACCAAATACACCAAACACGGGAGCACCAGCCGGCCCGGGAGGAATAAAGCCTCCATTCCGGGGAAATTTCAGAGGAAGACGTTCGTTAGAACCTGAACACAAAATCAATAACTTAATCAGGTCGTTGCAGGTTAGGTTGGTTGGTGAAAACATTGAAGTGGGGGTTTATACCTTAAGCCAGGCACTACAAATTGCAAATGATCAGGATTTGGATTTGGTGGAGATATCGCCAAATGCAGAACCTCCGGTATGCAGGGTTGTAGATTATAAAAAGTTCTTATACGAGCAAAAAAAGAAGAAAAAAGAGCAGAAAGCCAACCAGGCCAAATCGGAGATAAAAGAGATCAGGTTTGGTCCGAATACGGATGAGCATGATTTTGAATTTAAATTAAAGCATGCCGAAAACTTTATAAAAGAGGGGCATAAGGTAAGGGCATATGTATTTTTTAAAGGAAGGGCAATCGTGTATAAAGAGCGCGGAGAGGTATTGTTGTTACAATTGGCTCAACGTTTATCTGAGATCGCAAAGGTGGAGCAATTGCCTAAGTTGGAAGGGAAGAAGATGTTTTTGATCATGAACCCAAAAGGGAAGTTAAAATAAATAGCGAGCGTAATAAATAACAAAATATAAAAAGGAGAATTAGGAAATGCCTAAAATGAAAACATGCAGTTCAGCCAAAAAACGTTTTAAAGTTACCCCAAGCGGTAAAATTAAAAGGGCTCAAGCATTCAAAAATCACATTTTAACCAAAAAAACTACTAAAAGTAAGCGTGCTTTAACCAAATTGGTTACGGTGAGCCGGGCGGATATGAGTAAGGTTAAGATATTGTTGGCTATCGGCAAGTAACCAAAGTCAGCGGCCGTTTAATGGTAGGCCTAAAACACCAGGTTTAAAATTCGTTTAACCCGAACTCTAGCAAAAAAGATCCCGGTAATAATCGGGGCGCTACGTTCAAAAAGAAAAAAACTATGCCACGTTCAGTAAATTCGGTAGCGAGCCGGGCTCGCAGAAAGAAACTCCTTAAATTAGCCAAAGGCTATTGGGGTAAAAGAAAAAATGTATTAACCATAGCCAAACACACCATTGATAAAGGTTTAGGTTATGCGTACAGAGACAGAAAGACCAAAAAGCGCAATTTCCGCAGCTTATGGATTATGCGTATCAATGCAGGCGCACGTTTGCATGGGTTAAGTTATAGTCAGTTTATGAATTTAGTTCATAAAAAAGGCCTTACTATCAACAGAAAAGTTCTTGCTGATATGGCAATGAACCATCCTGAAACTTTTGAAGCCATTGTTCATTCAGTAAAATAATATTTAGTTTATTACGGCAGGAAACCCTGATTTGTTTATACAAGTCGGGGTTTTTTGTTGGGGTGGGCAAGGGAAGCATGGTGGCGTGGAAGCTCAGAGGCATGGAGGCATGGAGGCAGGAAGCAGGAAGCAGGAGGCAGGAGGCAGGAGGCCGATTTTACGATTTACGATGTACGATTTGCGATGTACGATTTGCGATGTACGATTTGCGATTTACGATTTACGATTTACGATGCAGGAAGGATTTACGATTTACGATTTACGATGCAGGAAGGAAGCAGGTAGCAGGAGGGCAGGTGAGCAGGAAGTAGTAAGTATGAAGTAGCAAGTAGAAAACAGGAAGTAGGAAGGAATTAGGAAGAATGAATTTAATGGCAGTATAGTATTAATATTTAAGTAAAATATTCCCAAAATAGAAAATATGTTTCATTATGAGCCTTATTCCATTATTGGGCAATTTTGTAACTAATAGATAAACAGTTATTTATATATTTTGTCATGGTTATTGTATATCAGTAACTCATAAAAGAACAAAACCATGAAAAATCTAATTTATTTAACTCTGCTTATCTTATTAGTAAGTACTTCTTGCAAGAAAGACTTATACGATAAATACAATGCAAACCCGAAAGTTAAAAAAACTGTTAATTCAACCGGAGAAATGGTTGTTGACAAGGATTTTGATTGGAAAACTTCAAGAGATGTGAGCATTAATCTGACAGGTACCGCAAGCAGTCCGGTTCTGATTACTACCCTTGATGGTAAAATAATTGAGAAAAGTATGTTGACAGATAATCAAACTTATCATACAGTAATCAGCATTCCATCAACTGAGAAAAGTGTGATCTTTCATTATATGGGCAAACTCATTACGGTGGAGGTGAAGCAGAGTACTTTAAGCTATAACTTTAAGTAATAGTTTATCGGTAATCTGGAATGGGTAATTGGTAATTGATAATTGGTCCCTTCCCTTCGACAAGCTCAGGGTAAACTAAGCTCAGGATGACAAATTTTGCTGTCATTGGTAACCTGTCGAACTACGGTAATTTGTAATTTGTAATCGGTTAATAAGTTAATAACTCCTGGTTCAATTCACTACAACTATAATTTAATTTCGGATTTTATAATAAATACAAAATTTTATCCTTTATTATTATGATTATCACTAAAACAGCACAAAAATTAGTAACAGCCAAAAGTCTGATTCTGACTTGGATATTTCTATTTGGCTTTATGGTTCACACTTATTCAGCTACAGAAAATTTTACCAGCGGTTCATTTATTGTGAATATGGGAATTGTTCCCCAAACTACAGCTAATGGCATTAAGCCATACGGCATGGTATACGATCTAATGAAGAATTACGGAGTTCCCATAAAATGGGTAATTAGCCAAACCAAAGCAAAAGATGGTATTGATTTCACCTATAATAGTATAGATTATAAAGGAGGCACATTTATTATTCCGCAGGAATTTCGCTCAAGTGCGGTAAACTCAAGAATTACATACTGGCAGGGTCAGGGCGTTCAGGGAGTGACAACAAGCACTGTACTTACTGTTAATGTGACTCAAACACTTACCTCAGCACCTTTTTGGGCAATGGATTTAGATAACGGAAGAATAGCCATTCAATTTTTAACGGCTGCGGGTATTCCATCCTCGGCATATGCATACAGAACACCGGCAAATTTAACAGCTTGTGATGATTTGTTTATTATGCCTCATGCTGATCCAACCTGGGCAACTCATGGGAATTTGTTCGCATGGAATTTAACTAGTAAAGGAGGCATTTGGGCAGGTTGTCATGCTGTTAGTGTAATGGAAAGCAGTGTTTGTCAGAATCCATCGAACTCTTCACAGAATCTGAATTTCTTATCTACCAATCGTCTGGTTAATTATGGTTCACATGCTGACGGAAGTCTACCTTATACGCATACCTTCGTAAATGATCCTGTATTTCAATATATGGGTATTTCTGACGGCGCGCATACCAACGGGTCAGAGCAAATTTTTATGCCTGTTAAGACTACGAGTGCATGGAGAGCCTCTACTAAAATCGGGACTTACGATCCAAGCCAGACCAATGTTCCAACTTTATCAGACGGGCCTGCCGCTATTAATATGTATGGGAGAGGAATGGGAGATAATAATCGCGGATTGGTTATGTACCAGGCTGGCCATGATATTAGTGGAACAAGTTCAGTAAATATTGCTGCAATGCGGATGTTTTTTAACTGGTCATTTCTTGCCTGTATGGAAAAAGCGCCTATTATTACCTACTCCAATATTCCTGCAAATTTAGTAAACGGAACACTTTATTCGAACATGACATGTACGGCAATATCTGCTGTTAGCAGCGGTACTTATACTTACCAATGGTTTTCATCGGTAACCGGAACATTTAGTGCGCCCACTTCGGCGGTTACCAATTTTACACCTACCGTTACCAGTTCACTACCTGCTTTTGTTTACTGCCGGGTAACTGACGGTTGTGGAAGGATAACCATTAATCCGTTAAGCATTACGGTTGCACCCAATAATGCACCTCTGGCCAATTGGGATGCAAAGGCTACTTTCAAGAATACTGCAGTAAGCGGAAACACATCTACCAACGATACCGATCCGGATGGGAATATCAATACAAGCGGTTTTAGTCTCGTTAATTCTCCTGCACATGGAACATTAGTATTTAATACAAATGGAACCTATACCTATACACCTGCTTTAAATTATACAGGTTCAGATAATTTTGTTTATCGCATGTGTGATTTAGGTCTGCCGGTTTATTGTGATACTGCCATTGTATATTTAACCGTTTATTCACCTCCGGTAGCGCATGATGATAATGTAAGCACTTTTATTAATGTACCCGTAAATCTAAATGCAGTTGCGAATGATGTTGCAGGAAGTTCTCCTTTAGTTCCTTCTTCTTTGGTGCTCAATCCGGCTACCGCCCCCAACGCGGGTACGGTTGGCGTTTTTACGAATAATAATAATGGTACGGTTACCTTCACGCCTGCCACAGGATATACAGGTTCAGCCAGTATTATGTATAGTATCAGCGATCAGTTAAATCAAACTACTTCTGCTTATTTATATGTGCAAATTAATCCATTGCCAATTGCGGATACTGATCAGGATGGCGTACCGGATGATTACGACGATTATCCAACTGATCCGCACAGAGCATTTAACAGGTATTATCCATTAACAGGTTATTCTACATTAATGTACGAAGATCTTTGGCCTGATAAAGGGGATTATGATTTTAATGATTTGGTTTTAGACTATCGTTATAATACAGTTACGAATGCCGCAAATAATGTAGTTGAAATAAAGTACACATTTGTTATAAAAGCTATAGGAGCGGGCCTTCACAATGGATTTGGATTTCAATTGGATAATATTGCTCCCGGCAAGATTACAAGTGTTTCAGGAACCAAAACGCATGATGTCTCCTGGTTAAGTAATGCAGCAAATGGAACTGAAAATGGACAAACTTATGCCAATATTGTTGTTTTTAGTGATGTATTTCAGGAATTAAAATGGCCCGGAACCGGCAATATGGTAAATGTATGGTTAAGTGGGGCAGAGGCAAATCCATATGTAACACCCGACACCACAAATATTACCGTTACCTTATTAAATAACGGAGTGGCACCATTGGCCGGAGCACTGAGTATTGGCAGCTTCCCGCCATCTGCATTTAACCCTTATTTAATTATAGGTGATTCAGGATCATGGAATCAGAACAGGGCGAAAGAAATTCACCTGCCAAACAGGGTTCCTACTTCTAAAGTATCTTCGGTATTTTGGGGTAAAGGGGATGATAACAGCAACCCGGGTGCAAACCGATATTATAAGACTTCCAATAATCTTCCCTGGGCAATAGATATTTATTATTCAATTCCGCATATGCAGGAAAAAAGAGATATTATTTCGGGTTACCTTTATTTCCTGAATTGGGCAAGCAGCAACGGCACCAGTAATCAGGATTGGTATCAAAATCTAAGCGGCTACAGGAATAATTCCAATTTGTATATTCGTTAATTGCTTTCGGTTTTCGGGGTGGATTTTCCATGATACTTGTTTCAGGTGGGTCGTAAGTATGCATAATAAGCGAAAACATTTCACCGACAATATCGATCAAGAACCGCCAATATGGGTGTTACTACTCCCATAAAAACACCTACAAACCTGAATAGCATACATATTTACCGGCATAGTTTATATTATCCTGTCGTTTAAAGAAAGGAAACCATGTAATTTTTCAATCCAGTCTTTCATATACATGGGTATCCAGTGCATGGCTTACCCCTATGCAAAAATCAAATACTGTTCAACAAGATTATTGAGTGCCGAAAGTTCATTTTCATTCAGATAGTTTTTTGCAATACCAACATCCTGTTTTCGTGGTTTTGTGCCTCTCCAAGCGATTTGAAGAATAGCGTTTGGTTAATTCATGGGAAAAGTCTGGTAATTTAATTCCCGTATAAAGGCAAGACTGGCGTAAGGAATCCTAATTTGTATCCAAGTCGGTTTGCTCTTATTACAATATGACGGACTTATAAATGGCAAAATATTTTTTTTCACGTAAGAGAATATGCAGAACCCTTTTTTACGCATGTAGCAGCATTCAAATACATCAAAAAAATCGTTTCCTCTAATTCCTTGTTCTGAACACTACGTTTCAAAATGGGTCAAAAAAATGATATGAAACTCTTTTCCTAATATTGGGTTTAATGAAAATCAGATAGTTATAAATTCCATTTTATTTTGATTTTTTTTAAAAATGTATCATTTGCCAGATTATTTCACTTCAAAATGGGTCAAAAATTCATAAAAATTCCTATTATGAAACAGAAATTTTGAAACAAAATATATTTAAATAATTGTAAAACAGTATGTTGAGTGTTTTGGATTTGCCTTTGATTGGTAATTGCAAATTCAAATACCATGAAAAC
>CAYHCF010000016.1:0-12618 GCA_964355075.1 uncultured Chitinophaga sp.
TTATTACATTGGCATAGTTCAACAGAGGTTCGCCCATACCCATAAATACGATATTAGTCAGGGGCTTTTGATAATGGGAATATGCCCATTTTTTTATGTGCACTACCTGGTCATAAATTTCACCGGGAGTTAAGTTTCTTTCTCTGGTTAGCGTACCTGTGGCGCAAAATTTACACGTTAAGCTACAGCCGATCTGGGAGGAAACGCAAGCCGTCATACGTTCGTCGGCCGGAATTAAAACCCCTTCAATCAAGTGGCCATCATGTAGCCTGAACCCACTTTTTATGGTACCATCGCTGCTGATTTGTTTGTCTTCAACCCGAATGGCATGGATGACATAATTATCTTTGAGCCAATTTTTTGTTTCTGCATTTAAATTAGTCATTTCATTAAAATCAATGCAGGATTTTTTCCAAAGCCATTCATAAACCTGTTGACCTCTGAAAGGCTGATATCCATTGCTGGAAAAGGCGTTTTTTAAATCCAATATGTTCAGGCCGCGAATATCAGTTTTGGAGATTAGTTTCATTACGTGGCAAATATAGCATATTGCTTTTCAAGTAAATAATACTTATTGACAGCCTGGCAACCCTAATAATAAATCACAAGTATCAATTATCCTGAACCAAATCCATGCAATAGAATAATGGATAAGTGATAAATTATTTTAAATTGCTAACAAAAAAAAATGGTAAACCCGAATTATATAAATATCCCTTTTGATATACAGGATTAAATAATAAACCAAATGATTATTATAGAAAACACTTTGGTTTCGGAAGATATTTTTAATCACAACTTTATATGCAATTTAGCAGCTTGTAAGGGGGCATGTTGTATTGAAGGAGACCAGGGGGCTCCGGTTCAACAAGCAGAAAAGGAAAAGATTGAAGAAGAGTTGAATCTGATTAAACCCTATTTAACGGAATTATCAAAAAGTGCGATAGAAAAAGATGGATTTGTTGTTAAAGATGAAGACGATGAATGGGTTACTACTTGTTTACCTACCGGTGAATGTAACTTTGTAACCCGTGATGAAAATGGAATATTAATGTGCGGGATGGAGCAGGCATTTCTTGCCGGTAAAACGAGTATCCGAAAACCAATATCTTGTTATTTATATCCCATTAGAGTAACGAAGGTAGGCGATTATGAGGCATTAAATTATAGCCGTTGGGATATTTGCAGTGCTGCCTGTTCTTTAGGAAATAAGGAGCAAGTGACAGTATATCAGTTTTTAAAAGAACCCCTGATCGCTAAATTTGGCGCAGATTGGTTTATTGAATTAGTGGAAATTGCGAAGGCCTACAATTCGAAAATGTAGTTCAGGCCACGACCTTAAAAATAGCGAATTTAAGTGCTGTTTGATGATTGAAAGATATGTCATTTTGTATTTAATAAATTATATTTACCTTTCCGTCTCCAAATAACGCACTTATGAAAAAACTAATTTACTGTTTTTTATTATCTGTCTTGCTTTGTTTCAGCACATTCCAATCCTTATCTCAAACGGTAACTAATTATATTTTTACGCCCTCATCCTCAACTTTTACAGCGCTTTCTGGTGCCACTTCAGTTACAATAACCGGTAACATGGATGATGGTTATTCCAATAATATTCCTTTGGGATTTACATTTTATTATAACAGCATTTCTTATACCAGTCTTTCGGTTTCAACAAATGGATTTGTTTCTTTAGGTCAAAGCATCGGTGCGACAAACGGTTTTGCAAACAATCTTGCAGTAGGAGCAACACCTTTATCTCCAAGGCCCATTCTGGCACCTTTATGGGATGATCTTAGTCATTTCAATGCAACGGATATCTCCTATTTAACCAGTGGAACTGCACCTAACCGGGTTTTTACCCTGCAGTGGCTTAACTCAAGATGGCAATATAATGCTGCGGCAGCTGGAATCAGTACACAATTAAGACTAAGCGAAGCAGATAGTAAAATTGAATTTTTATACAGAACGGAAGCAGGAGCCCTTTTAAATCCGTCTGCATCCATCGGGATTACGAATACGGCAACCGGACCCGGAAATTTTTTATCCATTAGTTCTACAGGAAACAATCCATATGATACCAGTTCAGTTACTGAAACAACAACACTCAACACAAAACCTTCTAATGGACAATTGTACGCTTTTGTGCCAAAATATGTTTTGCCGGCTGCTCCATCAGCACTTACATTTTCTTCCATTAGTGCAACATCCATGAGTGTGAATTGGATTGACAATACCATTTCAGAAACGTATTATCAGGTTTATACGTCGGCCGATAACATTAATTTTAACAAGATTGCAACCCTTTACTCCACCTCGGTGCTTACAACTGGAACAGCCTATCAATACGCGGTATCCGGATTGCTTCCCGGAACTACCTATTATTTCAGAGTATTTGCGTGTAATGAGGGCAGTGCTTCGACAAATTATGTTTCAGCTTCTCAGTCCACTGCATCCGGGTTGTTATCGGGTATTAAAACCATTTGTCCAACCGGATGTGACTACACAAGTATTGGAAGCGCTGCAACTGATATCAGGAGCAAAGGGGTTAGCGGAAGTTTGATTCTTGAATTGGATGCCACCTATAGTTCTGGTGTTGAAACCTTTCCACTTAATTTTGGAAATCTGTATACCAACGGAAGCAATTCAATTACCTTAAGACCCAGGAGTAATGTTACCTCCACTATCAATTTCATATCCATTGCCTCACCCACCTTTGATCTGAACGGGACTAATTATTTAACGATTGATGGAAAGAAAGGAGGAACCGGTACACAGGGTTTTATCAACATTAGTAATTTCAGCAGTTCGGGTACCGCCATACGATTTCAAAATGATGCGACCAATAATTCGATCCTCAATTGTCGTATTAGCGGAGCATCAACCTCAATTAATTCGGGTGTAATCACTTTTGCATCCACAACCGGAACCATGGGAAATAGTGTAAACTCCATTATAAATTGTGTTATTAAAGATACCATCAGCAATCCCATATATGCAATTTATTCATTGGGTAATGCAAATTATCCTAATTTAAATAATACGATATACGGGAATGATATTTTCGACTATTTTAACAGTTCGAATCCTACTTATGGAATTTACCTGACTACCGGAAATAATTCATGGTTTATAGGTGACAATAATTTTTTTCAAACCGCATCAAGAAGTCTGTCTTTCAATACTGCGGGTGCCATTTTTGTGAATAGTGGGGCTGCCTATACCCTGTATGGGAATAATATAGGTGGAAGTGCTCCATTTTGTGCAGGCAACGCTATGTCCTATGATGGCTCCGGTACCTTATCTCTCATTAACCTGAATCTACCTACTAATAATACCTGTAATATTCAGAGCAATATAATTCAAAATATTAGCATGAATCTTACAGGTGCCATGAATACCTTTATTAATATGGCAAACGGATCATTCAATGTAAGTGGCAATATCATTGGTAATTCAAATTCAACAAACAATATCAGGTTCAGTTCTACCGCCCCAAATATTCTTTTCGCACCTATGATGTTAAGCGGTGGTACCTCGTACGGCGACATAAGTATTACCTCAAACAGCATTGGGGGTATTTCAATTGGGGGTACCGGTACGGTTCAATTCAGGGGCATCAGTATACAGACTGCAGTACCCTTATTAGACATCAGCAATAATCTGATTGGAAGTTTAACAAACAGCAATAGCATATGCGACTCCACAGCCAATTCTTTAGTTGGTATTATTACGCTGATAGGTTCAACCAATAATACTATTTCGGGCAATACCATTGCAAACCTGTCCATACCCAATACCACGGCAAATAGCTTTCTGTACGGTATCTATGCCAACTCAACAGGAACATTCTCTATTACTGGAAATACGGTAAAAAATTTAACATCGGCAAGTACCTCAGTCATTGCTGGCACGAATGGTCCCATTATTGGAATACGTCACAGTGCAACCGGATCCAATCAGATTTGTTCAGGAAATGTGGTAAGTGGATTATTCAGTACCAATACGAGTCTTGCAATTTCTTTAACAGGTATTTCATACTCAGGTACTGCATCAGGTACCAATATTTTGGCCGGTAACTTTGTTCATGGAATCTCGTCTTTAAGCTCCGGAGCATCCGTTATTACCGGTATATATAATGGAAGTAACGGGGTATTATCTTATAATAACAGAGTTAGATTGGGAATAGATACTGCAGGTGTATCCTATAACGCTAACCACGTAATTGCCGGAATAAATGATGCCGGTAATTCCAATTCGTATTTTCACAATTCAGTTTACCTAGGTGGAAATGCAGTCGATATCGGGGCCAACAACACTTATGCTTTTTATAATTCAGCAGCCAGCACAGGAACTCGTTCTGTTGTTAATAATATCTTTGATAACGCCCGGTCAAACAGCCTGGGATCCGGTAAAAACTATGCTATTTATTTAACTTCAATAACGCTGACCGGTTTTGTTTTAAACTATAATATCTATTATGCACCGGGTATTGGCGGAACCATTGGCCGTTTTAACGGAAATGATTATACAGCATTCAACCCATGGAGATCTGTCACTTTCAGTGATTATAATTCAGGTCTGGGTGACCCAAATTTTGTTGCTCCAAACGGTTCTTCGATATCGGTAAGTTTGAAAGTGCAAAGTCCAACACCGGCAGAGGGTTCAGGAATACCGGTGAGTTCGGTTAGCGACGATTTTGAAAGTGATTTAAGAAGTTCAAATACACCTGCCGACATCGGAGCAGATGCAGGAAATTATACCGGAGTAGATGTTTTTTCTCCCACCATTACCTATACTCAACTTACCAATACAGCTTCTACAAGTAACCGATCCCTGATTGTTACCATCAGCGATGTGGGAACCGGTGTTCGCAATACAGGCTCTTTACAGCCCAGAATATGGTACCGGAGAACAGTGCCTACTGTTTCGGGATGGTTCAATACAGGTGGGGTATTAGCTTCAGGAAACGGAATTAATGGAATCTGGAATTTCACCATTGATTATGCATTGATCGGGGCAGCCGTTGTGGTAGGTAATCAATTCCAATATTATATTGTTGTTCAGGATTCTGCAACACCCATTAATCTGTTTTACAGTCCTTTTCCGGGTGCCAGTCATACCAATGTTTTTAATCAAATTAACGCCCCTGCAAATCCAAACCAATATAATATCGTCAATAGTTTTCCAACTGCAGTCAATGTTGGAACCGGACAAACTTATACAACACTTACCGGTCCCGGTGGATTATTTACTTCCATAAACAATGGGGCACTTTCCGGAAATACGGTTGCTACGATTGTTTCTGATATTACTGAGCCGGGAAATTTTATTCTGGGTAATTCGGGATTGGCAGGATATACTTTACTCATAAAACCCGACAACACCCCGCGTTTACTTTCAGGATCTCTTGTTACCGGTGCCTTAGGTCTAATCTCATTAGGTGGTGCTAGAGGAGTTACTATTGACGGAGGAAGCACCCGAAACTTAACCATCAGAAATGTGATTGGTACTACTCCCAATGCAAATACTGCACCGGCTGTATTTATTAATAATGGAGTAAATGATACCATTCGCAATTGTATCCTTGAAAGTAATTCCGGATCCAATGCGTTTGCCACGCTGATGTTAGGAACCACATCCGCCGCAGTTTCGATGACCGGTATCGTGGTCATGAATAATATTTTGAGGCCGGCGGCTAATGTAAACAGCAATGCTCCTGTAACTGCTCTATTTATTAATTCCGCAGCAGGAAATATTTCAAACAGCGTTATTTCTCAAAATCAGATTCATGATTTCACTAATTTCGGTGTGTATATAGCCAATGCGGGAAACAATATTACCATAGGAGATATAAGTGATACCAGTAAAGGGAATTCATTTTATCAGACCACTTCAAGAGCCAATCACTTTAATATTGTTGTAGGATCAGGAAATGGGCATATCATTTCTTCCAATTCCATATACAGTACTTCCGGAATAATTCATACCGGCGTTGTAAACGGAATATTTGTTTTTAATAATATTAACAATATTGCCATAAATAATAATTCTTTTGGCGGCACCAACAAGACAAGAAGCGGGCCTGCTTATACCATTGCAGCAAATTTTACTGCAATCAATGTGAATGGGGGTGTTTTAGGTACTTCAACTATTTTAAATAATAAAATAAGTAATTTTTCCTTGTCGGGGGCCTCCGTTTTTACAGGTATCATGGTAGGAAGTGGTAATTTGAATATTTCCAATAATATAATAGGAGGTGCCTCAATTAGTTTATCTGCAAACGATACCATCGCAGTATCGCAGGATTTTTATGGCATAAGATTTATAAGTGCTTCAAACCTGACCCTAACAAACAATATAGTTTCGAATATCAAAAATTATGGAACTGGCTTTACAACCTGTGTAAGTCTGGAAGCAGGTGTGGTAAGTGTTACAGATAACACCCTCAGGGATATTACAACTTATTCAACTACCAATGCAAACGTAGACTACAGTTGTAATGGCATTAGAATTTCAACAGCTACCAATGGTAATAATATTGAAAATAATCAGATTTTCAACTTCAGTAACAAAAGCAGTACGATTGCCGTTGCTGTGAGTGGCATTGCTGTTATGAATGCTGTTAATGTTAGTTCCATCCAGCGAAACAGGATTTACAACCTTACAGCAGGCAGTTTAAATGCTGGCGGAAACAGTCCTGTCATCAGAGGAATTTATATCGGTTCAACCGGAAGTGCAACCTATTCAAATAATCAAATCACCCTCAATCACATGGTTGCCGGAACTCAGCCCAGGATAAGAGGTATTGAACTAAATTCAACCGGAGGTACGAATAATTTTTATTATAACTCGATTTACATTGGAGGAGTTGCAAACGGGGCAAATACAACTACAGCTTTTTTAAGGAATACTTCGTCGGGTACAGCTGCTTTGAATGTTAAAAACAATATTTTTTATAATGAGCGTTCAGGCGGAGGCCCACATTATGCCATGTCAGCAAATTTTAATGCTAATTTCTTCCATAATAATAACCTGTTTGTGGCACCAGTTGCAACAGCGATAATAGAATATGCAATTGGTACCGGGCGCACGCTTGCTTCCTGGAATGCGCTTTCTGGAAATCCGCTTTACAACCTTGGAAATACCAATGTTCAGCTCAACTCTGCCCAGTTTTTTCCCAACTTGCTTAGTGGTAATCTTACGACAAATTCATGCCGTGTGTCGAATGCAGGAACCAACGTGCCTGTGTCAAATGATTTCAATAATGTTTCCAGAAATTTTATTCCCGATATGGGTTCTACAGAGTTTAATACTGCAGCAGGTTATCCTGCAATAACTGCTCAACCGGCTAATGTGAATATTACGTGTGGACCCATGACGGCACAATTTAATATTACAGCCAATGGTTTCGGTTTGATTTACCAATGGGAAGAAAATAGAGGAAGCGGTTGGAGCAATCTTTCCAATACTGGAGTTTATTCAGGCATTAATACCTCCACATTAACATTAACTTCGCCAATGGGCAGCATGAATGCATATCAGTACAGATGCACTGTTACAGGAGCCTGTTTGCCGGCAGTTTCATCGAATGCTGCAACACTTACCATTAGTAATTTAAGTCTCTGGACCGGTGCAATCAGTTCGGCATGGGGAGTAGCCGGAAACTGGAGCTGTGCCAGTGTTCCACTTGCTACCACCGATGTTGTGATCAATAATGTGAGTACCTTGCCGGTAATCAGTGATGGGGGAAGAGTTTGCAATGATTTATCCATTGCCACCGGAGCTAGCTTAACATTAAATAATACATTGTCATCATTGAGTATAAACGGACTCTTTATCTTAAATGGGTCTATGGTAAACAGCAATGGTATTGTTATTTTCTCAGGATCAACAGCCCAAAGCATAGCCGGAACAACTTTTAACAATTTAACGATGAACAATGCTGCCGGTGCCACCTTGAGCGGAAACGCAAGTGTGAATGGAATTCTGACTATGTTAAACGGAAACCTGATTTTGGGCAATAACAATCTTACGCTTACAGGTATCACTTCAAGCATAATCGGTGCTACTTCTGCCTCAAAATTCATTGTGTGTTCTGGAACAGGAACCTTAAATATTCAAAGTATAGGTACGGGCGGACGAACAGGTGGAGTTAATTTTCCGGTAGGATCCTCAATTATATCTTATAACCCGGTTACCCTGACCAATTCAGGAACAGCCGACGAATTCAGAATACGTGTTTTTAACAATGTATATAATAATTACAATGGAAGTGGAACTCCAATAGGATCACCCTATACCTATAATGCAATAAACCGTACCTGGATGATCAATGAAGCCAATATTGGCGGAAGTACAGCATCCATTTCATTGCAATGGAATATTGTTGATGAACTCAGTGGATTCACCAGAGTCAGCAGTTATGTTTCCCGCTTCAATGGAACCCAATGGGTACCTAATACAAGCAGTGCAGCTCTGGGATCGAATCCATATACACAAACAGTTTCAGGTATTACCAGTTTTTCACCATTTGGAGTCGGGAGTGGAGGGATTCTGCCAGTGAAGTTAATAGATATTTTTGCTACCAAAATAAATGAGGATGTTTCGGTAAATTGGATTACTGCCTCAGAAAAGAACAGCAGTCTTTTTGGAGTAGAAAGATCGTACGACCTGTCGGGCGGAAATTCAGAAAATAACTTTGAATTCATAGGAAGCATAAAAGCAGCAGGAAATAGCGTATCCATTTCAAAATATGAATACATAGATCGGGGAGCCTTCAAGCACTCACACATGCAGTCTTCCACAGAAAAAACGCATTCAAATTTATTTTACAGACTTAAAATGACCGATCTCGATGGAAGTTTTAGCTATTCAAAAATTGTTTCGGTAAAAGACGATGCAAAATCCAATGATGAAATCAGGATTTATCCAAATCCATTCACCGACAAAATAATAGTTTCCACGCAAAATTACAATTCGTTTTCATTTAGTTTATTCGATCTTCAGGGCAGGTTGATGATGGAGAAAAACACAAATAATCAAAGCACTTCCTTTGAACTTGGCGAGTTGCGTAGTGGAGTATATTTGGCGGTAATAAAAACCGGCGGTGAAGTGAAAACTTTTAGGATGATAAAAAGTGAATAACAATAGTCCTTTTTTGGCACCTATTTATTGACGACATTTATGAGGTAGTATCCTTCATTTTTTGATAATTATTTTTAATATTCTTATCTTCGTTGTGTCCAATCAAATTCAAAATGACTTATATAACCATAGATACCAATAAAAAACAAGCATTACTTTTTTTAGAGTATGTAAAAACTTTGCCTTTTGTAACTGTTCACCAGGAGCCTAACCCTGAAACATTAAAAGCAATGAATGAGGTGAAAAAAGGAAAGATCAAAAAACACAAAAACTCCAAAGAACTTATCTCATTCCTTAATAAATAATCATATTGTATATCCTCAGCACAACAAAGCAATTTGAAAAGGATTACAAATTGTGTATTAAAAGAGGTTTGAATATTAAGTTAATCAATGTTGCTTTTAAACTCCTGGAAAATACAGGTAGTTTGCCCATTAAATATTTACCGCACAAATTACGTGGGAATTATGCAAATCATCTTGAATGTCATATTCAACCGGATTGGTTATTAATCTGGTTTTGTGATGAGAAAAACAAAGAAATTAGTCTGATCAGAACCGGAACACATAGCGATCTTTTCTAATTTTCAATTATGAAAAAGCAATTTCAAAAATACCTCCCATAATTTACTCAAATCTCAAATGCTTAACCGAAGCGCCGGAATCTCTTAATTCTATTAATGAATCTATGCCAATTTCCAAGTGCTTGCTTACAAATTTGGCAGTTACGCTGGTATCGCTTTTTGAAGTTTTAACGCCTTCAGGTGTCATTGGATTGTCGCTCACCAATAGTAAAGCTCCTTTTGGAATTTCATTGATAAACCCGGTAATAAAAATGGTAGCCGTTTCCATATCAATTCCCATGGCACGGGTCTTACGCAGGTAGGCCTTAAAATCTTCATCATGTTCCCAAACCCTGCGATTGGTGGTATAGACAGTGCCTGTCCAGTAATCCATTTCGTGCTTCCTGATTGTTGCCGAAACGGCCATTTGAAGCCTGAATGATGGTAAAGCCGGGATCTCAGCCATGATATAATCATTGCTGGTACCTTCTCCTCTGATGGCAGCAATCGGTAAAATTAAATCGCCCAATTTCGTAGCTTTTTTTAGTCCGCCGCATTTACCTAAAAACAATACGGCTTTAGGATGGATGGCACTCAGTAAATCCATACAAGTGGCCGCCATGGCACTTCCCATTCCAAAATTAATAATGCTTATGTTTTCTGCGGTGGCACTTTGCATGGGCTTATCCTTGCCCAACATTTCTACTTTGAATTGCTCAGCAAACAATTCAACATAATTGATAAAATTAGTAAGTAAAATGTATTCTCCGAATAAATCCAAAGGCCTGCCGGTATAGCGGGGTAACCAATCACTTACTATTTCTTTTTTTGTTTTCATGATGGGCAAGATACTTTTTTTGCTTCTAACTAAGAAACGACTTTTGCCACAAAGGCGGGAAGGCGCTAAGGGTGATGTATTTTCCTTCGCGTCTTAGCGTCTTCGTGGCCCTATTTTTTGAGGCTACAAAGTAACGAAGGAACGAAATAATCATGCTTTGGCAGGTAATTTCTTTTATCCACTTTGTTTTGCCTATTTTCGTAAAATGAATCTACGAATCGTATTGCTTATAAGCACCTTATTTTGTTTCAATGCCTCGGCACAAATAGCAAAAAAACTCTGCATCTCCTTCTATAACCAGGAGAATTTATTTGATACCATTGATAATCCAAATAAAAATGATGAAGAATTTTTACCCTTGGGAAAGTATAAATGGAACCATGAAAAATATACGAATAAAATCCATAATATGGCTAAAGTGATTCATGCCTTAAATGAAGATAAGGGACCGGATTTTTTAGGTATCTGCGAAGTTGAAAGCGATATCGCTTTACATGATTTGGCCATGCAATTAAACAGCGTTGGATTGAATTATAAATATTTGTGGTTTGAAGGGCCCGATGAGAGAGGTATTGATAATGCCCTGATATATAAACCTGAAAACGTAAAAGCAGCAAAAGGATTTCTATTTACAATTGATCCAAATGGTCTGAGAGGTGATCAAACCCGGGGCATTTTGATGTGTGATTTTATACTAACAAATATAGCAAGGATGGTGGTATTTATAAACCATTTTCCAAGCAGGCGTGAAGGAGAAAAAGAAAGCGAGTTTAAACGCTTATTTGTTGCCAAAACATTAAAACACATATCGGATAGCGTTGAAAAATCAGACCCCAAATGCAAAATCATCATCATGGGTGATTTTAATGACTATCCCAATAATTTGAGCATTTCAGAAATATTGGGTGCTAAAAAAGATGTTTCTATGATAAAAGGGAAAGGACTTTACAATCCCATGTACATGCTTATGGAGCAGGGCCTGGGATCTTATAAGTACAAGAGTGAATGGAATTTTTTAGATCAGATTATCTTAAACCAAAGCCTTATTAATGACAAATCGAATTTAACTTATCAAACGAATTCCACCGGGGTTTTTAAGCAAGATTGGATGCTTGAAACGGAGGAAAAATATAAAGGAAATCCAAAACGAACTTTTGGTGGAATGAAATATATAAATGGGTATAGCGATCATTTGCCTGTTTATTTATACTTAGATATGAAATAATTACTCTGCGAAATGTTTCCTGAGATAATTATTGCGAAGGATGGATCAAAAACGTTGTTTAACAAGTCTTTAAACGAAACTTATCATTCAATCTATGGTGCGTTACAGGAAAGTCAGCATGTTTTCATCGAAGCCGGGTTCAACTTTCTTTATCAGCAAATTTCATCTGAACCAAATCGTAAAATATCAATCTTAGATATTGGTTTTGGCACTGGACTGAACGCTTTATTAAGCTATTTGGAAGCTGAGAGAAAAGGGGTGCAAGTGGATTTTTATGGAATTGAAATGTATCCGCTTCCATTTGTATTAATTAACGAATTGAATTACCAGAAAACATTTACCCCGGAACAACAATTTGCATTTAGAAATATGCATGAGAGCATCTGGAATGAACCTATATTAATTTCCCGATATTTTACACTTTCAAAATTGGAAAACTCAATCCTTAGCTTTGAACCTGAACCAATATATAATCTAATTTATTTTGATGCATTTGGCCCCGAAAAACAGCCTGAAATGTGGACTGAAAATGTTTTCAAAAAAATGTTTGATTGTCTTTTGCCCAATGGCATTCTGGTAACTTACTCGGCAAAGGGAGACGTAAAAAGAAACCTTCGCGCCGCAGGATTTGAAGTATGCAGGTTAGAAGGACCACCGATGAAAAGGCATATCCTCAGGGCATTGAGGAGGAAATAGGAAATAGGACCCTTCGACAAGCTCAGGATGACAAGAAAGATGGGAAAGGGGAAAGGGGACCCTTCGACAAGCTCAGGATGACAAGAAAGATAGGAAAGGGGACCCTTCGACAAGCTCAGGATGACAAGAAAGATAGGAAAGGGGACC
>CAYHCF010000016.1:12718-74277 GCA_964355075.1 uncultured Chitinophaga sp.
GGAAAGGGGACCCTTCGACAAGCTCAGGATGACAAGAAAGATAGGAAAGGGGACCCTTCGACAAGCTCAGGATGACAAGAAAGATGGGAAAGGGGACCCTTCGACAAGCTCAGGATGACAAGAAAGATGGGAAATGGGACCCTTCGACAAGCTCAGGATGACAAGAAAGATGGGAAAGGGGAAATGGGATTGAAATGATGAATGTTGAATGATGAAGTTTGGGAAGTGATGAAGAGTCTAAAATGCTAAAAATAAATATTGCCATATAATGAATAATAATATGAATAAAAAAAAATACGATTACCTGATTATAGGCGGAGGATTGGCCGGATTCCAGTTTGCTCATCAGTTAAAAAAAAACAATAAAAGCTTTTTGGTTTTTGATCCGAAAAATAAAAATACTTCCACTACCATTGCGGCCGGAATGTTTACTCCCATCAGTGGAAAACGGATGACCATTAACTGGAAAGCGGATGAACTGATCGAGGAACTTAAAAATACATTTCTGGAAATTGAGCAGGAACTAAAATGCAGGCTTATTCATTTTGAAAATACGCATCAGGCTTTTGGGAACAACAAAGAGGCAAATGATTTATGGTCGAAAATGGAGAATGAAAGTTTTGGTAAGTATATAGTTGAGACAAGTACCTGCGAGCCCTATTTAAACGCTCCTGATGGTTGTTTTGAAGTAAATCAGACTGGTTGGGTGGAGACCGGCTTATACATTGAATCTTATGCGAAATTATTAGGGGATGAGAATTGCCTGATCCATGAAATCCTTGATTACAACAAATTGGTTCAAACCGAAAATGGCTGGCAATATGGATCCTATATATTTGACAAAGTAATTTGTTGCGAAGGCTACCATGCGATCCAAAATCCTTACTTCAACTGGCTGCCATTTAAATTAGCAAAAGGTCAGGTTCTGTTGATTAGTTGCCCGGAAATAAATACCGAAAAAATTATCAAAAAAGGAGTTTATATGGTTCATCAGGGGGAGCAAATGTATAAAGTAGGTGCTACTTATGAATGGGATGATCTGGATGAAATACCCAATGAGAAAGGCAGGGCATTTCTTGAAAGCAAATTAAAAAATATGCTCAATATGCCCTTCGAAATTATGGATCAATATGCAGGTGTTCGTCCTGCTACCCGCGACCGGAAAGCATTTTTAGGTGTACATCCACAAATACCAAATCTGTTTATTTTTAATGGCTTGGGTACTAAAGGTGTTTTTCAGGCACCCTACCTGGCCAAGCACTTATACCAACATATTGAAGCTAAGCAACCATTAGAAGCGGAGGTGGATATCAACAGGTTTCCATCATTCTACTCTAGTAGGCAGTCACCAAACTAAGTTAACAATAATTCACTTGGCATTTTATTATTGCTGATAAATTGCATCATGGAATGGCGTATCAAAAAAATTCACCTGGAGCTGAAATATACCTGGAAAATTTCGCGTAATACCAGTGAGTTCAAAGAGAATTTTATCATTGAAGCGAAAGATGGAAATTTTGTTGGATCAGGCGAAACTGCTCCAAATATCAGATACAATGAAACTTCGGAAATCATTACCAAAGCTTTTGAATTGTTTATGCATCTACCTGTTCATGAAATAAAATCTCTGGAGGATTTAACATTCCTTTTGCAGCAGGTAAAACTTCCAAATGCACTTCGTTTTGGTATTGAATCTGCTTATTTTCATTTATTGGCTCAAAAAAGTAACAAAAGCATTTATGAATTGCTGGGGGTAAAAGATCCCCAAAAAGTTGCTACCTGCTATACTTTGCCTATTATGGAGCTACAGGATATGGAGCCGTTTTATAAAAAGTTTCATTTGAACCGCTTTCAACACATCAAAATAAAAATAAGTGAAGAAGGAGCCATAGAACACCTGAAAAGCTTGCACAAAATATCCAGTACCCCTATCATGATGGATGCGAATGAGGCCTGGAAGGATGTGGATGCCCTGATAAACTTCTTACATAAATTAAAACAGCTGCCTATCGCCTTTGTGGAGCAACCCATGCCAGCATCTTTTAAGGATGAGTATCTGTATCTGAAACAACATTCTCCTTTTCCGGTGATGGCCGATGAAAGTGTATTGGATCAGCCCGATTTCGACCTTTTGGAAAAACAGTTTGATGGCATCAATATGAAACTGATGAAGGCCGGAGGTTATTTGAATGGTTTGAGAATTTTAAATGAAGCCCGTAAAAGAAATATGCAAACCATGGTAGGATGTATGGTTGAAACCACACTGGGAATTAGCAGCGCATGGAACCTATGTGCCAACGTAAATTATGCCGATCTCGACGGCTGTTTACTCATAGCCAATGAACCCTTTCATATGTTAAAAGAAGAAAACGGGCATTTCTATAAAATAACATGAAATCAGCATCCCTCGCAGAAATAAAAAAGGAATTATCCTATCTCAGTCACTTGCAGCTGCTGGAAATTTGTTTGCGTCTGTCTAAATTTAAGAAGGTGAATAAAGACCTGATCAATTATTTATTGTTTGAAGCACATGATGAAGCGGAATACATCAAAAAGGTGAAAGAGATCATTGAATTGCGCTTCGAAGAAATGCCATTCAGCAGCTTGTTTTTTACCACAAAATATATCCGGAAAACATTAAGGATTGTTAAACTCTATATTCAATTCAGCAGCAACAAACAAACCGAAATTGAACTAATGCTATTCTTCTGTGCTCAATTAAAAATATCGGTTCAGCAGTGGCGAAAATATGTGGCAATAGCAAATTTATATGAAAGGCAATTAGATAAAATAAGCAAAGACCTCAGTAAATTACACGAGGATCTGCAATATGATTATACAAAAGAACTCGAAAAGCTTATTCTGACATAAGCGTTTTTTTTGAATAGAAATTGACTTTTTATTTGTAGTAAAAATGGAGGCTACTAAGAAACAAAGAAACAAAAGGAAATAATCTTAGCGCCTTCGCGTCTTAGCGGCAAAAAAAAATAGTTTCTTAGTTCCTTTGTAGCCCAAAAAATAAGTTATCAAACAAACTTCAGTTCCTCAATAAAATCGCCGGCAATGGCGTGTTTCACACCCTTTGATTTAAGCCGGTCGGCAAGGGTTCCATGCAAATGAACTCCCAGTAAAGCCGCTGTTTTAGGTTCGTAACCTTGCGCCAAAAGGGAAGTGATGATGCCACTTAAAACATCTCCACTGCCTGCTGTTGACAATAATGGGTTTCCACTCATATTAAAATAAACAGAACCATCGGGCAAAGCAATGCTGGTGTGGGCACCTTTTAAAACAACAATGATCTTATGTTGGATGGCAAACTCTTTCTGGCGTTTTAACCTGGCTAAACTATCTTCACATTTACCGGCTAATCTTTCAAATTCTTTTGAATGCGGTGTGATCACAGCCATTTCAGGAAAGGAGAAATCCTCATTAAGTTTCATTAATTGGGCACAGGCATTTAACCCATCGGCATCTATTAAAAGCGGTTTTTTTATTTGTTTCAACCAATTGCCAAATGCCATTACGGTATAAGGATGCAAACCCATTCCCGGGCCTACACCTACGCAATCAAATTTTGCTGTATCCGGGAAATTCCTAAGTTCATACAATTCGTCATCAGTTTGCACCATTGCCTCCGGAAGGGCTGTTTGAAAAATGGAATATCCCACCTTTGGAATATAGGCAGTTAACAATCCGCAACCAACACGCAAAGCGGCTTTTGCAGCCAATAAAGCTGCACCTATTTTCCCAAAACTACCTGCAACCAATAGGGCGTGTCCGAAAGAACCTTTATGTGAGAATTTTTCCCTAACCTTAAAATTCGATTGAACCCAATCTGATGAAATAAAATGAATATCATTTTGACTATTCAAAAGAAAATCAGGGTGTAACCCAATGGGCAAGACCTCAAAATTACCCACAAATTCAAAATTTTCGGCAAGCATAAAGCATTGTTTCGGAACCTGAAAAGTGAAGGTTTGTTGTGCTTTAAAAACCGGTCTGGACGAATTCAAATCCATTGAATCTAAATCTGCCATTAAACCACTTGGCAGGTCAATGGAAACTTTATAGCCTTTTGAATCATTTAAATATTGAATCAAAGAAGCTGCCAGACCTATTAAGGGTTTATTTAATCCGGTTCCAAACAGCGCATCAATAATAATAGAGGAGGAATGAATTTCAGGGAAATCAGATTCCTTTTGGAGGAAAGAAATATCAAGCTGTTTTCCATCCTGCAGTCTTTTTAAATTAAGGGCAAAATCATTGGATGGTTTTGAACCTGTACTGAGGTTATAAACAGAGACTTTCAGACCCATTTCATGCAGCAATCTGGCCACTGCCAGACCATCTCCACCATTGTTTCCGGGTCCGCAAAAAACATAATATGGGATGGCTCCATTTAATAAATCCAATTCATTTAAATGAATTAAAAGAGCATCTTTAAAAGCCTTAGCGGCGCGTTCCATCAAATCAACTGAGGCAATGGGTTCATGCAAAATCGTGTATGCATCCCAATCCCTGATTTGTTTTGCATTTGGCAGCATCATAAGAAGGCAAAGATAAGAAAAGTAGGACTTAAAACAGCTCATTCAAAGTTTTAATGATCAGGATTTCTTATCTGAACTATATTTGCGGCAAAATTAATTTATGGCAAAACGCAGTTTCAATAGTAATGGTAATTTGAAGAAGGAGCCGGAGAAGGCTAAAATTACCAAAGAGAGTCTGAGGGAAGCCCTTTTGCTTTTCAATTATATACGCCCGTACCGCAATAAATTTATTTTAAGCATGGTGTTTATTGCCCTTTCGGCACTCAGTACCATGATATTTCCTTTTTTATTGGGTAAAATGATTGATGCCGCAGCTCCTACGGCACATTTGCAATTGCCTCAAAATAATATGGGTGCCGGAATGTTGGGTTTTAATCTCAAAACGGTTCAGTGGAGTTTGAATACCATTTTGCTGCTCTTGTTTTTGCAACTTTCGGTTCAAACCATATTCTCGTTTATGCGGATTTATTTGTTAACCGAAGTGGGTGAAAAATCGCTTGCCGATATGCGTACTGAATTGTATGGAAGGTTATTGAGTCAGCCGATGAGCTTTTACAGTGAGCAACGTGTGGGTGATTTGAGCAATCGCATCAGTTCGGATTTGTCGCAAATACAGGATGCCATTTCATTTACGTTTGCTGAATTTTTAAGAGGCATATTTACTTTAATAATTGGCTTGAGTTTTATTTTCTGGATATCAACCGAATTGGCTCTGGTGATGCTCGCAGTGGTTCCATTGATTGCTGTGGTGGCTGTGGTGTTTGGGGTGCGCATTCGTAAGATGGCACGTAAAGCGCAGGATCAGTTAGCCGAAAGCGGAACCATTGTGCAGGAGACTTTTCAGGGAATCTCCATTGTAAAAGCATTTACCAGTGAAAGCTATGAAATGAAAAGATATACGAGCAGCATCAGAAGTGTAGTTCAAACCGCTATTGCCAATGCACGTTATCGCGGAGCCTTTGTGAGTTTTATGATTTTTAGTGTATTTGGTGCCATTGCTTTTGTGATGTGGTATGGTGCCAAAATGATTGTTGGAGGGGAGTTGAGTGCCGGCGATTTAACCATGTTTGTGATCTTCTCTGCCTTTGTTGGCGGAACCTTTGCCGGATTTGCAGATATGTTCAGCCAATTGCAAAAAACATTAGGTGCCACACAGCGGGTGCGCGAATTGTTGCGTACCGAAGGGGAGTTGGTTCAGATTGATGATGAAAAAATAGAAATAAAAAACATCTTAAAGGGCAGTGTAAGTTTTGAAAAGGTTTCCTTCAGTTATCCATCCCGGCAAGATGTTGAGGTTTTGAAAAATATCACGCTTTCGGTTCAGACCGGTGAACAGATTGCATTAGTAGGCCCAAGCGGATCGGGGAAAACAACGATCGCTTCTTTGTTGCTCAAGTTTTATGAACCCAATACCGGAGCGATTTATTTTGACGGCAGAAACAGCAAAGAATTTGGCCTGACTGAATTGCGAAAACAAATGGCTTTTGTACCGCAGGATGTTATTTTATTTGGTGGTTCCATCAGGGAAAATATTGCCTATGGGAAACCGGATGCAAGCGATGCAGAAATAGTTGAGGCCGCCCATAAAGCCAATGCTCATGAGTTTATTGACCGCTTCCCGGAAGGCTATGAAACTATAGTTGGGGAAAGAGGAATAAAACTGAGTGGAGGACAAAGACAGCGGATTGCCATTGCCAGGGCTATTTTAAAGAATCCGGCGATATTAATATTAGACGAAGCCACCAGTTCTTTGGATAGTGAAAGCGAACAATTGGTTCAGGAGGCTTTGGATAATTTAATGAAGGACAGAACCAGTTTTGTGATTGCGCACCGCTTAAGTACCGTAAGGAATGCCAGTAAAATAGCAGTAATCAGCAAAGGAGAGGTGGAGGAACTGGGTTCACATGAAACCTTGATGCAAAATACCGACGGATTATATCGCAAATTGGTGGATATGCAATTAGAATGGAATTGAGCAGGCTAAGTGAGATTGGAAACCAAATCAAAGCTTTAAAAGCGACAATAATTGTTGAGTATTACAAATTTGTTTATAACCATTTTGTAATAAACCATTGTAGAGTTTTTTGTCGCCTGTCCAAATTGGGGCTTTGATATGTTTTGACAAGGCTAAAAAGGGGGCGTCATCCAAATCAATATTTTTTAGCATTTTTTCTGCAGATTTGATTGTAATGGAATCAATCAAAAGATGATTCATAAAGTGAATCTTTTTTGTAACCAAATATTCTATTTCATGAAACTCCTCCTCTGAATATTTTGTGATTTTAAGAATTTTGTTTGCATGGATTGCAATCTCCATTTTAAGAAAATCACAGGAAAAAAATTCAAATTGTTTGCCTGAATACAATAATATTCGTGCAATTTGGCTATCTATATTCAAAATAGCACTAAAAACGATATTAGTATCTACAACAATTTTCAATGTGTAGTTTTAACACGTCTTGATATCTTAACACTTTCAAGAAGTCTATTCAGATCTGTTTTTCTTGCTTTAGACTTACCAGCTATTTCAGTATAGCGAAGATAATCGACTAATTCCTGAATATTTTCGGTTGCAATGGATGAAGAAATTCTGATAATTATCTCTTTATTTGTTCTTTCTATAAGCATATCACAAAAATAAGCAAAATAATCAGATAATAAAATGAGTGGTTCCATAGTCCAGAAAAATTCTTTACCTTGAGCCAAAAATCAAACTTCCAACGCGGATGAGGGTTGAACCTTCCTCCACAGCAATTTTATAATCGCTGCTCATTCCCATAGAAATTTCTTTGAAGGAACTTTGGTTCGGGAAAAACCTTTTTTTTACATCGTCGAATAATTGTTTCAGTCCTTTAAATTCTGTTCTGATTTTGGCTAAATCTTCTGTATTACTGGCCATACCCATTAAGCCACAAATCTGAATAGAGGTTAACTCTTTCAATTTTGGGTTATTCAGCAATTCGAAAAGTTCATCCCGGCTCAGGCCAAATTTTGTTTCTTCGGTAGCTATAAAAATTTGCAACAAACAGTTGATTATCCGCCCATTTTTTTTTGCTTCTTTATCAATAGCCTCGAGTAATTTAAAACTGTCAACCGAATGAATCAAAGAAATAAAAGGGGCAATATATTTTACTTTATTAGATTGTAAATGTCCGATTAAATGCCATTCCGTATCATTGGGTAATTCAGGTTGTTTAGCCAGCATTTCCTGAACCTTATTTTCTCCGAAAATTCTTTGTCCGGCCTGGTAAGCTTCCAGTATGGTTTCAACAGGTTTTGTTTTGCTTACGGCAACTAACTTTACATTTTTACCGATTTCCTGGTTTATTTTTTGAATATTTGCGGCGATCATGAGAATGAATATAGTTTTCAAATATCTGTTTATCCCGGCAATTGTGCTAATGGTTTCGTGTTCGGAACCTGATTTACATCAAGCGGCGGTACCTGCCAATTTATTGACCCGACAGCAAATGGCGGAGGTTCTCAGTGATATTCAGATAGCTGAGGCGGCGGTTGCACAAAAGAATTTTGGTTTAGATTCGGCCAACCGGATTAATTCCGGCTATTACCGGTTTATCTACAAAAAGCATGGTGTAAAGCAAGCAGATTTTGAAGGCAGTTATCAATATTACCTGAGCCTGCCCATTGAAATGGATAGCATTTATGCATCAACAATCGAAATAATCAGCAATAAGGAATCCAAATTAAGGGGGATTGTTGTTAAGAATCCGAAATAGTCACCGCTATTAATATGCAGCAACATGAATCATCCGCAGAGAACTAAAAAATGCAGGAATTAACCTGCGTGAATATTCTTCAGGAATCTACTTTATTCAATTCTTTAATCTGAATTACGAATTCAAAAAGGTTCAAAATATTATTGTTGGTAAATAAGGTTTAAGCTGGAACAGTATATTTCTATAAATTCTTTTCTATGTTCAAGTCATGCATAGTTTGGAATATTTCTGCCAAAAACAAACTGGTTTCCGATCAACTTTTGAATCATTTATGGATTTCAGAAATTTTCCATTAAATTTGTTAATTGAAATCATAATATGGAAGAAGTAATTTTTTTAGTTGAAGAAAGCGATGAGGGGGGATTTATTGCTAAAGGCATTGGAGTTTCTATATTTACCGAAGCGGATACATTAGATGATTTGAGAGTTGCGATTAAAGATGCTATTCAATGCCATTTTGAAGATAATCGTCCGAAGTTAGTAAGACTTCATATGGTTAAAGAAGAAGTATTTTCAGCATGAAACTTCAAAGAGATGTTTCCGCTCATGACCTTGTTAAGGCCTGCAAAAAGATTGGATACGAGGTAAGCAGGCAAACAGGAAGTCATATCCGCTTAACAACTCAACAGAATGGTCAGCATCATATAACTATTCCTAATCATAATCCAATTAAAATCGGAACCCTGTCTGCTATTTTAGGTGATATGTCATTACATTTAAAAATGACTAAAGATGAAATCATTCAAAATATATTTTAATCCACATCAGCTATACATTTAACTGTTTTCATTGTTTTAACTAAATTCAATAGCTAAGATAAAAAAAATCATATAAAAACCTTACAAGCTGTCTAGAAATAATATTTTTAGAATTTTATGCGACTATTTTTTGATAGGCGAGGCGCATTTTGAAGCCAATAGCCTGCGACCTATAGGCAAAAAATGCAACGAAGCATATCGAAAAATAGGCCATAACAAAATGAAAAGATTATTTCTAGACAGCTTCATAGAGGAAAACTTTCGAAAACTGTGGCTGAAAAGAATTAAATTTAAATGATACAGATTTATTCTTATGTGTTTCTTTTTGGCCATATTGGAGTATAAAAAAGCAATTAAATAATGATTATTTTCCAATAACGCCTCAACCCTATCAGTATTTAGATGCAAATTGTCAGCATACGCATTCCTTTCCAACAGGCACAAAGTAGCAAAAGCGCCAAGCTTCCATTCAAAATAAAATGTCTGAGTTTGTCGAAGGGGACCGAATACCTTTCCTCCACCGATTACCAGATTACCAATTACATTTGCTCTCAGTGGAGCGACCCTTTAACTGGATTAGCCAAGCTAAACCCATCTATTCAAACATAAAAAATTGAAACGATGGCATTTAATCAAAATTAATTTTTTATATTTGAGTTATGAATTATACCGAATACATAGAATCTAAGCATGAGGTTATGTTAGGGAAACCTGTTATTAAGGGTACAAGAATAACTGTAGAATTAATTTTGAAAAAATTAGCTGAAGGTGCGATGCCCGTTGATGTAATTGCTATGTATCCCCAAATAACAGAATTGGGAATCAGAGCCTGTCTGGAATACGCTTCTGAAGTTATTTCTCAGGAATTGGTTTTACCGGAATAATGCGTATCATTATAGATGAAAATATACCCAGGGTAATGGTCGAAAACCTATCCAACAGTGGATTTAAGATAGTTTCTATTTTTGATGAATTTCGTGGTATTGATGATTTTGGAATTATACAATTTGCCCAGAAAGAAGATCGTGCTATTATATTAACAGAAGATAAAGATTTTGGCGAGTGGGTATTTGCACACCATATTAATAATATCAGTATTGTATTTCTTCGGTATCACTTTTCTGAATTAAATGTTATTACTACTATCGTTATTAAACTTTTTGGTGATAATCCGGAAGCTCTCCTGAATAAATTCACGACAGTAACCTCAAAAAAAATCAGAACCCGTGAAATAATTTAGATTTATTAAAATTAATTTAATGCCGTTTCCTAAAAATATTGAGCAGAAACTGGGTTTCGACCAGGTTAAAGAATTGCTGGCTGCCAAATGCCTTTCGCCGATGGGCTTGCAGTATATTGAAAAAATCAGGTTCGTAAACCGCTTTGATATACTGGAAAAAATGTTGTTGCAAAGTCAGGAATTTAAAATGCTGATTTTAGAAGAAGCCTCGTTTCCCAGTGAAAATTATTTTGATATTGCTCCCTGGCTCAATAAAGCTAAAATTGAAGGAATCTGGCTTCAGGAGGAAGAGCTGCAGCAGATAAAGCTGGCCGTTCAAACCTTTTTGAGCATTACCCGGTTTTTACGTGACCGCAATCTGAAATATCCGCAACTCAGCTCTCTGTTAGATGGTTTAATCATAAACGATTTAGTAATTAGAAGGATTGATCGTGTAATTGATCAGGAAGGCAATTTAAAACCTAATGCATCACCTGAATTGGGCAGAATCAGCTCAAAAATAAATGAAAAGGAAAGCGAAATCAGGAAACGCATTCAACGGATTTTTGAAAAGATGACAGACCAGGGGTATCTGGCAGAAAACATAGGAGTAACCGTGAGGGATGGCCGGCTGGTATTGCCTGTTCTGGCTGATCACAAACGCCATATTCAGGGTTTTGTTCATGACGAATCCAGTACGGGTCAAACGGTTTATATGGAACCCACCGAGTGCTTTGATTTAAATAATATTTTACGTGAATTGCAAATTGCATACCGCCGCGAGCGGGAAAGAATATTATTGGAACTCACGGATCAGATCAGACCCGAAATTCCTGAGTTGGAGCGCAATCATCAACGTTTGGGCCTGCTCGATTTTATCCGGGCAAAAGCCCTGGTGGCTATTGACATGAAAGCAAGTCTGCCAAAATTGTTGCGCCATCCCGGTATGGTATTATACAATGCGTATCATCCCTTATTGAGGTTAAGTCATGATAAAGCAAAGCTCAAAACCATACCCCTTCAAATTGAACTCAATAAGGAAAAGCATATTGCGGTCATTTCGGGTCCGAATGCCGGGGGTAAATCGGTTTGTTTAAAAACCATTGGCTTATTGCAATACATGCTGCAATGTGGTTTTCTTATTTCGTGTGATGCGCACAGTGAAGTAGGGATATACCAAGAAATGATGGTAGATATTGGTGATGAGCAAAGCATAGAAAATGATTTGAGTACCTACAGTTCTCACCTGCTCAGCATGAAAAATTTCTGTGATTTTGCCGATGCGAAAACTTTGTTTCTGATTGATGAATTCGGTACAGGTACCGATCCGCAGTTTGGAGGACCCCTGGCAGAGGCCATATTGCACCACCTTACGCAAAAGCGGGCTCAGGGAGTTATTACCACGCATTTCAGCAATCTTAAGAATTTTGCAGCCAATACGAGGGGCTTAATCAATGCCTGTATGTTATTTGACCACGAACAAATGCAACCCTTGTATATTTTGGAGCTGGGCAAACCGGGTAGCAGCTACGCTTTTGAGCTGGCAGGTAAATCGGGTTTGAACCAACAAATTATTAACTATGCAAAAAATAAAGTGGGTGATAAGCAAAAAAAAGTGGATGAGCTTTTGATTGATCTTGAGAAAGAGAAAAAAATCGTAAACGACCTGCGGCAAAGATTTACGGAGAAAGAAGAGAAGTCGCAGGAATTATTGCTTCAATATAAAATACTGAAAGAGGAGATTGAAACCAATAAGCGACAATTAATAAAACAGGCAAAGCAAGAGGCATTGGCAATTATTACTGAAGCCAACAGCCGAGTTGAAGCAACGATAAGGGAGATAAAGGAAAATAACGCAGATAGTGAAATTCAACGTAAAGCACGCAACGAAATGAAAGCAGAAATCAGAGAACTCAAGACATTTGTTGAGGAAGCCAATCAATTGGAGATCCCCCGAAAAAAAGAAGGTACGGAATCAAAGGGTTTGAACGAATTGCAGGTAGGTTCATTTGTAAAAGTTTTGGGTCAGGCGGCAACGGGGCAGGTGCTGGAGTTGAGTAAAACCAAAGCGACGGTAGCTTTTGGCGATTTACGAACAACGGTTGCAATCAATAAATTAGAATTAGTGGATGAACCCGATAAAATAAAATTAGTTAAACCGGGAGTAAAAGGTTTGGATATGAATGAAAAAGTGCAGCATTTTAAACCGGAACTCAATATCATTGGAACGCGGGGTGAAGACGCCATGCACCAGCTTAGGGAGTATCTGGATGATGCTTTTTTGCTGGGCTCAAAACAAGTTCGCATTGTTCATGGAAGAGGTTATGGAATATTGAGGAAATTGGTAAGGGAATATTTGCAGAACAATAAATTAATTGAAAGCTTTCACGATGAACGCATTGAATTGGGAGGCGATGGAGTTACCATTGTGAATTTGAAGGTTTAACTTCAATCAGAAACAAGAGAAAACAAAAAGCATTTCCATTTCAAAATCGGAGAATATAGAATTGATTCTTGCAAAATCTTAAAAAAAAGTTCAAAAATTTATTCATAAAGTCTTTGAATTTTAAAGATTTAGTTTAATTTCGATTTTACTTAAAACAAAATTTATGAAAAAAATTTACTTGGCATTCAGTCTTGCTATTTGCATTTCTTTAAATGTAAATGGGCAAACATTTTCTGATAACTTTGATTCCTACACAGCAGGAAGCTATCTGGCACAGAGCAATTCTACCTGGAAAACATGGGCGAATACGCCCGGTGGGGCTGATGACGTGAAGATTTCGTCGGCCAAGGCTAAAAGCGGCAGCAACTCGCTGTATTTTTCGTCGACGGCTGCCAAAGGCGGACCGAGTGATATTGTACTTCCTTTTGGTGGAAACTACAATACAGGCTCGATTAATATCAGCATGAATATGTTTGTTGATAATCTGAAAAAGGGCTATTTCAATATACAGGAGCAAACGCTTGTAGGGAAAGGATGGAGCGTAGATATTAACTTCGATTCCCTCGGAAAATTTAACTTAGTAAACACAACAGCTGGTTTTTTAATGGAAGGATCCTATACCCAAAACGTATGGATGAAGGTTGAGTTCAACATTAATTTAAATACCAATACTTGGGATTTTTTAATTGATGGCGTTTCTAAAGGTAAATTCCAAAACACTTACCGTCAGCTTGCATCCATAGATATTTATCCTACTCAAAACAGCTCCTATTATATTGATGATGTATCTTATACCTATACTCCTTTTACCCTTCCTACCCTCAATGCCAGCGTAACATTTATAGATAAGGTAGTAGGGAAATTAGCAAGTCAGGTTGTGATTCCTCAGGTTGAAATCAGAAATGTGGGAACAACAACTATTACCACTGCCAATATTGAATTGCTTTATAATGGGGTTACACAAACTAAAAGTGTTACCGGTTTAAGTCTGGCCAGTTTAGCCACTACAATGGTACCCATGACTAGTGCCATCACCATTTTGAAGGATACCAGCACTGTTTATGCAACTGTAAAAATGGTAAATGGCGTTACGGACGACAATGCTTCAGATAATACAAAAACAATTTTTTTACATCCTGTAACTCCTGCCATCGGGAAAATGGTAGTTGCCGAAGAGGCCACAGGTACCTGGTGTCAATGGTGCCCGCGTGGGGCAGTATTTTTGAAAAACATGAGCGAAAAATATAATGGATTAATTGTGGGTATTGCGGTACACAACAATGATCCCATGCTGAACTGGAATTACGACAAAGGAATGGGGCCCAGAATTACCGGTTATCCAAGCATGCTGGTTGACAGAGGTCCTTCAAAGGATCCATCGGGCAGTGAAGTTGATTTTTTACAGAGAATTGTGGTACCGGTTACAGGAAATATACGTAATGGAGCAACGTATAACAGCTCTACCAGAGAATTAAAGGTAAGTTTAACGACTAAGTTTAACAAAGCGGTTACGGGATCCTATAAAATTGCTTTTGTGCTGATCGAAGATGGCGTTACCGGAACAGGGTCCGGTTATAACCAATCGAATGCATATGCCAATAATGCGAATGGGGTAATGGGTGGATTTGAATTGTTACCGAATCCTGTACCTGCCGCACAAATGGTTTATGACCATGTTGCCCGTCTGATTTATCCTAATTTCCCGGGTTTGCCAAACTCATTTCCTGCCAGTATCAATGCAAATGATTCCTTTACACATAATTTCAGCATTATTTTGGATCCGGCTTATAATTTTGTCAAATTACATATTGCGGGAATACTTATTGACCCGGCAGGCAGAATTGACAATGCCTCAAAAACAAGCGTTGAAGAATCAATCATAAATGGCTATGTAAGTGGAACCATGGTATTGGGATTAAACAATGCTCAGCTGGCTAAAAATCCGGTAAATGTATATCCAAATCCATCAACAGGTAGCTTCCAAATTCAAATACCGGAGCAGATGAAAGGAGCAGGCAATCTTCAGATTTTTGATGTTCAGGGTAAATTGATTGAGACCATTCTGATTAATGGAAATTCTGATATCTCCGTTGATGCACAATCATGGCCTTCGGGAGTATACATTGGTGTGATTGCACACGAAGGTGGAAACACACAGATTAAATTTGTGAAGGAATAATAATCCTTTCTGAAAGAATATTATTTTAATATTTCAGCGAAAATCTGCGAGAAAAATTAAAAACCTTTCTCGCAGATTCCCGCTGATTTTGGCGCAGATTTTCGCTGATTTGATTTTCGTTCCGGAATTATTCAAACTCCATAATTCTGTATTCCTTGGCTACCCTTAATATTTCTGCCACACTCCATGCCTGAGCGATGCAGCCACGCGGGAGGTGAGGGGCATTTCCATCAAAAATTTCCGATACCGTTCCGATGCCGGCTTCATTTAAATGATAAGCAAAATCTTCAATAATTTTTTTAGCTTTTGCACGTCCTTTTTGCCGGCTGGCTTCGGTATGCATCAGGCAATCAATATAGGGTCCGAGGAGCCAGCTCCAAACTGTACCCTGATGGTAGGCTTTATCCCTTTGATGCGGGTTCCCCTCGTAAACACCAATGTAATTTGGATGATCTTCGGGCAATGTTCTTAATCCGACCGACGTAAATAATTTTTCGGTCACAATTTTCATTATCTGAGTGGCTTGTTCCTGTTCGATGAGTGGAAAAGGCAAACTGATAGCAAAGAGTTGGTTAGGTCGTAAGGTAGGATCAGGTTTACCCAATTCATCAATTACATCATACAAATATTTACCTTCATTATACCAAAAAATTTGATTAAAACTTGCTTTGGTTATTTCGGCTTTTGCCAATATTTCATTGGAAAGTTTTACGTTTTTATTCAGTCGTAAAAGTTCAGCATAGATGCAAAGCGCATTATACCACAAGGCTTGTATTTCAACTGGCTTGCCGGTTCGTGGGGTAACTACCCAATTTTCAACTTTGGCATCCATCCAGGTTAATTGCTGACCGGGTTCACCAGCTCTTAACAATCCATCTTCATCCACTTTGATATGATATCGCGTGCCGGTAATATGCCAATCAATTATATCGGTAAGTACCGGCAGAATTTCTTTCAGGATAAATTTTTTGTCTTTGCTTGCTTTCACATAATGGTAAATGGCGATGAAAAACCATAGGGTTCCATCTACATTATTGTATTCTGTGGGTTCACCATAATCTTTAAACCGGTTCGGAATCATACCCATGCTGATACTCTTGGCAAAGGAGGAGATGAGTATTTTTGCGTCGTTATGTCTGCCGGTATATAAACATAAACCTGGCAAGGAAATCATCGTATCTCTGCCCCAATCCGTAAACCAATGATAACCGGCAATTACAGTAGCTCCGGGGGTATCTATGGGTTCCCTTTGCACATTATAAAGTATCCTTTTTACAATAAACTGATCGGCTGCCAGCGCTAATTGTTGAATGATGGGATGTTCAATAGATCCAATCAATTGGATTCTTCTGTTTTTTTCTTTTTCAAATAATTTCAAGCCATTTTTTTCGCCCGGTTCATCGGTGGAAAGGATTACGCAAAATGAATCTCCCTTTTTTAATTGAACAGTGAAATGACCATGATTCAGAAGGTCTTCTTCAAACTTCAGGCCTCTGCCTTTTTCGGCTTTGTAATGAAAGTGATAAAACCATTTAGGGTCGTGCCGGTAAGAAGCCTGCGGAACCCGGATATAAATTTTGGAGCAGTTTTCAAACGGTTGATTGCAAAAAACATCCTTTTCAAAATGTACATCCCACCAGAGTTTGTCTGTTTTTTTTTGCAACTCATGATAGGGTCGGGCGGCCACCAATGGAAATAATTGCATGGTAAACTCAGATTCTGCATTCAGAATTTCGTACAAAATCAAGGTCGTGTTCTCTCCCTGTAACATACAAATGGTTTTTTTGAGTTGAATTCCTTCCACCTGATAAAACCATTCCGGAAAAAGTTCTTTGGTAAACGACTGGAGGTATTGGTTCCCATTTGGCCAGATTACATCACCATAATCATTCACTCCTAGTTCACATACCTTCCCGTCAGTAAGAATGATTTCATCTAATTTTGGAACTAAATTCACCCGGTCGGCGGGACCATTTGTTGCGGCCATCAAAAGGCTATGGTAACAACGCGTATTGCAGCCAGCCAATGTTGAACCCGCCCATCCTCCAAGCCCGTTGGTTTCGAGCCATTCGTGTTTGATGGCTTCATCATATTGTTGCAATTGATAAGCGTCTTTTTGTAACATAAAACTTTTTAAGCGCAATTATTTTTTGACCGGATTTTGTCTTATGATGTCGATAACGAAACTAATTATTTCTCACAAAATAACCACATGTATTCAACTTTTTTTTATTAATTTAGTTTGATTGTGTTGACAGTGGGTAAAATTACAGGGCTACACATTATCAATTTGTTATTGCATTATAATTTGTACCCTTTCTCGCAGATTAGGCTGATTTAAGCAGATTTACGGAGATTATAAAGTTAATCCGGTTTCCTTTTTGCAATAACAATCAGGTAGGTGAAAACAATTGCGCCCACTATAAAAAAAGGAATGTACAGGTACTTTTCCTTTAAGTAAAAATCGTAACTCAGGTAAGCCATCATGCCATAACAAAGTAACAATTTAATGCCCTTTTCGGTTTGATAATTTTTAAAAAACCGGGGTAAAACAAAATATACCATTAGCAGACTGAGGGCAATCATGCCTATGATATAGACATAGTTTATGTTATTGTTCATTGAGATTTAAGAGTTTTAAAATTTTATAATAAATGGCCGTATTCTCATAGATTCCTGAAAACATTTCGGAACCGGGTCCGTAAGCAAAAACCGGAACCATCACACCACTGTGGTTTGTGGTTGAATAGGTTGGTTTAAACATAAGTTTGTCTTCCTTGTTTTCAAGTAAACTCAGACCACCGGTTTCATGGTCGGCAGTAACAATTACCAGGGTGTTCCGGTCTTTTATGGCGGCATCCAATACCTGGTTAATAACCCTGTTAAAGTCAATTAACTCCGATTTCATATACTCAAAATCATTACCATGTCCGCCCCAATCTATTTGTGAACCTTCCACCATAAGAAAATAATTCTTATAATATTTACCCAGATTTTGTTGTGCCAGCTGAGTTGCCTCTGCTAAGTATTCTCCACGGCCTTCTTTCATGGTTTTCATGCTATTTTCGGCGAGGGTATAAACTAACTTTTTTGCATCTATGATTTTTATAAAAGTGTCGGTTTCAATGGTAAAGCCCAACTCATGTAATTCAGAAAATAAATTTCTTTTATCAGCGCGTTTATCAAAAAACTTTCTACCACCCCCAATGGCATAATCACAATTCTTTCGCATTAAAGTCTCAGCAATTTCCTCCTCCGATTTTCTTGACGCAACATGGGCATAAAATGCAGCCGGAGTGGCATGGGTAATCGAGGAAGTTGCCACCACACCGGTTCCCCATTCTTTGTCTTTTAATTTTTCGAACAAACCTTCTTTTTCTTTGCCTGCACTGTCAACTCCAATGGAGCCATTTTTGGTTTTTTTACCAATTGAAAATACGGTAGCACCGGCGCCACTGTCGGTCACATAATTATCGGCTGAGGAAGTTTTGCTGAACCCAATGGTAGTAAATCTTGCAAATGCATTTTGACCGGAATAGTTATCTAAAGCTCCCGTGATTTGGGTAAGTCCCATGCCATCACCAATTAACAAAACAATCCTTTTTGGCTTTTTTGGTTTTGCCAGGATGGGTTCAGTACCCAAAAAAATGCATAACAAAACAAGGGTAATAGCTTTTATATTCATCCTGCAAAAAAACACAAAAGTGGCATAGGAAATACTATAAGCAAAAAGTTTATCTTAAATTAACTCATAATATTTGCCAGGCAAGGGTCTTACAAAACCCATAAACTCCAATTCTAATAATCTTAAGGCTAAAATGCCCGGATCTGAATTTAAATCATAAGCCATTTGGTCGATTCCGGCCTTTTGTTTTTGTTGCAGGTACAATAACAATTGTGCATCCTCTTCAGACAATTCCGAAAACAGGTCAGGTGTTATTGGTTTTTGCCCTTTCTTCTGATCCCAGCGCATCAGGCTCAGCAAATCTTCGGCGCAGGTAATCAAAGAGGCTTTGTTTTCTTTTATCAGGTAATTGCACCCCTGCGAGTAGTAATCATTAATTCGGCCGGGAAGGGCCATGATGTCTTTGTTATAGGAATTGGCTATTTCGGCTGTAATGCGCGCTCCTCCTTTAATGGCAGTTTCAACAATCACCAATACATCACACATGCCTGCCACAATGCGGTTACGTTTTGGAAAATTTTCTCTGTCGGGATTGGTTTGACTTGGAAACTCGGTAATTAAACCTCCGTTCTCCAGCATTTTTTTTGCGATATTCTTATGTTGCGCCGGATAAATTCTGTCTAAGCCATGCGCTAAAACACCAACTGTCTGAAGCTTTTCGTCAATGGCCGATTTGTGGGCAATCACATCAATTCCGTATGCCAAACCACTTAAAATCATGCAATCGTATTCTTTTAAATCGTGAACCAGATTTTGGGTAAAGGCCTTACCATATTCGCTCGATTTTCGGGTTCCCACAATACCCACAATCTTTGCCGGATTCAAATTAACATTGCCCAGGGCAAATAACAGGGTAGGAGCATCCGGAATTTCCCTGAGCCGGGCAGGGTAATCTTTATCTAAGTAAAACAGTGTTTTTATCTGATGTTTTCTAATAAATTCCAGCTCATTTTCGGCTTGTGTAAAATCTCTAAAAGAGGCAACATTCGTGGCTAATAAACTTCCAATTCCGGGAACTTTCTCCAGTTTGGTTCTGCTTTGTTTGAAAATTTGCTCAGGTGATCCGCAATAACTTATCAAATTTTTGATCAATACATCTCCTATACCCGGAATGAGTTTTAATGCTATTTGATAAATAATGGTCTGATCCGACATCATTAGGTGTTTAGGCTGTAGGTTATTAGACTGTTAGGCTGTAGGTGGTTAGGTTATAGGTTGTTAGACTGTTAGGCTATAGGTGTTTAGGTTGATAGGGTTAGATTTTAGGAAATTAAGCAATTCAGGGCATATTGAATGGTTTTTTCGACTGCCAGGTGAGGGTCTTTGCTAAAGGTATGGTTAATTCGGTTAGCAACTAAGGCATTGATCGCTATTCCTTTGAAGCCGAATAATTTACTTAAGCCCAGAATGGCGGCAGTTTCCATTTCAAAATTAGTTACCCGGTGTCCGTTAATATTTATTTTGGCTAATTTCCCAACTAAATTGGGTTCAAGAATAGCCTTACGCAATTGTCGTCCCTGCGGACCAAAAAAACCACTGCAGGTTGCGGTAATACCTCTTAAACTTTGATGGTCGAATTTATTCAATAATTCCTCAGAAGAATTAAAAAGGTAGGGTTTAACAAAATCCAGACCCAAATCGGCAGATAAAAATTCAACATGGGCATCGTGTTCAAGCTTATAATACCAAAGCAGATTATCCAAACCCAGCCCATGTGTGGAAACCAACATGCTATCCACTTCAATATCGGGTTGCAAGGCGCCGCTGGTTCCAATTCTGACTAATTTTAAATCCCGATTATGAGATTTAATTTGCCGGGTTTCCAAATCAATGTTCACCAAAATATCTAATTCGTTCAAAACAATATCAATATTATCGGTTCCGATTCCGGTAGAAATAACAGAAATTGGGGTCGAACCAATGGCTCCGGTATGCGTTACAAATTCGCGTTTTTGTTTCTTCAGATCAATCCGGTCGAAGTGCTTTGATACTTGTGGAACACGCTCAGGATCACCTACTAATATTATCAAATCAGCTATTTCATCTGGGAAAAGATTCAGGTGATAAACGGAATTATCCGGGTTCAAAACCAGCTCACTGGGTAAAATTATTTCGTTCATATCAATAAATTAAATTCACAGCTAATTAAAACAATTACCTTTGCAAAAAAATAATTTAACCTAAAAAATTAACAGATATGAAAAAAAATAGCATGTTGGTTCCAATTGATTTCTCCGAAATTTCTTTAAATGCATTAAGTCACGCAGCCCAAATTGCGAATCATTTTGACAATGATTTGGTTTTACTGAGTATTTTAGAAGATGATTTTTTAGGAGCCATTTTCAGTTTTGCCAAAAATGATGTCAAGGAAAGTTTGGCTAAAGAAGCTTTATTATCACGATTACAAGGAATTGCGGCAGATATCAAGAAAAAATACGGTATTGATTGTAAGATTGATGTGAGGAGTGGTAAAGTTTACAAAACCATTATTGAAGCGGCATCCGACCATTTATGTGACTGCATCATTATGGGAACACATGGTGCCAGCGGTATTGAACGGGTAATTGGAAGCACTGCAAGCAAAACCATCAGTTATAGTCTTACCCCTGTTATTGTAGTAAAGACCAATAAAAACCCGAATGACTATAAGAACATTGTTTTCCCTTTAGATTTATCTACCGAATCCAAGCAAAAAATGAAATGGGCGATCCATTTAGGGAAAGCGTATCATTCCACTATTCACGTACTAACATTTAGCGTTAGCGATGAGTTTTTGAATAATAAATTGATGGCAAATCTGAAACAAATTCAACGCATGTTTGATGAAAATGGCATTGAACATGATGAAACCATTTTGGAGGACGATTCTGATTTTGCTCGCCAAACCCTTGAGTTTGCAGAAGAAAAAACGGCTGATTTGATTATGATCATGACCCAGCAGGAAAGTGACAAATCCATCCGGGAATATATTATTGAAACCTACGCACAACAAATTGTAAACGACTCGGGAAATGTTCCCATATTTTGCGTAAACCCCAATAACGAATTGTTTATATCTGAATTAAGATATTAGAAAGTAATCAGGGTTTCACATAAATTTTACCGGAATAAATATGTCGTAAAATATTAAGACCTAATCCTCGAAAACTTATTTAACTTTGGATTGAATTTAATGGGTCAGGTTTAATTTCTGGGGATTAAGTTGTCTTAAGCAAATAATTTTTCAAGACTAAGTAGAAAAAGTTTGAAGTCTGTTAATATAGTTCGATCCCAATGTGGTCGCATGAACTGCACTAGAAAGCCCAGCTCCAAAGGATTTGAATAATCCAGATACAATCCTGAAGGGATTGAACAATAATAGCACCGGATGAAATCCGGTGGTAACAAACACCTCCCACGAAACCGCAACTCCGAAGGAGTTGAATTAACCATCAGGCAGGAGGGTTATGCCGCATTAACATATTCTGTTAAAGATAAAAACAAATTGATTGATTATGTTAAAAATCAAGAAGCACATCACAGAAAGATTTGTTTTAAAGAGTAATTAACAGAGTTATTAGAAGAGAATTTTATTGAATTTGATGAAAACATCTATTATGAACATACAACCCCTCCGGGGTTGCTGATTCATGGGTGGCACCTATGACCCCGCCTCGTCTTTAAGGACGAGACGGGGCTATTATTATTGAAGCCCTTCAGGCTTCCAATGCGAAAGTTTGATTGATTTCGTGGACCAAAAATGCATTTGGGGCTATTATTGTTGTAGCCCTCCAGACTTCCCTTGCGAAAGTTTGATTGTTTTCAGAACTTTTTTTGTCTACTCCCCAACTTATAAACGTGACCCAATTTAATCCTTAATTATCTTCATTATAAGGGACTCGCCAGAATCATTCGTAAGCCTTAAAAGGTAAAGGCCTGTTGGATAATTGCTCATATCAAATTGAGGATTATTATTAAAACTACTTTCAAGCAGTAATTTCCCCTCTAAACTAAAAAGTTTCAGGTTAATGTTCTGGATTTTGTTATTTGAAATATTTAAAATGTGATGGGTCGGATTGGGATAAACCATTAAGTCTTTTGAAAACCCTACTGTGTTTAAACCAACTGGAAATAAAGGGCCATTAGACAGCAATTTACCATTACTGTCTAATTTACATACTAAGCTCCCGATTGTTTCCATAGCTGAGTCACTTTCCAGTTCATAAAGTACATAAAAATTGTTGTCAAAATCCTCAATAAATGCTTGAATATAGATGGAAAATTGTTGGTCGTCTAAAGTTATGATTGGAAATTCTTTTTTAAGGTACATTTCACCATCAAGCTCAATTATTCTCATGCCTTTTGCCTGATTATAATATCCCAATGCAAAAAATCCATTGTCTTTCCGTTTCTTAACTAAACCTGAAAAGTAAAAATTGAAAATTTCATCTTTAATTAATGTATCCCTGTAAATCCATGCTTTACGATGACTAATTACCTTTCCAAACTCATTAAAGAACACCCATCTGCAAGGGAAATCAATGGTTGTACTGTTGTTGTATAGCAATGCACAATAGGTACTATCGTTAATTTGTGTGCCCGCTAAATATGAGATATATGGAAGCCGGTAACGCTTGAAAACGATATCGTACTGCAAACCTAATGAGTCTAGTTCACTGTTCATCTCAAGCATCTTACCACTGGTATCAAATAAAGCGGTTATCACCTGGTCTTCACTTACAGCACCATTTCCAAAACTATCCCGTTGGGACAAGCCGATTACCAATATTTGCTTATTACGGGTAGGAAATACATAATCGAAAAAAGTAGTTTTAAAACCATCACGATTTATTCTAAAATACTTTTCCCATATTTTATTTCCTTCCATACCATATCGCGCTAGAAAACCAGATAAGCCAAAATCTGAAGTTGGAGGCCTATAATATCCAGCAAATAATAAGTCGCTATCTAATTCAGTTAAGTGATTAGAATGATTTGATGTATCTCCAAGTATAATTGGACCTGTAATTCTACCAACTTTGGAAAAAACAGTAAACTGAGTATTATAGGAATTCTTGAAATCCTGTGCTACGCTATATCCAACTAAATAATTATTAATTACAGCCAAATGACCATCAATCGATACATTCAGAAATTGAGCTTGCTTACCGAATTTTAAATCTTTACTTACTTTAACAATACGGTTTGAAAAACCTTCGCTTAAAATGTTATTGCCTATGCCAAAATATACGGTGTCATTATAATATTGTATCGAATTCCACCAACTCGTGTTTTTCAATGGAAACACAAATGGTGAAAAACCTTGTGCCTTTACGTTAATGAAAAAGGCAAGCCCGACAAAAATCATTAATACATTCTTCATTAATTACTTTTGAATGATAAATTTATGGTTGGTGAAGTTATTTTTAACTATAAGACAGTATATCCCACTGCTAAGGTTGCTTAAATCCAAACCTAAATTTGCATCATGCCTCTTTAATTCAAAAGCCACTTCCAACCAGCCTACTGAACAAATACCTATATTGGTGCGAATGCAACTCATTATCATTCTATGGTTTCACATAGATTTTTGAAGCATCCCGGTATCCACTGAGGTTTTTATACCAATCGGTAAATAGGACACCGCCACTTTGTGCCCATTGCGCAAATTTTAAATGAGCAGTTACCATATCCACTTTTTCAATCGGGTAATCAAATCGCTGTGGAATGTTAATAGCCCATGGAAGATTGTCTTTACTCAGGTAAAATTTATTGGCGGCAAAGCTGGTCCTGTCATCGCCGGTTCCTAATAAACTATCTTTTGCAAGCGAAGTGGGCGCTTTACCCGGCAGGTGAATTTCGAAACCCCTGTTTTTCCCATCGCTGGTTCCCCAGATAAAAGGATTGTATTTTTATACCATAAAGTTTATGATTAGCTTTGTTCGATGAAGTTCAAACTTGATTTTCCGATTCCTCCCTTTCAAAAAAAGCTGTCCATTGAAGATTCGCTGTTTTTGATAGGTTCCTGTTTCGCTGAAAACATGGATCATAAATTACGTGATTACAAATTTGATACCTATTGCAATCCAAACGGAATTTTGTTTAATCCCATGAGCATCGCAAACTCCATACATACTGCTATTCTTGGAGATTTTGATTATTCACCCCTCATTTTTGAGCATCATGAATTATGGTATTCATGGTGGCATCACGGCTGTTTTGTCGATTCAACCCGGGAACAATTATTGAAACAAATTATAGATCACAATTTAGAAGCTCACCAACGATTGAAAAGTGCAAACTGGCTGATCATTACCTGGGGGTCGGCTTATGTATATGAACATATCGAATCAAAATTATTAGTTGCCAATTGTCACAAAGTTCCGACTCATCATTTTAAAAAAAGATTGTTGGAAACAGGGGAAATAATAGCACAATACGAAGAACTGTTAAAATTTTTGCATCGGTTCAACCCGAACCTGAAAATTGTTTTTAGCATTAGCCCTGTCAGATATACACGAGATGGGCTGCATGAAAATAATTTAAGTAAAGCCACTCTTTTGCTCGCCTTACAAACCCTGCAAACCCAGCATAAAAACTTAATGTATTTTCCATCTTACGAAATTGTGGTGGATGAATTAAGAGATTACCGCTTTTACGAAGAAGACTGGGCTCACCCGAATTCCCTTGCCATAAATTATATCTGGGAAAAGTTCGTTGAAACCTGTTTTGATGCCAAAACCATTGCCTTCATCCATTCTTATGACCCGATTCTGAAAGCCAAACAACACCGACCTATCAACAGCCAAACCAAGGCGCATTTAAAATTCAGAGCGGAAACGCATAAGAAAGTAATGGATTTACAAAATGAATACGACTTTTTAAACTGGAAAGAAGAGCTTGATTTTTTCGCAAAACAGTAAGCAGTTATTCAAAAAATTTAGTCCTCTTCAACTACTCCAAATTTCCCGGCCTCAAGTCCTTCATGCATGGATAAACCAATGAGAACTTTATCCTTTTCAGTTTCAATTACCAATGCTTCTGTGGTAAAAATCCTGGGTTCTTCTTCGTCCAATAAAACAGATATTATCGGGCAGCCTATTAAATTTTTCCATACTTCATCTCCGGAGAAGTCTTTACTCACATACCCAATTTTATCTTTAAACTGCTGCAATACTTCCTGGTGTAGTTCATGTAATTTCAGATCTGTTAAGGGACTGATTCTTTCTTCCTCATCGGGTCTGTGAAAGATAATCTTTGATTGATCCTCAAAAATTAGTTCCATATAATCCAGAAAGCGTAAGGGGTCAATTGAATCCGTTTTATTAACCCAAAAATGATACATAACTCTCAATAATGTTTTGCCTTCCATACCCTGCAGAAGGGTCAATTCTTCGTTGCTGTATATCATTTTTTCTCTTTATTTATTTTGTGGAAGTACTTGCAATAATCTTGTAAACCACAAATTTCACATTTCGGGTTACGGGCCATACAGGTATATCTTCCATGTAAAATTAACCAATGGTGAGCCGTGGCAATATACTGTTCAGGAATATTTTTCATCAATTGTTTTTCGGCTGCCAAAGGGTTATTTGCATGAATAGTCAATCCCAGGCGGGCACTTACCCTGAATACATGGGTATCAACAGCCATAGCAGCTTGCTGATACACCACACTCACAATAACATTGGCAGTTTTTCTGCCAACACCCGGTAATTTAGTCAAGTCCTCAATGGTTTTGGGAACTTCCCCGTTAAAATCAGCAACCAGCATTTGAGCCATTCCAATTAAATGTTTGGTTTTATTATTCGGATAACTGATACTTTTGATATACGGAAATAAGGTATCAAAATCAGTCTGACTCATTTTTTGAGGAGTAGGGAAATCTCTTAAAAGTTCGGGAGTTACCAGATTTATGCGTTTATCGGTGCATTGGGCCGATAAAATGGTAGCAACCAATAACTGAAATGGGTTGGAATAAACCAGCTCTGTTTCAGCAATAGGCTTATGTTTGATGAAATATTCAATTACACCTGTATATCTTTCTTTCTTATTCATCTAAAATTTAGTTTGTATCGCCTTAGGTGGCAAAGTGGTAAAAGTAATGACATTCTGATTGCATTCACAAAAAAAAATGCTTCCAGAAAGGTGTTCTTAAACCTAACAAACCCTACATTTGCTTCATGAAAAAAATATTATTGATCCTAATATGCTTTCTCACTTTGGGTGCGCAAGGTCAAAACAAATCTGAAATTAAAAAGTTTAACCCGGAGATAAAGCGCTTTATTTATCAGGCTAACATGCAAATAAATAAAAACACCTACGATAGCATTTATTTTGATGCGAATTATTCGAAAGGGAAGAAGCTGGTTTTTTTATACACGTATAAAGCCAAAGAATACGAAATGCTTGCCGATGACGAGTATTTTGAGAGCATCGTTTTTGAAATAAATCCTCCAAAAGGGAACTCTTTTATGATTACACCCAATCAATTTGAATCTTCCAAAGTTATTTTTAACCGCAGTTGTTTTTGTCCTGATGCAGGCAACAGGCAACTATATGATGGAATTATAAGTGGTAAAAAAGGAGCAAAAAATATCTGGGTTGTTTCGTATGATATACAGATTGAACCCAGACCCGGTCGTGAAGGATTATCAACCAATAAAAAGTTAAAAGGAATATTTAAACCCGGCAATCTGTTAAAATAAAATGTCAGATTTTACCATTCGATTCGCTGAGGTTTCTGATTCAGCTACTATCCTTCAATTTATAAAAGGCATCGCCGAATACGAAAAGTTAAGTGATTTGGTAGAGGCCACTACCGAAAAAATTGAGAAGCATTTGTTTGCGCAGGGAGCTGTTGCAAAGTGTTTATTAGCATTTGAAGATGAAACACCGGTTGGGTTTGCGTTGTTTTTTAGCAATTATTCAACCTTTGTATCCAAGCCTGGAATTTATCTGGAAGACCTTTTTGTTGAACCTGAATTCAGAGGGAAGGGTTACGGTAAATCCTTATTGCTTGAATTAATAAAAATAGCAAAGCAAAGAGATTGTGGCAGGGTAGAGTGGAGCGTATTGGATTGGAACCAACCTGCCATAGATTTTTACGAAAGCCTGGGTGCAAAACCTATTCATGGCTGGACGGTTTATCGTTTGGATGAAAAAGCGATAAATTCATTTGATTAACTAATCAATCTCAAAATAGTTAAGATCCTTGCTAAAGGTATCTTTAATATAAAGTGTTGCCACAAAAGCCAGGCTCAAACAAATTGTGCCCACAACAAACGCTGCCCAAATTGGACCTCCTCCTACCGATAAACCCGCAAAACTCAAGGTAATGGGTACAGTAGCTCCTCTCACAAAATTGGGAACGGTATTGGTAACCGTTGAGCGGATATTGGTTCCAAACTGTTCGGAGGCAACGGTAACAAACAAAGCCCAATAACCGGTGGCAAAACCCAGCGCATAACACATAAATTTAAAATAGTTAAGGCTTACATGTGTGTTAAATAAATAGATCAACAATAAGATGAAGGAAAGAGCGAGATACGTGAATATAACTTTCTTTCTGCTTTTTAAAAGCTGGCTTAACAGGCCACTGATCAAATCGCCGGAAGATAAACCCAGGTAAGCAAACATAACACTGTCTGCCACATCAATTTTATCCAGCAAACCCAAGGCTTCAGCAAATCGGTTAGAAAGGTTAATCAGAACGCCTATAGTGAACCAAATGGGTAATCCAATTAGGATACAGGCAAGGTATTTCAGAAATAAATCAGAGCGTTTAAAAAGGGTTAAAAAATTGCCTCTTTTAATATTGCTATTGGCAATCAGATTTTGGTACATGCCACTTTCGTAAGCACCCGCTCTTAATAATAATAAGACCAAACCCATACAACCCCCAACAATATAGGTGTTTTGCCATCCGAAATTTTTACTGACCAATCCGGCCAGTACTGCGCCCAAGGCTCCAAAAGTTACGATGATCATGGTGCCATAACCCCGCTTCTCTTTCTTCATATTTTCGGCAACCAAAGTTATTCCGGCTCCCAACTCACCGGCTAAACCTATACCGGCAATAAACCGCATGATGGCATATTGATTGATATTGACCACAAAGGCATTTGCAATATTGGCAATGGAGTATAAAAATATGGAACCAAATAATACCGAAATCCGTCCTTTTTTATCACCCAGAATACCCCATATTATTCCGCCCAATAACATCCCGGTCATTTGGAGATTAAACAAAAAAATCTCATTTGACTTCAATTCAAGTCCGGAATATCCCAGTGCTTTGAGGCTTTCATTCTTAACTACGTTAAAAACAATTAAGTCGTAGATGTCAACAAAATAGCCTAATGAGGCCACGATAATGAGTAAATTAACGCTCTTTTTTTGCTCCATAAACAATTATTAGCTATGGCAAAATAGCAAAAGAAACGAGAAGAGAAAATTGTTGATGGGAATTAAATATTAATAAAAGCAGCTAGTTTCTCTAAAAACTGCTGATCAATTTCATCAAAGTGGGACAAAAATTCACTATCCACATCTAAAACGGCTACAACATTTTGGTTCAAACCAAGAATAGGAACCACCATTTCGGAGCGGGAGTTACTATTGCAGGTAATATGTCCTGGAAATGCCGCTACATCAGGAACAATAATTGGTTTTTTAAATTCCCAGCTCTTTCCACATACCCCTTTCCCAAAATCAATACGGGTACAGGCAAGCGGACCCTGGAAAGGCCCTAATACCAATTGGTTTGATTTTACTAAATAAAAGCCAACCCATAACCAATTAAATGTTTCTTTTAATACCGCACAAATATTTGCCAGGTTTGCAATCAGGTCATCTTCCCCTTCAATAAGGGCTTTGATTTGGGGCAAAAGGCTTTCATAAATTTCTTTTTTACTTGCTTTTTTATCTACCTGAAGGTTTTCCAAGGAAAGTTATTTTTTAGCTACAGTATCCTTTACGATAGTATCAGCTGGAGTGGATGCGCTTACATTGGCCCTGTTCACCGAATACGCAGCCTGATCGGTTTTGTATTGATCATTGGTTTGAATTGTTTTCTGAGCTTCTTCGGTACCATAGTGACAAGCGGAAAGGGAGGCTGCAAATGCAAATGCTATTAATATTTTCTTCATTATTTTAATTGTTGACGATGCGAATATAAAAAAAATGTTGGCAGATAAAACCTATTTCAATTCAAATTCTGAACTTCCTATCCTAAATCCCTCACAATATAGTTCTGCCTTATAGGTCCCTTTAATGAATTCGGAGCCTTTGTTCCAGTAAAAACTGACCGATATAGCTTCCTGGTTAAAGTCAATTGTTTTTTTTGCACTATATAAGGATTCTTCATTCTGATAGGTAAAGGTTCCGGAGCCTGCAAGTTCGTTGTAGATGGTAGCTCCATCGGGGCCAATTACCTTTAAAAAAATATCTTTGTTGCCCTTTTCGGAAACATAATTTTCGGAAAGGCCAAAGGTAACTTTCAGCTGGTCTATTAGTCTGACCTTCATGGTTTCCTTTTCTTTACCGTTACTTCTTAGCTTGATACCGGTGACCAACATATTCTGGGTAACTAATTTTGCACCTATTGCTACCTTATTGTTCAATCGGGTGATATCCATTGAAAGGTCTTCATTCTTTCTGTGTTGTGTTTTTATATCAGATCGCAATGCCTTATTTTCAACATTTAATGAAGTTATTACCGTACTTAAGGAATCAATCTGGCCCATGTATTTTCTTTTATAATACCTAAGTTCATCCAATTCATCGTTCACAGCAGCTAATTCCTCCCGTGTTAATTTCCCTTTTATTAGTAAGGCTTCAATCCGGTCGGCAAATTCCTGCAGAGAATCATTTTTTTCGCTTAAGAATTGATCCAACTGGGCATTTTTGCCTTTATATTCAGTAAGTTCAAGTTCTGTTAGTTTCAATATATTATCCAAAACCATTTTGGTTGAGTCACTTTGGAATAATTCAACCTCTTTTACCAACAGTTTCTTGTCTGTTTTAGAATAGTTAAAAATAAAAAAGCCTAATAATGCGAGGAGAAGGATGTTTAATGCCGACTGTATAATGATGATGAGCCTATGTTTTTTCTTTTTTTCTTCCTGTACCATTTTGCAAAAATAAACTTTGTTACCACATTCCAAACTAGCCTTTTTCCACCAAAATTTAATACAGGTAGTGAAACTAAGTTCTGATTTATTATTATTGTTAAAAATTTATTCGCTTTGAAAACTACAAAAACATTTATTGATGGATTGTTAATAATTGAGCCACAAATATTTACCGATTCCAGAGGCTATTTTTTTGAGAGTTATAATGAGGAAAAATTTATGGATTATGGTGTAAATGTTCGTTTTATTCAGGATAACCAGTCATTATCGCAAATGGGAGCGGTAAGGGGATTACATTTTCAGGCTCCTCCTTGTGAGCAGGGAAAACTGGTGAGAGTGGTATCAGGTTCCGTTTGGGATGTGGTGGTGGATATCCGGAAAAACTCTCCAACTTATGGCAAGAATTTCTCCCTTGAACTATCGGCAAAAAATCAACTCATGTTTTGGATTCCTCCCGGTTTTGCACATGGCTTCGAAACGCTGGAAGATAATACCCTGTTTTTGTACAAATGTACCAATACCTACAATAAGGCAAGCGAAGGCGGGCTGTTATGGAACGATAAAGACCTTGATATTCATTGGAAAACACAAACGCCGATTGTTTCTGAAAAGGACATTTTATTACCCGCTTTTAAAGATTTTGTCAGTCCTTTTTAACTTTTTGGTAGAATGGTATTTAATTTTTGCAAAAATAAATTTTCAGGATTCTCAGAAAGAAGGAAGATCAAAGGAAAGCTGTTATTTCTAATTTTGTTTTGCTCTTCCCAAATTTGCTTTGCTCAGTTTACTAAACGAAGCGATTATGGAAAAACATACTATGACAGTAGTTGTAGTAAGGTTTGTGAAGTTTTTCGCTACGTTTTGGAATATCAGTTCCTTCCTGATAAAATAACAAATGAGAAAGTATATCAGGGAGTTACCATCATAAAAGATGGACCCTATTTAGGTTATTATGAGGATGGGAAGCTGGCATTCTCCGGATTCTTTTTGCAAAATGAAAAAGATAGTTTATGGAAATATTATTCGCCGGAAGGGAATCTGATTCATACTGAACTATATAAAAACAATCAATTAAGAAAATGAAAGCAGTCGTACTTATCGCTTTGAGTTTTTTTGCCTTTGGTTTGAATGCTCAGGAGCTTATTAAAAAAAATCTGGAAGTGGGGAGCTATCTAACTATTAATCCATGTAAAAAGAACAAAAAGGAGTTTGTTTATATTGATGTGTATGCCAGAACCAAGCCTTATGATAAAAAGCTTGTTGATACGCTGACAGGCGATGGTTTATTGAAAGAATTTTTTAATGAAAACAGTATTGATGCCAAGCGTCTTCCCTGTAGTATGGGAGGATATCAATATAAAATTGCAGCTTTACATGAATTTAACGACAAAGGGAAAACAAAAAGAGTAGTTTTATGTTATACTTTATACCCTTTAACCCTCATCTGGATTGAGTTGGATAAGGCATTGGAAACGGCGGAAATTTCTTATTAAAAGGGAATATCCCTGTATTTGTTTAACTCCGTATTTTGGATTAAAACAAATTTTTCTTTCTAAAAAAGAAAACACCGATGAGCGATAATACCACAGCAATCAGGATAACAATCCAAAAGGCATGCGCATTTTCCTGAAAGGGCAAAGGAACATTCATTCCATATACACTGGCTACCAAAATTGGCAAGGATAAGATAATTGTAGCAGTTGTTAAATACCGAATGGTAATATTCAGATTATTAGAAATAATGGATGAATTTGCGCCCATCATATTGCCCAAGATATTGCTGTAAACCTTTGCCATTTCAATAGCCTGGCGCGTTTCGATATTAACATCTTCAATCAATTCCCGTTCAATGTCTTTAATAGAATCCGGCAAATGATTACGCTGTAAACGTGCCATCATCAATTCATTTGATTTTAATGAAGTGTTAAAAAATACCAGACTTTTTTCAAGTTTCAATAAATCCAATAATTCCCTGTTCCGGGTGCTGCGGTGAAGCATCCTTTCAATGTCATCGGCCTTATTGTTGATGTCTTTTAAGTATTTTGAAAAAAGCAGAGAGGATTTATAAAACACCTGCATCACAAATTTTTCGTGGTTATAGGTATAAAAATTCTTAATCCTGTTTTCTTTAAAGGATTGAATTAATTCGGTTGGGCGGCTACAAACGGTAACTACCAGATCGCGCTTAAATAAAATTCCCAGGGCAATTGTCGAATAGGGAAGGTCTGATTCATGTCCGTTCTCGCAAGGAATCCTGCAAACAATCAAAATAGAGTTTTTGTGACTCTCCACCCGCGAGTTTTCATCCGGGTCTAAGGGATCGCTAAATACTTCAGGCGGAACCAGTAATTTTTTTGAAAGATATTCAATTTCCTTTGCCGTTGGACTTACCACATTTATCCAGCAATCTTTTTCGATGGCTTCAATTTCCGCCAGCTTATTTAATTTGCTTTTAAAATATTGGATCATGTGAACAATTTTTGAGTAGTCTGTTTTTTTAGCTTTGCAAATGAAGCACAGGCAAGCCATATAAACAACAATAAAGATTAGAAGATTTGAAAATTAGGAACTTGCAGATTGTCAAATTTCGAATTTGCACTATGCACATTTTTGAATCTAATGTCCTTTATTTGTTGCGTGAAAGTTGCAATTTATACGGATGGTTCAGCCAGAGGAAACCCGGGAAGAGGGGGATACGGTGCGGTTTTGGTAAGTGGAACCCATAGAAAGGAATTGAGTGCGGGTTACCGTTTAACAACCAATAACCGCATGGAGTTATTGGCAGTAATTGTTGCTCTGGAAGCCATGAAGATGCCAAAAATGGACATTTCTATTTATACCGATAGTAAATATGTTTGTGAATCGGTTGAAAAAAGATGGGTTTTTTCCTGGGTGCAAAAAGGGTTTAAAGGCAAAAAAAATCCTGACTTATGGCGCCGGTTTCTTGAACTGTATAAATTGCATACCATAAAGTTTATTTGGATCAAGGGACATGCCGGACACCCAATGAATGAACGTTGCGACCAATTAGCAACCGAAGCAGCTGATGCAAAAAAAATGCTTATTGATGTCTGGTATGAACAAGAGCAGGTGAGTAACAATTTGTTGTAGTGCTTATTCTTTAACTGTTTTTATTGATCTATTTTCAAGACAGCTTCTAAGTGAACATAATCATTTTTATTTTAACTAATAATTTATAATTTTGATCGGTAAACCTTAACAACTCTAACTATGTTGTCAATTTTGGTTCCCACCGATTATTCACCGGAGGCGAAAAATGCAATGCTCTATGCCTATCATTTCGCATTGTACACAAACAGTAATTTGGTTTTGTACCACGCCATGCCCACAATCGTTCCTGTTTCGGATATCCCTTATGAAAATTATTACTTAGATGAAGTAGAAGAAAAAAATATGCTTTTGGATTCCTATATTAATTTTCTGAAAGGCGAAAATATTGACCCTACTTCAGTAACGGTTGAGGCTTATGTTGACTCACAAAATCAGGTTACATTTGGCATTACAGAAGCATTTAAAAAATGCAATTGCGACCTTGTAATTATGGGAACACATGGTGCAAGCGGATTTAGGAAACTTTTTATTGGTAGCAATACGGCTGCACTCATTGGCGGGTCAGAATTTCCTATTTTGGTAATCCCACGTGCTTATCAGTTTGAGCATATTTATCATTTAATTTATGCTTCCGATTTGCAGGATATGGAAGAAGAACTTGAACTGTTAATTCCATTTGCAAAAGTTCTTGATGGAATCCTTGAAATTATTTATTTTGACTTTGCCCGTCCCGGAAGTGAAAAACTGATTTTGGAAGCTGATCATTTTATTAAATCTCATGATTATAAAGGGATAACACTCAATATCAAAAAAGGAAATACGCATTTAAATATTGCTGATAACTTAAAACAGCATATCAACTCCAGTAACACTCAGATATTAATTATGTACCGTGGAATCCATTCCTGGTTCGATAAACTTTTGCTGAGTAGTAATTCTCAGAAAATGGCACTTGGTTCAGGCTTACCTATTTTGGTCATGCCAAAATATTAGGTTTTGGGTTCAAAATGATAATGGATTAAGAATCTATCTTGTTTCAAGAAGGCTGTTTATTGTTTTCTGCAAAGTGCCTGATTAACTCATTTACCTTGTCGGCAGCTTCAATTTGCAGCAGGTGCCCACAATGATTAAGTATCTGGAATTCGCAATTTTGCATCATGCCCGAAGTTTTCACAGCAAGGCTTTGCGTTGATTCGTTAAAATGGATCATCTTATTTGGAATCAGAGCATCTTGTTTCCCGAATAGCAGAAGAGTTTTCTGCTGAATTTCAGGCAAATGAATGCCTATCTGTTCATCCAGCATGGCCTCAATATTGGATTGAACCATTTTATTCCAATATTTCCCTGTTTCACCACCCATCAATGTTTTTAAATCCTTAATAATATGGTTTGCATCCGTTTTTTTCTCATGATAATAACTATTGGTAATGGCACTTTCAAGACTTAATGCGTCACTGTACATAAAACTTCCGATGCGCATCAGTCCCTTGATCATTGTTTTTTCAAGATCGCTGAAAAATTCAAGGCCACTTGGTGCTAATAGAACCAATTGTTGAACCAAATGAGGATAGCGTAAGGTTACAATTGTACTTACTTGTCCTCCCATGCTGTGACCTACCAGTATTACATTTTCGAGTTTTAATTCCTTTATAAATCTGGCAAGGGTTTCGGCATAAAAAAACATGGTAAAGGGGTAGTCACCTCTTGATGAAAGCCCATTTCCGGGTAAGTCGATGGCAATGCAACGGAAATATTGTCTTAAAAAATCAATATTGTGCTTAAAAACAGGAATATAGTTGGCCAGACCATGTACAAATAAAAGGGTTGGTTTGCCTGCACCTTCATCGCAATAGGCCATTTTTAGGTCATTGCCAATTTCGGCATAATGAACAGGATATGGATACTTAATCATTCTTCGGCGAGTATAATGCTTATATTTGAATAATATTCATTCATGCATGCAGGATCAGCCAATTAAAAAAATATTAATCATACGATTTAGTTCAATAGGAGATATCGTGCTTACTACTCCGCTGTTGCGCTGCATCAAAAAACAATATCCAGGAATTGAAATTCATTATTTGACTAAGCCGGTTTTTCATATTATTCTGGCAAATAATTTTTATATTGATAAAATTCATCTGCTGAATGAAAATCCTGTAAGCAAGGCACTTGAACTTAAAAGTGAAAATTTCGATCTGGTTATTGATCTTCACCATAACCTGAGAACTTTATTATTCAAAACTATTTTGGGAGTTCAGTCATTTTCTTTTCCTAAACTAAATTTCGAAAAATATCTTTTCGTAAATTTCAAGATAAACAAAATGCCAAAGGTTCATATTGTGGATCGCTATTTTGAAGCTGCAAAAATTTTAGCGGTCAAAAATGATGAAGAAGGATTGGATTATTTTATACCCGAAAAAGACCAGTTACCAAATTTTGAACACCTGGATATTAAAACTACCGATTATGTTACCTGGGCAATCGGTGGACAGCATTTTACAAAACGCCTGCCCAATCATAAGATTATTGAGTTCTGCAAAAAATCGGGTCTCAATATTGTTTTATTGGGGGCAGCGGAAGACATGGGTAATGCCATTGAAATTAAGCAAGGCATTGGCAATAATTGTATCAACGCCTGTGAACAGCTAAATCTGAACCAATCGGCATGGTTCATAAAAAATTCAAAACGATTATATACCAATGATACCGGCCTGATGCACATTGCAGCGGCCTTGAAAGTTCCAATTACCTCTTTTTGGGGAAATACCGTTTCTTCTTTTGGAATGTCGCCTTATTATGGAAAACATTTAATTGAGCATACAATCCTTGAAAACAATCAAATTTCTTGTCGCCCTTGCAGTAAAATAGGTTTTAACAAATGCCCGCGAAAACATTTCAAATGCATGGAAGATCTGAACTTAGAATTCAAAAGCCCTGCTTAAATTCTAAATTCTACATTCAACTTCACATTTAAGCAACATAATCTTTCAGATAAGCATATTTTTCAGTCAATTTACCGCCGGAAGTAATGGTTGCGTTCAAAATAATACCATCTTTATCTTCAACGAGCAGACTGGGTAAAACATGCCGGATCAGTTGTTCTCCAAATTCAATACTTGCATCAACAGGCAACTCGCAGGGCAAATTACCTACAGCCTGCACATCAATAATATTTGCCTGAAAAGGTTCAGCTTCTTTCCCCAAAAATACATTATAACCAAAAAAAGGAGATTCAATGGTTGTGCTTCTCAGGGTGCTTGGTACGGGCCCCGGTATATCACATGAAATATCAGAAATTACCTTTATTCTAAAATCACTGGCTTTCATTTCTTCGGGAGTAAAAAAGGGTTCAATGCCTTCATTCCAGAATATTGCATTAATCATGATATCGGCCTTTCGGTAATAGGGCTGAAAGCAACTGTTATAATCTTCGGGATGCTTATAAAAGTCTGATTTATCCCAGGGCCTGCCATCTTTACGGACATAATAATCCTCACTTCTTAAATGAACATATACGGCTTCGTTATAGTCATTTTCTAAAAACTCTTCCTGGCTTACATGAAGTATTTTCAATTTCTTCAAAAACTCGATGCTTCCATGTGCCACTCTACCGTCGCCACATAAAGCAATACGCATGGGTGGTAATTTCAGCTCTTTGTATTGTTCAATTAATTCGGCAAAATCCTTCACCTGATTTGCCGGTTTCAGGGAATAAAAACCGTATTTTTTCCCCCACATCATAAAGGCGTAGTGTGTGCCAACAATACCTGCAAAACGGCCAAATCCTATGATTCGGTTTCCGGCTTCCCAGGTTAAGGTTTCATAATCAATAAGTGTAATATTACCGGCCAATATGCTTCTGAGCATCTTTCGGTTATGGGGTTGATTTTTAATGGTATGCGAAAAAAAGAAATAGGTTTTGTCGGGTATCAGTTCATCAAACGGAACTTCTTTTACGCCAAATAAAATATCGCATGAACTTAAATCCTCATTAACAACAATCCCTTTTTCGCGGTACTGTTCATCTGAAAAGCAGCGAAAAGGGGAGGGCTGTACGATTACTTTGGTTCCGGGAAAATACTGGATCAAATCAATACAGTTTTGTGGCGTTAAAGGCGTCCTCAAATCTGAAGGCTTCTTACCCTCACGTATGATACCAATTGTCTTGTTCATTACCTGCAAAGGTAATTGTTTAACTTAAAAATGGAAATGATCTTAATCAGTGCAGTATAACTGTTCCGGTTTTTGCTGAAATATCCTGTTGACGTTTTTTTAACAGCTGGCAAACTTCTAAACTGATTGAAATCGCACTTTCATCTCCTTTTTCCTGTGCAAGCTTTAATTCGGTTTCAGCTTCGATCAACAATTTTTCTGTGCTAACTTTTTGCAAATACAAGAGTGCCGATTTAACATCCTTCATGAATACCTCCTCGGGATCTTCCAGGATCACATCATACTTTGATGCCCATTTGCCACTAACCTCCCACTGCACAGCCAGTAAATTCGCTGCTGCCGACGATATAATGGTATTTTGATGTTGCGTAAAACTACTGGTTTGAAAGGCTGTTTGCTGGTTCAATAATAACCTGAATTCATCCAATACCAGATTCATAATTTCGTGTTCAAACTTTAAATCCAGTTCATGCATGATATCCAGTATATAGTGTGCCACATTACTATAATTCTCGTAAGGTTTGTGTCCGTGGAGCAAAAGTAATTTCGTAATATATTGCTCCTGAGCAAAGGTATTTTCCTCTTCGGTCCATTGTTTTATTTCTTCTTCATAGGGAACTTCTTTGGGTTCAGTACTAATCCATTCCTTCTCTTTCTGTGTTAAAAAACCTCTCCTGCTTTTATTGAGTTCAGTAATCAGCAACTGCTCATTCATATCCAGTAAAACGGAACATTCCCGTATAAAAGCCATGCGTTTAATGCCATCGGGTATTTTACTGATACTTTCAACAATATCCCGCGTAACCTGAGCCTTCTTTAAGGGATCGCCTTTTGCATCTTTTAACAAGAGGTTTACCTTAAATAAAATAAAATCCCTGCTTTCACTTTCAAGGTATTGGCCGAACGCCACGGAGCCCACTTTTTTCGAATAGCTATCGGGGTCATCACCATCGGGGAAAAGCAGTACTTTTACATTCAATCCCTGTTCCAGTATCATATCTATACCCCTCAGGCTGGCTTTTATACCTGCGGCATCGCCATCGTATAAAACAGTAACATTATCGGTATGTCGTTTGATGAGTTTAATCTGGTTTTCGGTGAGCGAAGTGCCACTTGAAGCCACAACATTTTCAATGCCGGCCTGATGCATGCTGATGACATCGGTATATCCTTCAACCAGGTAAACAAAATCATTTTGGCGTATTGCATTTTTAGCAAAGAACAATCCATATAATTCGTTGCTTTTATGGTATAATAAGGTTTCCGGTGAATTCACATATTTGGCACTCTTATCATCCTTCTTTAGTTGCCGGCCGGCAAAGGCAACTATTTTTCCGTTTGAACCGTGGATCACAAACATCACCCGCCCCCGGTAGGCATCATACATTTTGTTTTGTTCATTCTGTTTAACCAAACCCGATTTTACCAAAACTTCCTGGTTAAATTGTTGTTCGGTAGCAGCATTATAAAAGCTATCCCAGCCATCTATACTATACCCCAATTTAAATTTTTTAATGATATCCTGCCGGAATCCACGTTCCTCAAAATAAGAGAGCCCTATATTTTTACCTTCTTCCGATTCCCACAACTGCTTTTCAAAATAATCGGCTGCCCAGTTATTCAATATCTGGAGACTTTCTTTCTCCGACTTTACCTGGCGTTCAAAATCAATATTCACATTTTCCTGCTGAGGCCACTCAATGCGGTATCGTTCAGCCAAAGATTTCATGGATTCAATATAACTCAGGTTATCGTGTTCCATGATAAAGTTAACGGCATTACCGGCCTTACCGCAACCAAAACACTTATATATACCTTTTGCAGGAGAAACGGAAAAGGAAGGCGTTTTTTCATTATGGAAAGGGCACAATCCGCTAAAATTAGCCCCACGCCGTTTGAGGCGCACATAATCTCCGATCACTTCTTCGATATGTGCAGCATTCAAAATCTCTTCTATTTTACTTTGCGGTATCAACGTGTATTGGCGGCTTTATCTATGTTATTTGGATTCAGTCTTTTCACCTGATTTAGGATGTTGCAAAGTAACAAATTCCTGAAATTTTATCTCTAAAAATCATATTCAGGATGGAAATCAAATGAAATTTCATTTGGCAGGAAGGGGGAAATTGCCTTTATTTGCAGTCCGATTTGAAGAAAAAGGTACCCGAAAAAGGTACCCGAATTTAAATTGGGTCTCTTAGCTCTCCCGATAGCTATCGGGAGGACAGAGCAACGAATGAATGATATGGTCTCTTAGCTCTCCCGATAGCTATCGGGAGGATAGAGCAACGAATGAATGATATGGTCTCTTAGCTCTCCCGATAGCTATCGGGAGGATAGAGCAACGAATGAATGATATGGTCTCTTAGCTCAGCTGGATAGAGCAACGGTTTTCTAAACCGTAGGTCGAAGGTTCGAGTCCTTCAGGGACTACTAAGTAGTCTGACAATAAATAAATTATAAAATTTATTGACAATATCATTGACAGAAATTAAGCCTTCATTCTTACAGGGATGGAGGCTTTTTGTACTGAAAGACATAAGTGCATTTAAACAATTGGAGTAGTTTTAATATTTTTTGCCTGTCAACCTCTCTCAAAAAGTATTTTTTATTTTGTTTGCGAATGCGGTTCACAAACAATAAACCTTTATACTACCAAAAAATAAGTTTTGCACGAATGTAATTCATCCTATGGGCGAATTCGCCCATAGTGTTCGCCCGGATTCATGCTCATACCACGGATGCTATTCGCCCTTACCAGAAACGGACTCGCCCATACTACGAATTCTATTCGCCTTTAGCAGAAACGGACCTGCCCATTCAACAAATCCTATTCGCAACGGAGTTTAAAAATAAATCGGTAATTTCACCATAAAAAAAGTGGCCTAAGAAAGACGGGAGGCTTCAATTGCCTCCAATGTTCTTAAACCACTTTTTAATTTGATAAAATAAATTGGCCTCAGAAGGAAGGGAGGCTACAATTGCCTCCGATGCTCTTAAACCAATTTATTTTAATACAAAAGGGATTTAAAACACAAGGAAGCTGCAATTGCCTCCCGTCATTCTAAACCCTGTACAATGATAAAATTTATTATTTGTTTATCAAAAAAATATTTTTTTCAATAAACTACTTTAAGTTAGGCAAGATTCTGACGGGGTTTCACCACATTATGTACCTAATAAATTCCAAAATATATTCAAAGCACATAGGCTACTCTCAATATGCCGCCTCAATATGCAATTGACACACAATATTTTTAGATAGGCCAGCAATTTATTCCTCCAAAACAATAAATTCGCCTTACTTTTATATATTGTACCCAAATATAGGAAGTACAAAGCTATGAATACTTTCGAATTGCATCGGAATATCATTGGGGATTACAAAACGTATATCCATAGTTTCATTAATATCAATGATTCCCGGATACACGACCAGGTAAAAAAGAAAATAGAATCCGGCTTACCGCTTTCGGAACTACACACACCATTCAATTCAAAATTTCAAAAAAGCAATGCACTTTCTAAGGCACTTAGAGACGCCTTGCAATTGAATTACATAAAACACTATTCCTAAATAACAAAATTTTATACTTTTGGAAACTATAACATTTAAAATTTTGCAGGATAAATATACAGCATCTTTTACAGCTGGGGCATTACTGTTTGAAGAAACAGATGCTGTAATCAAATTTTTTCAAACACATTCTTTAGGTGATAGTAAAAAATTAATTGAATCGAATGAGTTTTTGAAAATAAACTCAATAAATAGCAGAAAAAGAAGAGTACAAGAAATATTAAAACGGATTGAAACTGTGCCTATTGATTATTGGGAGTTTTATAATAATTTGACCACTAAGGATGAGAAAAAAGTGTTTTTATATTTTGTCTGTTTAAAAAAGTACATCCTAATTCGAGATTTTCACCTCGAAATTGTGATTAACAAATGGAGACTTCTTGATTCAAATTTAAATAAGGCTGATATTTTACGGTTTCTGAAATGGGCATCTGAAAAACATCCTGAAATTGATGAATGGACGGCAAGTACCATTGATAAAATTGCTCAAATTATTATTCTCATGCTTAAAGAAACCAACCTTTTATTAAATGGGAAGTTAAAAAAAGTACATTTGAATCAAGATTTTTGGCCATTTTTCTGGAATCACGGTGAAAGTTGGTTTCTTGAGGCGATGTTACTTTCAAAGGAAGAACGAGAAATTTCAATCTTAAAATAATGAATACAAAAAGCATTGATTCCTTATATGAACTTTTGGAGAACCGGGATTTTCTAAATCCGAATACTGCCGATATTTTCTCTCCATTTTTCTTTTATACCTACGATGCCGATAAAGAATATCAGGTAAGAAGCGAAATTGAACGATTGAAAGAAAAATTGAAAAGACCATTAGCTATGGTTGATTCCCTGGTTTTAAATATTTATCATGTAATGATTGAGTATTTAAAAAGCAGAATGCTGGCAGGAAAATCTGATTTCGATTTATTAATGGATTTGGATAAACAAGGTAGTGATAGATTTAATACAAAGCTGAATAGAATTTTGAATGATGTTGATTTTGTTTTATTTATCAATACGAAAGTAAAGGATCATTTATCAGCAGATTCCTCCCTTAAAAAAGTATATGTATTTCTTTATGGTTTCGGAACTATATATCCATATTTAAGAGCGCACAAACTTGTTTCCCGTTTAGAACAATATGTAAAAGAATATAAAGTAATAATTTTTTATCCGGGAGAATTCGAAAATAACCATTACAAACTATTTGGTAAATTGAGTGCTAAAAATATTTACCGGGCAAACCATTTAAACAAGCTTATCCAATAAACTATGAAACTTGCAGAAATATATTCAAAACAAATTGACCGTAGAATTAATCCAGTTGCTGTTGTTAGTGAGTTGGAGGATGAATCAGTAAAGCAGGATATTGAGGAGTATGTTTTTACTAAACAAATATATGATTATTTATACACGGTGCTGGAATGTGTGATAAATGAAAAACATGGTAAAACAGGCGTTTGGATAAATGGATATTATGGATCCGGTAAATCTCACTTCCTAAAATATATTTTTTATTGTCTCAACAAAAAATTTCAGAAATCAGCAATCGAACATTTTAAGGAAAGTTTACGAAGCGAAAAGCCTGACTTTACAATCTCCCTCGATGTTACGGATGCGCTGTTAAATGAAATTAGCAACAAAATTGGGAAGACTCAGGTAAATACAATCATGTTCAATATTGATGCAGTTTCTGGCGACATTAACCATAAAGAAGTTATTACCAAACTATTCTTAAACCAGTTGAATAAAAGCCAGGGATACAACGGCTCCTATATTGCTTTGGCAAAACTTGAAAGACAAATAGATAAAGCAGGCAAGTTCCCAGATTTCAAAAAAGCTATAAAAGATAAATTTAAAGAGGATTGGGATAAAAAATCTGCGGATCTTGCTGAAGGACATTTAAGTGAGGTACTTGCAATAGCAAAAAAAATAATTGGTATTGATGAAAAATCGTTCAATGCCACTATTGAAAGGGCTTTATCGGGCAGGGAGGAGTTAAGCCCTGATAACTTAGTTGAAGAGTTGCAGGAATTTCTTTCAGACAAACCTGATAATTATAAACTGGTATATTTAGTGGATGAAGTGAGTCAATACATTGGAAATAATCTTAACCTCCTGCTTAATCTTCAATCAATTGTTGAAGAGGTTGGAGCTAAATGTAACAATAAGGTTTGGGTTTTATGTACTGCACAACAAGAAATAAAAGAAGTAATTACCTCGGCTGGCCAAAATCATACCGACTTTGGAAAAATTATGGCGAGGTTTGAAACCAAAATTTCCTTGCAAAGTCAGAATTTTGCTGACATCATTAAGAAAAGGATTTTAGAAAAAAATTCAGCCGGTACCTCCGAATTATCCACCTTTTTTGATCACAACAAAAACATTATAGAAAATCAGTTTTTAGAACTGAATAATCACCTTCAAAACTTTAAAAGTAAGGAAGATTTCATTGATACTTACCCTTTCGTTCCTTATCAATTCAATCTTATTTCTTATGTTTTTGATTCATTCAGTAATCAGGGTTTTGTTACCCAGGGAGTAAAAAATACAGAACGTTCATTGCTTGGAATTACGCATTATACCGCAAAAAACACAAAAGAAGAATCTACCGGTTTCATTGTACCTTTCGATGCTTTTTTCAATACGCAATTAACCCAGAGCCTTACTAATTTTGCAACCAACAAATTGGAATTAGCATATAATGCAGATCCTGCACTCAAAGGAAAGTTTGAACAAAGGGTCATTAATGCACTATTTTTGATGGCCAATCTTTCTGAAAAGTATCAAACATTTTTCCCGGCGCATTTGGATAATTTGGTTTATGTATTGATGAATAAAGTAGATCAGGATAAATTAGATTTACAAAATAAGGTTTCTACTGTAATAGAGTTATTACTAAATTCTGCGGTAATTATTAAAACAGATAGCAATACCTTCCGGTTTTTGGGAGATGATGAAATAATTGTATTTAATGAAATTCAAAGAGCAAAAGTAACATCGGATGCATTTCTTACCCTATTTAACAAAGATATAATTGAAAACATAATAGATCCCAGCCGTAAAATTAGTTTTGATGGAAACAATTATGAGGCTCAAATTAAGGTTGACGATAAAGAAGTAAGCTCAAAAGGGGATTTCAAAATATTGTTTTCAGTAAGAGAGAATACTGATATCAAGCAAATGCTTTTGCAAACAAGTTCAAATGATTTTGTGGTTTGCTTGAACCAAACAATGCAAGACCTTATTAAGGATTTCATTGATTATGCTCGCATAATTATATATATTGGTAATAATAGCGATACTTCGAGCCATCAACGATTGGATACGCTCAAAAATTTTAAAATGCAAGCGGATGTTCAATTGAATGAATTAAGAAAACGAATAGAAGAAAAATTCTTGCAAACAAGTTTTATTTCCAATGGACAAATTGTTCATTCAAAGGATGTAAACGGAGTTAACGCAAAGGCCAAATATTTTAATGCACTTACCGGCCACCTTAGCCAGGTTTACCGCAAGAAAGCCTTAGCCAACAATTATGCTCAAAATGAGGATGTTTTTAGGAGAACCTCACAATCTTTTCAGTTAAGTACTGACGATACATTATCTGATGCTGAACGCGAAGTAAACCAAACACTTAACATGATGCAGTCTATTGTAGTTTTAAGCGATATAGTTAATAAATTTAAACAACCACCTTATGGCTGGAAAGATATTGCTACTCTTGATGTTTTATTGCAACTGGCGCGTAAAAATAAAAGAAAATTCAATTTATTGAATGAACCTTTAGACCTGAAAGATTATGCCGATAAAGCATTGAACAATCGTGAACGTCAAAAAATTGAGGTGTTGCCCGAAGATATTATCGATCGCAATACACTTTATAATTTGGTACAATCGGCTAATAATGCATTTAATCAAACAGTGCTGGATTCTGGAGAGTCGGATGCAAATATTCTTTTCAGAAAGTTGAATGAATTTCTCAATAAAAAATCGGATGAGGCTGAGGATTTATTTCAAAATAATGCAGGATTGCCATTCAGTGTGCATTTGCAAACCTATCATGCAACACTCAAAAAATTATCAACACGAAGAGACAAAACAACTTTGTTTAACGAATTAATTGGTGAGGAGAGTAATCTGAAATTGGTTTCAGATAATTATAAAGTGACAAAGGAGTTCATTGAAGAGCAGATCAGTGACTACCTTAAATTTAAATTGTTTACAGATGAAAATGCTGGTAATTTTTCTTCACTCGATGATTCTGAAAAATTAAAGGGCGCAATAATTTCAGATTATTTTTATAAAGATGATAAACCCTATGAAAAATTTATTGAAATCAAGAAAATTCATAAAGAGTTAAGCAAAGCCATCAATGATCTAATAAAGAAATTGAAGGAAGAGGCAATGGAAGCCTATAATTCTGCTTTTGATCGTTTGGAAACCAAGTTAAAAGAACTTGGCCTAGAGGCTTCAATTCTTCCGGACCGTGATTATCACCTCGACAAAATTAAAAAACTAAGCAATGTACCAGAGTTGCGTTTAAAAATTTCAGATGCAAAGGAATTTGAATTTAATTTTATTCAAGTTCTTCATGATGCTAAAGCAAAGTCGGATGAAGCAAAGGGAAAAGTATCAAGGCAAATGACTTTTGTATCGGTTGTCAATGAAGATGGAGGTGCTTATGTTGAGATTAAAACAGAGGCTGAGCTTGAAGCCTTCATCAAAAAATTCCGCGATAAAGTTTTAGCTGAGTTGAAGAAGAACAAGATTGTAGGAATCAAGAAATAATTTTTGAGAGGGAAATGAACACAACCAAACTAAAACCATTTGCACAACAAGCGCGCAAAATACTCATGGAAGGCGTGCGCCTGCGTATGTTGTATTGGGGCTTTGATGAAAAAAACGGAATCACTGCCGAACCCGAAGCAGTGCCCGGTGGTGTGATTTTCCGCAACGAAATTTACAACGACATTGCTCTCACCAACAAATGGAATCAACTCAAAAAAAGTATTAGCAACCACTCATATAAAGATGCGGTGGAAGAAGCGGCTTATACCTGGTTCAATCGCTTGATGGCAATTAAGATTCTGGAAAAAAACGGATACGAAGACCCACATCTGCAATATACCGTCACCGTGCCTGCGCTGCTTGAAAAAGCGCGCAACGGACTTATGCCGTTTTTGAATGATGCCGATAAACAAAAAGTGCGCGACAAAATTTTAGCCGGTGATGAAGAAGCCGCCTTTGGAATTTTGCTCGTGGGCTATTGCCGCAAACATCAATTGCTCAACCGAGTGTTTGGCGGCATTGATGATTTCACAGAATTGCTTTTGCCCAACAACCTGCTCTCTGCCGGAGGCATTATAGAACTGCTGAACAAAAATGGTTTTGTAGAAGATGCCGACTACAAAGAAGTGGAACTGATTGGCTGGCTTTACCAGTTTTATATCAGCGAGCGGAAAGATGAAGTGTTTAAAGGATTTAAGGAAAACAAAAAAGCGCGCAAAGAAGATATACCTGCTGCTACGCAAATTTTTACACCCAAGTGGATTGTAAGATACATGGTAGAAAATACCGTGGGTAAAGTGTGGTTGGATTACCAGCCCACCAGTGCTTTGCGTGGGCAAATGAAATATTTGGTAGCGAATGAAAACGCCAAACCCGATGCACTGATTACCGATGTAAAAGATTTGACCTTGCTTGACCCTGCCAGCGGAAGCGGACACATTTTAGTGGTGGGCTTTGACCTGCTGATGCAGATGTATAAAGAGGAAGGTTACCTGACCAAGCAGGCGGTGCGCGAAATTTTAAGCCGCAATTTGTTTGGGCTGGATATTGACAAACGCGCGGCACAATTAGCGCGTTTTGCATTGCTGATGAAAGCCGCCAGTTACGAGCGCGAAGTGCTGCGCGAAAATATATTGCCGCACATTTATGCCATGCCCGAAGCGCATGCTTTTAACCGCGAGGACATTGAAGAGTTTTTAAACCAACCGGTATACACAGGCGAAAACAAAAATGAATTACTGAAAGAATTTACTGAAGCCCTGCACCTGATGCAACAAGCGCAAAACCTTGGCTCGGTAATGATTTTTAATTTGAGTGAAGATGCCCGCGCACATATAAACGCATGTTACACGCACTGGAAAAAACAATTTGCGGAAAATAAACTTGACCTGAATCAACAAGCTTGGTGGCTAAACTTAGAGCAATACTTAGAACCACTTTCATTGCTTACAAAACAATATACCTGCATAGCTGCCAATCCACCTTACATGGGGCAGAAGAACATGAATGGCGAGTTAAAGAATTATGTTAATGAAAATTACTTGAAAAGTAGAAGCGACTTGTTTGCAGTGTTTATGGAAGTAGCGTTGAATTTGTCTAAACCCAAAGGTTTGATGGGAATGATAAACCAACATTCATGGATGTTTCTTAGCTCGTATGAAGATTTAAGAGCGACAATTATCGGGACTACCACAATTGAAAACATGCTTCATCTCGGTCCTCGAACCTTCGATGAACTAAGTGGCGAGGTAGTGCAGTCAACTGCGTTTGTATTATGTAAAAATTGGACTAAAAATGTAACTGGTAATTATTTCCGTTTGGTTGATTACAAAAGCAGTGAAGAAAAACATAGCAAATTTTTATTGCGATGTAATTTACATCCAGATATTTCTCAAGCCAACTTTTTGAAAATCTCAGGTCATCCAATTGCCTATTGGATAAGTATTAAAACACTAAAACTTTTTGACTCGAGAGAAACATTGGATAAAATTTCTCCGGCTCGAATTGGAATGATGACAACAGACAATGAGAGATTCATTCGTAATTGGGAAGAAGTTAATTTAAAAACTATAGGGTTTAAATTTAATGATAGAAGTAATGCAATGGAATCCCAATACAAATGGTTTCCATACAACAAAGGAGGTTCTTTCAGAAAATGGTATGGGAATAATGAACTTGTAGTCAATTGGCAGTTTGGTGGTCGCGAAATCATTGAAACTGGAATGAATAGCTTTCGAGGTAAAGACTTCTATTTCAAGGAAGGAATTACTTGGTCATTCATTAATTCGAGCAATTTTGGGGTAAGATATAAACCGGAAGGTTTTGTGTTTGACATTCAAGGTTCTTCCTCGTTTCCCAGTAAAAAATATCTGTATTATGTCACAGCATTTCTAAATTCTAAACTATCATATTTCTTTTTAACCGTAGTTAATCCAACACTAAGTTTTCAAGCTGGCAACTTAAATGCTTTACCTTTTATTTTCTCTGAAGATAGTCTTTCAAGTATTGATGAATTAGCAAAACATTGTATTACTCAGACTGAAGATGAATGGGATAATCATGAATACTCTTGGGACTTTCTTCAATCACCGCTTCTTAATCAATCACCAACACTGCAAATTGCTTATGATAATTGGTTAAAACAAGCAAGCAAATATTTTTTTCAACTTCACGCTAACGAAGAAGAACTGAACAAAATATTTATTGAAATATATGGTTTACAAGAAGAGATTACACCTGCAGTGCCGCTCAAAGAAATTACCATTTTACAGGATGAAATTGATAGTGATGCATTAGAGCAACTTCAAGCTCCTTACACTAATCAATTAGTGCCTGTTAAAAAAGATGTGGTGTTACAGCAGTTTTTCAGTTATGCTGTAGGCTGCATAATGGGTCGCTACCGTTTAGATAAACCCGCGTTGCACATTGCCCACCCCAATGCCACAGCCGCAGAAATTGCACCTTATACTTTCAACAACCACAAATTTGAAATAGATGAAGATGCCATTATCCCGCTCATAGGCAGCGATAGCCCCTTTGCAGATAATGTGGTGAACCGGTTCAAACACTTTGTGCAGTTAATTTGGGGAGAGCAAACGCTTACCGAAAATATCAACTTCATCAATGCCTGCCTTGGCATGGAAGTAGAAAAATTTCTCACCGAAAAATTCTGGGCTTATCATAAACAGGTGTATCAGAAAAAACCAATCTACTGGCTTTTCAGCAGTGCAGGCGGCAGTTTCAAAGTGCTTACCTACATGCACCGCATGGATAAATACACCGTGCAAAAAATACGGCTCAATTATCTGCATCGCTACATCGAATACCTGAACAACGAATTGCAGCAGGCAGATGCCAATGGCGGCAACCCGCGCACCATTGATAAATTAAACAAAGCATTGGATGATTGCAGAGAATACGATAAAATTTTAAAGCCGCTTTCCGATTCGCAAATCACTTTTGATTTAGATGACGGGGTAACAGTGAACCATGCAAAATTTGCGGGAGCAATAGTGCCGCTTAGATAGAAATGATAAAACACCTATGGACTTAAACAAAGAAGTAATACAGCAATTTGAAAGGTACCCGCAACTGCGTGTGTTGTTCTTCTTTGACAGCACGCTAAGTCATAGATTTGATATAGACACATGGAGCGATGAGGATATTCTTTGCATACCGGTAACCGGACAGTATTTCACACTCAAGTATCAGTTGGAAACAGAGTTGAAGAACAAAAAAGTGTTTCTTTATTTCAACTGTGCCGAACCAACCGCGCAGGAGTTGGAAGAATTTCCATTGGTAGATTTGCTGATAGCCAACAAGCAATTGCATGTTGACCCGGTAATGGCTTTTATTGAAGAGAACAAACTTCCGGGCAATGCTCGCAAGGCAGTTGAGAAATATTATCAAAGCGAACTGCGGCACAAAGGCAGAAGAGATTTTCTGGCATCCGTGCTTTCGCCAATGGAGTTTTCTGAAAAAGCATTGCGCAAAGGGTTGCTCTGCTATCATCTCGGTTTAAAGCGCATCAGCGATTTCAACATCATCACCGCGCAGGTATTTGTGTTGGCGCTTACTCAAACTGATTTTGAAAACACTATTGACAAACTAAAAAAACTCGACCTGCTCGAAATGCTGGAAAGCATTTTGAAAGAAGTTTTTGGCGATGCGTTTAAGGAAATAAATTTTGCAGGTGTTAAAGATTTAGCCAACCGGTTTAAGTATAATCTCATCCTACGAACCGAGGCCCGCTCCTTACCCGAAGACCAATACAACCGGTTGAAAGAAGATAACCCAATTCGTCTTAGTCGTATCAATTCACTGTTGAACGATTGGGTAGCAGATGCACAAGTGAATTCTTTTCTTCCGAATGTGATTGAAGAGTTGTCGGCAAATATTAAAGAGGAAAAAATTATAGAGTGGTATGGCACCGAAAAAACTTTTGGTTACTACACTTCAAAACTAAAACAGCAATTGCTTGAAGAATGTTTGAAGCAATACGAAACGCAACCGGCTAAAGTGAAGCAGATGATTAAGCCGTGGTTTGAGAATGAAGGAGCCGATGGCGAATTGCAAACTGTCATTCAGTTTTTGTGGTTTGCATCTTCCATGTTTGAAGTGCGGAATCTTTACACCAACTTTACTTTTGATAATCCTGCTGAATACATCAACCGTTATGAGCGCGAATTGTATCAGGTTGACCTTTACTACCGCAAAGCAAACGATGCTTTTGGTGCATGGCAAAAGCAAACCGGTAAAATAAATTTAGACAAACATATTCGCTCGCTGCATGAGGTGTATGAAAAAGAATTTATTACTCCATTCAACAATGGATGGATGACTTGCCTGAAAGCTTTTGGATTTAATCTGAATCAAATCCCTGTTGCCAAGCAGCATAATTTCTATCAGGAGAAAGTGGCGATGAAGCAACAGAAAACGGCAGTCATCATCAGCGATGCTTTCCGTTACGAAGCCGCACGAGAGTTGGTTGACCAACTTACCCGCGATTCAAAAAATGTAACCAAGAAAGAATTGATGCTCGCATCTATTCCATCGGTTACCGCTTTAGGCATGGCGAACTTGTTACCAAATAAAGAAATTAAAGTATCAGGAAGCAGTTTCTCAATTGATGGCATCAGTACGGAAGGAACTGTCAACCGCACAAAAATTTTACAGGCAACTAATCCAAAATCGGAAGCCATTGATTACAACGATATGATTGCCTTTGACCAGGAAACCGGTCGTGATTATTTTAAACAGCGCGATATTGTTTATGTGTATCACAATAAAATTGATGCGCGGGGCGAAAAAATTAAGACCGAAAAATCTGTTTTTGAAGCTGTGCGCGAAACATTGGATGATATCCAGGTGCTAATTAAAAAGATTAATAATTGGAATGTTAACCGAATTTTCATCACAGCCGACCATGGATTTTTGCTAAGCATGCGCGATGTACCTGAAACCATGAAAGAATATCTGCCGGATTTAATAAATGAGTTCATGATTTCTAATCGTGTGGTGATGGCACCTGAAATTAAAGGGTCCTCTTATAGTTTCAACTTATCCGATTGCAGTAATGTAAAAGAGAACTTAACAGTTGCCTTGCCAAAGTCAGTGAACAGATATAAAAGACAGGGATCAGGCGACCAATATGTTCATGGAGGAGCCAGCATTCAGGAACTGGTTGTTCCTGTTATTGAGTATTCACGAGCACGCGAAGAGCCATCCGAAAAAATAAAAATTAAACTTTTCAAATATGATGATAAGATCACGTCAGGTTATTTACGATTAAATGTTTTGCAGTTAGAACCTGTTGCCAGTAATTTAAAAGAAATGGATGCGATAATTGGTTTATACAATGACAAGGATGAAGTAGTATCGAACGAGCAAATCTCCATGTTTAATTCAACATCAAATGTGCCAACAGAGCGTACAGCGCAAATTCTCCTCACATTGAATGCAAAGGGTTCTCAACTTTCAAGTTGTTTTTTGAAGGCATTTGATGTAGAAGACGAACAACGATTAAATCCTTTATTCAATCAGCGTATATTAATTCAAACCACAATTCAACGAGATGATTTCTAATGGAACTAAAAGATAAAATTCTTCAAAATTTTGAAGGCAAAGTGGTACGCAAGGATTTAACTAAAATTGTTAAAGGAAATGCTGTTGTACCCACTTATGTACTGGAGTATTTGTTAGGTCAATACTGTGCTACCTTTGATGAAAAATTAATTGAGGATGGAATAGAAAAAGTAAAGGCAATTATTAGAGATCATTTTGTTTACCGGGATGAAGCAGAATTGGTAAAATCTTCTATCCGAAGCAAAGGCAACTTTCGTGTGATTGATAAAATTTCGGTAACACTCAATGATAAAATTGATATACACGAAGCCTCATTTACAAATCTTGGGATAAAAAAAGTTCCAATCAGTGATGGGATTGTAAAATCAAATCCAAAATTATTGTCTGGTAATGTATGGTGTATTGTAAAGGTTTCATATCAGTTTTCAGAAGAAACATCAGAAACACCCTGGCATATTGATGAATTAAAACCTATTCAAATCTCGAAAGTTTATTTGGATGAATATCAGCAATCAAGATCTAATTTCACTCGGGATGAATGGATGGACTTACTCATGCAAAGCATAGGTTTGGAGCCTTCCAACTTTAATTTTCGCGGTAAGTTAATTCAGTTATCACGCTTAATTCCGCACTGTGAGAACAATTTTAACTATATTGAATTGGGTCCGAAAGGAACCGGAAAATCACATGTATTTTCAGAACTATCTCCACATGGCGTATTGGTTTCCGGTGGTGATGTATCAAAGGCAAACTTGTTTGTAAATAATTCCGGCAATAAAATCGGCTTAGTGGGTTATTGGGATGTAGTGGCGTTCGATGAATTTGAACAAAATGAAAATAAAAAAGTGGATGGTGATCTGGTTACCATCATGCAAAATTACATGGCAAATAAAAGCTTCAATCGTGGGAAGGACACTTTTGGATCAACTGCATCTATGGCTTTTGTTGGTAATACAAAACATTCAGTTGCTCACATGCTCAAGAATTCAACATTATTTGATTCCATTCCAAAAGGTTTTATGAAGTCAGCATTTTTTGACCGGTTGCATTTATACATTCCTGGTTGGGAGGTTGCAGTGTTAAAGGACAAAGTATTTACAAATGGCTATGGTTTTATAGTAGATTATTTAGCTGAAATTTTGAAAGAATTACGTAAACAAGACTTCTCCTTGCTTTATAAAGAATATGCCTTATTGGATGATAGCATTACTACGCGTGACAGGGAAGCAATCTCAAAAACCTTTTCCGGACTTGTTAAAATCATTTATCCTGATGGAAAAATGACAAAAACGGAGTTACTGGACTTGTTAAATTTTGCTTTAGAGGGCAGAAAAAGAATTAAAGAACAGATTTTAAGAATTGATAGTGCCTCATTTCAACAATCCTTTTTTAAATATATCGAAAAGGAAACAAATATAGAACGTGAAGTTGAAACATTGGAAAATATGGTCTATCAAAATGAAATTACTCAAGAACTAAAATCAAGTAGCAGCCCAGATTCTATAGAGGTTAATCAGGAATCTATTTTAAAACCCGGTCAAAAGATATTACGTGATAACCAAACAGGCATATCATTTGAAAAATTGTTTGCTGAATATCTTTATGCGGCAACAGAAATTACTATTACCGATCCATATATTCGTTTACCTTATCAAATGAAAAATCTGCTGGAATTTTGTTTAATGCTTTCAAAAAACAAAAGAGATGATGATGAAATAAATCTAAAAGTAATAACCTGGAATGAACCTGAAAACATGCTCAATGAAAGTAATGCAAGTTTGGAAGAAATCGCAAGCACAGTATTTGATTCCGGCATAAATTTAACTTTTGAATTAAATCCCAATTTTCATGATCGAACCATAGTTGCCAATAATGGCTGGAAAATCATTTTAGGCCGGGGCCTTGATATTTTTCAAAAAACAGAAGGGCGACTGAATCTAGCTGATATATACCAGGAAAAGAGGCAGTGTAAGGATTGTGAGATTACTTATTTGAGGATGGATTAAAACTTATAGAATTGCACATTAAATCCAAAACAATGTTCTACTTAAACAATGAAATATGTAAATTGAATGATATTTCAGGGATACAGCATTTTTATGAAATAGATTACCGCTCCGAAAATGACCGCATCAGATACACCATACACCCGGATGCCAGGAAAGAGGTTTTAAAGAGGTTGCTGGAGTTGAACCATAAGATACATGAGGAAGAGGTTAAGGCAGGATTGTGTGATAAGAAGAAGGGTGGGAAGGGGAAGAAATATAAGAATTTGGGAGATGATGAAATAAATATTGCTGATGTACCGGAAGGGCAGTATGGGATGGGGATATAAAAAATTTAAAACATGAAAGAAATAATTGCATATAAAAAATATGTATTAGAAAAGTACCCATTACGTAAGAAACTACTGCTTAAAGAACTTTTACATAATTGGAAAACACTTTTATTATGTTTGGTTACATTATTGGTTTTGAACAGTGCAAATAAATTTATTTTACAATTGTTGGAAAACTTTAAATTTTTTGATTTTACCAAACAGTTCGGTACTACAATTCCTAACACTATTTTATTTTTGGGCTTTTTCTTTTTCTCAATAATAAGAATACCATACATATATTTATATCAAAGAAAATTATCATTCAGCATTTTTGGAATATTAATTTGGATATTATTTTACACAAGTTACTTTTGGTCATTTAGGCCATATGTTTATTTAATTGAGTTTACTACTTTTGGGAGCATTAAGTTTTTTTACAGTGATTTATTTATAGTAACGCTTGGGCTTTATCTGCTTAATTTTAAACCATATTCAAAATTAACAATCGAAAAAAATGAATACAATTTATATGAAGATGATTTTGATTTTAATTCATCGATTGATGAGTTAAAAAGGCATGAAATTGCCCAAAATATATCACAAACTATTGAGCATACTATAACAAAAAAAGCCTTTGCCATATCAATTGTAGGTGAATGGGGCGAAGGGAAAACAACATTTATTAAATTCATAATAAATGAACTTGAGAAAAACCGTAAAAAAAATGTAATTATCGAATTTAATCCCTGGAAAACATCAAACACGAATCTTTTAATAAAGGAGTTTTTCAGTCAGTTAATTAATAAGGCAAATGAGTTTGATAGCGATCTGAAAAAAAAGCTGATTCTTTATCTTAAAAATCTTATCGGTAATAAAAACACAATTGTTGAATTCCTGTGGTCAATATCAAACTTATTCTTTAATAAAGAAAATGAATCATTAGAATATAGTTTTGAAAAAATAAACGAGGCAATTTCAAATTCAGGGAAGCGTTTCATTGTTTTTATTGATGATTTAGACCGATTGAGTGGTTCTGAAATTATTGAAGTTCTGAAAATTATTAGAAATACCTCAAATTTTTGCAATGTATTTTTTATAACCGGACTTGATATGAACTATGTTAGAGAGGCACTAAACAAATCAAATTCAATAGCCCTGGAACATAATTATACAAAGAAAATATTTCAATTGGAGTTTGTGCTTCCTCCAATCAACTCAAATTGGCTAATTACAATATTTGAGAAAATTGTTACCAATGATGAATTCTTAAAAAGCCAAAAAGATGAATTAATCCCCATTATTCATTCATTTAATCAAGATCAGTTTCATTTAGAAAAAGCACTATTCGAAAATAAATTGTCAGCACCAGTAATTTTTGAAAGTCCTCGTGATGTCATTCGAACAATAAATTCATTAAAAGTAGCTTTGAAATTGGTTCTGAACTATGCAATACTTAAAGATATTCTTGCATTGGAAATAATTAAAAGTAGATTTTTAGAAATTTATATTGAGATAGCAAAAGTTGATTCCATTTTTGAATTTGCCCAGGCAGACGAAACTGGAAAATCGAAAGTAATGGTTAAGGATGAATCTATAAAAAATGCCTTGGTTAAATACTCCCATTTGCAGAAATATGAAAATACTATAATAACATTATTGAATAAAACATCACTGAGTCTTTATAATAGTGTGGTTCCGGTCAATTCTCTTGTCTATAAGGATAATCATAGATTATATTTTAATTATTTGACGGAGGGGATCATTACACCTGAAGAAATGAAGCAATTTTGGCAAAAGGAACCGAAAGGTCAATTGGAAATGATTGAAAAATGGGGTATTGAAGAAAGAACAAAAAACCTGAATAATTTTGTCCTGAGTAAAAATATATTCAGTAATGTTTCAGATTTTGTTAACTATTTGAAATTATTAGCTCTGTTATCAGAAAAGAACCAATCTCTATTTGGAGAATTTAGAAAAGCAATTTCAAATTATAGCATTGGTTTAAATGAAATTCATAAGCAGGAATTAAGAAGTGAAATTTATGGTATTTTAAAAAATAAAAAATTGGGATGTTACACAAGAAGTATGCTGACAAATGAAATGCTATACGGAGTGGTAAAAGGAAAGAATGAGCTTTTTTATGAAAATCAAAAATCGGAACTTCAAAATATTTGTTTAGAGACTTTTCAAGAACATTTAAATGAAAAGAAATCAATATCTTATGAAACATTCAGATTTTATTATAACAATATTGACTACATTGATAATGAGGACAAAATTATTTTAACTGGAGAAACAAACAGGTTATTTCGTAAATTTATTGATGACAATAAAACAGATTATTTAAAAATTCACCTTAGACCCTATTATACACCACCAAATGAAATATATAATTTTGAACCATTTGTTAAACAAACATTTGAAACCGAACCGGGAAATGGTCTTGAAGAATTTGAAAAGTTTATTGAAGAGTATAATGATGAGCCTGAATTAAAGAAATTTATTAGTGTAATTTTTCAAAGGTTTAAAGTGAACGATTTTAAACCAGTGCGTCTTGAAGAAGGTGAAATAAAGTACTTGAATGAAATTCAAAAGAAATTCAAAATGCAAAAATAGAGCAATTTATTCAAACGGTAATTGGGTCAATTCAAGTAAAAAAATAATGACTATTTTAAAGTAAAAAACATGGGAAAACTAAAACTTCACGAGGCAATTGCAGTAGTATTACTGGGAAAAGAAAATCGAGTCGCAAATACCGAAGAAATTGCTAATGAAATAAATGAGCGGGAATTATATAAGAGAAAAGACCTGGGCCCATTGCCTGCTTATCAGGTAATGCAGAGAACCAAACTTAGCAAAGACAGATACCATCATTTATTTGAATTTATTGAACCGAATATTGTAAAACTCAAAAATTACAATCCTTAATTGTTTTCAAATGACCGAGCAAGACCTAAATACCTTATTAAATGAACTTTGTAGCCAACCGCAGGAGTTGCAATGGATAGAGTTTAAGATGAATAAAGGCAGTATTAGCAATGAAGAAATTGGTGAATACATTAGTGCAATGAGTAATGGATCAACCATTGCAAACAAACCCTTTGGTTATATTGTTTGGGGTGTTGAAGATAAAACCCAAATTATAAAAGGTACTAATTTTAGCGTTGCGAATGCAAAACAGGGCAATCAGGATTTGGAACTATGGCTCCGAAATTTATTACACCCAAAAATAAATTTTGAGATCTTCGAGTTTAAAAGTTCCGGTAAACATGTAGTCCTCTTGCGGATTCCGGCAGCAACCGGAGAACCAACTAATTTTCAGAAAAAGCCCTATGTAAGAATTGGAAGCAATAAAACTGACCTCAGAAATTATCCAAATTATATCAGAATCATTTACAATTCGCAGGAAGATTGGAGTGCCAAAATAATTGACAAGGCAACACTAAACGATTTGGACCCTGAAGCCTTAAAGGTAGCCAGAGAGAAATTTAAAGAAAAAAATACCAAAGCCAATTTTTACAATGAAATAGATAATTGGGATGAGTCAACCTTTTTGGATAAGGCAAAGATTACCATTGGCGGAAAAATAACCAATACCGCAATTATACTTTTGGGCAAGGAAGAAGCCTCACATTATTTGTTACCAGCCATTGCCGAAATTACCTGGAAATTAGAAACCGAAGAAAAAGCCTACGAACATTTTGGAACCCCAATGCTTCTCAATACAACCAAAATATTGCAGCAGATCCGGAATGTGAAATATAAGTTCTTCCCGGATAACGAATTAATTGCTACAACTGTAAATAAATATGATACCCGCACCATTTTAGAAGGTCTGCACAATTGTATTGCACATCAGGAATACGCCTTCCATAGCCGGATTATTTTAACCGAAAAGGTTGATAAATTGATCTTCTCCAATGCCGGAAGTTTTTATGAAGGCCAACCCGATGATTATTCTGAGGGAGAAAAAACACCCCAGCGGTATAGAAACCCCTGGCTGGCACATGCTATGGTAAACTTAGGCATGATTGACCGCTTAGGTTATGGCATTCATACCATGTATCTGGCACAGCGAAACCGGTTTTTCCCTTTGCCTGATTACCTGCTTTCAGATTCTCAAAAAGTGGTTTTACAAATTTATGGTCATTCCATTGATGAAAATTATTCAAAGCTATTGATTGAAAGAAAGGATTTACCTTTAAGTCAGGTCTTGCTTTTAGATAGGGTGCAAAAGAAACTTAGCATAACGGATCAATCAGTAGCTTTACTTAAAAAGGAGGGCCTGATTGAAGGCCGAAAGCCTAATTATTTTGTCGCCGCTTCTATTGCTGAAGCCACGAATGACAAAGCATCCTATATTAAAAATAAGGCTTTTGATAAAACGTATTACAAAGCATTGATTATTCAGTATTTAACACAATTTCAAAAGGCAAGTCGTGCCGAAATAGATACCTTATTGATGGATAAACTTTCCAATGTTTTAGATGATTCCCAGAAACGTACCAAGATAAGAAACCTTTTATACGATATGTCAAAAAAGGATAAAACCCTTGAAAATCAAAGTGCCTCAAAAGCAAATCCTATCTGGATGCTGAAAGACCCGAAAATAAGATAAGAAAAGATAAGGATTAAGATAAGGAAATGAGGGGAATTGTAAATATTTATTTGGTATTCAGCGTTTTGTATTGTCTTTTTAAGATAAGGATAAGATAAGATTAAGATAAGGAATGGCTGATAGCAGGTTGAAAATAAAGTTTTGTGTTTACATTCTGGTAATTTGAATTGCTTGAATAATAAAGAAGAAGTATTTAATTTGAATAAAAAATAGAACGATAAGAATATTGCATCAAGTTTTAAGCTCCTACTGAAAAACCGCGAATTTAGTAAGCCAAAGGAGAATGAACAGTTGATGCGTCCTCATGGGCGTGTCGCTGTCATTCGTTTTGGTAGGGCTTCGCGGTTCCTTCAGTAGCGGTGATAGTGTTCACGCCCTGATTATTTTAACATGCGAAACAATAAAGAAATTGCAGATTTTATTTTTGAAAGCCAATTTGATTTTGAAACCCTGCCGGAAAATGATGAACTTTTTAAGTTTATTTCCAAATGTACACCCCGGTTAGGTGAGAATCCCGGATTACCGTATGAAAATGCTGCATTGCGTTCTGCGCAGTATTGCATTTATTACAATTTGATAAATTTGGAAATTTATAGTTCTGGTTTTGATAAAGAATATTTCGGGAGGAAAATTCTCGATCTAACAATTGATGAAATTAATCTTTTAAGCGAACATTTTGGATTTTTTTCAACCTTGAAGATTTCGGATAATGAAGATGATTATGATGATTTCTTCCTTACAACCGATAAGGCAACTGAAAAAATATTATGTAAGACTGTTTATTCCATAATTGCATTTTTTATGAAAGAATTATATGATTCCATTTTTTCAAAAATTGCAATCCACCTTTATTACGGGGTGCCAGTAAAGAAATGGGAAAAATACATATCTATGGGTGAAATTGAGGATGAAACCAATTTTTTTAACACCATTAGTGAGATTTTTGAAAGGGGTATTAGGTAATATTTGCTTTAAAAAAATGCGAATCGGATTCGCCCATAACAGATAGACAAACTCCATACAAATAATTCCCTGGTGAATAGAATTATCTTAATAAAAGGCCGGATGCCCTATTGAAAAACGACAGGGCGAATCGCATTCGCCCCTACGAATTACCCCTTTCAGATTAAATTTTACCTGGAAAAATATTTGTTTAAATGGTTAAAGCCCATTAATGGGCTGTATGGGCTGTCCCTATTGAAAAACGCAAGGGCGCTTCTTGAATCGCCCCTAACATTCCCCACTACCGGATTTGATATTATCTGCAAAAAGGCTGGGGTCAATGGTTAAAACCAAATAAATGGCGGTATGTGCCCTTTTGAAAACGTTAGGGCGATTCATGAACCGCCCTAACGAATCGCCGCCGCCGAATTTGATATTATCTACAAAAACCTTGGTTTAAATGGTTAAAACCCAATAAAGGGCTGTTTTCACCCTTTTGAAAAACGATAGGGCGAATCGCATTCGCCGTATATGATTTGGTATTTGTTGAAAAAAACGCAGGTTTCAATGGTTAAAATCCAATAAAAGGGCGAATGTGCAATTTTGAAAGACCTTAGTGCGAATCTTAATCGCCCATTTATTAATCGCCCTAATGTTTGCTCGTATTCTCCACTAATGGATGAAATGGCCCCACAAAATTGCACCGCTGATGCGTAATCTTGCCACAATATTAAGCCGGAAAATCATGCTGTGCCTTCACGCTATACTATTATCCCACAAAATCACTCCGCGTTATCACGCCGGACAATTGCGCCGCCCACCGCACAATCTCGACGTAATATTAAGCCGGACAATTATGCCGTTCCTTCACGTTGCACTATTACCCCACACTATACCGCCGCACCATCAGACCGCACAATCACCTCTAACCGTATTTAATTATAGTTACAAAAACCGTAAGTTGTAATGGATATAACCTTATTATAGGCCAGTTACCTTTTTTTGCCACCTTTTGAAAAAGGAGCGACAATTGCCAATCACCCTGCACCCATATTATTACGCCGAAATGTCGGACCGCATTATCACAACTTTCCCAATTTGATATTCACACAAAAAAGCGCTGGTTTTAATGACAACAACCTAATAATAAAATGATTAATGTGGCCATATTGAATAACAATAGAGCGAATCGCATTCGCCCCTACCAACAGCCCATATCGGATTGGATTCAAGCAGCAAAAAACGCAGGTTTCTATGGTTAAAACCCAATAAAGGGGTGTATGCGCCCTATTGTAAAA
>CAYHCF010000017.1:0-58110 GCA_964355075.1 uncultured Chitinophaga sp.
CTACTGGCAGAAATGCTCAAGGATTAATTTTAAGAACCGATTACGAACTAGATTATTTGTTTGAAAACTCCGACAAAAAGGAAATTGGTGATTTCTTAACTTGGGAATTGGGTGTGCTTAGAAATGCTTTGGCAATAAAGCACAAAGAAACATTTTGGATAAAAGCTCAATCCAAGAAGGAAGATGATAAGGAATTTTTTTTGTTTAAGTCGGCTGAACATACAAAAAGTCCATTATTAAATCAATTTGGTTTGTTAATAGATATGGGAGCAATTACGCTTGATTATCCAATAAAAAGATTGGCAAATGGTTCTGTGATTGACAAGGGGTGCAATTTTAAACTGAAGCCAACTGCTTTGAATATACTTTTTCCTCCAAGTAAGAGTTATTCGCTTTTGTCAGAGTAAGAACTTTCCACGAAGCAGGTGGGGTGAGGATTTTAGCTCTTTTGGTTCTGCGTGGGGTCGGCTTGTGTGTCGGGCAAAACCAAATGTGCTAAAATGTGCGGTTGGCAAAGAAAAAATTAAAAATGCGGTGCGACAAAAATTTTAAAAAGATTCGGGTCGGATTGAGGGTCGGCAGGGTCGGAATGTGTCACGATGATAAAGAACTGTCAACTGTTGCAAAGTCTGCTTGCTTTTTGGTTGCAAAGTCGTCCAATTTTAGTCAGAATTGTAAAGGTTATACGGTCGTCCTACGCTTGCCTGTAATGGCTGGCGGTATGAAATCGTTGGGGATTGCGGGCTACTTTCCTGTCCAGTTACACCGAACTTGATGCGGGGCAGAACGTTCTAATAACCACTTAAACCCCAACGTTTTATACCGCTTATGCCCAGTGCTGTTCTCTTTCGTGTCAGTCAGAGATGACTATTTTTTTTATTTCAATTTGTTTGTCGTCTTGTGTCAAGCGAATAAAATACAATCCGATTGGTAAATTGTCTCGGTGCAAAGTAATTGTCTGCCCAAAAATGTTTTTTATTTGTTTTACTTGTTGTCCGGAATAATTGTAGATCGTCAGGATTGCATTTTTAAAATCTGAATTTTCTTTCAAAGTTGTCTCTGAAGAAAATGGATTTGGATAAAAAGAAATTAAATTACCAAGGTAAACTTCATTAATTCCTATAGCACTAGGATTAAACTCCCAGAAATCTGACCTTAAGGAATCTGCATCCATTCCTGTTCCTATGTATCCTTTTGTACCAATTGAAAATCCAACGGCTAAAAGTCTTGGTGTTCCACCAAAATTAGTTATTTGGATCCATGTATCGCTTATAGGGTTGTATTCCCAAAAATCATTTTTTAAAATTGTGGTATCTATACCTGTTCCAATAAAACCTAGTGTTCCAATGGAAAATCCAACTGCACCTTCTCTAATCCCTCCATTAAAATCTGCTCTTTGTATCCAACTGTCGCTTGTGGGGTTATATTCCCAGAAATCCTTTTTGATAGTTACAGAATCAACTTCACCCATACCTATATAGCCCTTTGCACCAATTGAGAATCCAAAATCTTTATATCTTGCTCCTCCACCAAAGTTGGCTTTTTGTGTCCACGTATCAGTGGATGGGTTGTATTCCCAGAAATCATTTCTAGGCACTCCATTTTGATCTGATCCTGTACCAATATAACCTTTTGCACCAATAGAAAATCCTACTCCTTTATTTCTTGCTCCTCCACCAAAGTTGGCTTTTTGTGTCCACATATCAGTGGATGGGTTATACTCCCAGAAATCGTTGTGGTGGACACTATCAAAACCTGTCCCGATGTACCCTTTTGTACCAATTGAAAAACCAACTGCCTCTGATCTTGCTCCTCCTGGAAAATCTGCTTTTTGTGTCCATATATCAGTGGATTGGTTATACTCCCATAAATCTTTTTTATTAACTGAGTCAGACCCTATTAGAATATAAGCCTTTGTTCCAATAGAAAACCCTACAGCTAAAACTCTTGCAGATCCTCGAAAGTTTGCTTTTTGAGTCCACTGAGCATTAGTCGTAATTGTCATTGCAATTAAAACTGTCAAAATAATTGTAAACTTTTTCATTTTTTTGTCGTCAGTGATTATAGTGATGACTCCGCACTTTATATTTTAAATAAGTTAATAATGTTTCGTGTCGTCTTTTAGCATTGGGCATAACTATTCAATAGCAGAACAAACTTAGTGTTTTTGACGAATTATTCGAATCCTTTGCGTATCATTAGCTCATTATTCTCAATTATTTTTTCAGTTTTGTCTGTGTCCCTTCTTATATTGCAGGGCTATGGCTAAACATCCTTTATTGTTAAAAATTGAAGGAGGAGAAAACGAAATGCTGGACTTCAAAAAAACCATTTCATCGGCCGGAAAAATTGCGAAAACCATGAGTGCCTTTGCCAACCACAAAGGAGGTACCCTGCTGATTGGCGTTAATGACAATAAAACCATTGCCGGAGTGAAAAGTGAGGAGGAGAAATATATGTTGGATAGGGCCGCCCATTTTTATGTAAAACCGGAAATCGATATTCAACTCATCGAACATGATCTGGGTGGAAAAATGATCATTGAAGCCAGAATCCCTCAGGGAAAAGATAAGCCGTATTATGCCAAAGATGATGACGGAAAATGGTGGGTTCATATTCGTGTGAAAGACCAAAGTCTGCTCGCCAGCAAAATTGTAGTAGATGTCCTCAAAAGAAATTCCGGACAAGGGTTTAACCTGATAAAATTTACCGAACACGAAGCCTCTGTGCTGAAATCACTGGACAAAAACCCAAAACTCACTTTAAAAGAGATTTGTAAACTTTTAAATATTTCGCGCTGGCGGGCGCAGAAAATGCTGGTTTCATTGGTGAGCGCAGGAGTTGTGAGGTCACATACCACCGAAAAAGCGGAGTTTTTTACCTTAAGTTAGGCATGAAAATTGAATAAAGAAATTATTTAGAAATCAGTTTATTAGATTTGTACCAATTATATATTTATGAAAAAATCATTCTGTCTGTTTGCCTTTGCTTTTGCCTTACTGCTTGTTAATACGAAACTAATGGCTCAAGCCACACAACCAAGTCCAAATCCCAAAAACATGGAAGTGGCCCAACGGTTCACCTATTTTCTCGATAATGGATTTGAAAAACTGGACCTGATGAAAGTGGGATCTGTTGATAAAGGCTTTTTTAACCTGGGCAATGCCCAGTTGATCATTTGTGATAAGAATGATTCCAAAAAAAAGAACCTTTTGAATTCCTTCACGCTGATTGTGGAGCCTTCGGACGCTTCTATGCAGAATAAAATTTTCGCCACTCCGTCGCCGAATTTTACCAGCAATTGCAAACAGTATATTACCGCCTTAAAACCCCAATCGAAAATAACTTTTTCGGAGGTAAAATTGAATACTACCTTACCGGTAACCAACAGTTATGCACCCGGTTCAAAATACGGACTCGGGGCAGGAGTACTGCCCATTGCATTTTTCCTATACATAAAATAGGCGCTTTAATAAGGAAGCCTTACTTTTGCCCTTGTCAAAAAATCACAAACTTTATGAAGGTAGGCATCGTTATTTTCCCGGGTTCAAATTGCGATCAGGATGCTGTATATGCATTTGGAAATCAGTTTGGTTGCGAAACCATAAAACTTTGGCATAAAGACCATGATTTGCAAGCCTGCGATTTGATTTTTCTTCCGGGGGGCTTCAGCTATGGCGATTATTTGCGCAGTGGCGCCATTGCCCGCTTCTCACCCATTATGCAAAATGTAATTGAATTTGCCGGTATTGGCGGTTTGGTTTGGGGCGTTTGTAACGGGTTTCAGATTTTGTGTGAAAGCCATCTTTTACCCGGAGCTTTATTAAATAATGAGAATCAAAAGTTCAACTGCAAAAATGTTTTTATCAAACCCGCCACCCATGATTCAAAAATTACCAGTCGCTTAGCCCTTAATAAAGCTTATCAAATACCCGTTGCTCACGCCGAAGGTCGGTTTTATTGCGATGAATCTACCCTGGCAGGTTTAAAGGCAAATAATCAGATTTTATTCCACTATTGCGATAAAAATGGTATTGAAACAGCGGAATCCAATCCAAACGGCTCCTTAGAAAACATTGCAGGCATTTGCAATCCGGGCCGAAATGTTTTTGGCATGATGCCTCATCCCGAGCGCGTAGTTGATCCTTGTTTATACAACACCGATGGCAGGGGACTTTTTGAAAGTGTTTTAATGGCTTCGCAGGTTGTATAAAAGATAACTGGCTTGAAAAAACATTTCAGAATGAAGGAGATTATACCTGGTGATACCCGTTTTGAAATTACACTGTTTTGCCAACTTAATTAATTAGAACCATGCGTGGTTTTTATTTTACTTTACTGATATCCGTCTTTTTACAAACGAAACCGGGATATTCGCAAGGGACTGAAACAGACTCTGCTCAATATAAATCGTTTACCATGAAAGAAGCGCTTGTTTCGGTAAATAAAACAGAAGAAAGCAAGAAAAATATAGCGCAGCAGGTACAAATCCTGAATGCAAAAGAACTCCAGAATACCCAGGCCCAAACTACCGCCGATCTGCTCTCAAATAGTGGCAATGTGTTTATTCAAAAAAGCCAATTGGGTGGCGGAAGCGTTAACTTAAGAGGGTTTGAAGCCAATCGGAATTTATTGGTGATTGATGGCGTGCGAATGAATAACCTGATATACCGCAGTGGTCATATACAGAATATCATTACAAGCGACCCGCTCTCGCTCGAACGTATTGAAATTCTTTTCGGTCCTGCCTCTACGGTTTATGGCAGCGACGCTCTGGGTGGAGTTGTTTACCTGTTTACTAAAAATCCCTTACTTGCCGGCAGCGGTCAGCATTCAAATATAAAAGCAAATTTCCTTACCCGTTATGGTGCAGTTAACCAGGAATCAACAAATCACCTGGACTTTAATTATGGAACCAAAAAAATTGCTTCATATACTTCTGTTACTTATTCGAATTTTGGAGACTTAAAAGGAGGCAATAACCGAAATCCTTTTTATAATATCGCTTATGGCGAGAGACCCTTTTATGCTGAAAGAATTAACGGAAAAGATTCTTTGATATCTAATTCAAACAAAAATCTGCAGGTTCATACCGCTTACACCCAAATTGATTTGATTCAGAAGGTTTTGGTTCAGCAAAGCGAAACCATTTCGCATTTGTTAAATGTTCAATATTCTGCTTCGGGTAATATTCCCAGATATGATCGCTTAACAGATCCTAATGGTACCGGCCTAAAATCAGCCGAATGGTATTATGGCCCGCAAAAAAGGTTACTCACAGCCTATGATTTAAACATAAAAAAACCACATGGCAGGTTTCAGGGTATTCATCTGGGAATAAATTATCAGGCGCTTGAAGAAAGCCGTCATAACCGGAACTTTGGCAGTAATATTTTAAATCACAGGATTGAAAAGGTACAGGTAATAGGCGCAAATCTGGATTTCAGGAAAAGGATCAAAAATCATGAGCTCCGCTTTGGATTTGACGGGCAATTTAACACCCTGAAATCAACGGCAAATACCGAAAACATATTGAATAGTGTGAGCGGCAAACTGGATTCCCGCTATCCTGATGGAAACAATACCATGAAAAATATCGCTTTGTATTTTTCGCATACCTGCTTATTCTATCCAAAGCTAACGTGGGTTGATGGCTTTCGCGTCGGATTTGTATCCTTGCATGCTACCTTTATTGATACCTCTTTTTTTCACCTGCCTTTTACCCGGGTCAGCCAAAACAATCCGGTTTTTTCGGGTAGCCTAGGTCTTATATATAACCCATTGGATAATTTAAAAATTTCGCTGCTATTCTCTACCGGGTATCGGGTTCCCAACACCGACGATTTGAGTAAGGTTTTTGAGTCGGCACCCGGAGCGGTAATGGTCCCCAATTCGAATTTAACTCCTGAAGAAACCAGAAACTATGAGTTAGGTATTACTAAAATTTTCAATCAAAATATTCGTTGGGAAAATGCCTTTTACTACACACAGTTTGTGAATGCCATTATTACCGATAAATATAGATTCAATGGACAGGATTCCATTTTTTATGAGGGTTCCATGAGTCAGGTTTATGCCAGCCAAAATAAGCGCGAGGCTTATATTTATGGCTTTTCGTCGAATATCAAATCGCTGATTGGAAAGCGCATCGTTTTATCGCTTTCCATGAACTATACTTTCGGAAGAATTAAAACCGACAGCGTTGCGTCTCCGCTCGACCATATTCCACCTTTTATGACGAAGTTATCTATAGGCTATTTATACAAAAATTTAAGTTCTGAAGTGTTTTTAAATTATAATGGCTGGAAATACCTTTCCGATTATTATTTGAATGGAGAGGACAATGAACAATATGCAACTCCAAAAGGGATGCCGGCATGGTATACTGCGAACATTCGTACTTCCTATCAGTTGAACAAAATCTTTACCATCCAGGCAGGTATTGAAAATATTTTCGATACCCAATACCGCACCTTCGCCAGTGGAATAAATGCGCCGGGAAGAAACGTGTTCGCAACATTGCGTTTTCATTATTAGTACGGTATAATGCGTTTTGGGGTAATGGGCATGAATGCGAAAACCTTGTTATTTTTACTACCTTCGATTTGCAATGAAATGGAACCCTCAAGAGAAAACACAAATTAAAATAGCCCTTGGTTCGGTTGGGATTGTGAATGTTTTATGGCTGCTTGCTACTTCAAAATATGGCTTAGCACTCAGTGCCGATTCTGCAAATTATTTATCGGTAGCCGAGAACCTGAGTAAAGGATTGGGGTTTGTTCAATTCGATGGATTCCCTTTTTACAATACCCCTCCCCTATATCCCATTATTTTAAGTTTAGGTTATCTGCTGGGAATTCCAATTTTGGTGTTTGCGAAAATCATCAATCTGCTGGCATTTAATATCAGTTATTATTTTGTTTATAAGCTTCAAAAAAACTATCTGAAAAATGCATTTCAGGGTTTGTCTCTTGCTTTAATTGCCTGTAGTTATTGGGTTTTTTCACTGGCATTCCTATATTGTTTGAGTGAAGCGGTGTTTATCGCACTATTATCAGGTTTCCTGTATTTTTTCCTGGTTCGACCCACTCCCAACGCAATTTGGGTAAGTGCTGCTTTACTCGCTTTGCTTTGTTTAGACCGATACGCCGGGTTCATGTTACTGCCAGCAATCTTTTTGATGCAACTGCTTCATAAAGAAAAACTAAAGCAAATTACAATCCTTTTTTTGCCAACCCTCCTGTTTAGCTTGTGCTGGTTCATCAGAAACGATTGGGTATCGGGTAATATTTTGGGAGATCATCAAATAAACAACAAAATAAACCCATTGGTTTTTTTGGAAAACGTGATGATTGTTTTTCAAACAGTAGTACACAAACCCATTCAGCTAATCATATTATTGCTGCTTATGTTCGCTTATATGGGTGCCTGCTTATTGCTTAGAAGCAAAACCCAATCCGAGCAGGAAATCCAAAAAGTAGGCATTTGGCTTTTTTTCCTTTGCAGCTCATACCTGATTCTGTTATTGGTTCAACGCAATTTACAAATCAGTCAATTGCCCAGATACCTGACCATCATCTGGATTCCGGCCTCGCTTCTTATACCCATTATCCTGCAAAAACTTTACAAAATTAATTATCTTACCATTCTGCAAGCTCAGCTGATCTTGCTTTTATTGGCGGGCATACAGCTGTTTTTGATTTCAATGAAAACAGTTAAAGCTTATCAAAATGGGGCAGGCGGGATGAACGAAATAAGCTGGCAGGATGAGCCCATGAAACACTACCTCAATACACGTTTGCCTGATAAAAAAATGATCAGTAATTTCCCTGATTATCTTTGGTTAACGACTCATAAATGTGTTAACTACGCCTTGTTTTTGAATGAAAACAAAACCGCTTATTTTATAAAAAACAAGGATGTTAATTACTGCATATGGTTCAGGGACCGTTCCAGGGAACATCTGATGGCACCTCTGGATTCCATCCTTCAAATCCATCAGTTGAAATTATTGGATCAGCAAGAAAAATTCTGTGTTTACGAACGCAAATAAGGGCTTTATGTGGAATATAGTGGGTAATCAAATTGGAATTAACAAAAATGAAACCAGTACCAGGATTATCATTACCCATTCTCGCAGAGTCATGAGAGGATACGCAGAGTCACGCGGAGTATGACTCTTCGATACTCTACGTGTACTCTGCGTAATCCGCGAGAACCGGTTATTTAACGGATTACACAAATGCCAGATCAACTTAACATAAATCGTGTTTTTAACGTTTACCCACTACAAATCACATAGAGCCAAAATAAGATACACTTTAAACAAAGATTCTTTTTACAAAATCGTAAATACAAACAAGACATTAGTCAATGTTTTTCTTGATTAATTTCATGTGATAATATATGAATGTAACAATTAAAACAAACAGGAGTTAATCTATATTTGCCGCATGCATAAACACACAAAATTTGTATCCGCCGAAGAAGCGGTGAAACATATAAAATCACACCAAAGGATTTTTATTCACGGAAGTGCTGCCACGCCAACAGTTATCTTAAAGGCAATGATTGAACGCAAAGAAGAGTTAAAAAACGTGGAATTGGTGAGTATCAGCACCATTGGGTTTGATTTAAACGATGAAAGCTTAGGTGGACACTTTTTTATAAACTCCTTTTTTGTATCTGAATCTGTTAGAGTGGCTGTAAATAGCAATCGGGGAGATTATGTTCCGGTTTTTTTAAGTGAGATACCCCGTCTGTTTTGTCCTGAATTTTTACCTTTGGATATCGCTATTTTACATGTATCGCCGCCAGATAAGCATGGTTATGTAAGTCTGGGAACCTCTGTGGATGTGGCCCGGGCCGCCGCACATAACGCCAAAACCATTATAGCTCAGATAAACCCCAATATGCCAAGAACGCATGGCGATGCCTTTATTCACTTGAATATGATTGATTATGCGGTATATGTAAATGAGCAATTGCCGGAAGTTAGTTATGCCGATGGTACCACCGAGATTTATGCTCAGATAGGAAAAAATGTGGCTGCCCTGGTGGAAGATGGGGCAACCCTGCAAGTAGGAATTGGAACGATTCCTGATAATGTGCTGCAAAATCTTACCTCTCACCGTAACCTGGGTCTGCATACCGAAATGTTTTCGGATGGTGTGATTCCTTTAATTGAAAGTGGCGTAATCAACAATAGTAAGAAAAAGTTGGTTTTGGGATATTGTGCCTGTGGTTTTTTATTGGGTACCAATAAATTATACAATTTCGTTGACGACAATCCAATCGTAAAATGTCTCGATATCAGCTATGTAAACGACCCACGGGTATTAAGTCTGAATCCAAAAGTAACTGCGATAAATAGTGCCATTGAAGTGGATTTAACGGGTCAGGTCTGCGCTGATTCAATTGGAACCTACCAATACTCAGGTATTGGCGGTCAGATGGATTTTATCAGGGGTGCCGCATTATCAGAAGGAGGAAAACCAATTATTGCCTTGCCATCCCGAACCGGAAAAGGTATATCGCGTATTACTCCCTATTTAAAACAAGGTGCCGGGGTGGTTACAACCCGCGGACATATACATTGGGTGGTTACCGAATATGGTGCCGTAAATTTATATGGAAGAAACATGGAACAAAGGGCTGAATTGTTAACCTCCATTGCGCATCCCGATGACAGGGAATTATTAAAAAAAGCCACTTATGAGCGGTTTTTGAAATAAGAATTGAGATTGCGAGAATCGAGAATCGAGACCGGAAATTAATGTGAAATTGAAATGATGTGTTAATTGAGACCGTATTTCTTTTTGTATTTCTCAAACAATTTTACCTGATCATTTTTCAAATCAATGGGTTCACCCTGCAAATAAGCCGCTTCAACCCTGCTGGATTTCATGTCCAAAATATCTCCTTCGCTCATAATAAAGGAGGCGTCTTTTCCAAGTTCAAGACTACCGATTTGTTTTTCTACACCCATAATGATGGCCGGATTCAGCGTGATGCATTGCAAAGCCTCCTCTTTGCTTAATCCGTATGCCGATGCGGTTCCTGCATTAAACATCACATTGCGAGCCTCCCAACTTCCCCCTTGTCCGATTGCTAACAAAATGCCCGCCTTAAGTAACTGCGATGGCGTTTTAAAAGGCTGGTCAAGCTCTTCGAAACTGTGCGATGGAAGCCGGTGAACAGTATTTACCACCACCGGTATCTGGTATTGTAGGATCAGATCAATGAGTAAATAGGCATCCGTGGCACCTACCAAAACTAATTTTATGTTTGGATATTGTTGTTTGAAAAAGGTAATGCTGCTCACGATACTTTTTGCACCCTGCACATGAATGTATAAGTTTCTTGAGCCATTAAACAAGCCTTTCATGGCATCCAGTCTGGCATTAAACGATTCGGGCTTTTGAAGCTTTGCATATTGTTCAGCCTCTGCAAAAAAGATTTTAATATTATTCAATTGTTTCTCCAGATTCTTAGATCTGCTGCTATCGGGGTCGTTGATAATAGTGGTTTCCGGCCAGTTAAGGTGTATCCCTTCATCTGCTTTCACAACGGCATCTTCCCAATTCCATGCCCACGTTTTCATGAGGCTGGATTGGCCACTCAAAATGCCTCCCTGAGGCACACATTGTGTATATAAAATTCCATTAACGGTGGCAGTAGGAAGAATTTTTGAATCGGTATTATAAGCAATAAGTGCACGAACATTTGGGTTCAGCATACCATTCTCACGGTAATCGCGGGTAGCCCTTACTTCGTCAATTTCATTCAGACCCATAAAATTATTCATACAAATAATGCCCGGATAAATGTGCTTGCCGGTGCCATCAATCACCTTGGCGTTTTTATAAAAACTGGTCTGTCCTTTTCCAATGTCAACAATTTTTCCAAGATTAAAAGCAATAATGCCCTGCTCAATAAGCTGTCCATTACCAATATGTATCGTTGCATTGGTAATCAGGGTAACTTGTTGTTGGGCGTAAACTGTTCTTACTGCTGCAAAAAGCAGAAAAAATAATATGGTAGATAAAGGTTTCAGGTTCATAAATTGTTTCGCGGTTTTTAAGTAAAAACGCAACTGTTTAAGTGCCTTGTGTTTGTTTTCCATTTGGCTTTTATTTACTATCGCAATGGTAATCAACATCTACGGCCGACACTTTGCGCTCGGCATTTTCACCATTCTGTTTAGCAAGAATCATTTTATGGATGATGCGTTGGCGTTCAGCCTGTATCTGTTTTCGCTGCGCTTCATCCTGCCCGATACTATAATAGCAAACACCATCAACCCAGGTCATTTCTGCTTTTGCGTATATACTTAGGGGATTATCACTCCACAAAACAAGATCGGCATCTTTTCCTTCTTTGATGCTTCCCATTTGTTTATCTAAATGCAACATTTTTGCCGGATTTAAAGTTACCATTTTCCAGGCATCTTCTTCGCTGATATTTCCATATTTCACTATTTTGGCCGCTTCCTGATTGAGCCGCCTTCCCATTTCGGCGTCATCACTGTTAATGGCCGTTGTTATTCCCATATTATTGAGGATGGCAGCGTTTTGCGGAATGGCTTCAATTACCTCATATTTATACGCCCACCAATCGGCAAAGGAACTTGCATTTGCACCATGAGCTTTCATTTTGTCGGCCACTTTATACCCTTCCAGAATATGCGTAAAAGTATTCACTTTAAAACCAAAACTATCTGCAACATGCATCAACATATTGATTTCGCTTTGCACATAACTGTGGCAAGTTATAAAACGTTTTTTATTAAGTATTTCAACCAGGGCGTCCAGCTCCAGATCCTTAGGTGTATATTTAGGTTCACCTTTAAGTTTTTGCTCATATTCTTTAGCGCGAATGAAGGCGTCAAAATATACCTGCTCAATTCCCATGCGGGTTTGCGGATATCTTTGGGTTTCGATTCCCCAATTACTTTGCTTCACATTTTCACCAAGAGCAAATTTAATGAAGCCCTCGGCATTTGTAATTTTCATGGCTTCCGGCGCCATGCCCCAACGAAATTTTATGATGCTGCTTTGTCCGCCAACCGGGTTACAGCTGCCATGCAATTGCTGACAAGCAATGACTCCACCGGCTAATTGCCGGTATATATTGATATCATCCGGGTTCACCACGTCGCCAATTCTTACCTCTGCAGTAATTGCCTGAGTACATTCATTTACACCGCGATAAATACCAATATGCGAGTGCTCATCAATAATACCACTGGTAAGCTGTTTACCTGTGGCGTCAATTATTTTTGCATCTTTCAAGGTCAAATTCTTGCCTATGCCTACTATTTTTCCTTTGCTGATTGCAACATCCGTTTGCGTCAAAATCCCTTCTTTCTCATTGGTCCAAACCCTGGCATTTTTAAAAAGAATTGTTTCAGCTGTTGGCAGTACCGTATTTCCGTAATCGGTAAACGGAAAAAGGATATTTCCATAGCCAATGCGCGCATTTGTGTCATTTTGGGACTTCTTTTGCGTGTTTTCAAAAAATGTCGCATTAAAGTTTTTGTAAGTGCCATCAGGCATTTGAGCTTTTCCGGTCAAAATTTTAGCTTGTAAGCTTCTAATGTCGCATTCCGCTACCCAAACTTCAATGCGAACCAAATTTTCGGCTGTTTTTGTCGATTTAAAAGAAATCACGATCAAACCCAGGCCTTTTTGAACCGTAACTTTTAGCGTGTCTTTGGCAAATATTGTACCTTCATATTTTGGACTCTTGCCAGTAATATTTAGTATCGCTGAATCATAACCGGACAGTTGAATTTTATATCTTCCCGAAAGTTGAATTTCGTCAGAAGCGTGGAGTATTTGTTGTTTACCTAAAGTCCAATGTTCATGAATGATGGCGTCTTTCTCGAAAATATTTTTATTGCTGATAAAAAAATTTGCCAGCATTCCTGTTCGTAAAGCACCTAATTGCTTTTCTGCTTTAATCCATTTTGCCGGTGTGCCGGTAAGGGCCTGCAAAGCTTGTTCTTGAGTTAAACCATATTGAACCGCTTTTCTGAGATTTTTTAAAAACTCATTTGCATCTGTGCAACCTGAGGAAGTAAGTGCAAATGAAATATTTGCTTTGGCGAGCATCATCGGATTTGCAGGGGCCAATTCCCAGTGTTTTAAGTCCGTTAAACTGATGTATCGTGCATCAAAAGGATCTTCTACTTCATAGGGTTTTGGAAAGTTCAAGGGAATAATTAGCGGGGAGTTCGTTGCTTTTATTTCAGTCAAACGCTGGTATTCATCACCGGCGCCTTTTATGATGTAGGTAGTATTAAATTCTGAGCCAATTTTGGCCGCTCTTAAAACAGCATATTTGTTTTCGGCTTCAAATAGGGTGGGCAATGTTTTTAGTTTATTAAATGCCTCCAGGCTCAAGTTTTGTTCTTTGTTTTGTTTGCCGAACCAATCCGCATCGTAGTAGGTTTGCCGGATGAGGGCAACGGTTCCCATGGCCGAACCCGGATAATCCTGTGTGCTTGAGCCTTTGTTAAAACTAAATCCTGCTGCCGCTGTCGGATTCAATAGGAGTTCCTGTTCATTGCCTTTTCCGGTAATGACCAAAGCCGCCGAACCTCTGAAAACACCATCCTGCAAAGCGCTTAGGGTGGAACCGAAACCACTTTCCAAATAAAAATTGCTTCGCCTTTCATTATACTGAAAAAAAGCTGAAGCGTTAAAATCAGCTCTGATCGCGTCATTCCATACATATGCTCCTTTTTTGTTATTCGAGTATTGTTCCCGGGTTTTGGTATTATTTTCCCATTTTATGCCATAGTTGCTGTATAAATCTATGAAAGAGGCATACACAAACATTCCCTTTATATCAATCACTTTGGCCTCTTTAGGAATAACAATTCCGGAACCCACATTCTCAATCTTGCCCTCTTTAACGATCAACGTTCCATTCTCAATCCGGGTTTGCGGATCTATTTGCAGGGTTGCATGGATCAGCGCATAATAAGCCGGCCTTACATCATGCGGTCCATTAACCGGAAAGGTAGTTTGGCCTAAACAAATATTTGATAAAAAACACAATAGCGCGTAAAAAATCAAATGTTTTATGAAATCATACATCATTGTAAATGAATAAAAAAAGAGCAATATATATGTTTAAGGCTGACCAAAAAATATTCAGGCAAAATAATACATAAACGGACGGTTTTTTATTTATTACAGTGCCCCATCAAAAGAGTGGTGTGTGAGCGCAAATACCATGCAGGAGGAGAAAGTGAGGAAATGCTAAAAAAGCAGGTGTTCTCCCTGACTTTTTTCATGATGAGGCGTAAAAATATGAAGCAGTAAAATAGTAGAAAAGGATAGGAGAATATTTCAATAATTGCAATTTAATAATTATTTTGAATTTAAGCTATTTTCAAAAAAAAATAATGCCTTGATTCATATCACCATACATATTAATTCGCACCATAACTTTGTGGTGACTAATTACTACAGTTATGAGTCTTAATTTCTTCTATGCGGCCTTATTTAGCACATTAATCAAACAGAACTGAAATAGAAAATTTGCCAACTAATAACATTTTATCTTACGTTAATGGCAGTCTACATAAAGAAAACAACAGCCTGAAAAATATTTTTCTTGAAAAGTTGACTTTATTTAGTTCCTTTGCTATCAACAAATTAATAGCATTGTTATGAAAATACAATTAATCATTACAGCAGTTGCAATATTAATGGTTGCATCCTGCAAGAAGGCAAACGAAGATTTTATAGGGCCATCTACCACTAATGGTAAAGATCTCATGAAATCGAACCCTGTTACCAGATCACTATCCGGCTCAATCCAATACGCACTCACGACAACCCAAAATTTACCTTGCGCCTGCAATACTGGTTTCTTTTCTAGTGGAATCTATGCCGGATCAGGAACTTTAACACATTTAGGTTTGTCTTCTTCTCTCATTAATCCTTGTGTAACATATACTGCATCAGGTCTTTATGTGGGAACAGAATGCAATACATTAATTGCAGCAAATGGGGATGAATTGCATTGCCTGATTCTTCCTTATAATCTCTATTGGGGGCCTGGCGGTAATGCGTCCGGAGTTTCTCAGGTTACTATAACAGGTGGAACGGGTAGATTTACTGGTGCTACCGGCCAATTATCCGGTGTGGTAACTATTCATACTACCACTCAAACAGCAGATTTTACAAGTATTAGCGGTACAGTTACTTATTAATTCAGAAGATTACTCTTCCAAAAAAGCAAATCCCCGGAATTGCCTAGTGTCTGATCTTTGTCTTGGGATACACTCTTTTTTATTGAGGGAAATATTGTTACCTCCTTCTTTTGTAACATTGTGAGCAAATCGTTTCTCTACAGCATGAAAAAAATATTATTTTTCTGCACGGTCATTCTCTCCGGATATTTTTCAAAAGCACAATTAGCTCCTGTTAATACAGAGTGGTATTTTGGTTCAGCATGGGAAAGCCCCCCATGGGTCGAAACCAGTTTTATGTACCGTTGCGAAAAGGATACGCTGATTAATGGGAAAACCTTTTCTGCCATACAAGAGTACTTAAAGCTGAAGGCTGCCGAAAGAGTATATATGCGAAAGGATTCTGGAAAAGTGTTTTATTTTTTTGAAGGAAAAGAGTATTTGTATTTTGATTTCACGGCAAAAAAAGGAGATACCCTTTACCTGGATATTTTGAAATCTACTTCTCAAACATCGTATCAGGTTTTAGCAAAAACACCCGTTTTGATAGCAAATATTTTTTATGAAAAGAATAATAAACAGGGCAGTACAGATTCGGTGAAGTCCTTCAGCATAGCCGGATTTTTATCAAGCTGGCAAGTTTCAAATACGGTGAGTGAAATGTTGTTGAATAACCATGTTGACTATAGTTTTATTTCGCTGCAACGCTCGCCTTCTATGGCCACTTATAACTACCTTCGTTGTTATATGGATGAATTTTATATATTTCATTCCGACAGCCGTTTTAATTCGCAACGAACCTGCAATTTTGAAAGTGTTGGCATGGATGAAATGATTGAAAACGATTTCCTGAAAATTTATCCAAACCCCGGTAGGGAAAAATTATTTTTTAAAATACCGCAGCAGTTACGAATCAACACCATAGAAATATTTGATATTACAGGTAAGGCCATCAAATCGGTTCTGCCAACAGCCCTGAATGAAGTTGAAATAGCTGATTTGCCTGAGGGAATTTATTTTATAAAAGTGTTTGCTTCTGATAAGATATTCGTCCGGAAATTTGTGAAAACAGGAGTGTAAAAGATTTTTCATCCCCCAAAATTTCTACATTAATTTCCCCGACAGCTTTGAGCCGTCAACACTAAACAATACGTTTGATTTGAAGCTTTTCTTTACCTTATTGTTTTTGCCAAAACGTTTGATCGCGGTTTCAATTATTTCCGAAATTAGTGCCGTAAATTTTTTGTCGCTTGCCTCCCACAGGTAAAAGGCCAGAGACCCCGGTATTGTGTTGATCTCATTCAGATAGACCTGATTTGTTGATTCATCCACGATAAAATCAATCCGAACGACCCCCGAACAATCCAGGTGTTTGAAAATGCGCCTTGCATACGCTTGTATTTCCTCTTTTTGAGCCGCGGGGATTGATGCCGGGATTTTTCGTTTCGTTCCTGCCATGCCTTCTGCAGAAGGGCCCGAGGACATATACTTTTCATCAAAACTCAGCAAATCACTGCCGGATATAATGGGTTCTTCGCATTCAGAAACTTCAATGCCATTTGGTGTTTCTGCTACCGAACAATTAACCTCTTTGATGGCCGAAACAAATCTTTCAATAAGTATATTATTTGAGTAAGCAGCAGACAAATCAAGCGCATTCTCAAGTTCCTCTTTCTTCGTGGCTTTGCTAACCCCAACACTAGATCCTAAATCATTGGGTTTTACGATAAGCGGATAAGGAAAACAAGCGGTGATGGCGGCCAGACTCTTTTCTTTGTCCCTGAACCAACTATCCGCATCTAAGCGGTAGTACTCAATTACCGGAATGTTTATGGCTTTGCAAATCTCTTTGGTAATAGATTTATTCATGCATATGGCCGAAGAAAACACGTTTGAGCCCGCATAAGGGATATTCATGATTTCAAAAAGGCCCTGGAAGCAGCCGTCCTCACCATAGCTGCCATGAAAAACAGGAAGCGCCACATCAATCCTGGTAATAACTTTACTTGATTTTAGAATGCCTTCGGGGTAACTAAAAAGTACGCCTTCATTCGCATTAAGTGAAGGAATTACCTTTCGGCTATTCTTAATCAACTCTTGGAAGTTTTTGAAATTGTCAATATACATCAACCAATTTCCGGTATACCAAATGCCTTCTTTTGTGATGTAAACCGGTGTTATATCAAATTTGTTTTTGTCAATTGCCTTGATAACCTGTAAGGCTGAGATAATTGAAATTTCGTGTTCAACTGAGCGACCACCAAAAAAGACTCCTATGTTTTTTTTCATTCCTTATATGTTTTATTCGTTAAAAGTGTCCGGTAAATCATTTTCATATAATACTACATCACCATTCTTCATCAGGCTTTTTACTTTCTCGTTTGCCTCAGACAAATCTTTGCAAACAAACAGGTTTTCCTTAGGAAAATTTGCGGAATTTATTCCGTCCTGAATCGGCTTGGTTCTATTAGCCCCCACCAACACAGCAATATCGCAATTTGCGGCAATATGCGTTCCAAACGCAAAGTTCAATTCATATTCCTTTGATCCGAGTTCTATCATGCCCGGAGTGATTACAATTTTTCTTTCCCCCTCAAAGCGTTTCAAGGCCTCAAGAGCCATTTTTGATCCGACGGGATTCGAGTTGAAAGCATCATCAATAATGGTAATTCCATTTGGAAGCTTCTTTACTTCCAACCGGTGGTTCACTGCCTCAATTCCCTTTATGGCTTTTTCAATTTGATATATTTCAACTTTCAATTCCAAAGCAATTGCACAACAGGCAAGCAGGTTGGAAACATTGTGTTCGCCCAACAACCTGGTTTCAACAGATAATACTATCACCCCGCTTCGCTCTACGTCAAATGACATTCCAATTCCCTTAAAAGCGATATTCGCCGCCCTGTATTCCGCATCAGAATGAACTGCAAATGAAATGACTTTACCTTGTGTGCTCTTTGGAATATCATCCATAGAAGCATTATCAAAGTTAACATAACCTATACCATCAGCAGAAAGACAAGTAATGATTTCAAACTTGGCAGAGCTAACATTTGCCAGCGATCCAAATGATTCTAAATGTTGCGGACCAATGGCTGTTAAAATGCTGTAGTGGGGTTTAACAATCTCACAAATTTCTTTTATATCTCCCTTCTTCTTTGCACCCATTTCAATAATGAAAACCTCGTGCGTTGCCTGTAACTGTTCTCTTATGGTTCTAACAACGCCTAAGGTGGTATTATAACTTCCCGGAGTCATCAGCACGTTATATTTTTCGGCTAGAATGCTGTATAAAAAGTGCTTCACACTTGTTTTGCCATAGCTTCCGGTAACGCCAATTTTGATAAGGTTTGAATAGCTCCCTATTTTCTTTTTTGCATCATTCACATACCATTGGTTAATCAGTGTTTCAACCGGTGCTGCAACAAGGTTTGAAAAGACAATCACAACAGATGAAAAGGCAACTGCAAAAACAAGAGGCAAAATGGAATAGTCTATGCTTTTTGTGATAAAATAAATAATAATGGCCGCTACAACTACTCCTGTTATCTCAACGGCAAACAAGCGTGTGGCTCTTTGTGTAAAATCCAGCTTCTTTTTCGCTTTATGCTTTGCTAACTGAAAGCTGCCCCATACAGAAATTCCAATTAATACAATGTTTAATGGAAAAAAAGAGACAAAGAAAGCAACGACCGCTACAAAAATGATTGCCAGCTTCAATAAGCCAAAACGCGATGAAATGTTTTCTTTAAGCCACTTAATATAACGATGGTTAAAATAAGAATTCAATTGCATCATGTGCAATTCCTCTTTCAGCAATAGAATCGCATACGCCAGAAGTGATCCATAGGATAAGTATTTTATTCCCTCAATTATCATCAGCGAATTTTAATAAATTTTTCTATCAAAGTCAAGAACTCAATCTTATTGTCAATGAATACATAGTGTCCGCAAGCCGGTATAATTTTCAATTCCGACCCGGAAATAAGTTTATTGAAGGCCCTGCCCATCTCTACAGGTGTATCCTTGTCGTTTTCGCCCCAAATCAAAAGCGTAGGGACTTGAATATTCATAGCATAATGTTTCAAATCCTCTGAAATAACTTTCTTTAAAATTTCTCTCATATGTGGATTGGCGCTTTTGTAATCTGCCGATCCTATTCGTTGAATAAATCTATTCTTCAGCCATTCAAACATGGCCTTGGGCAGCATTTTTTCTGCAATATTTTTTACGCTGCTAATTTTTGACTTTCCTTTTCTGTTTTCAATATCTGTATCTAATAATAAGCCTGCACTTCCGGTAAGAACAAGTTTTTGAATGCTGATTTTTGTGTTCAGCATGAGCGCTACTCTGCCCCCAAATGAGTGTCCAATAACGATTGGCGAAAGAATGTTTGTTTTACGAATAAATTGCTCCGTCCAGCTTGCATATTCTTCGCATCCCCAAACACCATCGGGCTCATCACTTTTCCCAAAACCGGGAAAGTCCACGGCAAATACTTTGAAGTTCTTTTCTAATTCGCTCTGAATATCTTTAAATGTATGTGCGTTACACCCCCATCCATGAAGCAGCAGGATAATTTCTCCCTCCCCTGCTTCGGTATAGGCCGACATCTGCCCGTTAATAACTATTTGTTTTGCTTGAATCATTCGCGTTTTTTGCAAATTATTTAGGTTTTCGGGTGAGCCGCTTATCTAGTCTCTTCTCTTCAGCTTTTTCTTCTGCCCAACCGACATCTTATTAATTTTCTTGTAGTATCCCGTTTTATTTCCCTCAACCCAGATCGCCAATTTTTGACCCGTCTTAATCTTGCCTTTGTGCAATTTGTTCCAGCTTTTTATTTCCGCTGCGCTTACATCAAACCAGTCGGCAATATCGCCCAAATTATCTCTCTTTTTAACCGAGTAAAGAACCTTTCTTTTTGTGAATTTAGGTTGTGTGGTTCCCTTTCCCTTTGTTTCTGTTTTGCCGCTAAGGCTATCAATTAATTGTTCGTCACACTTTTCAATTGCACTTGGCAAAATTTCAATGGGATTAAGCGGCCGGTAAACCGAGTCTTTCAGCATTTCAAAATTCTTCGCATGGCTTCTTGGAACTTTTAAGGTATAGCCTTCAAGTGAAAAGGGAATAATGTCTTTCCTGAAAATGGGGTTCAGCTCGCGCATTTCCTCAACGCTTGCACCTGTTACCGAAGCCACTTGCTGAAACGATAGCCACTTATTCACTAAAAAACTATCCGATTCCATTTCAAAATCGGGTTCTGCCGTTTTTATCCCATGATCTTTGTAATAGTTCAAAATATAGGCAGTTGCAATAACCCTCGGGTATAAATCCTTGCAAAAGCTGGGTAAATGCGGGTAAATATCCCAAAAATACAGGCTGTTATTGCTCACATGAATGCATTTATTCAGGGTTACCGGGGAACAGCCATAACTGGCAATTACCAATGGCCAGCTTTTATAAATGCTGAATAAGTCCCTAAAATGCTGCGCCGCCACATTGCTCGATTTTACAGGATCTCTGCGTTCATCTACATAGGTGTTTACCTTCAGTTTATACATTTTACTCACAGGATACATCATCATCCAAATTCCGCTTGCTCCATTTGTGTTTACTGCACTTGGATCAAGCATGGATGCTGTTGCCGCTAAATACTTTAGGTCTGTTGGCAGGCCTTTTGAACGCAATTCCCTTTCGAGTAATGGAAAATAATATTTACTCCGGCCAATTAATTCCTGCACTTTTTCAGGATTGTTGAGGTATTCTTCAATAAAGGGCCTGGCAACCGGATTATAGCTTAAATCAATCTGGCTTTTTAACGCAGCCATTTTTCGCTGGTAAACCTCGTCGGGAGTAGTGGCATTAACTGTTGAAGAAAAAATGCTCAAAAATATAAGGAGCATCCCAACAAAAAGGATTTGTTTTTTCATTACCTGCATAGCACGCAAAATAATAATAAGCCACATACCAGCGGCAATAAAGTAATTAAGATGTAAACAATAATTTTTCGGTTTTGGCTTCAAACCGAAACAAACGAATTTATATAAAATGCTTTTTCTTGTCCTGCTTGTGCGCTCAACAGAACCAGCCACCAAGACGCAACTTTCCACAGAACAAGGTCGTTTTTAGCCGTAATGAATATTAAATGTGCGTAGTTATGGGGTGCTTTGAAGACTATTTAGGCTCGTTTTCCTTGGGTTGTTTCATTCCCTCTTCAATTTGATCTTTCACCGTTTTTTTTGCATTGTTAAACTCACGTATGCCTTGTCCAACACCTCTCATTAATTCTGGAATTTTTTTCCCTCCAAATAAGAAAACGATTGCAAGTAAAATTACAATCAATTCAGTTCCACCTAATCCAAACATAATTATTGTTTTTAAAGTGCAAATTTATCCCTTTATTATTTAGATACACAATTTATTTTTTTCTGTTATCTCAAATTTACCAATCTTTTTAAGGCCTTAATCTCTTTATCTGACATTTCTCTCCATTCTCCTCTTTTCAGGTTGCCTTTTTCCAGACCCGCATATAAAACCCGGTCTAGCCTGTCAACCGAATATCCCAAATGTTCAAACATTCTATGAATGATGCGATTTCTTCCGCTATGAATTTCTAATCCCACCACATTTTTCTCCTTGGCATCCTGAGAAATTGCGTCTGGTTTTATCATTCCATCCTCAAGCATTACCCCATTTGCCAAAGTCCACAAATCCGTTGATTTCAGGTTTTTGTTCAAGGTGGCTTTATAAACTTTGTTGATCTCATGTTTTGGATGCATGAGCCGGTTTGCCAATTCCCCGTCGTTGGTTAAAACCAATACCCCGGTGGTATTTCTGTCCAAACGACCAATAGGGAAAATTCTCTCCTTCATTTTACCTTCAAACAAATCCATTACCGTATTTCTTCCTTCAGGATCATCAGAAGTAGTAATGGCATCTTTTGGTTTATTTAATACGATATACACCTTTGCCTCAACCGCTAATTTTTGGCCATTAAACTTAACCACGTCGCCGCTATTCACTTTGGTTCCCAATTCGGTTATTACCTTGCCGTTAATGGTTACAAGGCCTGCTCCTATTAGCTCATCGGCTTCTCTTCTTGAGCTAACCCCTGCATTTGACAGAAATCGATTTAGCCTGATTTCAGCACCCGCATACAACTCGCTTTCTGTTTTGCGTTCTTTACTTTGCGATTTAATTTTTGATTCAAAGGGCTCAATTGCATTTACTTTTACCGATTTCCCTTTAGCTCCAGGTCCGGCAAACCTAAAATTCTTTTCTTCTTCACCTGGTTTAATTCTGGGTTTATAGCCCTTCATTTCCGATTTTTTTGCAAAGCTTGGCCCTGTTACAGAATCCCTGTTTTCACCAAAACTTCTCTTTGAACGAGTGGGTTTCTCTTCTTTTTCTTTAAAACTCTTCAAAGTTGAGCGGCTTGAAAAAGTTTCGGCCGTTCCGTATGCCTTTTTTGTTTTGATAGTTCCCTTGTTTCCTTCGGCACTCCTCGTTTGGAATGATTTAGTAGATGGCCTGTCCTCAAATTCGTTTTTCCTGTTAACCGGGCCTTCACTGTTTCTGTTCGTTTTGTAGGGTGGTTTAGTGGGATAGGCTCTTTTTTTACGCTCAAACCCCTCGGCTTCCGGCTTTCGTTTGTCGTAAACGGTCCTTCCTCCGGCAGTTTTGTAGGGTGGTTTTGATCCGAAAGTTTTCTTCTTGTCTTCTGAACCTTCCGCGCCTCTATAGCTTTTATAGGGCGGCTTTGATCCAAATGTTTTCTTCTTATCGTCTGAACCTTCCGTGCTTCTATAGCTTTTATAGGGCGGCTTTGATCCGAAATTTTTCTTCTTATCCTCTGAACCTTCCGTGCCTCTATAGCTTTTATAGGGTGGTTTTGATCCGAAATTTTTCTTTTTATCGTCGAAGGAGCTTGTTGATTTTCTTTTGTCAAACCGATCGCCCGATTCGCTAACCGGCCTTGCCCCGTATGTTTTCTTTCTATCCCCTTCGTTAAAACCCTCACTATCTTTGAAACGGGTTCTTTTTACGGGTGCGTTTCTGCTACTTGCACCTGCTTTAAACCGGCCTTCTGGTTTCCAGGATGCCCCTGTGTTACTTGTCCTTTTTCCCGGATTGCTTTTTTTCATCTGCTTGTTTTTGGTAAAAATTTTATCGGCCGCTATCCTACTGTTTTAGTTCTGGTGCGTACATAGTAATGTGGCGTTCAGCAGGTATAGGGTGTCGACTTTTTAAAAATCAGAGGGCAAAGATAGTCAATGTAATGGCAAATATTTCGATATACAAAACAAAACCGGTATCCGGCAATATTATTTGCCAGATACCGGTTTTCCTTGCCTGATTATTTGTTTTTTATTTTCTTCTGATAATGGTATGGGTTTTTCCATTAATCGTGATGGTAACCTGGCTATCACAAGCGCCATTTCCAAAATCCAGGGTGCGTGTTGCTTTTCCTTCAGGAATCAATTCAATGGTTCCACTCACAATTCTCCACTGACAACTTAAATCTACTTTTAACGCCTTGGTTATGTTAGCATTATAGGTTATTCCTTTTCTGTTGGTTCCGCTTGTAGTCCCTGTTATTTCATAAATGTCATCATTCCAGATTGGGGTTGCCTCTCCTGCCACCCAGGTGCGAACCCGGTTGCTGTTCCATGTATGTGTTTCATTGCTGCTGGTGGTTATTTTGCCCGCTACTACAATCGTAAAAGAAAGTTGGTTCAATGCGTTTCTCCCATTATTGGTAATTGATTTGGATCCATCCACCTTATTGTCATTTTGGTAGAAATTACTAAACCCGATCGTGATAATTGTACCTGTGGCTCTGTATTTTCCTGTCCAGGTAACCAAAATAATTCCCCTTCTATAATTTCCATCATTGCATAAATAATTCGCGGTGCCGTAATTTATGCTCATCGTCCTCGGACTGGCAAGGGTATCAATGGTAATAATTGGGTATCCTCCCTTTTTCATTCCGGCGTCATTAGCACTCTGGTCAACTTCCTTGTAAACCTGGTCGTAAACCATTTCTCCCTGACTTTGATCTTCAGAGCTGATTAAGTCAGAATCTGTTTTTTCGCTTTTTTTGCAACTGCTAAAGCTAAGTCCAATGGCAACCATTACCATTAAACTTGTTTTAATTAATTTTTTCATCGTGTTACTTTGCTTGTTTGTGAAGATAAGATTGGATCAAATATAAATGGTTTAATTGAATATTTTTTTATTACAAGACCACTTTTGTATGTTTGAGGTATGAACGCTAAAAACTTTTTTTATGCAACATTAGGTGTTTTTGGTATTGTGGCTCTGTTACACGTATTGTCATCCAATTCCATTTTACCGGTTAATCCGCTTGTGCTTCAAACAGGAAGATGGCTGGTCTTGTTTCTGGCATCTTGCTATGCTTTCTTTAAAAAAAATCTGACAACCTGGATTTTGGTTGCCATGTTCATTGGCATTATATTGGGTACTGATTTTCCAGAGATCTGTAAACCCCTTAAAATTCTCAGTGAAATCTTCCTTCGTTTAATTAAAACCATTATAGCCCCGCTCCTTTTTGCTACGCTCGTGGTGGGTATTGCCGGACATTCAAATTTAAAACAAGTTGGCAGAATGGGCATTAAGGCCCTGATTTATTTCGAAGTTGTTACCACTGTCGCACTCGTAATAGGCCTGTTGGCAATCAATATTTCTCAGGCCGGTGTAGGTTCCAACCTAACGGCTAATGATTCCCAAATTGAGAAGGCTTCAAAAATTCTTGAACAGAAACAATCCCATGATGTCATATTAGATATCTTTCCTGAGAACATTGCAAAAGCCATTTATGATAATCAAATCCTTCAGGTTGTATTATTTAGCGTTTTATTTGGGATTTCTTTGGCTCTGGTAAAAAACGAAACAAAAAAGAAGGCCATACTCTTGTTTGCAGAGGGTTTAAGCGAAACCATGTTTAAGTTCACCGATCTGGTTATGCTTTTTGCTCCCATCGCGGTTGGAGGCGCAATGGCTTATTCGGTTTCGAGCCTGGGTTTGGGGGTAATTGGTAACTTGCTAAAGCTGGTAGTGACTTTATACGCAGCATTATTCGCATTTGTCGCACTCGTGCTATTCCCGATAGGGCTGCTGGTTAAGCTTCCTTTTAAGCGATTTATTACTGCTATTTCCGAACCGGTCTCCATCGCATTTGCAACTGCAAGCTCTGAGGCAGCTTTGCCTAAAGCACTTGAAAATCTGGAGAAAATGGGAATTCCACGCAAAGTGGTTGCTTTCGTTTTGCCAACCGGTTATAGTTTTAACCTTGATGGAACCACCTTATATTTGTCATTGGCTTCTGTTTTTATTGCACAGGCAAGTGGGATTGATTTGTCGGTTGGACAGCAAATTCAAATGTGCTTTATTTTGATGTTGACCAGCAAAGGAGTTGCCGGTGTTCGTGGTGCCTCTTTTTTAATCTTAGTGAGTACCGTAGCGTCATTGGGGTTGGATCCACAAAAAGCCTTTGCCATTTTAGCGGTAGATGCTTTGCTGGATATGGGGCGAACAACAATTAATGTAATTGGAAACAGCCTGGCAACTTATGTAATTGCCAAATGGGAAGGTGAGGTTTAAGTAATACAATTAACAAATTCGGAGTGTTTGTTGTTAAGTGAAATAATAATTGTTTCAAGACAAGCATTTATTTTTGTTGAACCTAATCATCAATATCCTTGATAAATTATACCAAATATACTATGGATAATGGATTAACCGTAATCCACCATCCCGACGACTCAATACAATTATGCGTTCTTAATTTGCTTTATAAAGTTGGTTCAAGAGATGAAAATCCCGAAAAAACCGGATTTGCACATTTGTTTGAACACCTTATGTTTGGTGGCTCAAACCATATCAATGCCTTTGATACTGAACTTCAAACGGCGGGAGGAGAAAGCAATGCTTTTACCAGCAATGATATTACGAACTACTATATAACACTGCCCGCCAATAATGTTGAAACCGGTTTTTGGCTCGAAAGCGATAGAATGCTCGGGCTTAACTTTAATCAAAAAAGTCTCGATACCCAGAAAAGTGTAGTTATTGAAGAATTCAAAGAGCGTTATCTCAACCAACCTTATGGTGATGTTTGGTTAAAGATATTGCCTCTTGCCTACAAAGTGCATCCCTATAATTGGGCTACTATTGGCAAAGAAATCAGCCATATTGAAAATTTTGATCTCCGGGAGGTAAAGCAGTTTTTCAATAATTACTATTCACCCAATAATGCCATCCTGGTTGTGGCAGGAAATATTTCGCTTGATTATTGTAAGGAGCTTTGTGAAAAATGGTTCGGGCCTATCTCAAAACAAGATACAAAAAAGTCGGATTACCTGCAGGAACCCGTACAAAACGAATCGAGATTTGAAAATATTTATAATGATGTTCCACTTGATTTGTTGGTGAAAGCATATCATATGGGTGGCAGAATGGATCCCGATTATTATGCCTGCGATTTGCTTTCGGATATTTTAGGTTCAGGAAGATCGGCCAGATTTTATAACCGGCTTGTTAAAGAAAAAAGATATTTTAGTGAATTAGATACTTATATCAGTGGCGATACCGATCCCGGATTGTTTTTAATTGAGGGGAAATTAAGTAAGGGAATTACTTTTGATATGGCTGAACAGGCCATAAACGAAGAGCTTGAATTTCTAAAAAACAATCTGATTGGTTCCAACGAGCTAACAAAGGTTCAGAACAAAACCGAAACCAATGTGCGCTTTGGAGATGTAAGTGTTTTAAACCGAGCTATGAAACTTGCATTTGCTGAGTTTTTGGGCGATATTTCACTTGTAAATACAGAGATAGATCAATATCTGAAAGTAAATCCTGAAATGCTACAACATGTGGCTAAAAAGATGTTTGTTGATACCAATTGTTCTACGCTACATTACCATGCAAAAAAATGACCTTGAACAGAAATATTGCACCCCATTTTCACAAGATTGAAAAGCTTCAGTTTCCTGATTATCAACAAATTAATATTAACAAATCGATTGATCTGTTTTCAATAAAAGCCGGCACTGAGCCTGTTATCCGGTTGGACCTTGTTTTCAATGCCGGCCTCACCCGTCAGCTTAAAAAAGCTGAATCATCCTTTACGGCAAGCATGTTGAGTGAGGGAACCAGCACAAAAACCGCTTTAGAGCTGGCAGACGCTTTGGATTATTACGGCTCCTACTTTCAAACGAGGGCAAATGCTGATGACGCAACTGCCACGCTTTATTGTTTAGAAAAACACCTTCCACTTTGTCTTCCCCTTTTTATTGAGGCCCTGGTTGATTCCATTTTCCCGGCTAAAGAGTTCGATATAATAAGAAAAAACAATATCCAAAAGCTTTTGGTTAGCGAAAAGAAGAATAGTTATATCTGCCGGAAAGTCTTCTATCAAAATCTATTAGGCAAGACCCACCCTTACGCCGGTTTCTCAGAAAAAAGCGATTTGGAAAACATTCATACTGATGACCTGAAAAGCTTTTATATCAAGGGCTATCAGCAGGGTTTAAAATATTTGCTGCTGTCGGGAAACTTCAAAGATTCAAGTCTGAAATTAATTAAAACGCATTTTGAAACTTGCCCATTGACCCATGAAAGTGAAAGCCAAAACATTCCTGAATTCCAAAGCTCATTTGGGAAACATTTCATTGAGAAAAACGACTCGGTGCAATCGGCAATCAGAATTGGGAAAATCTCTATTGAAAGAAAACATCCTGATTTTAGGGCACTCCAATTGCTAAACCTGATTTTCGGAGGGTATTTCGGATCCCGCTTAATGAAAAACATTCGGGAAGATAAAGGCCTGACTTATGGTATCCATTCCCAAATCGAAACCTACCAGCAAACCTCGGTATGGTATATCGACTCCGAAATGAATACTAAAAACAGGGACCAGGGAGTTGCGGAAATTTACAAAGAATTGAGCAAGATTTGTGCTGAACCCATTCCGGAGGAAGAGCTTGAAGTTGCAAAAAATTATTTGTTAGGATCCTTTCTTAGAAGCCTGGATGGGCCCTTTTCGCTGGCAGACAGGCTTAAAATTATTATTGATAACCGTTTGTCAAAAACGTATTATAGTGATTTCGTAAATATCATTAATCAGTTAAATTCTGCCGACCTTTTGGTGCTTGCCAACAAATACTTTAACCCGGTCAATATCGTTGAAGTGCTAGTAGGAAAAAAGTGAAAACCCTGGTCATTGTCATATTATCCCTTCTTATTAATCTCACGGCTTCTGCTCAGAAAATTCGGTTCAAACGCGTTTGTAGTCAGAGTATTACTAATATTTTATCCTGGCAAATAGATGCTGACACTTGTGTGCTATTAACAACAATAAAAGTATTCGGAACAGATAATGTAATATTCCCTTTTGCTGTAATTGACAGTGGGGTAGCTGCTTCGGCAAAGCAATATATTCATAATAATACGAACAATAAACCCTGGATGTATTTTCTCCAATATAAAGTTATTTGCGGCATTGATACCCTGACAAGATATACCGACACCTTATCTATTGATGTTACCAATCCTGACCCGTCCCATCTGGATTCTGTGAGTGTTGACCCGATAACGAACAAGGTATACCTCGGCTGGATCTCCAATAAAACACCCGATTTTTATGTATATAATTTGTACAATACGGATCGTGCAAACCCTGTTTTAGAAATTGATTATCGCGACACCTTTTATACGGATCAACCACCTACTGATCCAAAAGCCAAATCGTTAACGTATTATATCACTAGTGTTGATAGCTGCAATAATAGAAACGCTTTTGGAAATCCGCATAAAACAATCAATCTGAGTGCAAGTATTGATACCTGTAAAAATGATGTTAATATAAGCTTTACTGCCTATGTAGGCTGGTCTAGCATAAGAATCCTTTACCTTTTCCGAAAAATAAATGGTGGAATTTATTTGCCAATAGATTCGTTTTCTTCAAGTCAATTATCTTATACTGACAAGGGGCTTCCTCCTTTTTCCACCATTTCCTATTTTATTCGGGCCATAAAATTAGATTCTTTACAAAGAAACATTACAAGCTCTTCGAACTCATCAACCGTAATTAGCAGTAATAGTGTCAATCCGGCCCAAACCAAAATTAATTATGTTTCAAATAACAATTCAGATCAAATTGAGCTTGAAATTCTTCCAAACCCCCTTAGTAACTACTCCTCCATTGATCTAATCAGATACCCGGCTTTTGGGAGTCCGGTTAAAATCTATTCTTTTTCTCCGGGTGAAACGATATTTCAAGACATCTCTTCGGCAAATACTTCCGTGCAGAATTATTATCTGATCGGAAAAAATGTTTGTGGCCTGCCAACAGACACCTCCATACAATCAAATAATATTGTAGTGCATCTTGCCGAATCAAATAATATCATATCACTAAATTGGAACCGATATTTCACGTGGAACACGGGAGTAAAAGAATATATAATATACAGAGCTACCGGGGCTAAGCCTGACGAGGCAACAAATTTTACGGTATTAAAAACCTCCAATCTGGATACCTTTAATACGGATCTGAGTATATTAGACAAAACTTCCTGCTACTTTATCCTGGCCTATGAAAATGGTGGTATTAACATCAGTAAGAGTAATACGGTATGCAATAACAAAACGGGGTCAATATTTTATCCAAACGCAATTATTACCAATGGGCTCAATAGGGTATTCACCTTTAGTGGTATAGGAATTGATTTAAACAAAAGTTCAATAGAAATATATAATCGTTGGGGAAATCTGGTTTTCTCAAAGAACGATATTTCCTCCGGTTGGGCTGGAGAAAGCAATCTTGGAGGCGAGGTGGATGCCGGAGTATATTTCTTCTCTGCACTTATTTTTCAAGGAACAGATAGTGTTAAACTTAATGGAAACATCACCGTCATTAAATAATATAAGCTTTAACAAGATTGACCGTATAGCAAGAATCAATCGGTCTGTTCTGTGCGCATGGCTTAATGAAATAGCAGAAAGGGAGAAGAAAAAGATCTCTTCCTTACAGTATAATTTCTGCAGCGACGAATATCTCCTGGAAATAAATCTAAAATATCTGCGTCACAATACCTATACAGATATAATAACATTTGATCAGTCTGATGATCAAAAACACGTCTATGCCGATATCTATCTAAGTCTTGACCGTATTCGAGAAAACGCAAAAACATATCGTGTATCGTTTACTTCTGAATTAAACCGGGTGCTGGCGCATGGCCTTTTGCACCTATGCGGATATAGAGATAAAACAAAAATTGAGCAATCACTGATGAGGGAAAAAGAAAATTTTTATTTGAGCCGGCTTTTAGAGGGGTGTTCCACGTGAAATTTTTGTCCGGTTTTTTGTAAGCCGCTGTTAATGAAATCGTAATTTCACGGAATGTCCGACCCCCGTGCCAAAATATATCACCAACTATTTCTGGTTTTGGTTTCGGTTTTTTTCCTTCCTTTTGGTTTAAAAACATATACATGGCTTAAAAAGTCGTTTTAGACATGATTTAAATGTTTCAAATAATATTATTCTCAGCTTTCAAATATCGTTATCTATTCAGTCAAATAATTTGTTTTCCTTTAATGTTTTGTGTCTTTTTTCTTGATAAAAAAGGCACCAAAAAATCAAGACTTATTACGGCACCTTGTACTTGTAAAAAATAAATGTTTTGCTGCGCGACCCAAGCCGCAAGGCCCAGTATGCGTTTGTGTAGCCTTGCTCGAGGGTCACTTACGCAGGCCCGCCCTACACATATATTTTTAACAATTACGGGCGGTACCGAAATAGGTCGAAACTTTATTTGATTTGTTTTAAAAGGGGTAATTTAATAAACATTTAATGAAATTTCGCCAGTGATATTTTGATATTATTGGTATATAAAGTAGGGTGTGTAATTATAAAATGTGAAGGAATTAAAAAAGGACCGACCTATTACAATAACGCCAGCAAATGTTAAAAGATTGGAATGTCGCTGATCATTTAAATGAAAACCAATGTAGCAGACCTCGAGTCCCGCCTTAAAGCGGGTTGAAATATTGGCTATTTACTTATAACTAAACGCTATATATTTGTATAAAAAATTGCAAATAATCAAAACAACATGTTTCCGAAATATGATGTAATCGTTGTTGGGGCTGGACACGCTGGTTGTGAAGCTGCTGCTGCTGCTGCTAATCTGGGCTCAAAGGTTCTCCTGATTACTATGGACATGAATAAGATCGCTCAAATGAGCTGTAATCCCGCCATGGGCGGTATTGCAAAGGGTCAAATTGTAAGAGAAATTGATGCTCTTGGGGGTTATTCGGGAATTGTAAGCGACAAATCAACCATTCAATTTCGCATGTTGAACCGTTCAAAGGGTCCGGCTATGTGGAGCCCAAGATCTCAAAACGACAGAATGCTATTCAGTGCCTATTGGAGAGAGCTCCTGGAATATTGCCCTAATATTGATTTTTGGCAGGATATGGTTAAGGGTTTGATCATTAAAAAGGGGGTTGTATCGGGGGTGATTACCGGAATGGGTCTGGAAATAAGCAGCCGAACGGTTGTGCTAACAAATGGAACCTTTTTAAATGGTATTATACATATCGGTTCAAAGCAATTTGGCGGAGGAAGAATTGGGGAAAAATCAAGTGCCGGAATTACAGAACAGCTTGTATCTCTTGGTTTTGAGTCTGGCCGAATGAAAACAGGAACGCCTCCAAGGGTGGATGGTAGAAGCTTAAATTATGATAAAATGGAGCGCCAGGAAGGCGATGAAAACCCCTTGAAATTTTCCTATTCGGAGAAAACCCAAGCGGTTAAAAATCAACGTTGCTGCTGGATAACTTATACCAATCCTGCCGTTCACGAGGTTTTAAGAACCGGTTTCGACGAATCGCCCATGTATACCGGAAGAATTAAGGGTGTGGGCCCTAGATATTGCCCCTCCATTGAGGACAAAATAAACAGATTTGCAGAAAGGGACAGGCATCAGATTTTTGTAGAGCCGGAAGGTTGGAATACCGTAGAAATATATGTGAATGGCTTTTCTACTTCTTTGCCCGAGCAGGTACAACTGGGCGCCATTAGGCTGATACCGGGTTTTGAAAAGGCCAAAATGTTTCGACCCGGCTATGCAATTGAATACGATTATTTTCCACCAACCCAATTGCGTTTAAGCCTTGAAACACACCTAATTCCAAACTTGTTCCTAGCCGGACAGATAAACGGAACAACTGGTTATGAAGAGGCTGCTTGTCAGGGCTTGATGGCTGGGATAAACGCACACCTGAAAATAAAAGAGACAGAGCCGTTTATTCTAAAAAGATCTGAGGCCTATATTGGGGTCCTGATAGACGATTTAGTAAATAAGGGAACCAACGAGCCTTACCGAATGTTCACTTCAAGAGCAGAATACCGGCTTCTCTTAAGGCAGGATAATGGAGATATTCGTCTGACAGAAAAGGCGCATCAATTGGGTCTGGCCAGTAAAGAGCGCTTAACCGCGGTTGAAAAGAAGATAAACGAAACGGAAAAAACAATTGCTTTCTTTACCAAAACCTCCATTAGTCCCAAAGAAGCAAACCCAATCTTGGCGGAATTCGGCACAGCAAATATTTCTCAAAACTATAAATTAATACAAATTTTGGCCCGTCCCCAAATGACCATGGCCAATATGGTAAAACACTTGCCAACAGTCGCAGATTTCGCGGTTGATTTAAGCGAAGATGCCCTTCTTCAGGCTGAAGTTCTGATGAAATATGAGGGCTATTTGGAAAAAGAGCAATTGATGGTTGAAAAAATGAATCGCCTGGAAGATTTCAGGATAGACGACCATTTTGATTTTCATACCGTAAAATCAATTTCTTTAGAAGCCAGAGAAAAGCTAAAAAAAATAAAGCCACAAACCCTCGGTCAGGCGGCCAGAATAAGCGGGATCTCTCCCTCTGACATATCGGTATTATTGGTTCACTTAGGAAGATGAGCTGCATACATCTGATGGGCTTGAACCAATAAATTCAATTACAATGGGGGTACAAACAGTATAATTTCTTTATTTTGCCGCGTGGAAAAATTATCCTTGTGTCCGGTTTGTAAAACCGAACCGTCAAAAGCAAAATTTATTTGCAAAGACTATGTTGCCAGCAACGAGTACTTTGCCATTGTTGAGTGCGAAAATTGCTCTCTTCAATATACAAATCCAAGACCCTTAGAAGCCAATATTGGACGGTATTATCAATCAGACAGGTATATCTCTCATGCGGGTTCCGGTAAGTCTGAAATGGGTTTTACCTACAAAATTTATGATTGGGTAAGGAACTATAGCATAGCTAAAAAATTGCGACTGATTAAAAAATATCATCAAAGCGGTAAGCTGTTAGACCTGGGATGTGGTTTGGGCCATTTTTTGAATGGGGTAACACAAGATGAAACATTTAAGGCGTTTGGTGCTGACGTTTCAGACGAGGCCATTGCATATATCAAAAAACAGTTTTCAATCGATGCAATGAAGGAGTCTGAATTATTCAAATTTAACGACAATGAATTCGAAGTAATTACCCAGTGGCACGTAATGGAGCATGTTTATAGAATTGATGAAAGGATGATCGCCCTAAAAAGATTGCTTGCACCTGGTGGAACCATGTTTATCGCGGTTCCGATTTCAAACTCATTTGACGCGCGCTATTACCGTGCTTTTTGGGATGGTTATGATGTGCCCCGGCATCTTTATCACTTCACTTCGAAAAGCTTCAAATTGCTTATGGAAAATGCCGGATTTGAGGTAATCAGGCAAGTGCCTATGTTATTTGATGCGCCCTATGTTTCCATGAGAAGTGAATTTCACAAAAAAAGTGTCTTTGCTTTTATAAAGGGGGCAATATTTGGAATGGTATCAACAGTATCCGCTTGGTTTACAGGGAATTATTCAAGTATTCTCTTTGTTGTAAAACACAAATAATATGGCATCACTTAAGGTTTTACGTTATTTAATCATTTTGTCGGCGCTTGCAAGTTGTGCCCAAATGGTTGCGCCTTCGGGCGGGCCCAAAGACGTAAAACCCCCAAACATCGCTGAATCAAAGCCACCCAATAAAACAATCAACTTTAATGCATCCCAAATAAAAATTAAATTCGACGAATACATCCAGCTAAAAGATCCCGAACAAATTGTTATTAGTCCAATTCTTCCAAATAAACCACTTATTGAGGCGGATGGAAAAACAGTAGAAATACGGTTTTTAAAAAGTAAGCCCGCACCCAACACAACCTATACCATAAATTTTGGAAATAGTATCGTCGACAATAATGAGGGAATAGCTATTGATAACTTTAGCTATACTTTTTCTACCGGGAAATTCCTTGATTCGAATTCTGTGTCCGGAAGCGTACAAAACGCTTTTAATAATAATACTGAAAAGGGTATTATTGCGGGCCTTTATCCGGCATCCTTTTTTACCGATACTACCCTTTTAAAAACCTATCCGGTATATTTTTCAAAATCAAATGAAAAAGGAAAATTTACCATTGATAATTTACCTGCCGACACCTTTTTTCTTTTTGCTTTTAAAGACCAAAACGCAGATATCAGGTATACAAAAAATGAGCCTATATCGTTTATAAAAGAGCCTGTTATTGCGGGGACAGATGGGCTTAAGCAGAATTTATATTTATTTTCTCCTCCAGAATATTTTTCAAATAAACTTCTGGATACTTTGACCCGACAAAGGGGTAAGTTTCAGTTTGTATTTTATAGGCCCCGGGGTGTTGTTGTGTATCCAACTATAAAACAGAAATTTTATTTTCAACCCATAAAAGGTAAAGACTTCAGAGATACATTTAATATATATATTCCCTTTGTAAGCGATTCAATTCCTGTTGATTTTACGATTTCAACGCCCGACACTCTTTATACGCTTAAAATACAAAATAAAACAAAGAGCAGGGCTCCTGATTTTGGATTACAAATACTTCCGGTAAAAAACCTTTCAGATAGTATAAGAGTTATCAGCACAACTCCCATAGATAGTTTCGATATTAAAAAAATTAAACTATTAGAAGATACAGTACCCGTTAAACCTATTTATACAAAGGAATATAGTAAAACAGAATGGTTGTTATTTTACCCTTTAAAGGAAAACCGAAGCTATACCGTAATCATTCCTGATTCACAGTTTACAAATATTTATAAAAAATTCAATACCGCTACAAAATTACGAATTGGAGAAATGTCGTTAAAAGATTATGGAAACCTAATAGTATCTATAAAAGCAATCTCTAATCAAAACATTCTCTTACAAATAGTTGAAGATAACACAGAGGAGAATATTATCAGATCAAATACCTGTTATAAGGACACAGAAATGATATTTGATAATCTTTCTCCTTCAAGCGTAAAAATAAAAATAGTAATTGACGAAAACAATAATGGACAGTGGGATTCGGGGGATATTGCATCACAAAAACTACCTGAAAAAGTATATTATTACAAACAAGCTATAAATATTAAAGCCTACTGGGACATTGAATTAACGATTGATTTACCAAAAATAATAAATGAATAAGAATCAATATTTTATGAGGAATATTTTAATTGCGACATTTTATAAAAACGTTCAAAACCTGGTTGATAAGGCCCTTTTGATTTGTCAATAACTTTTTACGCAATAAATCGTGTTGATGATATGAGTTAAACTATTCACTTTTAAACCAAGCAATAACAAAATTTTAATAAAAATCTTATACTCAATTTAATGTGAATTTAAAATTTTTCATGTGTTTAAATACTATCTATTTATTTGATTATTATATATTTATAAAGTTAAATAAATGTTTATTAGTTTTTATAAACTAAAAAGCAAGTTAAAATAAATATACTTTTACACCCTATTCACACCTATACTATTATTACATATTCTTAAGGATTATATCTAATAATACATAATGTTTGTTAATAAAGTTTGGATTGAATAGAATGTAACTCATACCTTTGATTTACAAAAACAGACACAATCATTTTCAAAATAAATATTCATCCATGAGGGAGCAATTACATAAAATAAAAAATAAAATTGAAGAATTCAAAATTTCACAAATCAATGATATTGAAGAATTTCGATTAAAATTTTTAACAAAAAAAAGTGAATTAAGTGATTTATTTGAGCAATTTAAAAGGGTACCTAACGAACAAAAAAAAGAACTGGGCCAGTTATTAAATTTAATAAAACAAAAAGCGGAATTAAAATGGCAGGAGGCTAAAGCTCAATTTGAATCTAAAATTGATAAATCAACGATAAGTGCTATTGATTTATCATTACCCTCAGAAAGTGGTTTTTTAGGATCGCGACATCCCTTATCAATCATTGAAAATGAGGTAATTAATATATTTAAAAAGGCCGGTTTTGTTTACGCCGAAGGTCCAGAGATTGAAGATGACTGGCATAATTTTTCTGCCTTAAACTTTCCAATGAATCATCCCGCAAGAGATATGCAGGATACTTTTTTTATTTCCGAGAAAATTGCCTTACGAACCCATACTTCCTCTGTTCAGGTTAGGTTAATGGAAAAACAAAAACCACCTATAAGAGCTATAATGCTGGGAAGAGTTTACCGTAATGAAGCGATATCTGCTCGGGCAAATTGTTTTTTTCATCAAATTGAGGGAATTTATATAGACAAAAAAGTAAGTTTTGCAGATCTAAAACAAACCTTATTTTATTTTATAAAAGAGCTGTTTGGGCCGGAAATTAAGATTAGATTCAGACCTAGTTATTTTCCTTTTACGGAGCCGAGCGCAGAAATGGATATTAGCTGCATCCTATGTAACGGAAAGGGTTGTAATGTTTGTAAACATACTGGTTGGCTTGAAATATTGGGTTGTGGTATGATTGATCCGAATGTATTAAAAGCAAATGGAATTAACCCGGACGAATACAGCGGGTATGCTTTTGGAATGGGAATAGAAAGAATTGCTATGTTAAAATATGAAGTAAAAGATTTAAGAATGTATTTTAATAATGATATCAGATTTTTAAGTCAGTTTGAAAGTCAATAATGCACAAGCCTACAACAAGCTCTGGACGACAAGAGAGATGGAAAAATCAAAAGCACAATAATCAGCTTAAAACACAAAAACAGAAAATGAATAAAGGACCCGTTTCACAGTTTATTGAAACCCACTACAGACACTTTAATGCAGCAGCCCTGGTTGATGCGGCCAAGGGTTACGAAACCCACCTAACAGACGGTGGAAAAATGATGATCACCCTTGCCGGTGCTATGAGTACAGCAGAATTAGGCAAATCGCTGGCAGAAATGATACGCCAGGGTAAAGTTGATATTATTTCTTGTACAGGTGCAAATTTGGAAGAGGACATCATGAATTTGGTGGCACATTCTCATTATAAAAGAGTGCCGAATTACCGCGATTTATCTCCTCAGGACGAATGGGATTTATTGGAAAATCATTTTAACCGCGTTACCGATACTTGTATTCCTGAAGAAGAGGCTTTTCGCCGATTGCAAAAACATATTCATAAAATTTGGAAGGATGCTGACCAGGCGGGAGAAAGGTATTTTCCGCATGAATACATGTACAAACTCTTGTTGGGCGGAGAACTGGAACAATATTACGAAATAGATCCAAAAAACTCCTGGATGTTAGCTGCAGCAAAAGCAAATCTTCCCATTGTAGTTCCGGGATGGGAAGACTCTACCATGGGAAACATTTTTTCATCTTATGTAATAAAGAATGAGATAAAGCCCGGTACCATGAAATCGGGAATAGAATACATGGCCTGGCTTGCCGACTGGTATGTAAAAAATTCGGAAGGGAAAGGAATAGGATTTTTTCAAATAGGTGGAGGAATTGCCGGCGACTTTCCAATATGTGTGGTGCCGATGCTTTATCAGGATATGGAAATGAAAAACATTCCTTTTTGGAGCTATTTCTGCCAGATTAGCGACTCAACAACATCTTACGGATCATACAGCGGAGCGGTACCGAACGAAAAAATAACCTGGGGTAAGCTGGATATCCATACGCCAAAATTCATCATAGAAAGTGACGCCACAATTGTTGCTCCGCTAGTTTTTGCCTGGATTCTGGGCTGGTAATTATAAATACACGGCCATTTCCTGCTGTATTTTCCTTGCTTCTGCCGCTGCTTCTGCCGCAAAATCTAAGCCACCGGAGGCATAAATAATACTTCGGGAAGCATTAATGAGCAAGCCGATATCTTTTGTTTTCCCGTATTTTACTACCTCTGAGAGGCTTCCGCCCTGAGCGCCAATACCGGGAACCAACAGAAAATGATTGGGCGCCAGCCTTCTGATAATTTCAAGTTCCTGTGGTTTGGTTGCCCCGGCCACAAACATCAGATTTTCTTCATTGCCCAGCTTGCAGGTGTTTTGAATAACTTTTTCATATAAAAAATCTGATCCTATTTTTTGTTGCTCATAATCTGCACTACCCTGATTAGAGGTCAATGCCAATACAATTCCCCATTTACCCGGATATTCAAAAAAGGGAGCAATAGAATCATTGCCCATATAGGGCGAAAGGGTAATGGCATCAGCGTTGAGGGCTTCAAAAAAAGCCTTAGCATACTGTTGGCTGGTATTGCCTATATCACCTCGCTTGGCATCTGCAATCTTCAGGATACCTGCCGGGATATAGTCGAAGGTTTTTTGCATACTTTGCCAACCCAGCCAACCCTGAGCCTCAAAAAACGCGGTGTTTATTTTATAAGAAACACAATAGTCTTTTGTTGCGTCAATGATGGATTGGTTAAAAGAAAAAATCGGATCGGGCTCTGCAAGAAGGTGTGCCGGAATTTTGGTTATATCCGCATCAAGGCCCACACATAAAAAGCTCTTTTTTTTGATTATTCCGGCAATCAATTCTGATCGGTACAGCATATTAAAAAATTAGGTTCAACTCAAAGGAAAAATTATGAATGCTTTTGTTGGTGTTTAGTGGCTTTGCATTATTAGGCCAGGGTTTATTTAAATTGAGATTTTTCACCCCATATTTTAGGGCTGTTTGAATGGAAAAATAGGGCAATCGGTATTGATAAGCCAAAACAGCTGATATATCATATTTTTCAAAAACAGGAGAAAAGCCGGAACTGTGTCGGTTTCCGTCAATATAAATTTCGGAGCTAGCCAAATCCGATAACTGTGGACCAAGGCCAATACGATGTGTAAGATCCTTGTCGAGCGCCTTAAAAACCAGAAAAGGCATATCGATATACAGCAAACGGATTGCACTGATTTCACCTGTTGCAGACTCGAAATTACTGCCCCTTAATGAAACCTGAATCTCCGTTTGAATACTATACCCCTTTTTAAAGTTTACTCGTCCGTAACCCCCCCCAAGGAGCCCAAAGGCCAACTTAGACCCCTTAGGCTCTGAACCTAAAAAGGTAAAAGTTTGAACCCCCATTTTTACCCCCAATTTATAGCGCATTTCTGATTCGGGCTTAACCAATTTGCTGTCATCGTCTGAATCGTCGGTTTCGAGAGAATCTGTTTGCGACCAGGCGGGAGAGAAACCGCCCAAAAACAAAACCAGCAAAGAGAATTTTAATAAGCAGCGCATTGTTACAAAATTATAAGATTGAAACGTTTTTTGAAACAATATTCTTATGTGGGTCACAATACGTCTGAGAACAGGAAACAGCGCCATTTATTTTACAAGGTATCGCCATCGCGAAACATCATAAGTAGCGAAATAACCAACCGCACCGCCGATAATATTGGTTGGAAGATTGGCCGGAGGAGCCTGAAATGGACCAGGTGCTCCTGAGTTTTGTGTTGCCCAGGCATCTATAAAGTCATACATACTCTTATCTACTGAACGGAAAATGCAGATATAGGTATCTCCAGATTGGAAGCGGGCAAAAGGAATCTCGAATTCGTAGGTTTTATTAACAGGTGTTTGATCGCTGCTGAATAAGATCTTGTTTCTATTAAAAGAGTCGGTTTTGGAAATGGTATCATAAAGACCATTAATGAAATAAGTGTATTTTATGGGCGGCCGGTTGTCGAAACCAATATAACTTAAGGCAAAACCAGCCTTAAAAAACCCCTGAGCCGGCTTATATTTTTGAACAAAGGAGTCGATTCGGAACATGGGTTCCAGCCGGGCCTGAGAGGTATAGGTTTTACCAGCGTAATTGATCAATAAATGATAAAGGGTATCCCGTTGCCCAAGGTAACCGGCAGCGGGCTTATAAAGCTTTTTAAGAGCATCATAAGAAAAGACAACGCCATTTATCGATACGGAAGCATTGGTAACAACAGGATAATCAAGCGGGGAAAAATAGTTGCTGCTGAGCGTTAGCCGAACAAAAGAACTATCGGTTTCGGTGGTAAGCTCCGATTCAACCACCAATAAAGGCGCAGCATCGGGAACAACAAGATCTATTTTTTCTTTACAGGCACCCAGAATAAACCAGAAGGCAGCAATCAGGGCAAAAATATTTTTATTGGAATTCATTTGAATTAGAACTTAAAGTTATAGGTAATAGCGGGAACATAGGTAAAGAGATAATATTTATAAATAACCGGTACCCCCTTTTCGAATCCGTAATCAAGGGTATAGGCGTTTTTACGACCATAAACATTATAAATTGCAAAGACGAGTTCGCTTTTGTTTTTATAAACCTTACCCGGCTTTAATTTTCGGCTAATGGTCATAGAAACATCTGCGCGGTGATAGGCCGGTAGCCTGGCGTTGTTTCGGGCTGCATAATATATGGTGGGTGTTTCAGGGCCAAGGGAGCTCAAAGAATATCTTTGTGTGGCTATCGTAAACGCCTCCCCGGTGGCATAAATGAAATTTGCAGAAAAGCTGATTCTTTTGTTTAATTCGTGACTAATAACCAGGGATAAATAGTTTCTTCTGTCAAATCGAAAAGGATACCATTCTCCGTGATTCACATTATCTGCCTGACGCTCACTTTTAGCCAGGGTATATCCGACCCAGCCTGTTGTTTTTCCGGTTTGTTTACGCAAAAAAAGCTCTAACCCATAAGCGCGTCCTTGTCCGGCAACCACCTGCGACTCAATGGATTCATTAAACATCAAATCAGCTCCATCCCGCACTTCAACGGTGTTTTTCATTTTCTTAAAGTAGGTCTCTGCGGAAAACTCAAACAAGTTATCATAAAAATTTTTAAAATAACCCAGGGCTACCTGATCTGCCATTTGTGGTTTGATATATTTATCGGCGGGAGTCCAAAACTCCTGTCCGATAGATGCCGTAATGTTTTGGATCAGGTTCATGTATTGAAACATACGGTTATAAGAACCTTTTATAGAGCTGCTTGAATTTAACAAATAGGTAATATTAATCCTTGGCTCCAGACCGGTGTAGGTATGATAGATTTGATTTTTGCTATAGTTGGTATAAGGGTTTAACGTATCTATCGCGTTTTGTTTGATGTAACCGTTATAAATATAGGTTGGCGACCCATTCATATAGTTGATGGTTCTACCCTCACCGATACCCGAGAAAACAGTGAGGCGTGCACCATACTCAACAGACAGCCGGGAACCAAATTTATAGGTATGGCCCGCATAAAACGCCTCTTCCAAATCCCGCTTTTTAGGTAAAGAGGCATTTTCAATAATAGACGCTGCGGTAATTTTTACTCTTTCGCCGGGTTGAAATACGTAATGGGTAATTTTAATGCCGAATTTAAAGGAACTCTTATTGCTATAAAAATAGCTTCCATCTAATTTAAGGTTGAGGTCATCAATATAATTTTTACGGGTAAAGTTTAGGTTTTCGCCAATATTTAAATCGAAATTATAGTTATAACGGCTATAAACCAAAGAGGTGTTCAAAAAGAATTTATTATTAAAGATATGGTTCCAGCGCAGGGTTCCGGTGTAGTTTCCCCAACCAAAGCCAAAAAGCTTGCTAAAGCCCAACTTGTCTTTTCCGGCATAACCAGAAAGAAACAGCTTGTCTTTTTCGCCAAGTGTGTAATTGGCTTTTATATTTAAATCACCAAAAAACGCTGTCACATCTTTTAATGAATCATAAAAGGGAAAGAAAACATCGAAATAACTTCTCCTTCCGGAAATCAGGAAGGAAGATTTGTTCTTAATAATCGGACCCTCCAAAGTTAAGCGAGAGGATAACAGACCGATACCACCGGTAGCCTCATAATTTTTTGAATTTCCATCTTTCATATGAACGTCGAGAACGCTTGACAGGCGGCCACCGTATTGGGCAGGAATACCCCCTTTGTAAATTTCAAAATCCTTTATGGCATCCCCGTTAAAAACCGAGAAAAACCCCAGAACATGAGAAGGGTTATAAACAACAGCCTCGTCTAATTGAACCAGATTTTGATCAATATTGCCGCCACGAACCACAAAATTTGTGCTTCCATCGCCGGCAGCCTGCACACCGGGTAATAACTGAATCGCCTTTACGATATCTACTTCACCCAACAAAATCGGTATTTTTTTTACTTGTTTGATGTCGATTTTAATAACACTCATTTTGTTGGCCGTCACATTCGCATTGGTAAGTTTATCGGTTTTAACCAAAACCTCTTTCAGCTGTTTTTCCGACTCTGATAATTCAATATTTAGTTTTGTATCCCTGTTCAGTTCCACCTCTTTTATTTGGGTTTGATAACCGATATATGATATTTCAACAGAATAAACCCCTTGCGGCAAGGTTAATGCGTAAAAGCCATAAGCATTGGTGGCAACACCTGATTTTTGAGCCGAAACCACAATACTTGCGCCAATTAATTCTTCGCCATTGCGTGCATCGGTAATTTTTCCACTCAGGGTGAAATTGCTTTTTTGAGCAAAAGCGGATTGAACCAAGAACCAGAGACCAAGAAGAAGGAATAATTTTTTTGTTTTCATAAAATGGAGCACAAAATAAAGGATTTGAAAGCTTGCTGGCCAAACAAAAGGATAAAGTGCCACAAAAGGCAGGTAAAATACACAAAACAGGCGACGAAAGGCAAAAGTCAAAAACAGGGAGCCAAAACGAACCGGTTTTTAGGAGGATTCAGGAACAGGACTCCTCAATTTACTATGCTTAAACCCAAAAGAAAAGTAAACAAACAGACCAATGATTAACCAGATAGAGAACCCGACCCAATTGGTTAAGCCGAGTTCGGTCATTAAATAAAAGTTGGTAATCAGGCCGAGTACAGGTATGAGTGAGTAGTTTTTAATATAGCTAAATACCGACATCAGGAAGGCCAGCAGCAAAAAAGCCAGCATGGGTATTTGATGCCAGAAATGGTGGAATTGGAAAAAGCTGATGAAGGTGTCATAGCGAGTGATATATAAAGCAAGCACGGAGGCAAGAAATAATATGGGTACAATGTATTTACCGCTAATAAAAGGAACCTTATATCCGGTATGATATTCGCTTTTGTGACTTTCCATTCTAATTACACCGGCATTTACTAAAACAAAGGCGAAAAGGGTACCAATACTTGCAAGATCCGTCACCTCTTTCAGGTTCATAAAAAAAGCGGGAACGGCAACCAAAATTCCGGTAATGATGGTAGCAAATGCGGGGGTTTTATATTTTGGGTGGATGCGGCTGAACCTTTTAGGTAAAAGTCCGTCGCGGCTCATGCTCATCCAGATGCGAGGCTGGCCATTCTGAAAAACGAGAAGCACGCTTGACATTGCGATTACGGCACTTACCGCAACAATCCCACTCATCCATTTGAGGTTAACCTTTTCGAACACAAAAGCAAGCGGATCACCGACGCCAAGTTCTTTATAGGATACCATTCCGGTTAATACCAAAGCAATAAGGATATAGAGAACCGTACAAATTAACAGCGACCACACCATACTTTTGGGTAAATCTCTTTGAGGGTTTTTGCATTCTTCGGCAGTAGTTGCCAGGGCATCAAAACCGATATAGGCAAAAAACACAGAAGAAACCCCTTTTAAAACGCCCCCCATTCCATTTGGAGAAAAAGGACTCCAATTAGCCGGATCAACATAAAAAGCCCCAACCACAATAACCATAATAACCACTATGAGTTTTATCGCCACCATAGCGTTACTGGCGTTACGTGTTTCTCTCACACCCCTATAAATTAACATCGTTATTGCAATCACAATACTAACAGCAGGCAAGTCAAAAACCAATCTCATACCCAGAAATACCGGTGCATTCATCCAGGCGAGGTGGGCTTCCTGTAAGGTTGAACTCAATTGAGAAAATTGCATTTGGGAATTGGAAAGCAGGAGGGAAGCCTCCTCGAAACCTCGTTTGGCAGAAAGGTAATCCATGCTGAAATATTCCGGTATATGCCAACCTAATCCGGCCATTAATCCGGTAAAGTAATCGCTCCAGCTTATGGCTACTACAATATTTCCAATGGCATATTCCACAATTAACGCCCAGCCAATAATCCAGGCGATAATTTCCCCGAAGGCCGCATATGCGTATGTATATGCACTACCGCTAATGGGTATTACTGAGGCAAATTCGGCATAACACATGGCCGAAAAGCCGCAGGCTACGGCAGTAAACAGAAACAAGGTAACAACAGCAGGACCGCCATTAGCGCTTGCCGTTCCGATGGTGCTGAAAATTCCGGCTCCAATAATAGCGGCAATTCCCATCGCGGTAAGATCGCGAAGTCCAAGTGTTTTGTGCAGCTGATGGGTTTCGCTTTCGGCCAGCTTTTTATCGGCTAAGATATTGGCAATGGTTTTTTTGCGAAACAGGTTTTGAAGGCTCAAGGCGTTTTGGTATTTGAGTCAAACATATTGAATTGAAAGGGGAATTGCAAGCAAATGTCAGGTCGAGCTGAGTCGAGATGGAGTTATACCACGAACGGGATAAATAAAAAGTAAGCAGGAGGCAGTGGCAGGAGGCAGCCTGCTTCCTGCTGCTGCCTCCTGCCGCTAATGACAAAAAACGTTGTTTTAATCCGTATAGAGTTTAGTGGCGTCAACTAGGTAATTGTGTGTACACCAGAAATTGTTTTCGACTTCGCTCAAACAAACAGGAAATGGCGTTCGATATAGTCGATGAGCGAATGGATGACTTTAATGTGAATTTCCTGGGCACGGTCGGCATATTGACTTTGGGGTGCGCGAATTTCAACATCGCATTGTCCGGCCATTTTGCCCCCATCTTTCCCGGTGAGACCAATTATTTTGATTCCTTTTTTGCGGGCCACCTCCATGGCGTTCAGCACATTTTTGCTATTGCCACTTGTGGAGATTCCCAGCAAAACATCGCCTTCGCGGCCAAGGGCTTCCAGGTAACGGCTGAACACAAAATCGTACCCATAATCGTTGGCAACGCAAGCCATATGGCTAACATCGCTCATAGAGAGGGCTGCAATGGGCGGACGATCATTTCGATATCTGCCGGTTAATTCTTCGGCAAAATGCATGGCATCGCACATACTACCCCCATTGCCACAGCTTAAAATTTTACCCCCGGTTTTGAGGGAGGCAACCATCATTTGTCCGGCTGCTTCTATCTTTTCAAAATTGGTATTGTCGGCTAAAAATGTGCTTAAAACCGAATGTGCTTCACTGAAATGATTTTTGATAGTGTTCATTGAGGTTAAATAGGTATTATGTCAATTTCCGATCCCTTAAAAATTCTATGGCTTCAAATCTTTCTGTTTCACTTTTTGTGAGCCAAAAGGAGTGATCAGATTTTATATCCTTAAGCGAAACAATTTTAAGTGTTTTTTCCATACACGAATTTAACACAAAAAACCGACTGCACCACTACAAAAATGTTATTTTCCTGCAGCAAAATTCTTCTTCCCGGTATCTAAAAATGAAACAAAATTGGCCACGTTCAAATCATATCCTTTGGGCTCAACTAATAAGCGCTCATTGCCATCAATTAAAAAGTAAAAGGGCTGTGCGTTTGCATTGTATTTTGTGATTTGCAAATCGGCATTTTGTTTGCCAATGCTTTTCTTTTCTTTGCCATCGCGGGTGCTGGTGTACCATTCGTTTTCGGGCAATTCCGTTTTATCATCCACATATAAAGCCAAAACCACGTAATCGTTTTGCAGGCGCTTCAACACTTCCGGATCACTCCAAACATTTGCTTCCATTTCGCGGCAGTTTACACAACCATGTCCGGTAAAATCAATGAAGATGGGCTTGTTTACTTTTTTTGAATAAGCCAGCGCTTGTTTATAGTCGAAAAAGCCCCGTAAATCGTGCGGCAGATGGAATAATTTACCGAATCGTACCTCACCTAAATCATTTGCCGGCTTATTGTTTTCGCTACCGGAAACCACCTTGTTTTTACTCAGATCAAAATCCAGAGATTCCTGTGGAGGCAGGTAACCCGATAATCCTTTAAGTGGAGCGCCAAACATTCCGGGAATCAGATACAAAACGAAGGTAAAGGTAAGGATGGCCAACATCAATCTCGGAACGCCAATATGCGGCATATCGCTATCGTGGCTGAATTTTAGTTTACCCAATAAATATAATCCCATTAAGAAGAAAATCACAATCCACAAGGCAATATATACATCCCTGTCAAGCAGCCCCCAATGGTAGGTTTGATCGGGAATAGACAAGAATTTAAACGCAAAAGCCAGCTCTAAAAATCCCAAAACCACCTTAACGGAATTTAACCAGCCACCCGATTTAGGCAGGTTTTGCATCCAGTTGGGAAAGATGGCAAATAAAGTAAAAGGAAGAGCAAGACCGGCGCCAAAAGCAGCCATTCCCAGAAATGGTTTTAAAAAACTCCCGCCTACGGCTTCAATCAGCAAGCTTCCCACAATAGGTCCGGTGCAGCTAAAGGAAACCAGCACCAGCGTAAAAGCCATAAAAAAGATTCCAACAAAACTACCCATGCTGCTTTTTGAATCCACCGAATTCACAAATTGATGCGGAAGGGTTATTTCAAACATTCCCAGAAAGGAGGCGGCAAAAACAATGAAAATTAAGAAGAACAAAATATTCGGAAGCCAGTGTGTGGCCAAAATATTCCCAAAATCGGCACCTAAATCAAAAATAGCGAAAATCAAACCCAGTGAAGCATAAATACCGATAATGCTTAACCCAAATCCGAAAGCGCGCTTTAACGCCATGGCGCGGGTTTCGCTGCGTTTGGTAAAGAAGGTAACGGTCATGGGTAACATGGGGAAAACACAAGGAGTGATTACGGCGATTAATCCCCCCAATATGGCAAAAAGCAAAAAGCCCCAGATAGATTTTTCATTGCCACCCGAAGCGGCCCCGGTTTGTACAATGACTGCTGTATCTTTTCCGGTTTTGTGGGCATTGAGTTCTTGCTCCAGGCTATCAATTTTTTTATGGGTATCGGCTATAATCTGTTCAGAAGGATTGGCGCGACCGGTTTCGGGCTGAACCAAAGGTGAAATATCAGCAGATGGAACACCTTTTACTTTTATGTTTCTAAACTCAAAATCGTTGTTAAACAATACACAAACGCCGGTAACTTGTGAACATTCCTGGTATTCGACACTGACTTTTATCACAGGGTTTGGTTTCAATATTTTTACCTTTTGTCTGAATTCGGCTTTTCCTACAAAGGTTGAAACCTCACCTCCAAAAACATCGTCAAAGTGTTTGTGGTTTCCAATCGGTTTTATCTTGCCAATTAACTGGTAAGTAGGGTTTTTGGTAAAATCAAAAAAGGCAACAACCGGACCCACATCTTCGCTAAAATCACTGGAATACATGTACCAGTCTTTCTCAATTTTGCAGGTAAAGATCAAATCCAGTTCTTCGCCTATTTTTGCTTCGGTTTTGCTGGTTTTTGTTTCCCAAACCGGCTTTTGTTTGATTTGTGCCAGGCCCCAAAAATGGAAGCCGATCAAAATGATTGTAAAAGCGAATTTATGGAGTTTAAACATTTGGTTTTTATTTTGTGGTATTCGGTTTAACGAAATTTCTCAATAATTCTTACGAGGCAATGCGGCTTGAACCGGGAATACCCGTCTTAATCAGCAAAAATAAAAATAAAACCGAGAGTTTAGCATTTAGAAGCAAAAGAATGTGGCCACAAAGGCTCTAAGACGCAAAGGAAGGAGGCTACAAAGGAACAAAGAAACGAAGGGGAATAAACTTAGCGCCTTAGCGTCCTAGTGGCCAAATTTGTTTCTTAGTTTCTTAGTAGCAAAAGGTGGCTACAAAGGAACAAAGAAACAAACGGAAATAAGCTTAGCGCCTTCGCGTCTTGTTGGCAAAAGTTGTTTCTTCGTTTCTTAGTAGCAAAAGGAGGCTACAAAGGAACAAAGAAACGAAAGGGGAAAGTAAAAGCCGGCTACAATAAATTAAGCAGAAAAGGATTTCCCTTCATGCCATAGGGTATCTGCACTCAATTCAAGATCAAACTTTTCCCATTCAACAAAATACCCTTTATTAACCACGGCCTTAAAATTTTCGATACGCTTTAAAACCCTAAAAACAGGAAATTCCAAATAATTGCGCATATCAAAAAACAGGGTAGAATGATCATCAAACTTTAGCTCAAGCAAATAATTATCCAAAGGTTTAACGGCTAATATTTTTCGCATAGTCAAAGTTATTTTAGTGCCTCAATTTTAAAAACGGGTTCTCCTTCTAAAGCCAATTTCCAATCAGCAATTAATTCATCTTTATGGATTTCAATCCAGGCCAGAACCAATTTGAGCTTGTCATTGGGAAATTCTCCTGCAATTTTATCTCCTTGTGGGATCAATATTACAGCATGATATTCTCCATATTCAATATGGATATGAGGTAATTTATGTTCTTTATTATCCATAAAAAACATTCTTATAATAATACCATAAAACATTGAAATTACCGGCATGTTCTTTTTTAGTTGATTTCAAATTTAGTGTTTTTATTAAAATCAATACAATAAACCTTGCGTTAACAACAAAACAATTTCTTCGAGTCTTAGCGGCAAAAGTTGTTTCTTAGTTTCTTAGTAGCAAAAAGAGGCTACAAAGGAACAAAGAAAAAAACGGAAGCAAACTTTGCGCCTTCGCGTCTTGGTGGCATTGGTAATTAATTTCATACCTTTAATAATCTTGTTTAATTTAATAAACACGCACTCCAAATTGTTAGCAAACAAGGAGAAGGAGTTGCAGGCTGAATTCTATTTTTGTTGTACTACAATGAAAAAATATTTGCTTGTTTCATTGAGCCTGTTTTTAGGCTCAGCAATTTTTGCGCAGGATAATGACCGGGCCGACCTCTTGCAGCCAATCATGTCGGTAGATCAATACATAGATAAGTATAATAGCCTTGCCGTTGAGGAAATGTACCGGAGCAAAATACCAGCCTCCATTACCCTGGCTCAGGGCATTTTGGAAAGCGGTAACGGAAACAGCCGGATTGCCCAGGAAGCAAATAACCACTTTGGTATTAAATGCAAAACAACCTGGACAGGTAAAACCATTTATGAAGATGACGATGCACCTCAGGAGTGTTTTAGAAAATATGATGCAGCCATTGATAGCTACCGCGATCATTCTGATTTCTTAAAGAAAAATGTACGTTATGCCTTTTTATTTGATCTTGAACCTACTGATTACAAAAGCTGGGCACATGGATTAAAAAGAGCCGGCTATGCAACTAATCCGCAATACGCCGAGCTGTTGATTACCTTTATTGAACGCCACAAATTGAATCGTTTCGACGAAGTTAAAATTGGCGAAGAAGAAAATCTGGAGTTGAAAGAGAAAAAAGCGGAAGTAGTTAAATCGTATGGAAAAGAGTTCGAAAACAACGGGGTTCCGGGAATAATTGCAAAACCCAACCAAAGCTTTGCTCAGATTGCGATTGATTATGATATAAAAGTCTATCATATTTACCGCTATAACGATTTAACCAAGGATGCCGTTTGTAAAGCCGGAGACACCATTTACCTGAAATCAAAAAAAGCCAAATCGGATATTTTAACCCACACGGTTCAAGCCGGGCAAACCCTATATTGGATAAGTCAGCGATATGCTGTTAAATTAGATAAATTGCTTGGCAGAAATCTCATGAAAGCAGGGCAGGAGCCGGCAGCAGGCGAAATGATATACCTTAAAAACAAGCGCGAGAAAGCACCCGTGTTGGCCGATTTGACAGCGCCTCCACCGGTTGAAGCAACAAGCACACCGCTTGATTCCTCCAAAGCCGACACCGCTTACAACAATGAGGTTTACGAAAACCCGCAGCAAAATCTGGAAACCCAAAAAACAGTTGACAGGGTGGTTCAAACCGATATTATTCCTGATTTTAGAGAAAACCTAAGCTTCTTTCATACGGTTCAAAAAGGGGAAACGCTTTACGGAATAGGGAAAAAATACGGCATTCGTGTAGATGCAATTCAATATCTGAATGGATTAAATGATGAGGTAATTAAGGTTGGGCAACGGTTAATCATTAACCCGGCCATTGTTAGTGCCGACACAAAAGAGCCTCAAAGTATCCCCGGAGTTCATTTGGTAAAACAGGGAGAAACATTATTTAGCATTTCAAAAATTTATAATTTGAGACTGAATGACATCAAGGCTACCAATAATTTACCGGGCGACACCATCTATGTGGGGCAGCGATTGGTAATTGTTCCGGTTGAACCGGGCAAAGAGGTGAAATCGCCTGATTCTACGGTAAAAGAAGATTATTATTACCAGGTACAAAAAGGTGAAACCCTATATGGTTTAGCCCGAAAATTTAGAATTCCTGTTAAACAAATTCAGGAGCTGAATTACCCGCTAAATGACACCTTAAAGTTAGACCAAAAAATTAGAATCCGCTAAATGCAACCAAATTTGATTTTTTCTAATCAAATTATTTTGTAAACTTGTAATTCTTTTTACAGGAAGATAGTGAACTCATTTAACACGTTGCATATGAAAAAGGTGATTTTTACAGTAAGTATTTTGTTTCTGGCATTCCTTTCCATGGGTCAGACGAAATATGGTTTTGCATCAAAAGGATATGATAATTTTAACGTAAACGACGATTCGGCATCAGTTGAAGTTGTTTTTTTTACACCCAATAATGATACCTTGCTGGTGGCTACCGGATCTACGATATCACCCATTGATGGATCGGCACGAAACGGTTTCGAGTATAATTTTGCCGCTCAGGCATGGACTTTTCCAATAGGGAGTACGCTTTATAATGGCACGAACCGAAAAAGGATTAATTTTAACTTTGTAAAGAATTCAACTATTTGGGGAACCCGGTATTTTTACATGAGGTTAACCAGTTTAATTGGGATTACCGCCTCAGATTTATTGTACGGGCAGGATCAATTATTGATTATCATTGATTACGATGGAACCAAAGTGGGCATCAACAAACTCTCGGTTCACGATTACAGGTTGTTTCCCATACCTGCCACCCGGCAATTATTTATTGAAGGGGTGAACACCAACCAATTTAAAATTTACGATTTAACAGGTCGCTTGGTTAAAGAGGGTGACGTATTACAAAACACAATAGATGTTAGCGATTTAAGCAATGGCTTATATGTCTTAAACGGATTGAGCGATAAAGGCATGATTGTTCAAAAATTCCTAAAGCAATAATATTTATACTTAATTACACACTTCTTTGTTTCATTGCTTCATACATAGCAATTCCCGCCGCAACGGATACATTTAGGGAAGACACCCCAAAATCCATTGGAATTTTTGCCTGTGCGCTGCATTTGTTTAACACATCGTTTCCAATACCTGTTTCTTCATTTCCCATCACAATAGCCAAAGGGCCGCTTAGATCGGTTTGATCCAGGTTTTTTTTCGCTTTTTCGGTGCAGGCCAAAGTAGTAAAACCACATTGGTTCAAAAACTCGATGGCCGTTTTAATATGGCGTTCTCTGCAAACGGGCAATTTAAGCAAAGCACCGGCAGAGGTTTTTACGGCATCCTCATTTACGGGGGCGGCATCGGTAAGCGGGATAACAATTGCATGAACGCCGGCACATAAGGCAGTTCGGGCAATGGCCCCCAAATTGCGCACATCAGTTAATCTATCCAGAACCACAATAAAAGGTGTTTGTCCTTCTTCAAATAATTGCGGAACCAGATTCTCTAAAGAGTAGTAAGAGATTGGCGAAATATACCCGACAATTCCCTGGTGGTTTTTGTTTTTAAAAGCAAAAAACTTCTCCTTAGGCACAAACTGAACCGGAACCTGAGTTTTCCTGCATTGCGTAATAATTTCATCAATGGTAGGGTGTTGAACACCTTTACTTATTTGTACTTTTATTAGTTCCTTACCGGCAGCTAAGGCTTCTTTTATAGCATGTAAACCGTATATAATTGATGGACTCATTGTATTAAAAAATTAAGCTCAATACCGTTTGGGTATTGAGCTTAGAAAAAAGAATACCGGAAAATATTTACATGCCAACCTGTGCATCATCAATTTGCTTGCGAAGGTCTTTAGCTAACTGGATTTGTTGGTTTGCCTCGGTAATCTGCTGAATATAATTCATGATTTGCATATTGTCATCTATATCGGGCTTAACTGCATTACGCTTGTTTTTGAAACTTAAATAATATTTCACCTTTTCGCAATCCAGGGTAACCAATTCTTTTGCAAGTTTATTCGCTTTTTGGGTGGCACCGGCTATATAATATCCTTCAACCAACCTTACCACAAAAACATCATAAGGAACCTTGTTATTTGGCATTGCCTTCAGGCAATAATCAATTACCTTGATGGCAGAGTCTTTCTTGCCTTCGGCTACCAATTTTTCAGCCAGGCGATAAAAGATATTTCTGAAATTTTTGGTTTGGCGTAAAATAGTTTCGTCCAAATATACTTTTGGCTGATCCATATTTCCCCACTTGAATTTGTTCATTAAATTATCATATAAAATATCTGAATTTATTCTGCCGGTTGTTCCATCGCGTTGTTCGTTGTTAAGAATAGGAACCAACCGGTAAATCAAGCCCTCTAATTGAAAATAGGACTGCAGGTTCAGGTATACATCATTGCCGGTTGTTATGGCCCAGCAGATTGGGCGGGTATTGATATTAGAACTAATGATATCCAATAAAATAAGATCCGCTTTCATCAGATTGGAATTCCCAATTTCCCATTTTATGGTATCATTCATAAACACTTCATCTTTTGGCTGAACCACACCGTTTTTCAAACAAGCCTTGCGATCCACAACGATGCTGAACTTTTTGGTTGGATAGTAACGCAAAGGCTCTCCGCCCTGTGTTTGAACCGTGCCCATCGGGTCTTTATCATCCATCATAAACGCCAATACGTTTTTAAGCGGATAGAAATCGTTTTTATTGATTCCGTAACGTGTTTCCAGCTCCGGGTTTTCATAATACACCACATAATCACGGTTTCCTTGTTTGTATTGAGCCGAGGTCATGCTAAACTCAACGGGCCGGCTGTCGAAGGCACGGCGTTTTAATCCATCTGCATACCAATCGGTATTGAGCAAACTCATATTAATTACCCGCACATCGCTTCTGATGTTTTCTACGTTTTGTGCATACCATAACGGATAGGTATCGTTATCGCCATTGGTAAACAAAATGGCATCTTTCGGACAAGAATTCAGGTAATCTTCGGCAAATGCCAGGGCAGTAAAGCGATTACTGCGGTTATGGTCATCCCAGTTTTGAGTTCCCATTAACAGTGGAACAGCAGCCAGGGAAACCGCAGTGGCACCAACAGCAGCCATTCTTTTATTAATCCTTTTACCCAGCCAGTCAACTAAGGCCAAAACGCCCAAACCGATCCATATCATAAAAGTTTGATAGGAGCCCACATATGCGTAATCCCGTTCACGAGGCTGGTGAGCCGGGAAATTCAGGTATAAAATAATGAAAAATCCGGTAAAGAGGAAGAGGGTCAATACCACCACAAAATCCTCTTTGGCTTTTTTGAAATGATAAAACAGACCAATCAATCCCAAAATCAGGGGAAGAAAGAAATAGGTATTATGGGCCATATTTCCTTTCATGCTTTCGGGCATAGTTTTTTGAGGCCCCAGGCGCCATTCGTCAATCAGGTTAATGCCACTAATCCAGTTACCACGGGTTATATCACCATATCCCTGCTCATCATTTTGGCGACCAATAAAGTTCCAAAAGAAATAGCGCCAATACATAAAGCCCAATTGGTAACTTAACAAAAAATCAATGTTCTTGCCCATATTGGCCTTTTTGCCTTCCGGTATTTTCTCCCACTCCCGGTAAGCCGAAACATAATCACTACGATCGGCCCACATACGCGGGAAGATTGTGCAGTCTTTTGAGTCATAAATTCGTTCAACTTTTTCCCCAGCCTCCTCATATTTGCCATCCGCACTTTTCGCATATTGCATGTTTCCTTTCTTTAGCTCAACTACTTTGGCGTAAAAATACTGACCGTAAACGAGGGGGTTTTCGCCATATTGTTCGCGGTTCAGATAACTTAAGAGGGAAAAGGGCTGTTCAGGATCATTCATATCGATGGGTGGGTTTGCCAGAGAACGAATGATAATCATGGAATAAGAGGAGTATCCAATTACGATAAATGAAAAACACAATACGGCTAAGTTAACTACATCCATTGCAGCTTTTCTATGAAAAAGGATAAAATACAAGGCAGCGGTTATAATACCCCATAAAACCAATCCCCCTAAACTTGCATTGATCACAAAATAGCTTAATACCAGTATCGCATAGGTTACAACAGCAATATACAAGCTGTTTTTGTTTTGATTATGGGTATAATACAGAAAGGATGAAATGAGCGTGATGAGTAAGAATATCAATAGAATTGCGCCCGAGTTAAAGCCCAGGCCAAAGGAGTTAACTGTTAAATAATCCAGTTTAGTTGCTAAACCGGGTAAACCCGGGATAATACCAAATTGGATGATACCAATGGTTAAAATGGCCACCGCCGACGCCTTGATGAAGCCGGGTCGGGTAAAAGTGAATTTTTTGAAATAATATACGTAAACAATAGCCGGAATAACCAATAGATTCAGCAAATGGACGCCAATTGCCAACCCGATTAAATAGGCTATTAAAACCAACCAGCGGTCGGCATGTTTTTCGTGGGCAATATTCTCCCATTTCAAAATACACCAAAAAGTAAGCGTTGTAAAAAAGCTGGAAGAGGCATAAACTTCAGCCTCAACCGCCGAAAACCAGAAAGTATCCGAAAAGTTCAAAGCCAGGGCACCCACTAAGCCGGCACCCATGATGGCGATTTCCTGCCAGCTTTCTAGTTCCTCACCCGATTTGGACAAAACCTTTTTTGCAAGATGCGTAATGGTCCAAAACATAAACATAACCGTTAGCGCCGCTGTAGTTGCCGAAACCATATTTACACAAAAGGCAACTTTGCTTAAATCATTTCCTGCAAACAGGCTGTAGATGCGCCCAATCATGAGGAAAAGAGGGGCTCCCGGTGGATGACAAATCTGTAATTTAAAAGAAGCCGAAATAAATTCACCACAATCCCAAAAGCTCACCGTTGGCTCGAGCGTAAGTGTGTAAGTGGCAAGCGAAACTAAAAAAAGAAGCCAGCCGAAAACATTGTTGAACAGGTTGTATTTACTCATTATATAACTTATTATGTTTGGTATAAACGCTAAAAGGCAAACATAAATGATTTTTACGGACTCACAAAAAATTTCATTTGATAAACTTTAAGAGTTTTTTAAGAGATAAGGGATGATTTATGCTTAAGGAATGCAGGAAAAGTCTTGAAAAGAGTCAAATTATTGTGAAAAAACGAAGCAAAACAAAAAATTAGACTGGAAAACATTTAAAAATCATAAAAATTGGCATTATTTTCGCGACCTGTTAAAAATTAATAAACCAAGAATATGAAAAAAACAATAAAAACAAGCTTGATAATGATGTTTGGAATATCATTAGCTTTTACCTCATGTAAAAAGGACGAAACAGCAAAAGTCCCGCCAACAGTAACCATTAATGACGGAACTAAAACAAAGAGTTTACCGGTTTCAACTACTTCTATCGACATAAAGATAGCCGCTTCAGCCTCTACCAACCAAAAAATTAAAACCTTAACTATTGAAAAAGCAATTGCCGGACAACCCACCATCGTTCTTTTTACCGCCACGCCAAATGCAAAGGATTATGTTAAAACATATACTGATGTTTTAAGCGGACAAGCAGCAGGCCAGATAATTACCTATACCGTAAAGGCTACTGATGATCAGGAGAGTGTTACGTCAGAAACCTTTACCGTTACACTTATCAGTGTCGAAAACGTGGATGTTTCCAGCGTTATTCAGTTAGGCGCACAAAGCAATACTACGGTTTTATATAAATTTTTAGGCATTGCCAATAATTTTGCCACCTACACTGCCGGCGTGAGTGGAACCGCAACGGCTAATTCATCAAAAATTGATTTTGTTTATTATTATGGAGCTACCGACAAAAACGCTTTTGCTGCACCAACCAATACGGATGGCGCACAAGTAATTTGGAACACCGAAATAACAGGTTGGGCAACTAAAAATGACACCAAATTTAAAGTTACTTCAATAACTGCAGCACAGTTTGACCAAATTAAAGATGTTACCAAAGTTGATGACAGTTTCAAAACCATTGATTTCGCTTCAGGCACTTTAAGCAAAGTTGTTAGTTTGGCAAATAATGATGTCTATGCTTTCTTAACTGCAAGTGGCAAAAAAGGATTAGTGAAGTTTGTTACAACTGCAACCGATAATACGGGAGCGGTGACCTTGTTTGTAATCAGCCAGAAATAGGATATTTCTAAAAAACAAAAAGAGGCTGTTTCATGTATTGAGACAGCCTTTTTTGTTGGTTATTCAGTAGTAACTCGATAGTTATTCTATGGTCATTCAGTAGTTATTCGATAGTAACTCGATAGTTATTCTATGGTCATTCAGTAGTTATTCAATAGTTATTCGGTGGTCATTCTTAGTTACAAGGCATTACCCCGAATTACGACTGAATTACAATTGTATTACGACTGAATAACAACGGCATTACGACTGAATTACAATTGTATTACCACAGAATTACGACTGAATTACAATTGTATTACCACAGAATTACAACGGCATTACGACCGAATAAAACTTTAATTCAAAAGGTATTTTGGCATCAATATTTCTTTACCTCTTGCAACTGCTTTTTCGTTTTCGGGTATGAGGTTATGATGTCTGGCAGGCAATGATTTCTCGAGGCCCTTATGAAGGTATTCAGGATCGATTAAGGGTTTAAGCTTTAAAAAAGCACCCAAAATATACATATTAAAACCTTTTTTGAAATTTTGTTTACTGGATTCATCCGCAGCTTCAACGGTATAAATATTGATATCGGTTCGGGTAGGATGGTGGGTAATTCCATTGGGATCATAAATGAGAACGCCACCTTTTTTCACTGTTTTTTCAAACTTATCCATCGACTGTTGATTTAGAATGATGGCGGTATCAAACTGATTTAAGATGGGAGAGCTGATGCGTTCATCGCTGATAATAACGGTCACGTTTGCTGTGCCGCCTCTCATTTCCGGTCCGTAGGAAGGCATCCAGCTCACTTCTTTATTCTGCATCATTCCTGAGTAGGCAAGAATTTTCCCCATTGACAAAACGCCCTGTCCGCCAAATCCGGCTATAATAATTTCTTCAGTCATGTTAAAATATTTTTAATTTTTAGTGTTTAGTGTCATTCGGTTGTCATTCGCTGCGCTGTCATTCGGTTGTAATACGGTCGTCATTCATTGTCATACGCTGCGCTGTCATTCATTGTTAATCGGTTGTTTTTTACCATTGAATTACGATTGAGTTACTACTGAGTTACCATTGAATTACGATTGAGTTACTACTGAGTTACCATTGAATTACTACTGAGTTACCATTGAATTACGATTGAGTTACTACTGAGTTACCATTGAA
>CAYHCF010000017.1:58210-72799 GCA_964355075.1 uncultured Chitinophaga sp.
TTACGATTGAATTACGATTGAATTACTACTGAATTACGATTGAATTACTACTGAGTTACGATTGAATTACCATCGAATCACATTTATTTAGGAAGCTTTATGTCTCCCAAAGGGAAAACCGGAAACATATTTTCTTCCATCCATTTATTTGAATCGAGTGGGGTCATTTTCCATCCTGAATTGCAATTGGAAACGATTTCAACAAAAGACAATCCCTTGTTTTCTAACTGACATTTTACTGCCTTTTCGATTGCTTTTTTTGTCTTTCTCACGTTTGCCGGCGTATGTACACTTTGCCGGGTAACGTAGCAGGTTCCGGGTAGCATTGCCACCATTTCGGTTATTTTTAGCGGAAATCCAGTTGACTTTGTATCCCGACCATAGGGAGAAGTTGCCGTTTTCATATTGGGCAAAGTAGTCGGAGCCATTTGCCCCCCCGTCATTCCGTAAATACCATTATTAACAAAGAAGATGCAAATATTTTCACCTCTATTACAGGCATGAATGGTTTCACCCGTTCCTATTGCGGCCAGGTCGCCATCTCCCTGATAGGTGAAAACAAACTTATCGGGCATCAATCTTTTTATACCGGTAGCAACAGCGGGTGCTCTTCCATGGGCAGCCTGTTGCATATCAATATCCAAAAAATCATACGCAAGAACCGAACATCCAACCGGAGCCACACCAATTGTTTTCGATTGCAGGTTCATTTCTTCAATCACTTCCATGATCAATCGGTGTGCAGTTCCATGTCCGCAGCCCGGGCAGTATGAAAGTGCGTTATCTGTCATCAAAGGAGTTCGTTCGTAAACGATATTCTCCCGTACACAAATGCTTTCTCTAGATAGAACCTCTTCCATAATTTTTGTTTAATATAAATTTTTCTTCCATTACATGTAACACCTCATCAGGAGCCGGGATAATACCCCCAAGCCGTCCATAATGTTCTACCTGAACCGCACCGTTTGCGGCAAGTCTCACATCTTCCACCATTTGCCCGGCACTCATTTCAACCGATAAGATTCCTTTTACCTGTTTGGCAAGTTTGTATATTTCTTCTGTTGGAAACGGGAATAATGTAATGGGTCTTAATAATCCGATTTTTAGTCCTTTTTCTCTTCCCAGGTTCATGGCTTTCTGGCAAACCCTTGCGCTCGAACCGTAGGCAACGAACAGATATTCGGCATCTTCGCAATTAAAGCTTTCGAATCGCACTTCATTTTCGGCAACTTTTTTAAATTTTTTCTGAAGATGAATATTAATTTTCTCTTGTCTGATAGGATCCAGATCGAGTGAGGTAATGATGTTTCTTTCTCTATCGGGAGTTTTTCCGGTTGTAGCCCAGGGATAAGTTTTAACAATATCTTCATCGGACATTCTCGGTCTTTCTTCATCCAGTACAACTTTTTCCATCATCTGGCCTATCGCTCCATCAGACAGTACCATAACCTGGATACGATATTTGAAAGCCAGATCGAAACCGAGTTTTGCAAAATCATACATTTCCTGAACGGAGGCGGGGGCAAGAACAATCATTTTATAATCACCGTGGCCACCCCCTTTTACTGCCTGAAAATAGTCTGATTGCGAAGGTTGAATGGTTCCCAAACCGGGACCGCCCCTTACTACGTTTAGCAATAAACAAGGAAGTTCGGTTCCTGCCAAAAATGAAATTCCCTCTTGCATCAGACTGATTCCCGGACTTGAGGAGGAAGTCATTACTCTTTTGCCACAGGCCGCACCTCCATAAACCATGTGAATAGAGGCCAACTCACTTTCTGCCTGCAAAACTACCATTCCCGTTCTTTCTTCCGGCTTATTTTCCATCAGGTATTCCATCACTTCCGACTGGGGAGTGATAGGGTATCCGAAATATCCGTCGCAACCGGCACGAATGGCACCTTCAGCAATTGCTTCGTTGCCCTTCATTAACCTTATATCTTTCATTGAAGTAAATTAATTATAGTTTGTAAAAAAATTTAAACAGTATGTTAAGCAGTAACAGGGTCTTTCATTTTAACACGGTAAACGGTTATCACACCATCCGGGCAAACCAAGGCACAATTGATACAACCATTGCAATCTTCATTAATAACCGATGCATAATGATAACCCTTACTGTTCAACTTATCTGACATTGCGATGGTGAACTGCTGGCAAACAGGAACGCACAGTTGGCAGCCTTTACAGCGTTCGGAATTGATTACAATTTCGCCTTTAACTTTTGCCATAGTATTGGATTTTTATGGTGCAAAAGTACGGTTTTCCTGCTTTAAAAAACTGAGTTTTCTCATATAAATCCTTCATAGAAGCTGTCTGGAAATAATCTTTTCATTTTGTTATGGCCTGTTTTTCGATATGCTTCGTTGCCTTTTTTGCCTATAGGTCGCATGCTATTGGCTTCAAAAGGCGCCTCGCCTATCAAAAAACAGACACATAAAATTCTAAAAACATTATTTCCAGACAACTTCCTATTCTTTTGTATGACAGGTTTCAAGAGAATTTTATCAGATTATTTCTGTTTTCTAAGGCATTCAATGATACGGATACAGGCATCACGATCTCCGATTCCGATACGTAAACTTTTAGGCTGGTTAAAAACATTCATATCGCATACCAGAATTCCATTTGAGCGAAGGTTTTGATACAGTTTATCTTTTTCGGCATCCTCACTAAACCACAAGTAAAGATAATTGGCCTGAGACGGAATAATATTGTATCCCATGTTTATTAATTCATCATATAGAAATGCACATTGAATGGCATTTTCTTCAGCAGATTTTAGGATAAATTCATAATCATTTAACGCGGCAATGGCCGTTTTTCCGGAAAGATAATTCAACGAAAAAGGAATTTGTCCTTCGGTCATTTTTATGGCAAGACCTTCTTCCATCATCGCATACCCAATGCGTAAACCGGCTAAGCCATAGATTTTTGAAAAAGAGCGAAGAACGACCAGATTAGTATGTTTTTTTTGAAGCTCAATCGTATTGGGGAAAGAAGAATCGGTAACATATTCTGCGTAGGCTTCATCCAGGGCAACAATAATATTAGGTGAGATTTTATTTAAAAAAGCATCTAATTCAGCATGAGAAATAATTGTGCCGGTGGGATTATTAGGGTTTGCGATGAAAATTAAACGGGTACGATCATTTATGAACGGAATAAGATTTTCGGGAGTGCATCGAAAATCCGAAAGAGGTGCAAAGTTGCATTTGCGTCTGTGAAATTCAGAAAACTGGCCGTATGCGACAAAACTTTTTTCAAAAGTAAGAACTTCTTCGCCGGGTCCAACAAATGTTTGAATAAGTCCGTCAATAATTCTTACGGAACCTGCCCCAACGATGATATTATTAACCGACACTCCAAATTTCACTGCCAATAATTCTTTAAGGGCAATAGGATTAATTTCCGGATAGAAATGAACATTTTCAATATTTTTCCGAATAGCTTCTAAGGCAAAAGGGGAACAACCATAATGATTTTCATTGGCTGATAGTTTGATTGTTTTGGCGCTTGTCATTCAAAAATACTTTTACTGATGTTAAATAGAACTTCTTTTCTGTACCAGGCGGTGGCACGTATGTCTGAGATAGGAGAGGCGTATGATAATACTAATTCAGCAAAGGTTTCTTTATCCTTTTTTGAAATATTTTTGAAGTTCTTTCCTAATAAAAACGCACAAGCTGATTCTGTAAAGCGAACCGTAGGCGCCGATGCACCAATGGCTACCCCGGCCTTTATTATGTTTCCTGTTTTGTCTATTTGAATATGATAGGCAAGAGAAACCACCGAACATTCCATAGAGCGACGTGTTCCAATTTTGATAAATCCGGAGAAAATGTTTTTGGAATTCTTCTGGTTAGCAGGGATCAGAACGGAATATAAGACCTCATTTTTTTTGAGAACGGTTTTTCTCACTCCGGTAAAAAAATCATTGATATTCACCCGCCTTGTTTTTCCGTTAGTACTTAATATTTCACAATCGGTCTGGAGGGCAGCCAGAGCACAGGCAAGATCACCGGAAGGAGAGGCGGTACACAAATTTCCACCGAGGGTAGCCACCTGCCTGATTTGAGTTGAGGCAAGGCTTAAAGCAGCCTCGTGAAGCACCGGAAACCTACGTTTTATTTCATTATTTATCACAATTTTATGGGCGGTAAAGAGGGCGCCTAAGCGAAAATCGGCAGCAGATTTTTTAATTCCTGTAAACGGAGTATCTTTTATCTGTGAAAGATTTATGATGGTTAAATTTGCTTCCGGCATTTTTCGGGTCTCCAGCAATAAATCGGTATATCCGGCACCAAAGCGGAAATCTCTTTCCTTTCTCATTGCAACCAGCAATTCAGATTTCGTTTTAGGATTAATAATATTGAATTCCATGAATAAAAAACTTATTTAAAAAGGCTTAAATATCTTTCAGCACGATCTGATAATACGGTAACTACGATACCCTCCGGCTTGTTTTTCTCCATCCACCTTTCAGCAGCGAGCACATTGGCGCCGGAGCTGAACCCCACAAAAATGGCGTTTTCTTCAATGAGCCTTCTTGCTCTATCAATTGCTTCTGCTGTTGAAATCAATAAGATCTCATCCACCACGCTAAGGTCGAGAAGAAATCTACTTGCATCGCCAATTCCCTGGATTCCGTGATCTCCATGCTCTCCACCGCTCATCACAGGTGATTCGGCCGGCTCACAAGCAATCACCTTCATGTCAGGATACTCCTTTATCAATGTTTTTCTGATACCCATCAATGTGCCTCCGGTGCCTGTTCCCAGGATCAGTGCAGATATGTTTCCAATATTTTTTGTCTGGTTCAGAATTTCTACCCCGGTTGTTTTTTCGTGACACTCAATATTCAGCGGATTCATAAATTGATCGGGATTAAACCAGCCGTTTTTAATGGCCAATTCATCTCTTAATTCAATGGCACGATCAAAATCGCCATCGGCTACTTCAATGATCTCTGCCCCAAATAAGCGCATCATTTGTTTTCGTTCCTCACTCATGTTTCCCGGCATCACAATTTTTACATTATATCCTCTTTCGGCGCCAACAAGTGCCAAAGCAATTCCGGTATTTCCACTGGTGGCTTCAATGATGGTATCTCCCCGTTTTAACTGCTTGTTTTTTTCAGCGGCATTGATAATATAAATTGCAATTCGGTCTTTAATACTTCCGCTTGGATTCGTTGCTTCAAATTTAGCATACAGTTTGTCATTTATTTTAAGCAAAGGCGTATTGCCGGCTATGTCTGATGGTCTCATATAGAATTATTTTTTTTATGTTTATTATTTGAATTGTTTAAAGAGATCGCTTTTAAAATTCTTTCAGGGCTTAGCGGCAGTGAGTATATTCTTGTTCCTATAGCATCGGCAACTGCATTGGCAATAGCGGCAGCAGTAGGAATCAAAGGAGCTTCGGCCATTCCTTTTGCTCCGTAGGGTCCCTTCGAATCATTCGTTTCGATGGGGTAAAAATTAATCACAGGGACATCACTTGCTGTCAGCATTTTGTAGTTGTGAAAATTTGGATTCATCACATAACCCTTTTCCATGGTCAACTCTTCACTTATGGCATATCCTACTCCCATCAAAACACCCCCTTCAATCTGTCCCATTATTCCAAGTGGATTTAAAACTTTACCAACATCTTGCGAAACCTCAATTTTTAGGATTTTTATATTTCCTGTATACGTGTCCACTTCCACTTCAACAGCTTGTGCGGCAAAAGCATAAGTTCCCGAAACATTTCCTTTGAAACCGGCATCCTGGAATTTACTGGAAGGTTCATAAAAATAAGTTTCGGTACATAGTTCACTGGGAGTGGCAAAATGAATTTCACGAACTACCTTATCTATTTTGATTGAATTTCCTCCAGAAACTTTTATCTCCCCGTTTTCATAAATTAGATTTTCTTCTGTTGTATTTAATAATGTTGCTGCTTTTTTATTTAGTTTTTTCTTCAACAAATCAATGGCTCCCAGTAAAGAATTTCCAGCAACAAAAGTTGTACGAGAGGCATGAACACCAACGTCCCATGGTTTTACATCGGTGTCGGTATTCACCACTTTTATTTTTGAAAGCGGAATAGACAATTCTTCAGAAGCCATCATGGCAAGAACGGTTTCGGAGCCCTGACCAATTTCGCTTGAACCCGTAATGATGGTGAGATAACCATAGTCATCAAGCTTCACTATAGTTCCGCAACCATCAGACCGATAAATTTTAGCCCCGCCACCCACGTGCAGCATACTTGCATAACCTCGTCCTTTTTTAAATCTAATATCCTGCTTCCTGCTTTCTGCCAGCTGCTGCTTTGAACTTTTTTCAATCACAGCTTCCAGCGCATCTTTGTGTCCGCAGGTTTCAAAATGCAAACCTTGTCCGGTTATTTCTCCTTTGTAGTTGGAATTTAATAAACGGATTCCGGCTTTATCCATCTTCAATTCATCCGCCAATAGATCGATTATGCTTTCCATTGCAAAAGTTGCCTGAGGATTTCCGTACCCTCTGAAAGAACCGGCATTCGGGTTATTTGTGTAAACAGCAAGCGATTCAAAACGACAAGCCGGACATTGATACAAGGATGAAAATGTCTGCATCATCACAAAAGGAGTTGTTGCCCCCCACGAGGTATAAGCACCGTTATCTTTAAGAATTTTTACATCCCGAAAAGTGAAATGTCCATCTTTATCCGCACCGGCTTCCATCTCTATACGCATTGTCTGCCGGGTTGGTGAAGCAATAAATTCTTCTTCCCGTGAATAAATTATTTGAACTGGTCGGTTTGTCTTCATGGAAAGTATCGCGGCTATCGGTTCAAACGGATTCATATCGAGTTTGCTTCCAAATCCGCCACCAATTACCACTTGCACGACCCGAATATCAGAAGGATTCATTTTCAGACAATGTGCCATATCGCGTTGATACAGGAACGGAACTTGAGTTGAGGAATATAGGGTTAATCGTTTGATTACAGGATTCCAATCGGCAGTGATATTACTGGTTGCCATGCAGCAATGTGTCATCCTGGGGAGTTCAAATTTCTTTTTTACGATAACAGCACTTTTCTTTATTTGCTCCTTCAGATTACCATGTTCATAGAAAAATTTGTCGGCAACGTTCTTTTCGTGTTTTTTTTCTTTAAGAAATTTGTTCACGGTTCTCGCATTCGGTTTCAACGATTCGGAAGGATCAAAAATTCCCCTTTTCGGTTTATAATTTACCTTAATAAGTTTTAATGCTTCAAGTGCGATCTCTTTTGTTTCTGCGGCAACGGCGGCTATTTCGTCACGGATACAATTTACCGTTCCCTTTTTCAAAACCGGATGATCGCGTTTGTAGCTGATCGCATTTGTATCCATATCATCGGCAGTAATCACACAATAAACGCCTTTCAATTTTTTTGCGGCAGAAACGTCAATCGTAAAATCTGCATAAGGAAATTGGGTACGCAAAATTGCGCCATGCAACATACCGGGCAGTACGATGTCATGTCCATATACGGCCTTACCCGTTACACGAATGTTTGCATCGTGCTTGGGAATTGGTTTACCGATTATTTTAAATTTTCGTGTCATAATTTGTTCAAAACATTTTCAGCGGCATCAATTATTTTCACATAACCTGTACATCTGCATAGGTTACCTTCCAAATATTTTTTCACCTCATCTCTTGTTGGAAGCTCTTTTTTTGTTTTTCCTGAACCGGATTGCGGTTTTTCATATTGATCCATTAAGCCTTTAATGGACATCGCCATTCCGGAAGTGCAAAAACCACACTGTACCGCACCATGGGCTATCAATGATTCTTGAACCGGATGCAAGGATCCGTCGTGGTTTGTCAATCCTTCTATTGTTGTTATATTTTTGCCGTTTGCATTAATTGCCAGAAACAAGCAGGAATTGATTGGGGCATCATTCACCAAAACGGTACAGGCACCGCACTCACCTTCATGACAGCCGGCTTTTGTGCCCTTCAGCCCAAACACATCGCGTATTAAATCAAGCAATAGGGTTGATGCTTTTATTTTACACGAAACTTTTTTCTCGTTTAAGGTAAAGGAGATTTCATGTAGTTGAACAGGTTTTTTATTTGTTTGATTATTCATTTATAGGTTTGATCCTTTTTTTGATTCAAAATCCAAACCCTGTTTAAATGTTCTGAGGGTTTTTTCTTTTTGGTATCCCGTTACAAGTGTATGAATTGCTTCTTCCAACTTATCTGAAGTCAAAGGAAAATCTTTCATTTTACTAGCTCTTGCCAAAAGGAAAACATTGTAAAGCACGGCATCCATATGGTCGGGAAATTTATTAATAAAAACAATATCTTTACATTGATTGCTAAGATATTCGGCAAAAGAAACCATATCAGGATATTCTGCCATTTGTGCATTTACTGAATAGGGTTGTATGCGGTAATTTCCAAAAATAACACTGCTGTTTTTATGAAGATAGGGTAGGCAACGCTGTGTTTCCAAAGGCTCAAGGCCCAGCAAAAAATCAACGCCGGCTTTACCGAAAAATCCGGTACAGTGTTCTCCCAAACCAATTCCTGAAGTAACGACGCCGCCTCGTTGTGAAAGACCATGAATTTCGCTCACGCTCACCGGAATTTCCGAGCGCATTGCCGCCTCCACAATAATATTACTGAGGTAAACGATTCCTTGTCCGCCCACACCGGCTATTAGGATTTTGTAATTCAGTTGTAATTCGGTTGTCATACGGTTGTCATACGGTTGTCATTCAGTTGTCATTCAGTTGTCATTCAGTTGTTATTCAGTTGTTATTCAGTTGTTATTCAGTTGTTATTCAGTTGTTATTCAGTTGTAACGATTGAATTACCATCGAATTATCTTTCATTTTTTAGTCATTTGTTTTTATTTTTCCAATAGAATGAATATAGTTGTTCAGTTTTACCCCAATGTCTTTTATTTCTTTCATGAAAGAATCGTAATCAACATCTGAGATTAAGCTTCGGTTATTTGCTTTAGTTAACCATGTTTTTGTTTCATATAGGGAACCGCGGGAATAATAACCAAAATGGGTAACTTCTTTGAAATGATATCTCCCAAATCCTTCACTTAGATTTGCAGCAACCGAATCAACAGACCTTATTAATTGTTTTCCAATGGTATCTTTTGCAAACCAATCCCATTGGCCGACAATGCTCCAGACCTTTTCTCCAACTTCCATGGATTGCTGATATACTCTTAATTCTTCTAACTCCATTTATTGTTATTTATAAATTACTACCGAATTACTATTGAATTACCATTTATTTACTACCGAATTACCATTGAATTACCATTGAATTACTACTGAATAACCATTGACTCGCTATCAACTTCCTCCCATCTTATCGCATTATTAGGACAGACGTCGATACACAATCCGCATAAGTTGCAACGTGCCATATCGATCTGAACTTTGCCATTTATTTTTACCATGGCGGGGCATCCAAAATTATCGATACAATGATTGCATTTATAGCAGGATTGGAAAAGGTTGTAGCGTTCAATTTCTGAAATTGCGTTCATTGAAACGTCCTCTTCATGCGTTGGTTCATACCGGATGCTACTGGCATTTTCATTCAGGCGATTCAGCGCTTTTTCTCCTTCGTATTCAAATGTATAATTCTCCAATAACCTACGCACTCCTGTGGCAGCTTTTTTCCCGGAAGCAATTGCTCCAATCACACTCATATTATTTCCTGAACTGATATCTCCTGCCACAAAAACATTTCTGTAGCCTGAAAAGCTGTTTTCGTTTATTACTCTGTTATTTTCATCTTTAGAAAGATCCCGAATTTCTGATGGCTCCGTAGTTTGCCCGATGGCTGTGATAACATAATTGCAGGTTAAATTCTGTAGATGCTTTTGCGTGCTGAAAGAATGGAGAATCATGTTTATTTTTCCTGATTTTTCAAGCAAACAACTATCCACAAAACTATCATGAATAAACTCAACGCCTTCATTTGCCGCATGTTTAACCTCCTCCTCAAAAGCGGGCATGGTTGAAGCGGTCTCAATACAGGATACCACCACCTTGTTTGTTGCGTGTAATTTCTTTGCGGATCTGGCGGCATCAATGGCGCTGTTGCCACCACCTATAACCAGAATAACGGAGCCCTCCTTTATGATACATTCTTTTTGGTTAAAGGATTTTAAGAAAGTGAGCGCATCCATTTTTTTATCCAGAGGGATATTCTTTTCAATCCGGTCAAGTGTTTTTGACCGATTCATTCCTATTGAAAGAACAACAGAATCAAATTCTTTTGTTAAGGTATCTAATGTGAAATCTATGCCCAAAGATTTATTGAAATAAAATTTCACGCCCATTTCTTCCAGTTGCCGGGCTTCATAATCATAGCTGGCCTTATCCATACGAAAATCAGGTATGGCAAACGAGATCATTCCTCCGGCTTTATTTTCTTTTTCAAAAACGCTGATATCATATCCTGCCTGAACCAAATCATATGCAGCGCTGAGACCTGCTGGCCCGGCACCGATTATTGCAATCGTTTTGTTTTTTTTCACCGCATCCCGTACTCGTTTAATAGGCAGAGAAAAATCCCGAAAATTTTCATCATCAGCGGAAACAGATTTTTTCAGCGCTTTAATGGGAACAAGATTCGATATTACAGAACGGGAATCAGTGTTCTCTGAATTATCGTCTTCAAGGGTGTTTCGCAATGATAGTTCGCAAGGTCGGTGGCAAATATCTCCACAAGTGCGTGCAAACAACATTTTATCTCTTACCATTTCTATTGCTGATTTGGTATCACCTTCAAGAATAGAATTAAAAAAGCCATGATTACAGATATTTGCCGGACAAAGTTGTTCCTCTCCCGGAATGGAGAATTCAGCAAGTAGCTTTGCTTTAGCACGCGACAAATTATTTTTTGGAGCATAACAGCGCGAACAGGCAAGAGTATGATCCTGGTGATTGGCGCAGGAGTTACATAAATCCGGATCAACAACAATTTTCAATTTCTTGTTGATATTCTCCTTAAAATCGGGCAGAAAAATACAGGGGGCTCTTGAAATGAGCACCGAAACTCCCTGATGCGTCATGGCCTTATTTACTTTTTCAAAACTATCCCGTACATTGAATGGATCCATCGATTCAACTACCTCAATGCCCATGCCTTTTAATAATGGCGGGATATCAATTTCATGATACTTAGGAGCTTTTGTTGCACCCGGATGTTGCTGATGTCCGGTCATTCCGGTTGTACGGTTATCAAAAAGGATCACAAGAATATTTGCGCGGGTATAAACAGCATTCACAAGAGAGGTAAGACCGCTATGAAAAAAAGTTCCATCGCCTAATAACGCTACTACTTTTTTGCTTTTTTCTGAAGAATGGAAGGACTCATATAAGCCCTGAGCCATAGAAATGCTCATACCCATGTGGTTGATGGTGTCGATCATTTTTAACGGTGGCAAGGCACCTAAACCAAAACAACCAATATCACCGCACATAATCAATTCACTTTGTTCCCGTGGAATTACTAGTTTCAACAGGTAAAAAGTTGCACGATGCGGACAACCGGCACAAAGTATGGGAGGACGGGGAGGGAGATTATTTAGAAAAACACCAGAATTTTCGAGCGGAATATGATTACTCTTATCAAAAGTGGTCTCCAAAAAGGCTTCAAGAACATTCGTAATCAGGTCTAATGAAAATTCACCGGTGGCGGATAAATCTGAAAAGCCTTTTCCCAGAATATTAATAGGGAGCTTGTTTTTCTGAGCAACGGTTCTGACAGCGGTTTCAACAAAAGCATCCAGCTCTTCCAAAACAAGTACTTTTTCAAATCCAATACTCAGAAAATCCAATACCTCTTTTTCCGGAAACGGATGAATCAAACCCAAATCGAGTAAATTAGCATTCTGTGAAAAATTATTCTGATACAGAATTTCCGTCACATAAGAAGTTGCCACACCACTGCTGATGATTCCAAGTTTAGCAGCAGGATCCTTAAGAATAATTTTGCTGTTTTGGGTTAAGAGCGAAAGAACCGCATCCGACTTTAACTTATCGAGCAAACGGGTATGTGCAGCTGCGGTACGGGCCGGAATGTTAATGTGCTCCGGTAAACGATCAAACTTTGCCTCGCGGGGTTCATGGATGATACTTCCGTAGGTAACAATTCCGCGGGTGTGTGAAACACGTGTGGTGGTACGGACCATCACGGGTAATTTTATTTTTCCTGAAAGCTCAAACGCCTGCTTTATCATTTCAAATGCATCGGCAGGAGTTGCGGGATTAAATAGGGGCACAGAAGCCATCGGTCCCCAATAACGGGAGTCCTGTTCGTTTGAACTCGAATGACAACCGGGATCGTCGCATACAACAATGACTAAAGGAGCTACAATGGTTTGATAGGTAACCGACATCAGCGCATCACTGGCAACATTCATCCCCACATTTTTCATCACACACAGGGCACTACTATTCCCGATAGAATAAGCAATGGCTTTTTCAAGCGCAATTTTTTCATTGATGCTGTACTCAAAATAGATCGGATCGGAGGTAAGTTCAGGATGTTTTTCTTTGTTGTCGGGGTCTGTCTGGAAATTATTTATATGATTAAAAATTTCAGAAATCTCTGTTGAAGGCGTACCGGGATAAGCGAACACACCATTCACTCCAGCTTCCAAAGCAGCGCGTGCAATAGCCTCATTGCCCATCACACAGGTTTTATGCGGAGCGGATTGAGATGTTAATATTTTTAAAGTTCGTTCTATCATATTTATATTTAGCGGCAGGAGGCAGAGGCAGTAAGCAGTTATTTCTTCGGTAAAAAACTTTCCGGATTATCTGCCATACTACCAAGCATGCGTCCTATTTCTCCATAATCTTTTATAAGTCTATTTCTAATTTCTTCATTTATATATTTACAATCAACAGCAAAGTCAAGCCAAATTTGTGTTTCAGTAAATTCTCCATCAGCATCTGTCATTTTACTAGAAAAATGTTTCGGATACCTTCTTTTTCTATAACCTTCACCAATATTTGCACAAACTGATCTTGATGACCTTCTTATTTGATCTGTCATTGAGTACTTTTCTTCTTTCGGAAATTCTTTAGAAATTTCAAAAATCTCCAGCGCCAATTTGTAAGCTAGTTGGTAAACTTTTAAATCTCTGTATCCTCTTTCCATTTTGTGTTTTATTTAATATTATTTTTCTCACTTTACACCTCCTGCCCCAACATCCTGCCGCTTCTACCCCTGCCTCCTGCCGCTACATCCTGCCGCTATATTATTTTTCCCCTTTCAAGCTTATTAATATCATTATCACTTAGTCCGATTTCTATTAATATGTTTTTATTATGCTCGCCGAGATGAGGAGCACAGGGCAGGATATTGTGATTCTTTTTCAAAAATTCTGTTTCGGTTGAAGAAGGGAATAGCGAAACCATATTCCCGTCTGGCAGATTTGTTTTAAGCATTTCTTTTGAAACAAAATCAAGCGAAGAAACTTCTTTTATTGTATTGACCGGCGAAACGGAAAGGTTGATACTTAAACACAGGTTTACGAATTCTTTTGTTGTAAATGTTTTTGTAAGTTCTCCAATTTCTTTATAGATATTTTCTTTGTCATCCATTCTTCCCTGATTTGTTTTTCGCTCAATCTTTTCAAGGGTTTCAAATCCAGGCAAGCTAACAAATTTTGCCCACTGGGAATCATTTCCAATTGCCAGATAAGCCATTCCGTCTTTTGTTGGGTACACGTTACATGGAATGAAACTCCGATGTTCGTTTCCACTGCGCGAAAACAATTCGCTTTCAGTTTTTACAAATTCCAACTGAGGCAAAGCGGTGATCAGCCAACTTGCAGCACATTGAGCCATGGAAATATGTATCTCTTTTCCATTGGGATTATTTTCCAGCATAGCCAGCAAAACCTGAGTAAAGGCCTCGTCACCCGCTTTCAGGTCAATGATTGGAATTCCGCATGGAACCGGTTTTCCATTAGGTTCACCCGTTAAATAAGTATATCCCATTAAAGCCTGTAATGCCGGATCATATCCCGCACGACTAGGATATTCAGGTCCCATGGCAGAAATGCCACACCAGATAATTTTTGGGTTTGCCTTACGTAAAGTCTCAAAATCGATACCCAATTGTTTGTATCTTTTTGGGAGCGTATTACAAAGAAAAACATCCACTTCCAGCTCCTTAATAATTTTTAACAACAGTTTTTGTCCTTCTTCTCTTTTTAAATTTAGGGTGATCGCTTCTTTACCAATATTCGGTGCGATATAATAAGAATGCAAGTCGTGATATCCGATATCAGCGCCAATATAACGATTGGGGTCGCCGGCATTTTCTTCACCTTCTGCAGGGGTTTCAATACGGATCACCCTCCATCCCTGATGCACCATGCGTTGGGTAGCGAAGGGCAGAGCCAGTGCTTGTTCTAAACTTAATATCGTTGTCATTCGCTTCGCTGTTATTCGGTTGTAATTCATTGTTATTCGCTACGCTGTCATTCAGTTGTAATACGGTTGTAATACAGTTGTTATTCGGTTGTAATACATTGTCATTCGCTTCGCTGTTATTCGGTTGTAAT
>CAYHCF010000018.1:0-67099 GCA_964355075.1 uncultured Chitinophaga sp.
CTGATTTTTACTTTTAAAGATGGTGATGGGGATTTGGGTTTAACTCAGGCCGACACCTTTCCTCCCTATAATCCGGTACTGGATCCTAATAATAATAACAAGTCTTTAAATCCTTATTACAACAATTTATATATTGAGTATCTGGAATCGGTAGATGGTATTTTTCAATATGTTACTGCACCCTTTACAACCGATACCTTAAATTATGCTTTTAGATTTGAGTCATTAACCCCTTCGGGCCGGCATAAAGCAATCAGGGGTGATATAGAAGTTCAGATTTCTCCCTCTCCATATAAAAATGCACGTGATACTGTAATTTACAAATTTTTTATTTATGACAGGGCTTTGCATAAAAGCAACCTAATTGAAACGCCACCTATTGTTTGGAAGCGCTGATATTGTTTCAAAAATCTTCCTCCTCTTCCTCCTCAAAAGGATCAAATGTTTTTGGAATAATAATGTCAGCATCATCTAAGTCCCCCTCTAAATCATCTTCATCCACAGAAGTGGTATCTAATATTTTATCCTCATCTTCATCTTCTAAAAGATAGGATTTCTTAGGACTCGTTTTTTTTGTGTCCTCTTCCTTCCTATTTTTTAAAATTCCTTTTTTTTGTGCCAGTTTTTTAGCCTTGGTCATTTTACAGGTTGTTTTACGCTCTACGAATTTATGTTTTTATTTTTTAAATTTAAAAAACCAAAAAAAAAGTTTTCATTAATTTTTCCGGCGTGAAATAAAGCTTAGAATTTTAATAAATCAACAGTTTCCGAAAAAATAGCATAATTATTTTTAAAATGTATCTCGAAGCACATTAAATGGAGCGAATTATTTTTTCTATTTTCTTTGATACGAGCTGTTATTTATACACTCGAAAATCAGAGTCAGGATTTTTGGATTTGTTTTTTTTGTTATTATTGGGTCTATCAGAAAAATTTTAGGCGTTTCCAGGGATATTTTGCGATAAATTGCTCAGAAAAGTTAAAGATTTATTTTCCAATATGATTTTTATTAGTTTTAAATATTGCTTAATTCATTAATATTGATGCCAAAATCAGGGTAAAATATTGCGTTGATTTTAAGATTTATTTATTTGCAACTTCTTTAATGCGAGGTGGTTAATTAAATATTTCAGATTGTATTGGAATTAAAAATAACTGAATAAGTATAAATTTATGAAGATAGCTGTTATCAAAGAAGACCGCTTGGCGGAAAAACGGGTAGCTATAACTCCACAGGTTGCTGTGCAGTTAGGTAAGCAAGGTTATGAGGTTTGGGTTGAATCCAATGCCGGTTATAATTCAAATTTTAGCGATGAAGCCTATGTAAATGCCGGATGTAAAATTACACCGAGAGCGGAAGCATTGGCCAACTGCGATATTTTAGCCAAAGTAAATGCACCCTCACCAGAGGAAATCAAGGGGATGAAAGAAGGAGCAGCCTGCATATCCTATTTATATGCAGGTTTTAACCCCGACCTGATTCAGCAATTTGCTGCTAAAAAAATAAGTGCATTCAGTATGGATGCCATCCCCAGAATATCAAGAGCACAAAATATGGATGCTTTGAGTTCACAGGCGAATCTCGCCGGATACAAGGCCGTAATTTTGGGAGCCGATCATATGGGGAAAATCTTTCCCTTACTCATGACAGCTGCCGGAACCATAACGCCTTCAAGGGTATTGATTTATGGTGCCGGCGTTGCTGGTTTGCAAGCGGTGGCAACTGCAAAACGTTTGGGTGCCATCGTGGAGGTGAGTGATGTGAGACCTGAAACCAAAGAACAGGTAGAAAGTTTAGGAGGCAAATTTATTGAAGTAAAAAGTGATGAAGCTGCCAAAGTTGAGGGTGGATATGCAAAAGAAGTTTCAGCCGAATATTTACAAAAACAAAAAGAGGCAGTAAATAAAAGTTTGTTTATGGCCGATCTGGTTATAACAACCGCACAGGTAATGGGTAAAAAGGCACCGGTTTTAATTGTTGAAGACCAGGTAAAACAAATGAAATTGGGAAGTGTAATCGTGGATATGGCGGTAGAACAAGGTGGAAATTGTGAGTTGAGTGAGTTGGATCAAATCGTAATCAGGCATGGGGTTAAAATTGTTGGTCAGGGAAACCTTCCTTCAACGCTTCCTCAAAATGCCAGTGAGTTGTATGCGAAAAATATTCAGAATCTGTTAACCCATCTGGCTACAAAAGATGGTTTCAAGTGGGAGCTGGAAGAGGAAATTACCAAAGGAACCTTAATTACACATCAGGGAAATATTTTAAAACCATAAAAATTAATAAAAATGTTAGAATTCATTAACGAAAACATCCAACTCCTTTATCTCATCATTTTGATGATTTTTGTTGGAATTGAGCTAATCGGACATGTACCATCCGTTTTACATACACCTTTAATGAGTGGTGCCAATGCCATTCATGGAGTTGTGATTATAGGGTCAATTATTGTAATGGGCCAGGCGGATCAAGTAGTTTCTTTAATCCTCGGATTTTTTGCCGTGGTTTTAGGTACATTAAATGTGGTTGGCGGATTTGTTGTTACCGATCGAATGTTGGAAATGTTTAAGAAGAAAAAATAATAGAATATACATATGAGCTACATATTACAAATTATATATCTGGTTGCTTCGGTAACCTTTATCGTAGGATTAAAGTTTTTAGGTAATCCAGCAACTGCTCGCAGAGGCAATCTTATCGCCGCTTTTGGAATGGTATTGGCCATTTTCGGAACCATATTTTTATATACTGATCCCAAAAGTGGAAATCATGTAGGAAATCTTGGATTTATTTTTGGAGCATTGGTGCTTGGTTCCATTATTGGATGGGTTGCTGCCAAAAAAGTGCAAATGACGGCTATGCCTGAAATGGTGAGTATGTTTAATGGTATGGGTGGTGCCTGCGCCATGTTGATATCCGTTATAGAATTTCAACACATGTCGGCTGAGCCAAATATTGATTTTGCTGCTATGCCTAGCGGACATATCCTTACCATTATCATTGGAATGATTATCGGTTCCATCTCATTTGCAGGAAGTATGATTGCCTGGGGTAAATTAAGTGGAAATGTAAAAGACAAATCATTCGGAAAACAACAATTTATCAACGTGGGTCTCATGATCGTAATCCTGTTATTGGGTTATATGGTTGTATTTAGCGGAAGTGAAAACACCATTTTCATATTCTATGCTGTTCTCGCTTTATCACTTATTTACGGAGTGCTTTTTGTAATGCCTATCGGGGGGGCAGATATGCCTGTTGTAATTTCACTGTTGAACTCTTTTACGGGTGTGGCTGCAGCTTGCGGGGGCTTTTTATATGACAATAAAGTAATGTTGGTAGGTGGTATTCTGGTTGGTTCGGCCGGTACCCTTCTAACTATTGTGATGTGTAGAGCAATGAACCGGTCGTTACTCAATGTTTTGATTGGAAATTTTGGTGGTGGTTCAGTAGAAGGTGCATTAACAAGTTCCAGCTTTGATGGTAGTGTGAAGGAAATTACAGCAAGTGATGCTGCAATATTAATGCGTTATGCCAAAAAGGTAATTATTGTTCCCGGTTATGGTTTAGCTGTTGCTCAGGCCCAACATGTGGTTCACGATTTGGAAATATTATTGGAATCTGAAGGTGTAGAAGTAAAATATGCCATACATCCTGTTGCGGGTCGTATGCCCGGACATATGAATGTACTGCTTGCCGAAAGCAATGTGAGCTATGATAAGTTGTTAGAGATGGAAGAAATTAATCCTGAGTTTAATTCAACGGATGTTGTTTTGGTTGTGGGTGCGAATGATGTGGTAAATCCTGCCGCTAAAACGGATCCCAATTCTCCGATTTATGGTATGCCAATTTTGGATGTTGAAAACGCTACCAATGTAATTGTTAACAAACGTAGTATGAAAGCCGGTTATGCTGGTATTGAAAATGAACTCTTTTACAAGCCAAAAACAAGCATGCTGTTTGGTGATGCTAAAAAAGCATTGACGCAGTTACTGAGTGAAATTAAGGCTTTAGGCTAGATTGGTGTTAAAAAAGATTTGATACTGCATCAGTGAACTTTTTCGGTTCATTTGGTAAATACATATTGTAAGATATTTGATCCCATTTGTAGCGCCTTTTGGCGTGTGGCTTCCGGGTCGTTATATATTTCCTGATCCTCCCAGCCATTGCCTAAATCACATTCATAGGTAAAAAAACAAACCAGTCGTCCCTCGTAAATTAATCCAAAACCTTGCGGCGACTTACCATCGTGTTCATGAACTTTTGGCAAACCGGCATTAAAACTGAACTTTTGATGGTAAATAGGGTGATTGAAAGGTAATTCCTTAAAGTCAAGTTCAGGAAAAACCTTTTTCATTTCTCTTCTGAAAAATTTATCCAGACCATAATTATCATCCGCATGAAGAAAGCCTCCAGCGATTAAATAATTGCGCAGGTTTTTCGCTTCCTGATCACTAAACAAAATATTCCCATGTCCGGTAAGGTGAATGAAAGGGTAGTTGAAAAGATCAGAACTGCCTGCTTCTACAATATCTTCTTCAGGTGCGAGATTCATATTGAGCTGTTTATTGAAAAACTCAATCAGGTTTGGCAAAGAAGTTTTGTTCGCATACCAATCCCCACCTCCATTGTATTTTAATTTTGCAATTTTTAAAGTAGGAGGAGAATAGAATGAACATAAAAAAACAAACGGAATAATGAGGAATAATTTTTTAACCATAATACAAGATTCTTAGAATTTTTTATTTACTACAAAGCCATAGGTGTTTGAATAAAGAATGGGCGAAATAAGGGTTCCTTTCCAAAAATTACCCCATTTATAGGTATGGGTATGAGAGGCAATCTGACCGCTCGCAATACCCATTCCGGCACCCGCCAAAACATCGCTAAACCAGTGTCTGTTATTTAATATACGCATGGCAGCAACTCCACTGGCACAACCGTAGCCCAAAACACTGTATAAAATACTTTGTTCTCTGAGTTCATGGTCCATAACAGTGGCCATGGCAAAAGCAAAAGCCGTATGCCCTGAAGGAAAGGAATTAAACGCTGTTGAATCCGGTCTTAAAACTCTTGAGCCGTATTTAATCAGGCTCACACTCACAAGACTGATCACCCCGGCCTTCACATATATGATACTTCTATTGGTAAAATCGGAATGTGACTTTACGCCACTATAAGATAAACCATAATTAAACAGAATCGGAACAAAAGGAAGCACATCATCAATTGGTGAATTGAAGTTTTTATAATTCAGATCCCGATAAGTTTTAACCTGATAACTGGAAGGAAATCCATTGTTGTGGTAGGTTGAAAGCCCATAAATGACAAGTACAGCTGGAATAAGGAATGATTTTCCTTTAAGCGGTTTTTGGGTTTGTGCATATTGATTTGCATGAACGAAAAGTTGCAGGATTATAAAGATAATTATTTTTCTCAATTTTGGATTGTTGGTTCAGCAAAATACAAAATGACTTTAATAAAATACAGAAAGATTTATTTGCTCATTTGATCAGCACAAAAAGCAACGGATGCACAAACAAAAACTCCGGCTGTTTCTGTTCTGAGTATGTTCGATCCAAACGAAACATTCTGAAATTTACAGGAATGAGCAAGAATTATTTCCTCCTCAGTAAAATCTCCTTCCGGGCCAATAAGGCAAATAATATTTTTGTTATTACTATTATTCAATAATTGAGAAAGGGAACGATTTTGGTCTCCCGTGCAACAGGCAATTATTTTAGTTGCGTCAGTTTCCTGATATTCCTTTAAGAAATCGGCTAACTTTTTAATGGGATTAATTTGTGGTAACCAAAATTGTTTAGATTGTTTGATGGCTGAAATAGCAATTTTCAAACAGCGTTCCGTATTAATTTTATTGCGTTCGCTATTTGTTGATTCAATAAATGTAATTTCATCTATCCCAATTTCAATAGCTTTTTCAAGAAACCAATCCATGCGCTCAAATTGTTTGGTGGGTGCAATGGCAATATGTAAATGATAGCTTCTGTTTTTAGAAAAGTTTATTATTTCCTGTAATTCAATTTCACATTTTTTTGAATTATTGTTCGTAATTATTCCGGTTGTTTTGTTTCCCTTTCCATCAATCAGGATAATGCTGTCGCCTTTTTGTTTTCGCAATACACGGGCAATATGTTTCGATTCTTCTTCAGGTAATTCTACTCTGTTTTGGCTGAAATCGGAAAAGTAAAATAGTTGCATAAGTTAAATTATTGTGTCCAGGTTTTGACCAATTTAAAAATAACAATAACCAAACCGGAAAGAGAAAAAAGCATCATGATCCAGGTAATATAGAGCTCTGTCAGGCTTTGAATTTGAAAAGCCTGGTTTTGAAAATGGCTAAAACTCAATAGTATGTCGGTTCGTTTTTCCCAATAGAGATTAACATAATGGATAAATAGTTTATTGGCACCAATAATACAAGCCAACAAAAGCAATCCACCAAATAACATTAATTTGATGGATTCAAAAAAGCCTGAATCATTGGGGTCAGAATTATTCATTTAGTAATGTAATGAACAAAAATAAAAAAAGAGACGCTCAGTTGAACGTCTCTTTTGTATACATATTAAATTTTTGTCTAAAAATTATGAGTGTTGTGTAGCTTTAGGTGCAGCAGCTAAAATTTCGGCATCAACACCATTGGCATACTGCTCAAAGTTTTTAACAAACATATTTGCTAATTTATTTGCCTGTGCATCATAAGCAGTTTTGTCTGCCCAGGTATTGCGTGGATTTAATAATTCTTGTGGAACATTCGGACAAGATTTCGGCATCATATAACCGAAAACCGGATGTGCTTCAAATTCAATATTATTTAATTCACCGGTTAATGCAGCGGTAATCATGGCACGTGTTAATGGTAATTTCATGCGTGATCCAACGCCATATGGGCCACCCGTCCAGCCGGTATTGATTAACCAAACATTGATTGATGGATTGGCTTTTAATTTATCACCCAGCATTTTTGCATATTTCCCAGGATGTAAAGGTAAAAACGCTTTACCGAAACAAGCCGAGAAGGTTGCCTGAGGTTCGGTTACACCTGCTTCTGTTCCTGCAACTTTTGCTGTATATCCACTAATAAAACTATACATGGCCTGACCTGGATTTAGTTTTGAAATGGGAGGTAATACACCAAATGCATCAGCAGTTAAGAAGAAAACATTTTCAGGAGCTTTACCTACAGAAGGTACTGCAATATTATCAATGGCGTATATTGGATAAGCCGCACGTGTATTTTCGGTAACACTAATATTTGAATAATCGACTGTAGAGGTTCCGGGAATAAAACGTGTATTTTCTAACAAGGCACCAAATCGGATCGCATTATAAATTTGGGGTTCTTTTTCCAATGTTAAATCAACACATTTGGCATAACAACCTCCTTCAAAATTAAACACACTGTCATCAGCCCATCCATGTTCGTCATCGCCAATTAATTTGCGGTCAGGATCTGCACTTAAGGTTGTTTTCCCGGTGCCCGACAAACCGAAGAAAATGGCAGTATCCCCATTTTTCCCGATATTCGCCGAACAATGCATGGAAAGTACACTGCGTTCTTCAGGCAGAATAAAATTCAAAACCGTAAAAATCCCTTTTTTCATTTCGCCGGTATAACCACTTCCACCTACCAAAATGATTTTACGGGTGAAGTCAATGATTGAGAAATTATGCTGGCGGGTTCCATCTTCGGCAGCAATTGCTTTGAAGCTTGGCGAATTGATAATTAGCCACTCTGCTTCAAAATTTTTGGCCTCAGCTTCTGTTGGGCGCAAAAATAAATTATGGCAGAACAAATTGTGGAAAGCAGTTTCATTGATGATACGAATTTTCAATTTATAACGTTCATCGGCACATGCATAAGCGTCGCGCACATAAATTTGCTTTCCGGCATAATGGTTGATAACCTTATTCAACAGTGCATCAAACTTTGCCGGGTCAAATTTTTGATTAATATCGCCCCACCAAACGGTGTTTTCCGTTTTGGAGTCATTAATACAAAACTTATCTTTTGGAGATCTTCCGGTAAATTCTCCGGTATCGGCCATTAAGGCTCCGGTATCATTTAGGGTTCCTTCACCATTCACAATTGCATGGCGAACCAGCTCAGCTGGTGTTAAATTAATAAAAGCTTTTCCGGCTTCATTAATTACTTTTTCTACTATGTCTTTGTTTGTCATAATCAGGTAATTGTCGGTTTTTAATAATTCGAAAATAACGTTTTGTTTGAGTTTAAAAAAATTCTATTTCTGGGCGCACTACCCAATTCAAATTTCAACTTCCTTTTCTAATTAAAAAAATGATGTATATCATAAGTTATTTTGTCATTATCACTGATTTTCAGTAAAATATTATTGATGGATATTTCTTTTTTAAGTGGAACATTAATGAATTTCCCTGACAGGATTTATATGCTTATGACTTGATATTAAACTTTTTAGCAAGTTTAAATACAAGTCATTTTTTTTGGAAAAAGTATTTTTTTAAGACAATAAGTTGTAACTTCGGTTAAATTTATGCTCATGAAAAGATTATTTACTATTTTGTTAATGGGATTTATTTCCATCTGCCATTCAAATATTACTTTAGGGCAAACCGTTCAAACTACAGCCTCTGTTATCATAAATAATATTCCTCCAAGAACAGTTGTTTTTAATAATAATGCAGGAATGGGGAAAATGAATAGCTGTGCCACCGATTCGATAAATTATGTGTTTAACAAATCCACCGGGTTTAGTCCATTAACCCTTAATAATACCAGTAGTGGAAATGCTTTTGCACAATGGTATCCCGCTCCCCAGACTTTAACTGTTTCCGGGTTTGAATTTTTTGCCTGGCAGAGTTTATTATCCAGTGCGGTTGTTTCAATTACCTGTAGAATGTATAACTCAACCACTGATTCATTTCCAACAGGATTACCTTTGGCATCAGTTACCGTGCTGGTTGATTCAACCTTTGGTGGCGGACTACTTTCGGTGTTGAGAAAAAGAGCAATTTTCCAAAATCCGGTAATCACTTCCGCACCTTATGTGTTAACACTGGAAACCAATTCATCCACAAATGTTGCTGTAGTTGCTAATAACTGGAATGCAACGCCCCCAAATGGCAGAAGTGAATGGTTAAGTTCGGTTAGAATAGGAACAACTTATTTCAGAAGTTATAATATAAATATTGGCGGTCCGGTTTTCAATGCCGATTTTATTATTCAGCCTTATGTTTCTTACAATTTTACAGCTGGTTTTAGTTCTTCCAGCTCTTGTGTTCAAATAGGAATACCCATTACCTTTACAAATACTTCTTCTCCTGTATTATTTAGCAGATTTTATAGTACCAGGGCGTTTTTTAATATACCTCAATACAGTTGTATCTGGGATTATGGAGATACAACTGTTACCGTTTATTCGGTGGATGGAAATCATACCTATATTCATAATGCAACCTATAAAGTTACCCTAAAGGATTCTTTGTACGGATGGACAACAGGATGCGGGGAAACCTATTCAAGCTATATTAACCAGAGTCCCACCCCAACGGTAGCAAGCAGTAACAGTCCGTTGTGTGTGGGTGCAACACTTCGATTAACTGCTGATACCATACCGGGAGTAACCTATTATTGGACGGGTCCAAACGGATTTACCTCCAATCAGCAGAACCCTGTCATCAACAATGCAAGCATTTCAATGATCGGAAATTATTCTGTTGTTACTGTTAATGGGCAGTGTTCCTCTACAGTGGCTCAAACCTATGTAAATGTAGTAAGTTCTTTTTCGGCAGGAAATAACGGACCTCTTTGTGCGGGTCAGACATTAAATTTGAATGCAACCAGTATTGTTGGAGCTACCTATGTCTGGTCGGGCCCCAATAGTTTTAGTTCTAATTTACAAAATCCATCAAAGTCATTGGTTACTAAATCGGATTCCGGATTATATAGTTTAACTATTTCGCTAAACGGCTGTGGCACACTTGGCCCTTTTACTACTCTTTTAATTGTAAATGCAGTTCCTTCATCACCCATTGTTGGGAGCAATAGCCCCCTGTGCGTGGGAGACAATATTATATTAACGGCCTCTACTTATGCAGGAGGAACCTATAATTGGTCCGGACCCAATAATTATGCATCCACGCAACAAAATCCGGTTCGACCCTCGGCATTAAATACCTATGCCGGAACTTATACCGTAACCATCACTTCCAATGCTTGTGTGTCCCCGGTAGGTTCAACAACAGTGATTATAAATAATATTCCGGCCACACCCATTGCATCAAATAATGGACCTTTGTGTATAGGACAAAATTTGAGTTTAACAGCTAACCTGATATCAGGCGTGAGTTATTTATGGAGCGGTCCAAATAGTTTTACCTCCACTACACAGAATCCGATTCGTAGTTCATTGTCCTTATCAGATGCGGGTATTTATAGTGTGATAGCAATTATTAACGGATGTGCATCCACTGCTGCCAATACAAATGTGGTTATTACAACAAATACCCCTGCACCTTTGGCCGGTAGCAACGGACCACTCTGTCCCGGACAAAGTCTTCAACTCACATCCAGTGGCATTTCAGGTGCCACGTATTCGTGGGTAGGTCCGGCGAGTTTTACTTCAACCTCGCAGAATCCTGTAATAAATGGAATTACTTCGGCAAATGCCGGAATTTACAGTGTAACGGCAACAACGTCCTCCTGCGGGACATCAAATGCCGCTAACATAAATCTGATTGTTAATACCTTGCCGGCTGCACCAACTGCCTCCAACAATGGGCCCTTATGCGCAGGGGATTCTTTGCATCTTTATGCTTCCAATGTAACAGGAGCCGCTTACTTTTGGAGTGGACCACTTAGTTTTACTTCTGCGCAACAAAACCCGGTTATTACCAATATCAATAGTTTAAAATCGGGGCAATACAGTGTTTATGTTGTGGTAACGGGATGTGGGTCATCAAGTGTATCTAATACTTCTGTTTTTTCACATCTTATTCCAAACACGCCTACGGCAATGAGCAACGCTCCATTGTGTGCAGGTGATACGCTTAGACTTAACGGAGTGGCAAATGGGTTGGGTCCGAATGCCATTTACAGATGGACGGGTCCCAATAATTTTAATTCTGCACAGCAAAACCCCTTCCTTAATTCAATAAATGCAAATCAGGCCGGATTCTATTCCTTAACGGTGAGTGATTCTGGTTGTACATCTAATTCGGGTGCCGTTAATGTAATCATCAAACCAATACCGGCAGCACCTGTTCCGGGAAGTAATGCGCCATTTTGTTCAGGAGGGAATTTGAACTTATCAGCAAGCCCGGTGTCAGGGGCTTCCTATCTTTGGACAGGGCCTGATAATTTCAGTTCGTTTTTACAAAATCCGACCTTAAGCGGAGTTGACAGCAAAATGAGTGGCACCTATTCTGTTAAGGCCCTTGTAAATGGTTGTTCATCCATTGCAGGGCTGCTAAATGTATTAATATATAATCTGCCTGAAACACCGGTTGCCAGCAATGATGGTCCTAAATGTGTTGGTGAAAATGTTGCATTAAATGCAAGTATGATAGTTGGGGCAACTTATAGTTGGAGTGGACCGGTTGGTTACTCCGTTAGTACAAGAAATGCAACTCTTACAAATACCACTTTATCCATGTCGGGTAAATATAATGTAATCGCAATTGCGGATGGGTGTTCCTCAATGGAAGGGTCAACTACCGTTGTGATCAACCCAATACCTTCTGCCCCTTTATTAAGCAGTAATCCGAGTGGTTATGGTTGTGAAGGGGATAGTTTACAGTTATTTGCATCCTTTGTAAATGGAGGATATTATGAATGGAGTGGCCCTGCAGGGTTTGGCTCAACCAAACAGAATCCGGTAATCAATAATCTCACTCAGGCCAATCAGGGAATTTATTCTGCCAGTGTTTCAAAAGCGGGATGTATTTCTCCGGATCGCACCATCAATATTGCGATTTATCCAAAGCCCCAAACCAGTACAATAAATGGATCAACGAATGTAAAAAGTGCAGGAGTTGAAACCTACTCAGTAAGTGGTTCTGCAGGTTCAAATTTCAGTTGGACTGTTTTAGGGGGAACTCAAACTGCCGGAACAAATACCAGCAGCATCAGTGTTTTATGGGGAGCAAAAGGACAGGGTACCCTAACCGTAAAAGAAACAAATGGATCGGGCTGTTCTGGTAAATTACAGAGTCTTAGTATTGTTATTGGACCGGTAGCCGGGTTGAATGAAGACTTGATTTATTCAGGTCAGATCAAATTATTTCCAAATCCGGCAGAAAAACAAGCTCAATTGGAGTTTAATTATGATAAAAAAAGGAAGATAGAGATGATCATTACTGATTTGCTTGGGCAGGCGATTTCTGAGAGATCAACTTTTGTAATAGATCAACATGGAATGAAGATCTTAGATTTGAGTTTATGCAAGCCTGGAATCTATTTTATTAATATTATGGTAGAAGGGCAAAAGGGTGTAATAAAATTGATTGTGAAGTAATCTTTATTGAAATCAAAAATTAAGTTAATCGTGTTCTCGAAATAGCCAGTATTATTTTATATGCTCCGGTATGGATGATTTTTTAATTTTATGTGTAATTCCTATCGAAAAAATATCTGAATGATCAAATGTTTCAGGACTGTTTTTCTTGCCGAATTGATCAATATATATTGTGGAAATGCTGATGTCTTTGTTAAATTGATACGTCAGGCCAATCAGGAATCGATTATTGTCGAAGGTATTATATTTGATTTCTTTACCTGCATTGATGAGTAATTCATCCCCAATATTCAATAAAAGATTCCTGTATGGTTTCATTTCTGATATTTTAAAAACAGGTATTGAAAATAGGAATCTATATCTGAATCTGAAATTGAAATTGCACACCTCTTCACTAATTATCCAGAAATATCTTTCTTCTATTCGTAAACGATGTTGAACAGATACCTTTCTGAACTTCCGTGTGGTATTAAATTCCTGATATGGTCTAATTTCTATTCTGCTTAGCTTATATTTTGTATAGAATGGGAAATAGGCTATTCCAGTTATTCCTTTAAATGACGATGTTATTTGATAACCCAGACCACTTCGGTGAGTGAATTGGGTCCATTCATTAATATTTCCTAGCCTTCTGATACTAAAGTCTGAGAATAGAGTTAGGTTTTTTGTTAACGTAAGCTGATTAAAATATTGAATCCATTGTTGATTATAGTAAGAAACTTTCTGTGCCTTACTAAATGGGATAGCGATTAGAAAAATAATCAGGGCGATGAAACATTTACTAAAAATATCAGGTTTTGACCATCGTCTTTTCATCTCAATTATTCTATATAATTTTAATTGTCACAAAACAACAGACTTAAAATTTAGTAGACAGAGTGTTAAGGTATTTAATCAAGTTTTGACCATGCGTTATAACAAAGCAAAAAAAGTTAATGCTGATTGATATTAACTAAAATCAGCCTGATTTTTTTGTCTAAATTTTACTTCGTTGGCTTTTGGCTTTTTTTGATTTCTTTAGGAAACTCAGGAATACTACTATTAAGAATAAAACTCTTGAAACATATTCCAAGTTGCGTATAAAATTCTAATTCGGCACCCTTAATTATATTATCACAGAATCGAGGAATCCATTTTGAAAAATGTATATCATTGAATTCTTTCTGAATAAGCCATAATTTTTTAGCCTGTTTATAGTTTTTCTTTTGGAGTTCTTTGAGTTCATTGAAAATCAGGTAATACAAAAACTCTGTTTCTATGGCAACATGATCAGGGGGATTCTTGAGTTTCATGTCATACATCAGACCTGCTTTATGATAGGTTTTAATTACCCATAAGGTTTCTTCTGAAATCAGGACATTCTTATCACCAAAATAAAGGGAACTATAAGGTGGAGCCACCATCTTGAATGGACCAATGAACAATCTGGAATACTCAATTAGGAGCTCCTCCTGACTGTTTTTATTTAGAGCGGCCTTTAATTTGATGATATCATCTTTTCCGCTTTTGTAAACCTTTTCAGTACATTCTGCCAGCTTATCGAAAAGAACATGCTTTTTCATGAGATCTTCATCAGGCTGACAAAAGAGTGCTGTGTATAGGTTGAACACAACAACTCTGTTTTTTTCTAAATCAATAAATTCTTTTTCTGCCATGGTAATATTAAATTAAAGTATAAAGAAAATCCCGACTAATCGGGACTTCCTTTTTAAATATAATAAATTTTTAAATTTTATTTTATTATCATTAAATCAGATTGAACTATTAGTTTGGAACCAAAATGTTTGCAGTCATCTTTACTCCATCTGCCGCAACTAGGCTGCAAATGTAAAGTCCTTGAGACAAACCAATCACATCAATTCTGAATTCATTTGTTCCTGCAGGGAATTTTTGTTCATCATACTTCTTGACAATATTTCCTTTTATATCGTAAATAGAAATCACTACTGCTGTGGAATGGATCAAATCGAATTCAATCGTTGCATGGTTGATTACCGGATTTGGAAATACCCTCATCTCTTTTACTTCATTCACCTTTTCTTCTTTAACAGGTGTTGCCGGTGCAGTTGGATGGCTGAGATAGTACACATTTGGTTTTGTTCCATTTTCAAAAGCTCCCAGGAATACTCCAGCATTATCTTTTAGTCTGCTATAATTATTTGCTTTGAGCAATTTGCTGAGGTCACTCTTAGAATCATTCACATCCCCGAAGGTTCTAGCTTGAGTCGGACATGAAACAACGCAATAGGGAAGCTCACCTACCAGAACCCGATGTTCACAAAAATAACATTTTTCAGTTATAGCAGGCTTTCTAACCGCTTCATAAAATGCATGCGTATAGTCATGTTTATATGGAGGAACGGCAACTGCCAGGTCTGCTATCGCTTTTGGAGTTGATGTTCCGGTAGCGTGAACAGAAGTGACATCACTCCAAAAAGGATGAGAACTTGCTCCGGAAGGATTGTAACTTATTACTGAGTATTGGACTCCTGCAGTAATAGTATTTTTATCGCTATATGGACAAGCATCAACACACTTCTGACATCCGATACATCTTGAATCATCATGCATTGTGATTCCTGTATCGGTTTTAAACATTGCTTTCCTGCCGTTGGCATCTGGGTCTACTGGACAAGCTGTAACACAAGCAGCATCAGCACAATGATTGCATTGTACAGGCATCGACATGAACTTTGGATTAGGAAACTTACCGGATTCAGTGTTTATGAAATCCAGCCAGTTGTATTTTCTGCCGTTCACAAGATCCTCGTGACGGGTATTGTTTTCTGTTTTACATGCTATTGCACAGGTTCCGCATCCAACGCATTTGCCCATGTCTATAGCCATTCCATATTGTTTAGCCATTTTTGTTATTATTAATTTTTGATGATTTAGACTTTTTCTATTTTTACTAAGGTGAATCCGCCATTACGCGCAGTCGATGAAGACAGCCTTTCATATTCATCCGGAATGATGAGGTTATTATTACCACCGAATGGTGTAAAAGTTGCAAAATCTTTGGAAGCAAATCTGCCATAGACAGTATGTCCCTGTCCAAATGTTTTTGCAACAGTTCCAGGTCTTATTCCTTCAAATAACCTGGCTTTAACGGTTATATTACCAACAATTGAAGTTACTTTGACTAAATCGCCGTTCACAATTCCCAGTGTAGCTGCATCATCAGGGTTAATTCTAATGCAATCGTCCCAATTCATATCTCCCGGATCAAGCTTCTTAAACTGATAATAGAATGGAAGATTCTGACTTCTTCCTTCTCTGTTAAATCTTGATTTTAAATCAATGAAAACAAATGGATATTGAGCTAATGTACCTCTGCGGAGAGGTGGTTCGTAATGAGGCACAAAGGCCAGATCACCAAGCGCAGTATAATTGCATTCAACCATTACTTCATCTACAGTTTTTGTAAATTTCAACGCATGAGCATCAAGTTCTTTCTTCAAAGTATCACTATAGAACTCAAATTTCTTGTTGGCCCCTCCGAAATCATTCCAATTTTCAAAATATTGCGCCTGTCCTGAAGCCGAAACCCCTTTAAGCTTCCACGTAGCCCATTTGTCACCTTGACCGTTATAAGCAGGGTAGCAATAGAATTTAGTGATAAGTTCTTCAAAATTGGCAGCACTACTTGTGGCTAAAAGGGTTTCAGGATCTTTAATGGAGCTGTAGTAGTCATAAATCTTTGTAAATCCTTTATCTTTTAACTTTTCAGCAATCAGGTATGGGATTTCTGTTTCATCATCTTTCACATCGAATAATCTTGTAGCAGCTGGCGATTGAATATCAATTTCAGTGAATCGATTACTTGTTGATTTAAGATGTCCCCATCTTTCTAATCCACTGAATGCAGCAGGAAGTAAGATATCTGCATACATACTCGTTTCGGAAATATGAGTTGAGATATGAACCATGAATGGAACGTCCTTCAAAGCCGTTTCCCATCTTTGGGCTTCAGTTGCGGAATGTACTACATTTATAAAGTTTGCAATTACTACCTTAACAGCATATGGATTGCTTGCAATCATGGCATTTGCAACATTGTTCAGGATAGATCCGCTTCCTGCTGTCGGAGCAATTGCAGGGAACCTCAAGGTTCCTTTTTGATCCATTTTAGATTTTGCTACTCCAGTAGTAGCTATAGTGTCCTGAAACGAGGCATATGCTGGTGTACTCGCTGCAGATTTAGAAGGTTGTTTCAATACACCACCAACATTTCTTATCGATCCAAGTAGCCCGTTAAGTGCATTTATTGCCATACCTGTATAGGCTCCTCTTGGTGCCATGGTAGGACCAGGTCCATTCCAAATACATACATTCGGAGCATTTGCTCCCATTTCGATTGCCATTTTTGTAATAGTAGAGGCAGGTATACCCGTAATAGGTTCAGCCCAAGTTGCATTTTTGTTCTTCAACTCAAGATTCCACCATTTAACAAGGCCAGAAGTATAATTTTCTGCAAAATCAGCCTCAGCTACAACTTGATCTTTTACAAAGAGGTTTGGTCCACTTTTGAAATTCCCAACGAATTCTTTATGCCAAAGGCCTCTGGTAAGGATTTCATGGGCCAACGCACTTGCAAGTGCACCATCTTCTCCCGGTTTAACTGGTAACCAATTGTTTGCTTTCGCTGCTGCTCCTGTAAATACAGGATCAATTACTGAGACAATAGCATTTTTCAGTAATGTTGGCCACTTAGCCATTGCATTAGGCGGTTGGCGATTAGATCTGAAAGGATCAACTCCCCAAAGCAATAAATATTTTGTATTTTCCAAATCATAGTCGCGATAACCCCAAATTTTTTCTGTCATTGCATAGCCAATTTTTTCGGCCTCGGCACAAATCGAACTATGTGAAATTGAGTTAGGAGTTCCAAAAATCTTAGTGAAAGAAGAATACATCATGTCAGTATTGTTATTGTACCGACCACGTAAATACATAAACTTTTCAGGCTCATTAGCCTGGCGTAATTCATAAAGTTTTGTGGCAATGGTATCTATTGCTTCACTCCATGTTATAGGTACGAATTGAGGATTAACAGTTTTTCCTTTTAAAACTGTTACCCGTTTCATTGGAACTTTAATCCTGTCAGGATCGTAACATTCCTGAACAGCAAGATGGCCTTTCGGGCATAAAGTTCCAGGATTAGTAATGGAAAACTTGTTTCCACGTACCTTAACCGCTCTTCCATCTTGCACATATACCTGAATAGGACACCAGGTGGTGCAACCAGAACAGGCAGATGGAATCCATTTCCCAACTGCTGCTGCTTTTGCAGACTTTTTCGTAGAGGCGAACGCTTTAATTACAGGATTGAATACCAATAATCCAGCACCTGAAATACCTAAAGTTTTTAAAAAATCACGTCTTCTAATTTCCATATATTTTGATTTATTAAATATTATTCGACAAAAAAAAGGATATACTCTTTACCAAAAAATGACTATTGTTAGTTTTCAAAAAATGACTATTGTTAGTTTTCAAAAAATGACTATTGTTAGTTTTCAAAAAATTAATCAAATTTTAATTTATAGGTAAAGATAAAATTACCGGTACTCCCCCTCAATAGCTACTGAAAGCAGGCTATATTCGATTTGACATAAAAACCAAGCTATCAAAGTTTATAAAAATATTTTTTCAGCAATTCAGGATCGGAATACAACTATTTTGAGTTCCAAACAAAAACATAACATGGATGAGATATACGGCTATATTATTGTGATATATATCATTTTTTCTGAAAAACATATTGTTGTTTTTTGTAAGCGGAGATAAGTATGCATTTGAATAATTATTGAGTTTAAATTGTACCCATTCAACAGCCTAAAAAATTAATTATATTTCAGCAATTGATTATCTTTCTTTCACTTTTGAATTTTATATTAGTCTATTTGAGTATAAACTAAGATTTTTTGTGCATTATTAAGCAATAATAGAAAATAAATGATGAATACATTTGGAGTGATTTTAATAATATTTGGCTTAGGCGGAACTGAATTAATAGTAATAGGAATGGTCATATTGCTTTTTTTTGGAGGCAAAAAAATTCCTCAATTAATGAAGGGTCTGGGTCATGGCATTACCGAATTTAAAAAAGCGAAAGGGGATAATATGCCTGAAGTATCTGAAATACCTAAAAAAGATTAACATGCTAACTGACAAATTCAATCGTATTCATGATTATCTGAGAATTTCAGTCACAGAAAGGTGCAACTTGCGCTGTACTTACTGCAATCCTCATGATCATGCCAGAGGTTTTTTTGCAAATGCACCCCGAATGACTGCCGATGAAATCGATTCAATTGCGTCTGTATTCGTAAAGGTCGGAGTTAAAAAAATTCGCATCACCGGAGGAGAACCCTTAGTGAGGAAAGATGTGAAAGAAATTATCCAACGTCTTGCTAAATATCCGGTTGAACTTGCCATTACTACAAATGGAGTATTTATAGATGAGTTTATCGAAACATTTAAAGAAACAGGATTAAGATCGGTTAATGTTAGTTTGGATACACTTAAAAAGGAAAAGTATTTTTCAATCACTCAACGTGATGAATATAAGCGTGTTAGGGAAAATATTTATTTGTTATTGGCAAATGGTTTTCATGTGAAGATAAATGTGGTAGCCATGAAAAACGTAAATGACGACGAGATACTCAGCTTTATTGAGTGGACAAAGGATATTCCGTTACATATTCGTTTTATTGAATTTATGCCCTTTTCTGACAATGAATGGAACAAGGATAAATTATTTACTTATAAGCAAATATTAGATGTAGTCTCGGAAAAATATAATTTTCTTAAATTGCTAAATGAAAAAAATGATACGGCAAAAAAGTATTTTGTTCCGAATCACCAGGGTACTTTTGCAATTATTAGTACGATGAGTGAACCATTTTGTAGTGGATGTAATCGCATGCGGCTTACTTCAGACGGTAAAATGTATAATTGTCTTTTTGCAAAGAATGAAATGGACATACTTGCAAGTTTGCGGCAAGGAAAAAACATTGAACCATTGATAAGAACATGTGTTCAAGAAAAATTTGCCATGCTTGGAGGAAATGATGAAAATGAAAACTGGGGGAAACAGAACACGGAAACTCGCGAAAGAAGCATGATTAGCCTTGGTGGTTAATGCTATAAATAGATCTTATTACATATTTAAAATAAATTTATGATTTCAGTTTCTGAAGCGAAAAAACGAATAGCGGAAAATACAATATTGCTTGAACCGGTATGGGTTCCTTTATATGATGCAACGGGTTTCATACTTGCTGAAGACCTGTATTCTCCTGTTGATATGCCTTCCTTTGATCAATCTGCGATGGATGGTTATGGGATTAGATTTGATGATTTAAAGGAAAGGAAGGCGCTAATCATTTCCGGAGAAATTCCTGCTGGTGTTTTTCCCACATCAACACTATTACAGCACACGGCAGTTCGTATTTTTACCGGTGCGCCTGTTCCGGAGGGTTGTGATACGGTGATTATGCAGGAGAACGTTAGGGTTCAAAATGGTCATTTGCTTATAAATGATTCAAAAGTGGAAAAAGGCTTGAACATCCGCAAAAGGGGTTCACAAAGTTTAAAAGGAAGCCTTGCCTTAAAAGCGGGCAGTAGAATTTCACCGGGTGCTGCCGGTTTTTTAGCCGGATTAGGTTTTGATACAATAAGTGTTTTTCGTCCACCCAAAGTTTGTATTATTAATACAGGAAAAGAATTGATGAAGCCCGGACAAATATTAGAACCCGGAAAAGTATATGAGAGTAATTCATACAGTTTGATGGCTGCTTTGGCAGAAATGAATATAGGATCAGTTAAGGCATGGATGGCTGATGATGATGAAGTGGAAATAAGCAATCTCATTAAACGCAATTTGCCTGAATGTGATGTAATGGTAGTTTCCGGCGGTGTTTCAGTAGGTGATTATGATTTTGTAACAAAAGCATTTGATAATTGTGGCGTGCAATGCATATTTCATAAGGTGAAACAGAAACCCGGCAAACCTATTTATTTTGGGAAATATAAAAACACATTGGTATTTGGTTTACCCGGAAATCCGGCTGCTGCATTAACCTGTTTCTACGAATACCTGAAGCCTGCTTTGAAAAAATTGATGGGATTTGATAGGATAGGTGAAGCGAAAATGGAGCTGCCTTTAGGGGCTTCATTCAATAAAAAAGAAGGTCTGACTTATTTCATTAAAGGCAGAATAGCACATAATGAAGTATTTCCCTTACCTTCTCAGGAATCTTATCTAATGAATTCATTTGCTATAGCCGATTGCATTATTCAGCTTGATGAAAATGAAACTGAGTTTAAAAAGGGCGATCAGGTTGAAGTTCACCTGTTAAATAATTAGAAAGAGAAATCTTTATCAATAAAAAAAATAGAAATCTGTACCAATGACCCCATCACTCATTCTATTTTATTTTTTGCTCATAGCCATCGCCTTTCTATATTCTTCGGTAGGCCATGGAGGTGCAAGTGGGTATCTGGCGCTGATGACATTGTTTTCATTCGCTCCTGAAACCATGCGTCCAACGGCATTATTGTTGAATATATTTGTATCATTTATTGCTTTTGTTCAATATTACAGAGGTGGGTTTTTTAAATGGAATTTGTTTTGGCCATTCGCCATTGCATCTGTTCCTGCGGCATTTATCGGTGGAATGATTACGGTTGATGCCGGCTTATATAAAAAAATTCTCGCGGTTTTCTTGCTTTTTTCAGTTGTGAAACTTGTAGGAGTGAAATTATTTACTCAGGAATTTGTTTTCAGACATAATCTTTTTATTGATCTGCTAATAGGTGCAGTTATTGGATTATTTTCCGGTATGATAGGAATTGGAGGGGGAATTATTTTAAGTCCTTTGATTTTGTTATTGCATTGGGCGGATATGAAAAAAACGGCTGCTGTTTCAGCATTATTTATTTTTGCGAATTCGCTTGCAGGACTTGCCGGTCTTTTTGCAAAAGGGTTTGAATACACTAGCGAAATGGGATTGATGATTCTACTTGCATTAATAGGTGGAATAGCAGGTTCGTATTTAGGTGCAAAGAAATTTGAAAGTGCTTTGTTGAATAAGTTTTTAGCAATGGTACTGTTGATTGCTGTTGTAAAATTATGGGTAAGCTGATAAAATCAGAAAAAGTTAAAACAAAAAAATGAAAATTAATATACGCCTGTTCGGGCAACTTACCGACATCACCAAACAATCGGAATTAGAAATTCCGGATGTAAAAAACACGGATGAGTTAAATCAAAAACTGGTCGAAATGTTTCCGAAATTAGCTGCGTTTACCTATACCATGGCAATTAATAAAATGATTATTCGTGGAAATACGATACTGAATAATGAGGATACAGTAGCTTTGTTGCCACCTTTTTCGGGAGGGTAAATTTAATAATTACCAAATCAAAATGAGTTCATTCGATAGATATAAGCGACAAATTCAACTTAGCGAATTTGGGCTGGCATCACAGGAGAAGTTGCTAAAAGCAAGAGTGCTTGTGATTGGGGCCGGAGGCTTGGGTTGCCCTGCACTTCAGTATCTTGTTGCAGCAGGAGTAGGTAATATTGGGATCATTGATTATGATGTGGTGGATATTTCAAATCTACAGCGACAAGTTCTTTATACGGTGGATGATGTTGGAAAATCAAAAGCTGAAACAGCAGCAACAAAATTGAATGAATTAAATCCGGAGATTGATATTCGGACTTATAACTTACAACTTAGCAATAAGAATGCGCTTGAACTCATTTCAGGATATGATCTCGTAGTGGATGGGTCTGATAATTTTGCTACCCGCTATCTGGTAAACGATGCCTGTGTGATTTTAGACAAGCCATTGGTGTATGGAGCCGTTTTGCGATTTGAAGGTCAGGTGGGGGTATTTAATCTGGCAGATAAAGAGTCAAAGAAAAAAACAAATTACAGGGATCTGTTTCCTGAACCGCCTGATCCTTTAACGATCTTATCCTGCAATGAAGCAGGCGTACTGGGTGTATTACCCGGCATTATCGGCACCATGCAGGCTACCGAGGCTATAAAAATTATTACAGGTATTGGAATCCCCCTTTGTAATAAAATTATTTCATATAATGCTTTACATAATTCATTTTACGATTTTGAGGTTATTCCCTATGTAAAAAGTGGAATGGAATATCCGAAAAGTGAATCCGAATTTTTAAATTTTAATTACGAATGGTTTTGTAATTCCCATACAAACCTTCACGAAATCTCTGCAGAAGAATTTGATTTCCTTAGAAAAAACGAAAAAATTGCAATTATTGATGTTCGTGAAAAAGGGGAATTGCCCGAAGTGGATGAATTCTCATTTACACTCATTCCCCTGAGCGAATTTGAAAGTTTAGTTTCAACAATTTCCACAGATAAAAAAATTGTAATTTTTTGCAAATCGGGTAAACGCAGTTTAAAAGCAGTAAAGATATTAAGCGAAACCTATCCTGATTCAAAAGTTTATAGTTTATCAGGTGGCATAGAAGCCTGGAAAAGGAATAATAGTTAAATATATACATAAATGGCAGAGAAAAAAAAACATAATGTATTTGTAAAAGGAGCCATAACTCCTGATTTTATTGCCGATAGCATTGCCAGACACAGCAGAAAAACAACTATTGGCGGGCATGATATCTTTCTAGGACAAGTGCGAAGTGATATAATGGAGGATAAAACAGTAGTTGCCATTGATTATTCGGCTTATCAGGAAATGGCAGAAGAAAAACTTTTGGAAATTCGTGAAGCTGCTTTCGCAAAATATAATTTAGTGTGCATGCATATTTATCACAGCCTCGGACTTGTAAATGCGGGTGAAATCTGTTTATTTGTTTTTGTATCCTCAAAACACCGAAAGGATGCCTTTGATGCTTGTCGGGATATTGTGGAACAAATAAAAGCGATGACACCCATTTGGGGGAAAGAAATTTTTGCTGATGAATCTCATACCTGGAAAAAAAATAGTTAGTAAAACTTGGTAACCAAAATAATTACAATCTCTTATTTTCAAATATACCCGCAACCAAATTAAATAATGATAGATATTACATACAAATCAAGCACACATCGCCTCGCAATAGCGCAAGCGATTGTATTAGTAAGCAAAAAAGAAACGGTTGACGCAATTGTAAACAAAACGGTTCCCAAAGGAGATGTTTTTGAAATGGCAAAAACGGCCGGACTGTTTGCTGTGAAACGCACCAGCGATGTAATTCCTGACTGCCATCCCATGCCGATTGAGTTTACCGCCGTACGATATGAAATCAATGGATTGGAAATTACAGTTGAAATAGAGGTTCATACCATCTACAAAACGGGAGTGGAAGTGGAAGCCATGCATGGGGCCGCTGTTATTGCGCTTACCCTGTATGATATGCTCAAACCTATTGACAAAGGAATTGAAATTCGATCCATCAAATTATTGGAGAAGAAAGGGGGCAAGTCCGACTTCACTGATAAATTCCGTACCGATTTAAAAGCCGCAGTTATTGTTTGTTCCGATAGTATTTCTGCCGGCAAAAAAAAGGATAAAGCAGGTAAGGCTATTATCAAAAAGTTGGAATCTTGTAAAGTATCGATTTCTGATTATGTTATTATTCCGGATGATACATTGGGAATACAAGAAAAAGTATTGGCCTTATATGCAGCAAAAAACGATATGATAATTTTAACCGGAGGCACAGGTCTATCTCCAAGAGATAATTCTCCTGAAGCAATCAAACCCCTCTTAGACAGGGAAGTACCCGGCATCATGGAAGCTGCGCGTAATTATGGGCAAGACCGCACTCCATTCTCTATGCTATCAAGGGGTATAGCCGGGATGAAAGGCAATACACTAATTATGACCTTGCCGGGTTCTACCAAGGGTGCACAGGAGTCTATGGATGCGCTTTTCCCTGCTATTTTACATATATTTCGGGTAATTGAAGGTGCGCAGCATTCGTAAGAAAATGCGTATATAATTAACAATTCATTAACAAAAGAACCTAATCAATTATACTAACTTTGATGCCTAAACAAAAAAATGAGAAATGAAAAAATTAATTCTAATAGGCATCGCTTTTCTTTTTTTCGTGAATTTAGCATTCGCGACTGTAAAAACGGATATTGAGAAAGCCAACAAAGCGGGTAACTGTGTTTTTCTTGTGGTAACAGAAGCAGGTAATCCGGATAATGCAGCTGCAATTAATCTATGTAAAGAGGCGCAGAAACTTACGCCAAAATCTTGCGTCATTGAATTAAACAGAAGTGAGAAAACCAATGAAAGTTTGGTTACAAAATATCGCCTTGCAGGGGCAAACCTACCTTTGGTGCTGGTCATCGCCTCTAATGGGGTTGAGTCGGGGGGGATACCCTATTCAAAGCAAACCACCGTCGAAAATATTATTGCCTTAATTCCTTCACCCAAAAAGGCAGATGTATTGAAAATTGTCAATGAAGGTAAACCGGTATTCTTAGTAGTAAGCAAAAAATCTATAGAGAAAAAGGAAGTTCTTAAAAACTGCAAAGCCGCATGTAAAGAAATAAGCAAGGGGGCAAAAATAGTGGAAGTTGATTTTGATGACGTTGCTGAAAAAGTATTTTTAAATTCTATTAAAATAACTGGATTGGGAAGTGAACCTCAAACCTATGTAATAAATACGAAAGGCCAGATTGAAGGTTCTTTTACAGGGATAACCGATTCAAACACTTTGGTTGAAATGGCTACAAGAAAAGCAGGAGGCGGATGTTGCCCTCCGGGAAGCAAGAAAACGTGCCCACCCACAAAGAAATAATCCGTCAAAATCTGCAATTAATTTACAATGAACTTATTCAATATTGTCTGGCATGAGCTATGGTATCGAAAGGCAAGGCTGGTTTCAGGGTTGATGGCGATTATTTTGGGTATTTCAGTCATTGTGGCTATTCGCTCGGTTACCACCTTTTCAGAAAGAGCGGTGGCAATTAAGTTAGATAATCTGGGTGCAAATATTCTTGTGTTACCTCAAGGTGCAAGTGTTGACGATTATTATACCGCAGATATTGATGCACCTACATTTCCCGAAAATTATGTTGAACGGATTGTAACATCCAATTTATCGGGAGTAGATAATCTTTCTCCAAAATTGTGCAGACGTATCAGAATAGGAAATGAAAGCTATGTGCTTACCGGAATACTTCCAGCGATGGAAATTGCCTCAAAACCGCTTTGGCAAACTTCCGGTCTTATGGGGGCAGAATTAGCGGCAAGTTGTGCACCATCTAATTCTGAAAATCAAACCTTGGGATTGAAAGATGAACGCCTTTCAAGAAAAATCATTGACTCTCTTAATGTGCTTGATTGTTATGTGGGCTTTGTTGCTGCAAAAAAGTTGTTGCTTGTTGAAGGCGGAAAACTTTCTATCGAGAAGAAAGAATTTAAGGTTATTAAAATTCTCCCTGAAACAGGAACGCTGGATGATGGAAGAATATTTGCACATTTACATACTGTTCAAAAGCTACTCGGTATCGAAAGCCAAATCAATGTAATAGAAATCATGGGTTGTTGTAATGCAATTTCTGACGGATTGCTTAGTAAAATGCGTAATATTTTGCCGGATACCCGAATTACCACCATTGGTCAGATTGTTTCCACCCAGATAGAAACCAATAAAATGATGAATAAAATTTCGCTTATTTTTTTGATCATCATTTTGCTTGTTGGGGGCATATCTATCGGAAACTATATGGCAGCAAATGTGAATGAACGAAAAAGGGAAATTGGCACCTATCGGATGATTGGATTTTCCCGTGCAAAAATTTATTCAATGCTATTGTTAAAAGCAACAATTCTTGGTTTTTTTGGTGGAATATTTGGCTACCTCATTGGAACATTAGCCGGCGTTATCTTAGGGCCACAATTAGCCGGAATTGAGGTTCAACCCATTTTTGTTTTGCTGCCATTTTCTGTGTTTTTAGCAATACTCATTTCCGTTTTAGGATCGTTGTTGCCCGCCTATTTGGCTTCAAGGATTGAACCCTATTCAATCATGCAGGAGGAATAAAAAGAATGCTGCAAGTTAAAAATCTTACGAAACAATATTGTCACCGCAATGGAACGGTGATAAACGCATTATCAGATGTTTCGGTATCAATTGTTAAAGGGGAGTTTGTTATCATTACAGGGCCTTCGGGTTCAGGAAAATCTACTTTGCTTTTTATGCTAGGCGGATTATTGCGTCCATCCTCAGGCAGTATTTTTTTTAATAACCAACCCCTTCATTCGGCAGGAGACCATTCATTATCCGAATTTAGGAAAAACCATATTGGGTTTGTGATGCAAAATTTTTCGCTTGTTCCTTATCTCACAGCCGAAGAAAATGTGATGGTTGCTATTTCACTTGTGCAAAAAAACAAAAACAAACAAAAGGAATTAGCCCGCGATCTCTTAACTTTAGTTGGGCTTTCCAACAGAATGCAACACTACCCGAAAGAATTATCATCTGGCCAGCAGCAGCGGGTGGCAATTGCCAGGGCATTGGCAAATAACCCTTCTATTATTTTAGCTGATGAACCCACAGGAAATCTAGATCCATCACTTGCCTCAGAAATTCTATTTCTTTTAAAAGACTTGAACACAAAAAGTGGAATTACCATTGTTATGGTAACGCATAGTCCTGAAGCGGCTCAATATGGAAACAAGAAAATAGTTCTGAATGAGGGATCTATTTGTGAAGATAAGTAGTTGCTTTCTTCTTTTTCTTTTGTGTTGAATGAGGATGATTCGAAACTGCCACATGGTCATCGAGACCTTTGATAATGAACTCACCTCCTCCTCTTCTGTATTTTTCACTCAATTCATGCAAATGCTCGAATACCGATTGATCTACTAAGTGGGATTCTGTGAAATCCAGCGTGATTTTTTTACCCCTTGGCAAAGAGTCTAATTGTTTTTTGAGGCCTATATAATTGCTAAAAATTGCTGAATGTTCAACGTCAACCAGGTAATGGCCATCTTCTTCCTTATTGATTGTGATGAAGGGTTTAAATAAATTTTTTAAGGGTACCCCATTCACTGTATGTATGATAAGTTTTAGGGCAATACTTAAGGCAATTCCAATGAGCAAATCGGTTGCCAATGTGAAAATAATGGTCGCAATAAAAATAATTAATTGTTCTTTTCCTGCCCAGTAGGTTTCCAGAAGGTATTTAGGTGCTGCCAGTCTGATACCCGTAACCATTAGCATGGCTGCCAGAGCAGACAATGGAATTAGCTGGATAATATCCCGCAAAAAAACCACAAAGAATAAAAGAAAGGCTCCATGAAAAAAGTTTGCCCATCGGGTCTTTGCACCATTGGATACATTTGCCGAGCTTCTAACCACTTCAGCAATAATAGGCAAACCCCCAAAGAATCCGGAAACCATATTACCTGAACCTTTTGCAAATAGTTCCCGGTTAAAATTGGAATGACGTTTATAAGGATCTAATTTATCAATAGCGGATGCAGTAAGTAAAGATTCCAGACTGGCTACTAAAGAAAAGGTGATGATCATTTGGATTCCAAAACCGGTAAACAAATAATCGAAACGGGGCAGCACAATTCCTTCCAGCAAATTGGATGGAAGATTCACCAAAAATTCAGGACCTATGGAGTATTCGTACGTATTCAGGAACAAATAATTATGCGTATTTTCTAAATCAAAATAATGACCCAGTGGAATTGCCACCAAAATAACAAGGATAGGTGCAGGAATCATTTTAACATACTTGTTTTTTATCATTGGCAGACCCACTAAAATAACAATACTGATCAGACCAATTGCCGCCACATATGGATTCATATTCATGATGCTATGCGGTATTTCAGCAATAATTTCTAACATTTCTTTGCCTTCAGGTTTAACCCCAATGGCTGTATGGAATTGTTTGGCAAAAATCATGATGCCGATGGCTGCCAGCATTCCATGAACAACCGACGATGGGAAAAAATTACTTGTTATTCCTGCTTTTACAAAGCCAAAGAGTATTTGCAAAAATCCGCATCCGATTACTACAGCAAGTGTACACTGAAAAGCAAATTGTTCAATCTGATTAAAAGTCATGCCCGCAGGAGCCATTTTTTTAAAACCCTCCATGCTCATTAATACAATTACAGCTAATCCTGCTGCAGGGCCATTTATTGTTAAATAGGATCCGCTGGTAATGGATACTAATAATCCACCAATAATACCTGCAATAATACCTGCCATAGGTGGAACACCGGAAGCTAATGAAATTCCTAAACAAAGGGGTAAGGCTATTAATGAAATGATGAAACCGGATAGCAAATCATTTTTCCAGTGTTTTTTTAATCCAGCTAATCCATCTGCCGGTATTGATGATAATGGATTCATTATTTATTGTGATGTTAAGGTTTTGTTGATTTGTTATATACAAATAAGGGTCTGTCTATTTAGTCAATGATCACCATAAAAACTCGAAATCCAATAAATGGAGCTGCCCTGATATTCCCATTAAATTCATCAACAGTATAAAAATTTTAATTTTCATGGATTCTCTCAAAGTATAAGGCGATAAATATAATGAAAGCCGCATTTAAAACGAACAGACAATTTTCTAATCCCAATATTTTTCGCTATCTTTGCAGTTCGACTTCGTTAAAATTGTTGAAGTCGAATGCAGATTTGGTAACTTAGATAATAATTTTTTAGGGCCGTTTTCTGCCCTATTTTATTATGATTACATTTGAACAGCTCAACCTGATTGAGCCTATTTTACGGTCGCTCAAGGCCGAAGGTTATACCAAACCTACCCCTATTCAACAACAAGCTATACCGGTTCTATTACAGGGTAAAGACCTTTTGGGTTGCGCTCAAACCGGTACCGGAAAAACGGCGGCGTTTGCGATTCCAATTCTTCAGTTATTATGGCAACAACATAAAAGTGTTGACCGTGGAAGAAGAAAAATTAAAGCTTTGATATTAACGCCCACCCGGGAATTAGCCATACAGATTGAAGAAAGTTTTGCGGCTTATGGTAAATATACCGGTATACAACAAACCGTTATTTTTGGGGGTGTTTCCCAAAATGGGCAAGTTGACCGCTTGCAAAGGGGGATTGATATTTTAATTGCTACACCCGGTCGTTTATTAGATTTAATTCAACAAGGATATGTGCATTTAAACGAGATACAATTTTTTGTATTGGATGAAGCCGATCGTATGTTGGATATGGGTTTTGTGAATGATGTGAAGAAGATTTTGACTAAATTACCCCGTCAGCGACACTCTTTGTTTTTTTCGGCAACCATGCCTCCAATCATACAAAAATTAGCAGACACGATTTTAGTTAATCCCGTAAAAGTTGAGGTAACTCCCGAGTCATTAACGGCAGATACGGTTATACAAAAATTGTATTTTGTAAGTAAAAGCGACAAGAAAAAATTGTTGGTTCATTTGCTCGAAGATGATACCATTGGAAGTGCATTGGTGTTTACCCGAACCAAACATGGTGCCGATAGAGTGGTGAAAGACCTTGCCAGTCATGGAATTCATGCAGCTGCGATACATGGCAATAAATCTCAAAATGCACGACAAGCTGCTTTAAGTGATTTTAAAGCCGGTAAAAAAAGAGTTTTATTAGCTACAGATATTGCCGCAAGGGGTATTGACATTGATGACCTGACCCACGTGATTAATTACGAATTACCAAATATACCCGAAACCTATGTGCATCGCATTGGCCGTACAGGCAGGGCAGGGGCAAGCGGCATTGCATTTTCATTTTGTGAAGAAGAAGAATTTGCCTACTTAAAAGACATTCAAAAATTGATTGGTAAACCCATTCCTGTTGAAAACAAACATCCCTTTCCATTGGAAAAAAGTTATGCTCAGGCCATCGCAACGGGTAATATCAATGTAACCAAAAAGCCGCATCAAAATCAACCCTCGAACCGTAGGGGTCATACCACACCAAGGCCCTCAAACGAATCCAGAAACCAAGCTCCGGGCCGCAGGGGATTTTCAACACCTAAGGTGTCCTCAGAAAACAGAAATCAATCCTCAAATCACAGGGTAAAGGCAACTCCAAAGGCGGCAACAGAAACCCATAACCAAGCGATCAACCAGCGTAGTCACGCCACCCCAAAGGCAGAAACGGAAACAAAGAGAAGGTGGTTTGGTAGGAAATAGGAAATGCAGAATTGAGAATGCAGAATTAAGAATTGAAAATTAGGAGTGGAGAATTAATAAAAAATAAATAATAATGAATGTCGAACGTCGAATGATGAATAATGAAGTGAAGATTGCTGAAAATTTTGAGCTTCATCTGTCATCATTAGATAGCAGGTATACGATACTTCCTATATATTTTTAAACCGAACTCTATGCGGTGAAACATCACCCATTCTTTGCTTTTTGTTTTCTTCGTAATCACTGTAATTACCTTCAAAGAAATAAACCTGACTATCGCCTTCAAAAGCTAAAATATGTGTGGCAATTCTGTCAATAAACCACCTGTCGTGGGAGATTGCCACAACACATCCTGCAAAGTTTTCTATCGCTTCCTCTAAGGATCGCAATGTGTTTACGTCAATATCATTGGTAGGTTCATCCAATAACAGCACATTGCCGCCTTCCTTCAGGGTCATGGCCAAATGTACCCGGTTGCGTTCACCGCCCGATAGAACACCCACCTTTTTACTTTGGTCGGTTCCGCTGAAATTGAATTTAGAAATATAGGCTCGTGCGTTTACCTGCTTGCCCCCAACAAGCATCGTTTCGGTTCCGCCACTGATTACCTCAAAAACACTTTTATCGGGCAATAGATCTTTATGGCTTTGATCTACATAAGAAGTTTTTACAGTTTCTCCAACTTTAAAGTCTCCGCTATCAGGTTGTTCAAGTCCCATCATCAGCTTAAACAAAGTTGTTTTACCAACACCATTTGGCCCTATAATACCAACAATTCCTCCCCGGGGCAATGAAAAATTCAAGTTTTCGTACAATAATTTTTTGCCGTATTTTTTACTTACGTTTTGTACTTCAATTACCAGATCTCCCAATCGTGGTCCGGCCGGGATAAAAAGTTCAAACTGGGCTTCTTTGTCTTTTTGTTCTTCATTTATCATCCGGTCGTACGAACTCAGGCGAGCTTTTTGTTTTGCCTGTCTGCCTTTTGCCCCTTGACGAACCCAATCTAACTCACGTTCCAATGCTTTAGCCCGCTTGCTATCCGATTTCTCCTCGGCCTTTAAACGATTCGCTTTTTGTTCGAGCCAACTGCTGTAATTTCCTTTCCATGGAATTCCTTCTCCACGGTCTAATTCTAAGATCCAGCCTGCAACATTATCCAGAAAATACCGATCGTGTGTAACGGCGATAACCGTTCCCGGAAAGTTTTTCAAATATTGTTCGAGCCATTCCACGCTTTCAGCGTCTAAGTGATTGGTGGGTTCATCTAATAATAAAATATCGGGTTCACTTAATATAAGCCGGCAAATGGCAACACGGCGACGTTCACCTCCTGATAATACATTAATAGGCATATCAGGCTCCGGACAGCGTAAGGCATCCATTGCTTTTTCCAATTTTGTATCCAATTCCCAGGCATCCAATTGTTCCAGGCGTTCCATCACAGCTGACTGCCTGTCAAGTATTTTCATCATTTCATCCCCATCGAGTTCCGGATCAGCTAATTTATTATTGATGACATCAAACTCATCTAATAGATCAGTGATATGTTTTACGCCTTCCTTTACAGATTCAATCACTGTTTTGGATTCATCCAAAGTGGGTTCCTGCTCCAAAAATCCGATTTTATAATTTTTATTATCAAATACAACTTCACCTGAAAAATTCTTATCTATCCCGGCAATGATTTTCAGGAGACTTGATTTACCAGAACCATTTAAACCTAAAACACCGATTTTGGCACCATAATAGAATCCGAGATAAATATTCTTAAGTACTTGTTTCTGTGGCGGAAACGATTTGCTAACGCCTGCCATCGAAAATATTATTTTTTGATCACTCATGTTTATAAATTGGAGTGCGAAAATAAGGAACCTTATGAAAGAATACGTCTGAATCTGTAAAATATATAAATTCTTCTGCTTCTGCTTACTGTTATAATGTGTGTATGCTGTGAATATTTTTTAAAATGAAAGTTTACATTTGCCTAAATTTTAAGAAAATATGAAGTTTTTTATCGACACAGCTAATCTGGCTCAAATTAAGGAAGCCAATGATTTAGGAATATTGGATGGGGTTACCACCAATCCAAGTTTAATGGCTAAAGAAGGAATTAAAGGGGAGGCCGCAGTATGGCAACATTATATTGATATCTGCAATATTGTTGACGGGGATGTAAGTGCCGAAGTAATCAGTACCGATTTGGCCGGCATGATAGCTGAAGGAGAAAAATTAGCTTCACTTCATAAAAATATCGTAGTGAAAATCCCCATGATCAAAGAGGGATTGAAAGCAATTAAACATTTCACTTCAAAGGGCATCAGAACCAATTGCACATTGGTTTTTGGAGCCGGGCAGGCAATTTTAGCTGCCAAGGCAGGTGCAAGCTACATTTCTCCTTTTGTGGGTCGTTTGGATGATATCAGTTATGATGGAATGGAATTAATTGAACAAATAGCTCATATTTTCGCTGTTCAGGGTTATCAAACTCAAATTCTCGCTGCATCCATTCGCAATCCGATTCACATTATTAAATCGGCGGAAATGGGGGCGCATGTAATCACAAGTCCATTAGCGAGCATTCTTGCCCTTATAAAACATCCATTAACAGAAATTGGTTTGGCTCAATTCCTGGCTGATCACAAAAAATCAAACGAATAATAATAAGCCATAAAAAAAGCCCGATCTTTTTCAAATCGGGCTTTTTTAAATTCCTTAATTAATTCCTTAATTACATGGAGCGAACGAAATTAATTACTTTCCATCTTTCGCTATCGCTTAATTTTTCTTTATAGGATGGCATTGGTTTTCTGCCTTCGGTTACTTTCCAATATAATGCACCGTCGGTAGCTTTCTTAAAGTCTGCTGAACTGAAGTCACCGCAGGAAATATCAATCTTTGCTGCTTTTGAACCATCGCCTTTCCCTTTTGCGCCATGGCATGATTTACAATGCTGTGCCCATAAATCCTTACCTTCTTTCATAGAACCATCATCCGATTTAACAGGATTTTTCATTTTTACAGCTGATTCAGGAGCTGGCCAGGGTTTTCCGGCAGGTTTTTGAGCAAAGGCTGTCTGAGTGAATAACATGCAGGTTGACATGAAGGCAACACCGGCTAACAGATTTTTTAGGTTTTTCATAATTTTAATTTAGTTTTTATTTATTTTTTTGAGATCATTTTGAAAATGTCAATCTATTCGATTTTGGCGAAAATTATTTATTTCAGCTAATATATCAAAGAAAAATTATTTTAAAAGTCAAAACCCTTTGAATAGCAGAATGAATCAAAGAAAATGATTGTGCCTGTAATGGCAAAAAATAGCTTGAACAAACGGAAAAGAAATTGGAGGATTCTCCGGCAATTTTATACTTATAACAGAAAACACATTAAGCTTTTATTAATGCCAAGAATTGGGTTAATGCAAGATCTTTGAGCCTTACGATTACCTTTTTCTGAGTTGAATGGAATTTGACAAAGCCTGTTTTCTGGTTGAACAAAAACAGAGACCACGTCAGTGTGGCCGGGAATCGCAGTGTTCGGCCGGTGAGTATTGAGGATGATTGTTTAATGTGTTTTGTCGAATGATTTTTATCATGTTTTTGCTGAAATCATCTGCTTAATTTGCATTTAGAAAAAATGCTTCACTCATTATGATTTTAGAAAACAGCAAATCGAAACGGTTTAAGGAAGCGATTAATAAAAGTTACTTATGCTTTAATATTTGCTTTATGAATGAACCTATGGAAACAAAAATATGGACAACGAATTTCATCGAACCCAAATGGATGCTAATTCAAATAATTAATTATACCCAATACAACATTTATGGAAAAGAAAAATAATGATCGCCGAAAATTTCTAAAATTCGGAGTTCTCGCAGCGGGACTTGCAACAACGGGAGGGGGCTTGGTAAAAGCGCTTTCAGATGAGAAAGATACAGGCAACAAAGTAAAAGTGCTTACTACTGACGGAAAAGTTATGGAAGTGGATGCTGATAAAATGAAAGAACCGCAATCATGTTGTGTTTCATCAGCTGAATCCAGAGAAGGAGTTCCGGGCAAAAAGTATATCATGGTAATTGACTTATCACGGTGCGCCCATGAACTGAAATGCCAACATGCCTGTCAAAGGTATCATCACCTTTCGGGAATGAATATATGGTTGAAAGTATTTAAAATGCAGGATGGTGAAAATACTGCACCTTACTGGATGCCTAAACCTTGCATGCATTGTGATAAACCACCTTGTGTTAAGGTTTGCCCGGTAAGTGCCACTTATAAAAGAGAGGACGGTATTGTTCTGGTGGACAACGAACGTTGCATCGGGTGCCGGTTTTGCATGGCAGCTTGTCCCTATTCTACACGGTCGTTTAACTGGGAGGAGCCGCAGTTACTTCACGAATCAGAAGGGATGACGTACTCTCCCGAAACAGGTTTTCCGCAAAAACAGGGAACGGTTGAAAAATGTGATTTCTGCCCTGATATGCTGAGACAGGGAAAACTCCCGCATTGTGTAACAGCTTGTCCAAATGGAGTTTTTTATATGGGTGATTTTAATGAGGATACTGTGTCTAACGGTGCAGAAACAGTTTCTTTCAGCAAGTTAATGAAAGACAAAGGAGGTTATAAGCTTAATGAAGTTTTGGGTACGGAACCAAGCGTTTATTACCTGCCTGCTGTAAAACGGATGTTTCCATTTGAGGATGTTCAAATAAACGAAAATAGCGAGGAGGGTGAAGGTTAGGCCTTCATATTAGATATAAGTAATTAGGGTATTGATTATATATAGTGATTACTATTTGATACAATATTAAGGAATTAAATAAAATAACTTGACTATGAAAGAAGAAAAAATAGAAAGGAGCGAAGCCGATGCAATAAAGTTATTGCGTGAGTTTAATGAAGATATGTTGCCGAAAAAATTTGGCATAATAGGTAACGCATGGACTGTACTTCTTTGTATCGTGTTTATCGTGGGTATATATTGCTATACGAATCAACTTAGGTATGGTTTGGCCATTACCGGAATGCGTGATTTTGTGTTTTGGGGTATTTATATTTCCAATTTTGTTTTTTTCGTTGCCATCAGTTTAGTAGGATCATTAATTACTGCTGTACTATTTCTGTTAAAGGTATCATGGCGTGCTCCACTCTCTAGAATATCTGAAATCATCGCTGTTTCTGCTGTTATTTTTGCCGGCCTGATCATCATTGTAGATATGGGACGACCCGATAGAATGCAAAATATGGTGCTTCATGGAAGAATACAATCACCTATTATTTGGGATGTTATGGTAGTTTCCACATACATGACTCTTAGTTTTCTGCTTTTGTATTTTCCTCTTTTGCCGGGCATTTCCTATTGCAGAGATCATTTAAAAGGAATACCAAAATGGCAGCACAAGATGTATCGAATACTTTCCTTAGGGTGGAACTATAAACAGGAGCAATTCGATATTGTAAATAAAGCAATTACTATTTTATCGGTAACAATTATTCCGGTAGCACTTTGCATACATACGGTAACATCCTGGCTATTTGCAAGTACTTACCGACCCGGATGGGACAGTACAAACTTTGGTGCTTACTTTGTGTCGGGTGCATTTCTGGTAGGATCCGGTGGAGTAGTGGCTGGAATGTATATCCTCAGGAGGTTTAACCCCGCTTATGTAAAATATCTCACGGATGAGCACTTTGATAAAATGGGCAAGCTTCTGGCTCTTCTGGCCATGGTGTATGGCTATTTCTCAATCAATGAATATCTTATTCCTGCTTACAAAATGAAAGGTGAAGAAGCCGAACACCTGAATGAGTTATTTACCGGTTATTATGCTCCTATGTTTTGGTCGGTACAGTTTTTCGGCATGATACTGCCTGTAATAGTTCTCATGTTTAAAAAAGGAAGAAAACCATTGCCAATGTTTATTATGTCAATAGGTGTAATTGTTGGCGCCTGGTTCAAACGTTACCTGATTGTGATTCCATCCATGTCTTTTCTGCCCGTACAGGAAATACCTGAGGCATGGAAACATTATACTCCCACTTTTCAGGAATGGGCAATTACAGGAGGGTCGCTTGCAGGAGCCTTGTTGATCATCACTTTTTTTGTGCGTTTTTTCCCAATTATTTCAGCATGGGAAGTTGCTGAAGAAAAAGGGATCCCTCATGATATTATTTACAAACATCTACACGAAGGCAATGAAAAATAATCTTCAAAATATCAAAACAAAAATAAAGCGGTTTAGGTTTTTTCTTATTTCGCTTTTGGTGAGTGTGTTCATCCTTAATTGTAATTTAACGCATTCACAGAATACAAAGTCACCCGCTTCTAAACTAACTTTCGACATGAACCTGAGCTACCTTTTATCTAATGATATAAGGAATGTAAAGGTTGTGTTAACCCGATATGAAAAAGGGAGAACGATTCCTGTTGATAATTTATCATCTCCCATTTATCTTTATTTAAATGGAGTAAAAGAATTTGACCCGGCTGACGGAACAGGTTTGATAGGCAAAATGTATATCGATAAAGAGGGAGAAGGAATGTTTGAATTCCCATCAAAATTGAGTAAAGTCACCTCAGGGCTGCATAATTTTACATTCACAGCCAAATTGGATTCAGACAAGCTCTACGAAAACGTGGAAAAGGAAATTTCCATTTCGGATGCAAAAGTAAGCATTGAGTACTCCGGCGATGATTCTATTAAAACAGTAACTGCTTATCTTTATGAATGGAAAGGGACGGCATTTATACCTGTTCCTGAAGCAGAGCTTAAACTATGTATAAAAAGGACTTTCAATTTTCTGCCTTTTGGAGAAAGCGGAATTTCAACTGATGAAAACGGGAAAATTTCGGGTATTCTACCACTTGATGTTATTGGAAATGCCGACCATACTTTAACCATTGCGGCCAGGTTAGAAGACCATGAAACCTTTGGGACATTAGAGATTACTAAATTTGTTCCCTGGACTGTTCTACCCCGAACAAATCCTGAAAGGGGACGAACTTTATGGTCGCAGGGTGACAATGCTCCATTATTATTGGTTTTCTCTTCGGTAATCATAATTGTTATCATTTGGGGTGCAATTATTTACTTGATATTTCTTTTAATCAAAATTAAAAAACTTGGAAAGATGAGTTAAAAAAAAACAGATTCGTAGAATCTGTTTGTATATAAAATCACACTAATATAGGTAGGGGAATTAAGGATCAAATCCCTATTCAATAATTGCCTTTTGGGAAGAGCTTCCGAGTTACTAATACGGCTAACTTACTATAAAAATAAATGAAAAAAATAGTAAGCAAACTTCAAAATTAGTTTTCACAAATTCCTCTTCCCAAGGCAATTATTTTAATTACATAGTACGCATGTAATTAATAACTTTCCATCTTTCGCTATCACTTAATTTTTCTTTGTAAGATGGCATAGGTTTTCTACCTTCAGTAGTTTTCCAGTATAATTCACCATCAGTAACTTTTTTAAATTCTGGTTTACTGAAGTCGTTACAGGAAATTTCAATTTTTGCTGCCTTTGAACCATCGCCTTTTCCTTTGGCACCATGGCATGATTTGCAATGCTGTGCCCATAAATCCTTACCTTCTTTGATGGAACCATCATCAGATTTAACAGGATTTTTCATTTTTAAAGCTGATTCAGGTGCCGGCCAGGGTTTCCCGGCAGGTTTTTGGGCTACAGTTGCCTGAGTGAATAACAAGCAGGTTGACATAAACGCAACACCTGCAAACAAATTTTTAAGGTTTTTCATGATTTTAAATTTAGTTTTCGTTTATTTTTTTTGTGGCTGAACAGAACTCTTTATCTTAAATCCTTGAAGCACCACATAGATTAAGGTTCCCCAAATTCCAGCAATTATTAATAAGGATGTCAAAATAAAGTAAATTGGTGCATTTCCCCTTGGACCGGCTAAAGAGCGTTCGAAGTGCTTGAATTTGGAAAGATCTTGTTTTACTCCAATGTTGGTTTCACCTTTGGTTTCAAAACTTCCATAATTTTCGTCATCCTCAACTTTAGCGAATACGATTAATTTTCCTTCTGAATTTAAAGGAATAGAATTTGGGAAATCGAATGAGGCAGTTCCTGTTTCATCAGTAGTGACTTCGCCGCCAACGGGTAACAGTCCGAACAGACGCTGAACAAATAATTTAACTGCGACTTCTGCAACAGGTTTGTTTTCGGAAGTTACGATTACCTTGCATACATTATTGGTGTCAACTTTTTCGAATTGCAAAGTCATGTTAGCTACTTTTTCCTGACCCCATAAATTGGTCGACAGAAAAAATCCGATGCTCAGTATTAATAAATATTTATACTTTTTCATTTTCGTGATTAATATAGTTTATAATTTCTTCCTTACCTTCTAATTTACCCTCAGCAACCTCCCAAACAGAAATGATAGGGAAGAATCTGGAGAATAGAGTTACGATCAAAAGCATTGCTGCAAAGGTGGCTGTTACGATCGTCATTTCAACCAAACTTGGGAAGTAATGTTTCCATGATTCAGGTACATCCTGGATGGGCATATAGGGTTGAGCCAGCCCGGGAATCACAATGAGGAAACGCTTGAACCAAGCGGCAACAACAACACAAAAAGCAAGAATTGTCAAGGGTAGTGGTTTTCTCACAGCGGGAATTATTGGTAATAAAGCAGGAAGTACCATTCCAAAAATTACTACCGACCAATAGAAAAAGGATTCGTCACCCGTAAATAATGTTAAGAGGTGATTCCTGTGCAAACTATCCATTTTGAAGGCGGGTACCAGATATTCATTAACATTAAAATAAATATATATAAATGACATTAGAACCAAAGCTTTTCCTAATTTATCAAAATGAAATTCAGTCAAATATTTTTCTAAATGATAAGTTTTTCTAAGTACAAATACGGCAACAATCATACCAGCAATACTTAATAAAAATGCACCTGATACAAAGTAAGCACCAAAGTTTGTGCTGTCCCATTCAGATCTAAGAGTGGTTGCAAATAACCAGGCCGTTACAGTATGGATAGATACTCCCAATGGAATAATCATAATGGTTAATATCTTCACATTTCTTTTCAATATCCTCCATTGCTCTGCAGTTCCTTGCCATCCAAACGACAAAATATCGTACATTTTCATTTGCCATTTGGGTCTGTCGGTTAAATGGTTTTTGAGTGTCGCCATAGTAGGAATCATTGGAATGAATAGTAGAACAAGGCTGGTGGTAACATAGGTTAATATTACTATAATATCCCAAACTATTGGAGATTGGATTCTACCGTGAATAACTAAGTAATGCAATCTGTCAGGACGACCCATAGCCGCAACGATACTAATACCGGCAAGCATAATAGCAGCAACTGCGATAACTTCTGCAATTCTAGAAAGAGGCCTGTACCATTCAAAGTTTGTGAGTTTAAGTATTGCAGACATCATAACTCCGATAAGGCTAAGGGCGACAAAGAACACGAAGTTGGAGATATAAACACCCCACATCGTATAATCTCTAAGTGAAACAGTAACATATTTGCTTCTGGTTTCCTGTATGTAGTAAGCGAAAACACCTGCTAAACAAACCGCGATTAAAAACCCAATCCATACTTTACCCCATATTCCAATTTTCATAATAGGTTTAAGCAAGTCTCTTTTCATAACCATATACTCTTCCTGTGTGAAGGTTTCGTATTTGTGTTTTTCTGATTTTATTTCATTTTCAGTCATAATATTGATTTTTATATATGGTTATTCTTCCTGATTGTGAATTTCTGTGGCTTCTTCGAATGGGAATTGTCTATCAACCGGTGGTAAATAATATACCCTTGGTTTTGTCCCTAAATGTTCAAATTGACGGTAACCTGACCGTTTTTTGAGAAGTTCACTCAGTCTATAAGTTTCTTCTCCATTGGTCACTGCATCTTCCATTTCATCTCCGAAGAATATTGTCCCGTTTGGACACTCAGAAACACAACTTGGAAGTATCCCTTTGGCAGATCTATCCGGACAAAAATCACATTTGGAAACAGTTCCCTCAATATAGGATTTCGTATATCCGCAAATATCCACATCGTTCATATGTTTCTCAACGTATTCCATTTGTTTCGGCCTTCCGAAATTAAAGCTACGCGAAGAATAAGGGCATGCGGCCATACAAAATTTACAACCGATACATCGTTCGCTGTCTATGCCAACAATTCCATCGCTGCGTTTAAAGGTTGCTCCAACCGGACAAACCTTTGTACAAGAAGGATTGTCACACTGCATACAGACTTGAGGAAGCCAATAGGGTGAAGTCAACTCCGTATCCTGCATCCGTTTTACTTTTATGTATTCAATAGGTGGTAATAGTCTGTGCATGCTTTGACATCCTTCAATGCACTTTCTTGCATTTGCACACCTGCCAAGATCAATTACCATAATAAATTTCCTGCCGGGAACTCCTTGCCTCATATCGTATTGCGCAAGTTTGTCTTCTGATGGATGGACTACCAAGCTGCTATCAACCTCCACTACTTTTCCGTCGGCAGTCAACACTTTCACCTTGGTTCCAGTTTCTTCAGGCGGATTGGCATGAAGAATATTCTTCAAGCCCAACCCGGTAAGGGTTGCAGTTCCTGCTAATAAGCCGAATTTAAGAAATTTTCTTCGGCTTGATTCTTCGTTTTCTTCTTTCATTATAAAATCATTTATTTTTCTTTTTGAAATTTTATTCGCCAAATCCGAATTGACGCGTGAAGTTGAATCCAATCAGGTAGTTTGGAGTATCAAATTTACCCAATTCATAAAAGTTGAAGAATTTTGATTCCTGATCCAGAAGGCCGCTTGAGTTGCAAATGAATACTTGGAATTGGTGGTAACCGGTTGAGAATTCAACACCGATACCCAAGTTAGGTAAAGGCTTTTTTCCTACCGGAATATTAGATACATTCAGTGGCTGATCAAACTCTAACAAGATAGATCCCTGAGGGCTGAATTTGTATTTAGCCAAAGCGGATATTCCCAGATAATCGCTTATGTCTGCTGAAACAGATGAATCCACTAAGGAATAATGAGCATAATTAAAACCAAGCTGTGCAGAGAATTTTCCATTGAATTTGCGAGATACCATCAATTCACCAAAATAAGACATTCGGTTGCCAAAAGTGTATTCTGCTTTTGCACCGGATTTGAAAAATTTTTGATCCCCACCTTTGATGCACGCATTTCCATAAAGCGTAACTGTAACCGGCATGCCGCTCGTCATCTGACGCAATGCTTTGTATTTGGCGCTAAAATCGTATAATTGCTTATTCTTGGTTGGAGAAAATCCAACAGATAAGCGTTGGGTGATGCCATATCCAATGAATAACCGAACATTTGATGGTGCATAAATGCCATACAAATCTTTCGGCTTGTCGATTACACCAAATCGGTGTTGGATGATAAAATCAACATATCCCTTGTCAATGGTTTGAGTGGTTTGATTGTTGATATGAAAGCCGTTTTCAAAAGTTGCTTTAACTACTTCTGGTCCCAGTACCGCTTCAGTTGCATCTTGCGCAAATAGCGATACAGGAAGGCTTATCAGGGCAATTGCAAAGAGTTTTTTAATATTAATTGTTTTCATTGATTGATAAATTAAAGTGTTAGTTGTTTTTTGATCCCTGGATAATCCAGGTACTGATTAGGTTCAGTTGCTCGGTTGAAAGTGGAGTAGGAGGCATTAATGTCAATCCGTTTAATCCTTTTAGCTGCTGATATAATATTACATTTAATGGAACAATTATCGTGGAATCAATAAAACCGCCATTTACCAAACTGGCGTATGATTTGTCAGTAACCAGGTTTGGCGGTATTTTTCCAGCTGCATGACAACTGGAACTTGTACAGCTGGTTTGCCAGATCGGATTAATTTGTGCACTGTAACTTACCGGCACGTTTGGATCAATATAGGGAATGGATAAATAATTCTTCTTACAAGCACCCAAAAAAAGCACTCCTAAAAGCAGCAATAAAATTTTGTTTTTTGTTTTCATGATTATTAATTTGTTTTTAATTTAATGATATATATTCTTTTCAAGCTGAGCCAATTTGATTTCTTCTGTCAAAATCCATTTGTGGGTTAGATAGTAACGGGTAAACGAACACAAGAATAGTATGAATGCTGGGTTAGATTCACCGAAGAGTAACACCATACAGCTATATTATTCATCGGGTTTTGAAATCTTATTTATTGTTATTTCCGGACTTCATCTTTCAAGCACAAATATGCTTTCGGTTAATGATCGTGAAAATGATGTAGGTCATTTGGTCAAATGATTGATTTCACCTTTTTATTTGACAAAAATCATGTTTTAAATAGGCGACAAAAATCATGTTTAAAATACAAAGAATTTTAGGGGGTATTTAAATAGCTTGCAAATTTTCACTTTATTTGACAATAATATGGAAACAATTCTTTTAAGAAACATAAAATCACTCAGTGGAATTGACGAAAGTGGCAGGATTAAAAGGTCGGGAAAGGAGATGGATGAATTGATCTCTATTGAAAATGCCTGGCTTCTGATAAAAGATGGCCTTATTGCAGATTATGGTTCAATGACCAATTGTGAGGGAATAGCTGATTATAACGGATCCAGCATAGATTGCTCAGGTAAGTTTGTACTTCCCTGTTTTGTTGATTCACATACTCACCTTGTGTTTGCGAAAACCCGTGAAGAAGAATTTGTGATGCGAATCAAAGGTAAATCGTATGAAGAGATTGCAATGGCGGGAGGTGGAATTTTAAATTCTGTCAGAAGGTTGCAGGAAATGAGTGAGGACGATCTGTTTAAATCAGCCTTTGCCCGGTTGAATGAGGTAATATCTTTTGGAACAGGCGCTATTGAAATAAAAAGCGGGTATGGTCTATCCACGGAAGATGAACTGAAAATGCTTCGTGTGATAAAACGCTTAAAGGAAGTTTCTCCTATTACGATCAAAGCTACTTTTTTGGCAGCACATGCTTTTCCGACTGAATTCAAGCAGAATCATCCCGGTTACATAGATTTAATTATCAATGAAATGCTGCCAAGGGTTGTAGCTGAAAATTTAGCCGACTATATGGATGTTTTTTGTGATCAGGGATTTTTTAGTGTAGCGGAAACCAATCAACTGCTTGAGGCTGCAGCTAAATTCGGGTTAAAAGCAAAAATTCATGGAAACGAATTGGGTTATACGGGTGGGGTTCAGGTGGCCGTAAAAAATAATGCGCTCAGTGTGGATCATTTAGAATATACCGGAGAGGAAGAAATAGCTATCCTGTTAAAAAGCAATACCATGCCCGTTGCCTTACCCGGCTGTTCCTTTTTTTTAACGATACCTTATGCCCCGCTTCGCAAAATGATTGATGCAGGTTTAGCCGTTTGTCTGGCCTCCGATTATAATCCCGGAAGCACACCCAACGGAAGAATGGGATTTGTGATTTCGCTGGCTTGCACCCAAATGAAGTTAACGCCCGAAGAAGCTATCAATGCCGCCACAATTAATGGAGCCTATGCGCTGGAATTGAGTGAATATTTGGGGTCAATAACAAAAGGAAAGTTAGGAAACGTAATAATTACCAAAGAAATGCCTTCTCTGGCGTTTTTGCCTTATTGTTTTGGAGTGGATCAGGTTGAACAAACCATTATTAAAGGGAAATCTGTTTCTCTAAAGTAATCATCCGGATTAATTCTTCGCGTGTTTTCATGTCCTGAAATTTTCCGGTGTATTCTGTGGTTATTGTGCTGCTGCTCACATCCTGAACGCCACGCATGGCTACACACATATGATCTGCTTCAATGATTACAGCCACATCGTCGGTATTTAAAACTTCTTTTAACATATTGGCAATTTGTACGGTCATGCGTTCCTGAACCTGTGGTCTCTGTGCAAAATACCTAACGATGCGGTTTAGTTTTGATAATCCAACAACTTTTCCGTTAGGAATATAAGCAACATGTGCTTTACCAATAATCGGAACAAAATGGTGTTCACAAACGCTGTGAAAAGAAATATTCTTTTCAATCAGCATACTTTTATAATTGTATTTGTTTTCGAACAACCTGGCATGTGGAATTTTCTTAGGGTCCAGTCCTCTAAACATTTCAGTTACATACATTTTAGCTACGCGGTGGGGCGTACCACTTAAGCTGTCGTCACTCAAATCAAGACCCAGAATAAGCATTATTTCTTTGAAATGTTTTTCAATCAATTCAATTTTAATTTCATCGTCCAATGCAAACGCATCATCGCGAAGGGGTGTTTCCATTGAGAAAACATAATGTTCATCACCAGACTGTTCAAGGTGTAGGGTTTTATTTTCCGCTGTATTCAACGAAGTTTCTTTCTGTTTCATAAAGAGTAATTTTCAATTTTAAATGCGGGTCCAATCTTCTTTTTAATAAGTTCCAGATAACCACAGCAATGTTTTCAGTTGTGGTGTTCAGCGACTTAAATTCAACACAATCCAGGTTCAGATTTTTATGGTCAAATCGGTCTTCTATCTCCTCTACAATCAACTGAGCCAACCATTTCATGTCAATTAAAAAGCCGCTTACCTTATCAATTTCTCCAGTAACGGTTACGATTAATTCATAATTATGACCATGAAAATTCGGACTATTGCAAAGACCAAAAAACGTTCTGTTTTTTTCATCACTCCACTCATTTACATGCAAGCGGTGAGCTGCATTAAAATGGGCTTTTCTTGATATTGCTATTTCCATTTGGTTGACAAAGGTAAGAAAGTTCGATTTATCTCTATGTCTTATTAATGTTACATTTTGATTTTAGAACTGCCTTTTTTTTTGTATGATTGCGTTGAAAATGTGAAAACGGCATTAAGTGAATAATTAAAATTGTTATTTTTTTATGTTGTTGTTGGTATTTTTGAATTTCTAATCATTAAGTAATGAAAAAACTTATAGCGCTAGTTTGTTTGATTTTTATGGGATTTCAAGCCTTTTCCCAATTTGGAAATTTTAGTAAAAAATCGGATTTGGAGAGTTTTAAAGACACTAAACTTCTTGTGGTTTTGTATCCGGATAGTGCATATACCTATTCAATTGGCGCAGCGATTGAAAGATATTGGACATTTACAGCTTTTGAATTTATTGAAGACACCGCGACTCAGAGATATCGAAAAGGGAATTATGCTTTTTTGGTTTTCAGTAAGTCAAAAGGTTCAAAGAATAAAACCAGAATAGCCAGCTCGGAAGAGGATTTTAATGGACTGGCAATCATCAGAAAATATAGCAGAAGAATTATTCCTGAGAATTTATTGGCCTATGCATACTGCAATAATTCTATTGATACAGGTGATTGGGCAACTGAGATGACCAGGGCAGTTCAACTACTTAACAACTATTTTAATAATGCTGTTCAGGTTCAATCCAATGGAGATTTGAATCCAAAAAAAATGATGAAAGAGTATCCGGGTGATAAATCCGTAATGTTGGATAAAAAACTACTTATTGAAAGCAAACAATTGGAAATAAACGGGAAAGAAGATGCCGTAACTTTATTTGACGGCGATTTGGAAGAAGTTGAGATTGGAGAAATTCAAAAAGCAATCAAATGGCAGGATGAGAATTTCTTATACTATTATTATTCGAAAGACGAAAAGAATTGCAATAAATTGGTAGTAAACGCTCAAAACAGCGAATTAATGTATTTTGACAGGGATGACCCTAACAAGTGCAAATGCAACGCAAAAGATTTAAAGGCATTAAAAGAAATAAAAGATAAAGCTTCGAAAGGCCGGAAATAGGATTATTCCAAGCCCCAGCAATCAAATAATGCATTGATGAATACATTTTCTGTTTGCCCCATTTTTTTATCGGCCATTACTACTTTCATAGCAAATGCAATAAGCTTATTTCTTTCTATTGGCGTGCTGATTTTATAAAATTGTTCGGCAGTTTCGGTAAAATGGCTAAGAAGATTTTCTTCAGGGTTTGCACGTAAAAATGCCTGTTCCTTAATAATATCTATCGGATCATGAAAATTGGTTTCTAAAAAATCCAATATTACAGAGATTTCAGCTTTTTGTATGGAACCATCGGCAAGACTCAAGGTCATTAAGAGGTGGAAACCGGCTTCGGTTTTATTCATTTTTGCTATAAACTTGGTAGGCATATCAATTGTTTTTTGATGGTTCAATATAATTCTAAATATTTAATAGCCAAATTAATTTAACATTATTTTTAAATGAATTATTTATTATTCCCATAAGGCTTTAAGTTTGCGAAAATATTTCAATATGAAATTTGCAACCAAAGCGATTCATGCAGGACAGGAGCCTGACCCAACAACCGGTGCTGTAATGACACCTATCTATCAAACAAGTACCTATTGGCAGGAAAGTCCGGGGAAACACAAGGGGTATGCTTATGCCCGGGGCAAAAACCCTACCCGGACGGCACTCGAAAAGTGCCTTGCAGCCTTGGAAAATGGAAAACATGGTTTGTGTTTTTCCAGTGGCATGGGTGCAACAGATGCGGTAATAAAATTGCTTTCTCCGGGTGATGAAGTGATAACGGGTAATGATTTATATGGTGGAACCTACCGAATGTTTACCAAGGTTTTTGCCAGGTTAGGAATTAAGTTTAACTTTATTGATTTAAGTAAAGCCGGGAATATTATTCCTTATATTAATGCCAATACCAAGCTGTTATGGATTGAAACTCCAACTAATCCTACCATGCAGATTGTTGATATTGAAGCTTGTGCTCATATTGCAAAAACACATCATATTACCCTGGCAGTAGACAATACATTTGCATCTCCTTATTTGCAAAATCCGCTGGATTTAGGCGCAGATATTGTAATGCACAGTGTTACAAAATATATAGGTGGCCATAGCGATGTGATCATGGGTGCCTTAATAACCAATAATGATGACTTACATGAGCAATTGGCTTTTATCCATAATTCTTGTGGTGCAACTCCGGGTCCACAGGATAGTTTTTTGGTGTTAAGAGGGGTAAAAACCTTACCCCTTCGTATGAAAGCACATTGTGAAAATGGTGCCATTATTGCCAGGTTTTTAAAGAATCACCCGAAGATTGAAAAAGTATATTGGCCGGGATTTGAAGATCATCCAAATCATGACATAGCCAAAAAACAAATGCGGGATTTTGGGGGAATGATTTCAATTGTTTTGAAGGATGCTGATTTGAGCGAAACTTTTAGAATTTCTTCTTTGTTTAAAGTTTTTACTTTGGCTGAAAGCCTTGGGGGTGTTGAGAGTTTAATTAATCATCCGGCCACCATGACACACGCCTCCATTCCAAAAGAAGAAAGAGAGAAGGTTGGAGTAGTGGATAATTTATTACGCTTAAGTGTGGGTATAGAAGATATTGAAGATTTATTAGATGATTTGAAAAATGCTCTTGGTAATGATTAATAAAATAATCATGCTTACTATGTAAAACTGTGCAACAAAATTATTTCACTTACACTAAATTCACATAGAGTCATTGATTCATCTGATGTTGTTGTGAAATCGCTAATAGAATAGACAGGAACTAAATTTAGACGTTTTCTTTTTGGAATAAGGCAGGAACTGTTCTCAGAATAATGATGATATCGTGCCAAAAGGAATTGTTCTTGGCATATTCATTATCGAGTTCCATTCTTTCTTCTTCACTCATTGCCCCACCTTTTCCTCTTTTGGTAACCTGCCATAAACCGGTAATTCCGGCAGGGGCCATAAAGCGTAAAGAAAACTGGTCAGTAGTTAATTTTTCGGCCTCATACAGCGGCAACGGCCTGTTACCAACTATACTCATGTCGCCTTTTAATACATTGAAAAGTTGTGGCAATTCATCAATACTGGTATTTCGCATAAACTTGCCAAAACGTGTAATGCGGGGATCGTTCTCAATTTTAATAAATTTAGAACCATCTTTAATTCGTTTAACCTCACCAAATATTTTTTCGCAAATCATATCGCCATCCATATATAATTTGGAACGACATGGTATTTTTGCAGCAGCACATTCCTCGCATATATAATTCTTATAATCCTTAATGGGCTCAGAACCGTCCTGATCAACGGTGTATTGGTTTAAATGCTTTAGGTTCTTTAACATGGATTCAGCTCCCTGCCGCATAGATCTGAATTTATAAAAATCAAATAGATTATAGCCTGAACCTACCCGTTTGGCACCATATAAGACAGGTCCTTTTGATTCTATAACGATTATTAGTGCAAAAATTAATAAGAAAGGCGACAAAATCAAAAGGGAAAAAATAGATACAAATATATCAAAAATTCTTTTGGCCAGAGGTATTGAATATCTTGGATAGATTGCCCGTGAATCCAAAATGGATTTATGATATCTTGGAGGATTTTCTATTAAATAGTTGGCACGGGCTAACAAATCATCATGGTTAGCATTCTTTTCAAAGATATCAGCAAATTGTTCGAGGAGCGCAATATTTCTGCTGGCATCCGTGATTCTATTCACTATAAGAATGAAAGGAACATTTGCCGTTTTAGGAATGTTTTTACAGTTTTTCCGTAGATTTATCCCGTTTGGTCCCAATAAATCTGAATAAGTTACGATTAATTTAACAGGTTCATTTTTGTTGGTCCATTGGATAAATTGGAAAATATTATCGAAATGGAATATTTCGAAATCTTCTTTAAACAAATGTGAAAATTCCACAATCGAATCAGCATCCGAAGAAACAAATGCAATCCGGTGCTTTGTGAGATTTTGGTTCATGCTTATACTTTTTTAATTCGACGGAAAATGTTATCTATACGTGCTTCCAGTTCTTCAGGATTAAAAGGTTTAATGAGATAATCGTCGGCACCGGCTTTTAAGCATTTTATTTTGTCACTGCTACCTTCATTACCCGAAAGCATTATCATCGGAACATCTCTGAAGAATCCGCTTGATCTGATTTGTTTGATAAATTCCAGGCCATTTAATTCAGGCATGTTAACGTCGGCGATTATCACATCAGGAATGATCCCTTGCTGCATCCATTCCAGCGCTTCTTTGCCATTTTGTTTAGAAACTACATTATAATTTTTGTTGAAATAAAAATCTAATATTTTTAGAATACTTATTTCGTCATCTAAAGCGAGTAATGTCTTTTTCATAGTATTTCTTTTTCTTTTATTTTTCCTTAAATCTCAAAACCGGTTCAGGCATTACTATTTACTTTTCATCATTTTCTGAAAAGATTCTGTTTTCATAATTCTATAAATAGTGGACTTCCCGATATCTAATTTTTTTGCAACCATAATTACATTGTCATCATATCTTTCTAAGTAAACTTTAATTATCAGGTTCGTATAATCATCAAACGACATTTCATGCGATAAAATATTATTAATTGATTTTTCAGAATTGTAGGTGATGTCTTTGGCTTCAATCAGGCCATCATCGCACAAAACGCAGGCAAGTTCAACAATTGCCTTAAGTTCTCTGATATTACCCGGGTAATTATAATCCATTAACTTATGCTGAGCATCATTGCTAAGTGAGATTTTGTCGGTTTTGTTTTCCTTGCAATATTCATCAACAAAATATTTGCCCAAATGAATAATGTCATTTCCTCTATCGCGTAAGGGCGGAAGATGAATGGGTAAACCCAGTAAGCGATAATACAAATCCTCTCTGAACCTTCCTTCCTGAACCTCCTGTGCCAGATTTTTATGTGTGGCAACAATTATTCTTACATCAATGGGAATGGTTTGGTTGCTGCCTATTCGGGTAACTTCCCTCTCTTGTAAAACCCTTAATAGTTTTGCCTGAACGTTTAAATCCAATTCTCCGATTTCGTCTAAAAAAATGGTTCCTTTGATGGCTTGTTCAAATTTCCCAATTCTTCTGGCATCAGCCCCGGTAAAAGCACCTTTCTCATGTCCGAATAATTCACTTTCTATCAATTCTCTAGGAATGGCAGCAACGTTTACGGTAACAAAGGGGAAAGTCTTTCTATCACTGTTATAATGTATGGCTTTGGCTACCAATTCTTTTCCTGTTCCGGTTTCTCCAGATATGGAAACAGTAATTTTACTTGTGGATGCTTTTTCAATCAATGAAAATGTCTTTTTGAGTAAATCGCTGTTTCCTAAAATTGTTTTACTGATATTGTATTTTTTGCCCAGATCAATACGCAATTCTTTAATTTCAGATTTTAGTCTTGTATTATAAAGTGCATTTTGGGCAGAATTTAACAAACGAGGTTTGGTGTCTTCATTTTTTATTAAATAATCAAAAACGCCAAGTTTCAAAAGTTCAATAGCCGTTCCCACATCATCCTGCCCCGAAATGATAATAATCTGAATGTTTTCGTCAAATTCCTTAATCTTCTTTATCAGTTCAGCCCCATTCATCCCCGGCATGCTGTAATCCACGGTGATTAAATCAGGTTTTAAATACAAATTATTTAAACAGTCTTTCCCACTTTCATAGGTATGTACCTCATAGTCAGGGTTTAACTGAAGGGAGTAATTTAAGAAGTTGCGATACCAAGTGTCATCCTCAACAACAAAGATTTTAAAATGTGATTTTTCTGAAGCCATTTTTTAAAGGAGAAGCTCTACAAAAATGAACAAAAAGTTGCAAAATGGGAAATTTTCTTTTCACTAAAGTAGGTTATTCGTGAAACTTTGCATAAAGTCTTGATAAGCAATGGCAATTCCTGTTCTCAAATCAATTTTTGGACTCCATCCCAAAGTCTTTATTTTGGAAATGTCCATTAATTTCCGCATGGTTCCGTCCGGTTTGCTCGTATCAAATACAATTTGACCCTCAAATCCAATGATTTCTTTTACTAATAAAGCCAGGTTATGAACCGATAAATCCTCTCCACTGCCAATATTTAAAAATTGTTTTTCATTATAGGTTTGCATCAGTAGAAATGCAGCATCTGCCAAATCATCCACAAAGAGAAATTCTCTCATGGGGTCACCACTTCCCCATACCTCAACAAACTCGGATTGATTGGTTTTGGCCACATGAAATTTTCTGATTAGGGCAGGCAAAACATGTGAGTCTTGTGGGTGGTAATTATCGTTATAACCGTACAAATTTGTAGGCATAACAGAAATAAAATTGCATCCATATTGGTCGCGGTAGGCCTCACACATTTTTATTCCGGCTATTTTTGCAATCGCATAAGGTTCGTTGGTGGGTTCCAATAAACTGGTTAGCAGACTTTCCTCTTTTAAAGGCTGGGGTGCCATTTTGGGGTAGATACAGCTTGAACCAAAAAACATGAGTTTCTTTACTCCGTTTACATAGCTCTGATGAATAATATTGTTTTGCATCATCAGATTTTCATAAATAAACTGGCCTCTGAATGTATTGTTTGCAAGGATGCCTCCCACTTTGGCTGCGGCAAAAAACACATAATCCGGTTTCTCAGTTTTAAAAAAATCAGCTACAGATTGTTGATGGGTTAAATCCAACTCCTTCGATGATTTTCCGATCAGATGGATAAAGCCCTCTTTTTTTAGTTTTCGAAAGATGGCTGATCCAACCATACCCTTATAACCGGCAATAAATATTTTATCAGTTAAATTCATGTAATAGCGTTCAGTAAAAGCAACGCAATAATAAGAAAAGCACTATAAATATTGAGGCACATTATTATTTCCTCTGTAATTTCTTTTTGTAAATCGTTACCATTTCATTTTTTGTATGTTCGGTAAATTTTGAATTATAGATCATTTTATATTCACTTCCCATCTCAATCGAATCGTACAGCTTTACCTTGATGGTGCGCGTATGAAAAATGGCTATCAATTCCTTTTTATAAAAAATCATCAATATCCGTGGTTTTAAGTTTTGTCTCACAAAATCGGGCTCATTAATTGAAAAAGAGACATACTTGTTATCTTCTATCCATTTGCTGAAATTATACTTCAACAAAAAGAGTTCAAAATACTCAAGTCTCGCATTTGGAGTGGCTTTTAGCAATAAATTACTTAAGTCATTTTCGGGAATGAAATCGTTGTCTATGCTTGCATTTTCAAGAAAACCGGAAATCTGAATATGGGTCATGGAATCACGTTCCTCAAGTAATTTCATTGGGTTAAACGATTGAAGTACTTTACCGATGGGTTTCAACTTTTCATTATATATTTTTGTTTTGATATTGAGCCTGATTCCATCATATAAAGACCGGGTCCGAACCCAGGCATCTATCCAGATATGTTGGTAGCTTTTCCCGTAAGGAATTGAATAAAAATCAACTCCGGCGGCTAATTCCAATACCTCATTTCCATCTAATTCTTCCTTCATATTACAAATTCCGGCACTGCGCTCGGCAAATAAAAAATTGACCTGAACACTCAACAGAAAAAACAGAAAGAAGATCTTATTTTTTCTCAAACCGATGCTTAATAAATTGATAAAGGATGGGTAATAAGGAAAGAACAATAATACCCATGACCACTTTTTCGAAATTTTTCTGAACCCATTCAATATTTCCAAGAAAGTACCCTGCTGAGGTGATACTGCCTACCCACAGGATGGCTCCGATGATGCAATAAGTAATGTACCGTCCATATTTCATGCTTCCAACACCCGCCACAAAGGGAGCAAATGTTCTTACAATAGGCACAAAACGCGCGATTATGATGGCTACCGAACCATGTTTTTCGTAAAATTGTTCTGTTTTAAATATGTATTCCTCTTTTATGGTGAAAAGGCCGAAAAGCTTGGCCCCTTTCCCCTTTTTTGCTAAAAACCTTCCAATAAAATAGTTTGTATTATCGCCAAGCAATGCTGCCATGATGAGCAAGAGAATAATAACAAAAACATTTAGGTTGGTATTTACATTACCGGCCAAAACTCCAGCGGTAAAGAGCAAAGAATCGCCCGGAAGAAGCGGCAAAACGACCAGGCCCGTTTCACAAAAAATAATCAAAAAAAGCAGTCCGTAAATCCATAATCCGTGGTTAGCGACAAATGTTTCCAGATAACCTTTTGTATCCGTAAGCAAAGCCTTAATAATTTCTAATAATTCCATTCGTTTGTTTAAAGTTGCGCAAGTTTAAGGATATTCCATTGGTTTTTATAATTTTGTGTCATGCTAAAAAAAGCGGGTAAATTTTTTGTGCCGATATTAATCGCCTTGTTTTTAATTTCATTCACTGCCTGCAGTACCCATAAAGGAATTGCCAGAGATAAAAAATGCAATTGCCCAAAATTCTGATGAATTCCAGGCCACTCATTAGTATCATTACGGTTTGTTATCATGCTGAATCCTTATTGGCTCAAACCCTGCAATCTGCAGTAGATCAAACCTTTCAGGATTTTGAATTGCTAATTGTGGATGGAGGTTCAACAGACAATACGGTTGCTATTGCCAGGAAATTTCAAAGCCATATCGGTACCTTAATTTCGGAACCCGATAAGGGGATCTATGATGCCATGAATAAAGGAGTTTTAGCTGCAAAAGGGGATTGGCTATACTTCCTGAATGCGGGAGATTCTTTTTTTAATAATCATGTTCTGGCCGATCTGTTCGCAGATCAGAAACAGGAAGAAGTTGATTTTATCTATGCAAAGGTTCAAACCCAAAACGAACCCACCGGCATCAATTACCTGAATGGGAAACCGGTGAAATTCAGTGATTTTTACTCACATTATCCCATATGCCATCAGGCTACCTTTGTGCGCAAGCGCCTTTTTGATCAAATTGGCTATTTCGATCTGAAATATCCTTTGGTTGCTGATAGTGAATGGTTTATCAGAATCTTTAAAAATCGGGGATTGCATACCCAATTTATGGATCGGGTTATCGCCTATTACGATATCCAGGGAGCAACCTATCATAAAAGAATGAAAGGGTATAGCGAGTATATCCGGGTTGGGTTCAAACATTTCCCCATTTCGATTGCCATCCTAAATGCTTTATTGTATCCCGTAATTTGGTTAAAAGTGAAAATTATCCGAACTTTTCAAAATAAATCCTGGTTCAAAAAGTACCGGGGACTGAAGTTTAAGAACAAATTGGCTCATGAAAAAGACCATTAGTTGTTTACTGATATTGTTTATGATCTCTTTGTTTGCCTGCAAAAAGGAAACCCCAACACAGGGCGTTTATTCCGAATTGCCTTATAAAACCAGTTTTAGCGGACGGAAGTTATTATCACAAATTGATTCCTTTTATACAAATGCAAGAATAACTTATGGGTGGGGGTGGAATGATACTTCCATTATAACTTATGGTCAATCTTTTTTTTATGAATATGATAATTTTAATAGAATAATTAGTATTTACAAAATTGAGGATGGAATGAAATACAATTATATTACCTATAATTTTATAGGTGATTCATTGATTATCAGAGATACTAGCCAAGAATTTACCAAATACTGTAAACTAAATTGCAATGGGTTTATTTCCGATGTTGTTCAGAAATATAGTTGGTATGGAGGGCCCAATTCTATTTATACTTACATATATGATACATTTGGCTACAATACTGCAGTTGTGTATGGCTCAAATGGAACAGGATGGGGCAAAGAGTATAAGTATTTTGCCGGGAATAAAATTATGGCATACGAGGTTCATTACCAAAATGGCAAAAGGGTTTCAATAGATTCAAGAGAAACGGATGCTTATGATTATTATCCATCCTTACCCAACAATTATGGCAGATTTATGGAATGGCTAAACAGGGATGGAATGGCAAATTCCTGTATGATAAATAATATGGTTTGTGAAAAATATAGTAATAATGATGATCCCACTCATTACTCCTATTTTTATGAAATGGATGCCCTCGGTTACCCTACAAAAAAAATTGAAGTATTTAATTACAGAGATTATTATCATAAATACACTACTTCTTTTACCTGGGAATAATTATAAAAATGAAGATATCCGATTTAACCCAATACCTTGAACAACTTGCCCCGCTTGCCTTACAGGAAAGTTACGACAATAGCGGTTTGATTGTGGGTTCGCCCGAAACCGAAATTACCCGGGCACTGATTACCCTCGATTGTACAGAAGAAATTATACAGGAAGCCATTGAAAATGGATGTAACCTGATTATCGCGCATCATCCGGTCATTTTTAGCGGCATCAAGAAATTGAATGGAAAGAATTATGTTGAACGTACTGTTATTAAAGCCATTCAAAACCAGATTGCTATATATGCCATTCATACCAATTTGGACAATGTTGCAGGTGGCGTAAACCATAAAATTGCCCAAATAATTGGGTTGGAAAATTGCCGGATTCTGGACCCGAAAAGTGAGAATCTGCTAAAATTGGTAACCTATGTTCCAAAAGATAGTATAGATGTGGTTCAAAATGCGCTTTTTGAAGCCGGAGCCGGGAATATTGGCAATTATAGTGAGTGTAGTTTTAAAGTATTGGGCGAAGGTACTTTTAAGCCGGGTTTGAACACCAATCCTTTTGTTGGGAAAAAGCTGGAAAGGCATAGTGAAGAAGAATATAAACTTGAAACGGTTTTCCCTTTCTGGTTGAAAGGTAAGATTTTGAAATCTTTGTTTGAATTTCACCCGTACGAAGAGGTTGCCTACGATCTCTATGTATTAAATAACCAGAATTTGCAAACAGGGTCGGGATTAATTGGAGATTTACCCACGGGGCTCAAATCTGAGGAGTTTCTTGCCATGTTGAAAGAAAAGCTGGAATTAAAAGTTATTCGATATACGCCATTTGAAAACAGGGAAATCAAATCGGTTGCCATATGCGGCGGTGCAGGTAGTTTTTTGTTAGAAAATGCAATCCATTCTGGTGCTCAGGCATTTATTAGCTCTGATTTTAAATACCATGAGTTTTTTAATGCTGAAAACAAGTTGATTATCGCCGATATTGGTCATTATGAAAGCGAAAAATTTACGAAATCACTATTATATGAGTTAATTTTGAAAAAATTTCCTACCTTTGCACTCCTTTTATCTAAATTGAATACAAACCCGGTAAACTACTATATGTAATATGGCAGGATCTACAGACAGCAGCATTGAACAAAAATTAAGAGCCCTTTACAAGCTTCAACTCATTGATTCAAAAATAGACAAACTTACGGCAATTAGAGGTGAATTGCCAATGGAAGTATTTGATCTTGAGGATGATATAATCGGATATGAAACCAGATTATCCAATCTCCAGGAAGAGGTTAAAAAAATGGAGGAGTCTATTTCTTTGAATAAGATTAAAATTGCCGATGCGAAAGCTTTGGCCAAGAAATATGAGAAACAGCTGGATAATGTAAAAAACAACAGGGAATTCGATGCATTGAATAAAGAAATTGAAATTCAGGGTTTAGAGCAACAATCCATTGACAAAAAAATTAAAACTACTCAATTTGATATTGCACAAAAGAAAACTAACATCGAAGTTTTAAAAACAGATTTGGAAGGAAGAAAACTGGATCTAAACACAAAAAAAGGCGAATTGGATACCATTATTGCGGAAACTAAAAAAGAGGAAGATTTTTTATTGAAAATCAGGGGAAGTGCCGTAAAAGTTGCTGACGATCGTTTGGTTCATTCCTATGATAAAATTCGTAAAAGTGTAAAAAATGGAATTGGGGTTGCAACCATTGAAAGAGATAGCTGTAGTGGTTGTTTTGCCGGAATTCCACCACAACGTCAGAGTGATATTAAGCAACGTAAAAAAATTATTGTTTGCGAAAATTGTGGTCGGGTGTTAACCGATTCTTTGCTCTCGGATGAGGTGATAGCAGAAATCAATCTGAAATAATTAAGAATATTTTCAAAGCCGTCTCATTTTTATAGGAGGCGGCTTTTTTTTGTCTCTAAATTATCCTTAATTGTAAGCGGTTCGATAATTTTTTATCCATCTGACGATCTGTTTTCTTAAAAATAAATTGGGTTCTATGTTTTATTGCAAGCGCATCATTTTAAATAGATTTCTTATATTTTTGGGTACATTTTTTATCCTGAACGCATGCAGAGGAGTTACTTTTACCTATACCCCTTTGTTAAATGAAGCACAAACACATCTTGTATCCCTACAATTAAAAAAGGCACGGATTGATATTTCAGCCGAACAAAAGGCAAATCCCAATAATATTGCTGCCGATTACTTAATGGGTTATGTTGAGTTTTACGACCTGATGATTCATCAAAAGAAAGAGGACTTCGGAAAATATGAAATACTAAACAACCAACTTTTTGACAGGATAAAATTATTGCCAGAAAATGAAGCGGCAAAATTATCCTTGTTAGCAAGCGCTCATATTCAGAACGCTTTGGTAAAAGTGCTTTTCAACGAAAATCTTTCAGCGGCCTTTGAGTTCAGGACCGCTTATCAGTACCTGTTAGAAAATAATAAGAAATTCCCGGGCTTTTTAGGCAATCAAAAGGATTTAGGTGCGCTGCAGGCTTTAATGGGAACTTTTCCTGACCATTATAAATGGATAGCCGGTTTAGTTGGACTGTCAGGAAGTTTTGAGGAGGGTACCTCTAAATTACTAAATTACATATTGCATGCATCCAATGAACCTATAATTGAACAACAACAGGCAGCTATTTTTTATGCACTGATCCAATTTAATTTTGGTTCTGACAAACAAATAGCATGGAATTTTTATCAAAAATATTCTGGAGATTACCGTTCTAATCTGATGCAAAATTATATCAGGGCTTTTTTGGCTGGAAAATGTGGCCATAACGATGAAGCCATTGCCGTTCTTTATTCAAAACCTAATTCAGCCGATTATGAATGGATTCCCTATCTCGATTATTTGATGGGCGTATGCCTGTTAAATAATTTGGATTTAGGTGCTGCTATCTGGTTTAAAAAATATGCTGCATTTAATCAAACAAAGGGTTCATTAAGAGAGACCTATCAACGTTTGTCGTGGTGCTCACTCCTGCAAAATGACTCTGCACGATTTAGGATTTACCATAACCTGATGATTAAAAATTCAAAAAACACACATGGTGAAGTGACACTCGTTGAGGAAGATTTGAGTAGAGGCATCCTGCCGAATACTTCGTTAATTAAAGCAAGATTGCTATTTGATGGAGGATACTATCAGAGAGCAGAGGCTCAGATTATGGTTTTGAATGCGTTCAAATTAGCGGGCAATTTTCAAAAGATTGAATATTATTACAGGCTGGCCAGGATTGCCCATGAACAAAAAAATTACAGCAAGGCCATTTTAAATTATGATAAAACCATTGACATGGCAAAAGACGTACAAACTTATATGGCTCCTAATTCCTGTTTACAACTTGGATTAATCTATCAAAAATTGAATTATAAGCAAAATGCTAAAACTTACTTAAATAGCGTATTTGATTATGGAAATTATGAATATAAAAGTAGTATAGAACAAAAAGCAAAGGCAGCTTTAACTCAGCTCAAATAGAAACAGGTTTTCAGAAAAATTGCGTTATTTTTGCAGAAATAATTATGGAAAATTTATCTCATTTAAGTGAGCCGGAGCGTATCCGGCGCCAAAAATTAAAAGACCTGGAACGTTTAGGAATCAATGCCTTTCCTGCCGAAGCCTACAGCGTTGATACAACTTCAAAAGAAATTCGAAATGAATTTTCATCGAACCCGGAGGAGGAAAAATGGAAAAATGTTTGTGTGGCCGGACGATTGATGAGTATTCGGGATATGGGTAAAGCTGCATTTGCAGTTATACAGGATGATGCCGGTAAAGTTCAGATTTATGTGAGAAGGGATGATATTTGCCCCGGAGAGGATAAATCCTTTTTTGATACAGTATTTAAAAAATTAATAGACCTAGGCGATATTATTGGAATTACAGGTCATGTTTTTATTACAAAAACCGGAGAAATTTCAATTCATGCCAAGCAAATAACAATACTTGCAAAGGCGCTTCGCCCACTTCCAATCGTTAAGGAGAAAGAGGGAGAAACATTTGATGCGGTAACCGATCCGGAGTTTCGTTACCGTCAGCGTTATGCCGATTTAATTGTGAATCCGCACGTGAAAGAAACCTTTCAAAAACGTTCATTAATGATCAAGACCATGCGCGATTTTTTGAATGATCATGGAGCTTTGGAAGTGGATACGCCTGTTTTACAAAATATTCCGGGAGGGGCATTGGCCAGACCTTTTAAAACACACCACAATTCCCTTGATGTTTCTTTTTACTTAAGAATAGCCAATGAGTTGTATCTTAAAAGGTTGATTGTTGGCGGTTTTGATTGGGTTTATGAATTCAGCCGGAACTTTAGAAATGAAGGGATGGACAGAACGCATAATCCCGAATTTACCATTCTTGAATTTTATGTGGCTTATAAGGATTATTTCTGGATGATGGATTTTACCGAACGAATGCTGGAAAAAGTTGCGCTGGCATTGCACGGCACTACCGAAGTTCAGCTGGGCGAAATCAAACTCAATTTTAAAGCACCGTTTAGACGCATATCCATTTTGGATTCCATCAAAGAGTTTACGGGTTACGATGTGAGTACGCTGAATGAGGATGAAATCCGCGTGGTTTGTGAAGAGTTGAAAATTGAGGTTGAACCCGGCTTTGGAAAAGGTAAATTAATTGATGAAATTTTCAGTAAAAAATGTGAAGGAAATTTCATTCAGCCTACATACATTATTGATTATCCAATTGAAATGAGCCCCCTTACAAAAAAACACCGGAGTCAGGAGGGTTTGGTTGAGCGATTTGAGTTGATGATAAATGGAAAGGAAATTGCAAATGCATATTCTGAATTAAATGATCCAATTGACCAAAAGGAAAGATTTGAAGAGCAGGTAAAGTTGATGGAAAGAGGCGACGATGAGGCCATGTTTATTGACCATGATTTTTTACGTGCATTGGAATATGGAATGCCGCCAACAGCAGGAATCGGAATTGGAGTTGATCGTTTATGTATGTTAATGACAAATCAGGCCTCCATACAGGATGTATTATTGTTTCCTCAAATGCGTCCGGAAACCTCCCAAAGTAAGGAAGAAGCATAAGTTGATAGAGCACAGAAAATATTGTTTCAGGTAAAATAGTTGAAACAGAGCAAAAACGGAGCCTGGAATTAATTATTAATTATCTGAATATTAATCAATTAATTTTTTTTAACACCTTTTCATAGTAAAATCGGGGCATTTGGTGTTTTTTGCAGTATAAAGTAGTAGAATTATTATTTCAGTGGAAATGAATATTTTTGTAGAACTTATATTTTTATGAATATTGATAAAATAAGATCGGTTGTAGTTGATGACGTTGATTTGATGCGTGCGACCCTGAAAAAGGTATTAAATAACTTCTCAAATATTGAAATAATTGGAGAGGCCTCCGATTATGAATCGGCAAGGGAAGTTATTAATAGTACACAACCTGATTTAGTGTTTCTGGACATTGATTTGAATGGAATAAATTCTATTGATTTATTAAATGAAATTTCCTGTAATCCTAAGATTATTTTTATAACATCACATCCTGATTTTGCTATTAAGGCATTTGAATTAAATGCGGTTGACTATATATTGAAACCGATCAGCAGTGATCGGTTAAAAAAGGCCATCGACCGGGTAACTGAATTAAACGAAGAGCTGCCTGTAAGCAATATTTTAGAAGATTCTGAAGAGCGGTTTAAGCCTGACCAGATTATATTAATGAATTTTGACAGCAAGCTGAATTTTATAAAAATAGGAGACATTCATTATATAGAAGCTTTTGGCAATTATACCAAGATTTATATGAATGATGGCAAGTTAAGCATTACATATAATTCTATAAAAAACTGGGATAACCGGTTACCGCAGGATGTTTTTATTCAAATTCACCGCTCAACCATTGTTAACCTGCTAAGCGTAGTAAAAATCGAAAAATGGACCAATGATACCGGACGCTTATTCCTTAAAGACCTGGAAAAACCTTTTGAAATAAGCAGGAGTTACTTCTTTCAAATTAAAAAGAAATACAAGGTTTAAATTCCATAAGTATACCTGGATAAAATGCCCAAAGGAAGTTTTATTCCCGATCGGGCTTGTAAATAGAGTTCTCCATTCTCAATATCTTTTGCAACCTTAAAGTTGCGTTCTACCAGGTTTTGTACCAGGAGTGAGCTAAGCCCTAATGAATACACATTCAATATCAGGAAATGTTGGCTGGGGTCAAGTAACAATGCAATATCACGCAGCATCTCATTTATATTATCTTCCATCTGCCAACGTTCTCCATTAGCTCCTATTCCATAGGCAGGAGGATCTAAAATGATTCCATGATAAGTTTTACCGCGTTTCACTTCACGCTTTACAAACTTCAGCGCATCTTCTACAACCCATCTGATATTATTGAGATGGGAGGCTTCCATGTTTTCTTTGCTCCAGCTTATCACCTGTTTTACACTGTCAACATGGGTAACGTCGGCACCTGCCGATTTTGCAGCCAGACTTGCCCCGCCTGTATAGGCAAAAAGGTTAAGGAATCGGGGTTGTTCATTTTTTATCTTTCTGATATTTTCGAATATATAATCCCAGTTGGCAGCTTGTTCGGGGAAAAGTCCCACATGTTTAAAAGAAGTGAGTGATAAATTAAACTTCAGCCGGTAATCTTTCGTAAAATAGGGCAAACTCCATTTGGTATTTTTCTTTCCGGGGTTCAGCCATTCTCCGCTATGACTTGCTTTTTGTTTGAAAGTGATATCTGTTAACCTCTTCCATTCGATTTCATCCCATACCTTGTCCCACAAAGCCTGAGGCTCCGGCCTTCTCAATACAACAGGTCCGAATTGTTCTAACTTTTCAAAGTTGCCACAATCCAATAGTTCGTAATCCTGCCAGCCAAGCGGTGTAAATGTTTGCATGGTAACAAATGTAATTCAATTGCATTTATAAAATTGCAGGCACATTCAAAACCGGATGAAAAATAGTATTCCCTCCGGTCTATTCTTTAATCAGAATTTTGAGTAATTCCAAAAACCGCTTTCGTGAAATATCTATTGCTCCCATACTTTTGAGGTGGGCTGTGGATTGCTGGCAATCAATTAATTCTATTCCGGTTTGAACACAATGCTCTGCCCAAAAAATCAGGGCTGCTTTACTTGCGTTATTTTGCTTACTGAACATACTCTCACCGAAAAAAACTTTTTCAATCTGAACGCCATAAAGTCCACCCACCAAATCATTTCCCATCCACACTTCTACCGAATGCACATAACCCAGCCGGAATAGTTTTAGATATGCATTCTTTATTTCGTCTGTAATCCAGGAACCTTCTTTTTGCAAACGGCAATTCCGGCATTCCTCCATTACGGTTTCGAAAGAGGCGTCTATGGTAAATCTGAATGGATTTTTTTTTAATACCTGTTTCATGCTTTTGCTTAGCACCACCTCTGCCGGAAACAGGATGAGTCTTGGATCCGGAGACCACCATAGAATAGGTTCATCGTCTCTATACCAGGGGAAAATGCCATTTTTGTAAGCTTTAATTAAGGTATCGGGTTCTAAGTTGCCACCTATAGCCAGCAGTCCCTCCTGATCGGCAAAATTTGGGTCTGGAAATTCCGAATCGATTAAATAAAACATGTTTACGAATATATGTCCAATCCAATAATATTTCTTATTATTGACTCGTGCAACCGGATCCAAAACTCTTACTTAGTTTGGTAAAAACTGAAATGCCTTTTGGGAAATACAAAGGAACCATATTATCAAAGCTTCCCATGTTTTATTTGGAATGGTTCAAGCGAACCGGCTTTCCCAAAGGCAGACTGGGAATGCAGCTTGAAACGGTTTTTGAAATTAAATTGAATGGACTTGAAGAATTGTTTACAGGCTTAGAAAAAATTGCGTAATTGCAGATTGTTTTTTGACCAGGTAGCGTTTCAATAAGGATAAACTACATTTAACAGGTGGATAATATTAGGATAAAATTGCCCATTAATATCGGGTTCTTATTTCTGAACCCGGTCACATACACCCCATATTTTATCAAGCCAATTGTTATTTGTTTCTTCTGTTTATTTTATCATTCAGGTATATCAGTTAATTTTCTCGGGGATACAGTCAATAAGGGAAATTCCGCTAAAGCAATACCCGCGGAACCATTTTTTTACAGGGGATATCATTATGGAAGTCAGGGTAATTTTAATCCTTTGAATGTTATATTAAACAGGGGTTTTGAAATGCTAAGAATTACCACCCGCCAACAATATTACAGACCCGAAATATCAGAATATAAATTTAATAATATCATCGAAAATCTCTCACACCCGTTTAGATATGTGAAGGTGTATGGAACGGAGGATTTTTTTAAAGAGCAGGTAATTCCTTTTGGAAATCCGGAGAAACCCTATTGGTATCCGAATTATACCTTGCATTTAATTGGCGGAGGAATAACCTATACCGGATTAAAAGAATGGTTCGAATTTTATAAAATCCCTTATCCAAAAGTTTTATCGGCAATCACTATTTTAGGTTCAGGGATCATTAATGAATCCATTGAAGAGAAATTAGGTCAGCCAGGCTTTCGGCTCAACGTTGATGCCATTGCAGATGTATGGATATTCGATATAGGCGGAATTTTATTGTTTCAGTCAAAAAGGGTAAATAATTTTTTCAGTAAAACATTAAATATGCGCGATTGGTCTAAACAGCCAACTCTGGTTATTCCCGGTTTTGATTTGGCCAATTGCGGGCAGTTTATTTCTTTAAAATGGGAATTACCGAAACTAAAAAACTGGTATTTTTTTTCAATGCTTGGACTAGGAGGCATGGCCGGCCTATCTTACAAATTCAATAATAACACAGGTTTATCCATAGGTTTTGGACAAGGTGCAAAAAAAAAGAATAACGATTTATTCGGATTGCCTATTGATATAAGTCTGGTACCTATGGCAGGGATTTATTTTGATAAAAACAATTCTCTTATGGCCTCTCTTGAATTAAGTAATTCCAAAAACGATTTGTATCATAATTATTTTGCCGAACTAAATCTGTATCCAGGCTTGATTCCCCTTAAAAAAGTGGATCCTTCCTTATGGATCGTTCTGGCAAGGGATGGAAACATAATCTTTGGAATAGGCACAAAGTTTACACTGGGTATGGGTTTGGGATACAGGTATTGACTGCAATTCAATTTGAGAGGGGATTTAGATTCAATTAATCAAAATATATACTGAAGGCTATATCTGCATTTGAAATGCTAAACATTAAATTTTCTTTAAAATTTTTAAAACTCAGCTATGCGAAATAATATAGATTTACTTTTGAATGGTAAATAAAATACAAAACATTATGAAAAAATTATTAGTTTTTGCTGTGGCTATTGCTTTCAGCTTTGCAACTTTTGCTCAGGGTACTCCAAAAAAAGATGAAGTAAAAAAGGATGCTCCTAAAAAGGAAGTGAAAAAAGATGCTCCTAAAAAGGAAGTGAAAAAAGAAGAAAAGAAAGAAGTGAAAGCTGAAAAGAAAGCTGCACCTGCTGATAAAAAATAATCAGTAGCAACAATTTAAAAAAGACTGATGGAGCAATCTGTCAGTCTTTTTTGTTTATTCGTACCTGGTTTAATACTATATTAAATTCAATTACTGGCTGAACTAATCAAATTATTTGCATTTTGCACAAAACAAACACCAAAGCACCTAAGCGTCTGTTTCTTTACACCAAAGATGTTATGAGAATTACCGGTAAAGGCAAAAGTGCATCCCAGGCATTGATCATGTTTTATTAATTATGCGTATGTTTATTCTGTAAAAATTAAAGTTGGATGCCCTATTCACCATTCTACAACAAATCAGGGTATGACTTTTGTCTATCCAGCATCTTCTATTAACCTTGAACGATGTTTATTTCCTGCATTTTGCGGAAATTCACAGATAAAGTTGATTGAATTTCAATGTTTATAACTTATTTCAACTTTAAAGTTGAATATATAAAAAAGACTTCTATATTTGTATCGTGAATTATGGCTACAAAACTGGAAGTAGAAAAATACCTTATGGATTTTAAGGTTAAAATGAGTGTTTTTAACATTTTCTTCAGAGATGAAAGACTGAAGAATACTCAGGCATTACTTCGAATGGAATTGACACCAGATTCACGAAAAAAAATTATTGAAAGCATTGAGGTTGTTGATTATAGTGAAGGGCCATTGGACGATCGGTTGTATGGAATAGCTAGCCTCTGGGTATTTGGTAAAACTTTAAAGAAACGTGAGATTTATATTAAAATCTCAATGGGACGACCAAACGACCGAGTTATTTGTATTTCATTTCATGACTCTGAAAAACCAATGAATTATCCATTTAAGACAAAACACTAATAACCAAATATATGAATAGCCCAATTACAGGTAAACCGATGAAACTGGTAAAGGATTCAGGTGTAAAACTGCAATTCAGAAAAGAGGAGTTCGAAATTACATACCATTCTTACTTGTGTAAGGAAAGCAAAGAGCAATATACAAGCGATGAACTTGACAGAATTAATCAAACCCAGGTTCATAATCAGTATCGAGAACGATATGGCATTCCATTTCCAGATGAAATTCAAAGCATTAGAGAGAAATATGAAATCTCAGCCAGTAAAATGTCTGATATTCTTGGTCTCGGTGCTAACAGCTATCGTTTATATGAAGGTGGTGAAATTCCATCAGTTGCTAATGGGCGATTGATCTTAGCAATTAAACATCCCAGGGATTTCATGAAACAGGTGGAAGCCAGTACTCATTTAATTAGTGAAAAAGAGAGGAAGCAACTTGAGTCACAAGCGAAAGGATTATTGGAAGAACAAAAGAAAAAAGTTTGGGATATCCTGTTTACCAAGCACATTTTTATTAATGAAATGCCAAATGAGTTTTCAGGATATAAAAAGCCAGACTTTAAAAAAATTGCTTCTATTATTAAGTACTTCAGTATTAAACAAAAGGAATTGTTCAAGACGAAACTAAATAAGTTGTTATTTTATTCTGATTTCGGGTGCTTTAAACGAACTGGATTTTCGATGACCGGAATAACTTACAGAGCAATTCAAATGGGGCCTGTTCCAGCTCAGTTTGATAAATTATATAGCAAGTTGAATGACGACAACCTATTAAGGATAGATCAAATTCCGTTTGAGAATGGAAATTATGGAGAGGCAATAAAAGGGCTTGGAGAATTTGAGAAGGATTTGTTCTCTGTAGTCGAAATAGCGGTTCTAGAAGATGTTTTCACGAAATTCAAGGGATTGAGAACAGACAATGTTGTAAAACTTAGCCATCAGGAAAAAGCATGGATTGAAAATCAAAAAGATCACGAACTGATTAGTTATCAGAAGTATGCTTTTGACTTAATAAACTTAGACTAAAAATGAAAGGACTTGCCGATATAAGATAAAAAAAACCCAATCTACAGTTGGTGCTGTTGATTGGGTGGAGAAAATATAGAAATCAACAGAAGGTTCATGATTTGGAGAATGCTCTCGTTAC
>CAYHCF010000019.1:0-14561 GCA_964355075.1 uncultured Chitinophaga sp.
TTACTACTGAGTTACCATTGAATTACGATTGAGTTACTACTGAGTTACCATTGAATTACGATTGAATTACGATTGAATTACTACTGAATTACGATTGAATTACTACTGAGTTACGATTGAATTACCATCGAATCACATTTATTTAGGAAGCTTTATGTCTCCCAAAGGGAAAACCGGAAACATATTTTCTTCCATCCATTTATTTGAATCGAGTGGGGTCATTTTCCATCCTGAATTGCAATTGGAAACGATTTCAACAAAAGACAATCCCTTGTTTTCTAACTGACATTTTACTGCCTTTTCGATTGCTTTTTTTGTCTTTCTCACGTTTGCCGGCGTATGTACACTTTGCCGGGTAACGTAGCAGGTTCCGGGTAGCATTGCCACCATTTCGGTTATTTTTAGCGGAAATCCAGTTGACTTTGTATCCCGACCATAGGGAGAAGTTGCCGTTTTCATATTGGGCAAAGTAGTCGGAGCCATTTGCCCCCCCGTCATTCCGTAAATACCATTATTAACAAAGAAGATGCAAATATTTTCACCTCTATTACAGGCATGAATGGTTTCACCCGTTCCTATTGCGGCCAGGTCGCCATCTCCCTGATAGGTGAAAACAAACTTATCGGGCATCAATCTTTTTATACCGGTAGCAACAGCGGGTGCTCTTCCATGGGCAGCCTGTTGCATATCAATATCCAAAAAATCATACGCAAGAACCGAACATCCAACCGGAGCCACACCAATTGTTTTCGATTGCAGGTTCATTTCTTCAATCACTTCCATGATCAATCGGTGTGCAGTTCCATGTCCGCAGCCCGGGCAGTATGAAAGTGCGTTATCTGTCATCAAAGGAGTTCGTTCGTAAACGATATTCTCCCGTACACAAATGCTTTCTCTAGATAGAACCTCTTCCATAATTTTTGTTTAATATAAATTTTTCTTCCATTACATGTAACACCTCATCAGGAGCCGGGATAATACCCCCAAGCCGTCCATAATGTTCTACCTGAACCGCACCGTTTGCGGCAAGTCTCACATCTTCCACCATTTGCCCGGCACTCATTTCAACCGATAAGATTCCTTTTACCTGTTTGGCAAGTTTGTATATTTCTTCTGTTGGAAACGGGAATAATGTAATGGGTCTTAATAATCCGATTTTTAGTCCTTTTTCTCTTCCCAGGTTCATGGCTTTCTGGCAAACCCTTGCGCTCGAACCGTAGGCAACGAACAGATATTCGGCATCTTCGCAATTAAAGCTTTCGAATCGCACTTCATTTTCGGCAACTTTTTTAAATTTTTTCTGAAGATGAATATTAATTTTCTCTTGTCTGATAGGATCCAGATCGAGTGAGGTAATGATGTTTCTTTCTCTATCGGGAGTTTTTCCGGTTGTAGCCCAGGGATAAGTTTTAACAATATCTTCATCGGACATTCTCGGTCTTTCTTCATCCAGTACAACTTTTTCCATCATCTGGCCTATCGCTCCATCAGACAGTACCATAACCTGGATACGATATTTGAAAGCCAGATCGAAACCGAGTTTTGCAAAATCATACATTTCCTGAACGGAGGCGGGGGCAAGAACAATCATTTTATAATCACCGTGGCCACCCCCTTTTACTGCCTGAAAATAGTCTGATTGCGAAGGTTGAATGGTTCCCAAACCGGGACCGCCCCTTACTACGTTTAGCAATAAACAAGGAAGTTCGGTTCCTGCCAAAAATGAAATTCCCTCTTGCATCAGACTGATTCCCGGACTTGAGGAGGAAGTCATTACTCTTTTGCCACAGGCCGCACCTCCATAAACCATGTGAATAGAGGCCAACTCACTTTCTGCCTGCAAAACTACCATTCCCGTTCTTTCTTCCGGCTTATTTTCCATCAGGTATTCCATCACTTCCGACTGGGGAGTGATAGGGTATCCGAAATATCCGTCGCAACCGGCACGAATGGCACCTTCAGCAATTGCTTCGTTGCCCTTCATTAACCTTATATCTTTCATTGAAGTAAATTAATTATAGTTTGTAAAAAAATTTAAACAGTATGTTAAGCAGTAACAGGGTCTTTCATTTTAACACGGTAAACGGTTATCACACCATCCGGGCAAACCAAGGCACAATTGATACAACCATTGCAATCTTCATTAATAACCGATGCATAATGATAACCCTTACTGTTCAACTTATCTGACATTGCGATGGTGAACTGCTGGCAAACAGGAACGCACAGTTGGCAGCCTTTACAGCGTTCGGAATTGATTACAATTTCGCCTTTAACTTTTGCCATAGTATTGGATTTTTATGGTGCAAAAGTACGGTTTTCCTGCTTTAAAAAACTGAGTTTTCTCATATAAATCCTTCATAGAAGCTGTCTGGAAATAATCTTTTCATTTTGTTATGGCCTGTTTTTCGATATGCTTCGTTGCCTTTTTTGCCTATAGGTCGCATGCTATTGGCTTCAAAAGGCGCCTCGCCTATCAAAAAACAGACACATAAAATTCTAAAAACATTATTTCCAGACAACTTCCTATTCTTTTGTATGACAGGTTTCAAGAGAATTTTATCAGATTATTTCTGTTTTCTAAGGCATTCAATGATACGGATACAGGCATCACGATCTCCGATTCCGATACGTAAACTTTTAGGCTGGTTAAAAACATTCATATCGCATACCAGAATTCCATTTGAGCGAAGGTTTTGATACAGTTTATCTTTTTCGGCATCCTCACTAAACCACAAGTAAAGATAATTGGCCTGAGACGGAATAATATTGTATCCCATGTTTATTAATTCATCATATAGAAATGCACATTGAATGGCATTTTCTTCAGCAGATTTTAGGATAAATTCATAATCATTTAACGCGGCAATGGCCGTTTTTCCGGAAAGATAATTCAACGAAAAAGGAATTTGTCCTTCGGTCATTTTTATGGCAAGACCTTCTTCCATCATCGCATACCCAATGCGTAAACCGGCTAAGCCATAGATTTTTGAAAAAGAGCGAAGAACGACCAGATTAGTATGTTTTTTTTGAAGCTCAATCGTATTGGGGAAAGAAGAATCGGTAACATATTCTGCGTAGGCTTCATCCAGGGCAACAATAATATTAGGTGAGATTTTATTTAAAAAAGCATCTAATTCAGCATGAGAAATAATTGTGCCGGTGGGATTATTAGGGTTTGCGATGAAAATTAAACGGGTACGATCATTTATGAACGGAATAAGATTTTCGGGAGTGCATCGAAAATCCGAAAGAGGTGCAAAGTTGCATTTGCGTCTGTGAAATTCAGAAAACTGGCCGTATGCGACAAAACTTTTTTCAAAAGTAAGAACTTCTTCGCCGGGTCCAACAAATGTTTGAATAAGTCCGTCAATAATTCTTACGGAACCTGCCCCAACGATGATATTATTAACCGACACTCCAAATTTCACTGCCAATAATTCTTTAAGGGCAATAGGATTAATTTCCGGATAGAAATGAACATTTTCAATATTTTTCCGAATAGCTTCTAAGGCAAAAGGGGAACAACCATAATGATTTTCATTGGCTGATAGTTTGATTGTTTTGGCGCTTGTCATTCAAAAATACTTTTACTGATGTTAAATAGAACTTCTTTTCTGTACCAGGCGGTGGCACGTATGTCTGAGATAGGAGAGGCGTATGATAATACTAATTCAGCAAAGGTTTCTTTATCCTTTTTTGAAATATTTTTGAAGTTCTTTCCTAATAAAAACGCACAAGCTGATTCTGTAAAGCGAACCGTAGGCGCCGATGCACCAATGGCTACCCCGGCCTTTATTATGTTTCCTGTTTTGTCTATTTGAATATGATAGGCAAGAGAAACCACCGAACATTCCATAGAGCGACGTGTTCCAATTTTGATAAATCCGGAGAAAATGTTTTTGGAATTCTTCTGGTTAGCAGGGATCAGAACGGAATATAAGACCTCATTTTTTTTGAGAACGGTTTTTCTCACTCCGGTAAAAAAATCATTGATATTCACCCGCCTTGTTTTTCCGTTAGTACTTAATATTTCACAATCGGTCTGGAGGGCAGCCAGAGCACAGGCAAGATCACCGGAAGGAGAGGCGGTACACAAATTTCCACCGAGGGTAGCCACCTGCCTGATTTGAGTTGAGGCAAGGCTTAAAGCAGCCTCGTGAAGCACCGGAAACCTACGTTTTATTTCATTATTTATCACAATTTTATGGGCGGTAAAGAGGGCGCCTAAGCGAAAATCGGCAGCAGATTTTTTAATTCCTGTAAACGGAGTATCTTTTATCTGTGAAAGATTTATGATGGTTAAATTTGCTTCCGGCATTTTTCGGGTCTCCAGCAATAAATCGGTATATCCGGCACCAAAGCGGAAATCTCTTTCCTTTCTCATTGCAACCAGCAATTCAGATTTCGTTTTAGGATTAATAATATTGAATTCCATGAATAAAAAACTTATTTAAAAAGGCTTAAATATCTTTCAGCACGATCTGATAATACGGTAACTACGATACCCTCCGGCTTGTTTTTCTCCATCCACCTTTCAGCAGCGAGCACATTGGCGCCGGAGCTGAACCCCACAAAAATGGCGTTTTCTTCAATGAGCCTTCTTGCTCTATCAATTGCTTCTGCTGTTGAAATCAATAAGATCTCATCCACCACGCTAAGGTCGAGAAGAAATCTACTTGCATCGCCAATTCCCTGGATTCCGTGATCTCCATGCTCTCCACCGCTCATCACAGGTGATTCGGCCGGCTCACAAGCAATCACCTTCATGTCAGGATACTCCTTTATCAATGTTTTTCTGATACCCATCAATGTGCCTCCGGTGCCTGTTCCCAGGATCAGTGCAGATATGTTTCCAATATTTTTTGTCTGGTTCAGAATTTCTACCCCGGTTGTTTTTTCGTGACACTCAATATTCAGCGGATTCATAAATTGATCGGGATTAAACCAGCCGTTTTTAATGGCCAATTCATCTCTTAATTCAATGGCACGATCAAAATCGCCATCGGCTACTTCAATGATCTCTGCCCCAAATAAGCGCATCATTTGTTTTCGTTCCTCACTCATGTTTCCCGGCATCACAATTTTTACATTATATCCTCTTTCGGCGCCAACAAGTGCCAAAGCAATTCCGGTATTTCCACTGGTGGCTTCAATGATGGTATCTCCCCGTTTTAACTGCTTGTTTTTTTCAGCGGCATTGATAATATAAATTGCAATTCGGTCTTTAATACTTCCGCTTGGATTCGTTGCTTCAAATTTAGCATACAGTTTGTCATTTATTTTAAGCAAAGGCGTATTGCCGGCTATGTCTGATGGTCTCATATAGAATTATTTTTTTTATGTTTATTATTTGAATTGTTTAAAGAGATCGCTTTTAAAATTCTTTCAGGGCTTAGCGGCAGTGAGTATATTCTTGTTCCTATAGCATCGGCAACTGCATTGGCAATAGCGGCAGCAGTAGGAATCAAAGGAGCTTCGGCCATTCCTTTTGCTCCGTAGGGTCCCTTCGAATCATTCGTTTCGATGGGGTAAAAATTAATCACAGGGACATCACTTGCTGTCAGCATTTTGTAGTTGTGAAAATTTGGATTCATCACATAACCCTTTTCCATGGTCAACTCTTCACTTATGGCATATCCTACTCCCATCAAAACACCCCCTTCAATCTGTCCCATTATTCCAAGTGGATTTAAAACTTTACCAACATCTTGCGAAACCTCAATTTTTAGGATTTTTATATTTCCTGTATACGTGTCCACTTCCACTTCAACAGCTTGTGCGGCAAAAGCATAAGTTCCCGAAACATTTCCTTTGAAACCGGCATCCTGGAATTTACTGGAAGGTTCATAAAAATAAGTTTCGGTACATAGTTCACTGGGAGTGGCAAAATGAATTTCACGAACTACCTTATCTATTTTGATTGAATTTCCTCCAGAAACTTTTATCTCCCCGTTTTCATAAATTAGATTTTCTTCTGTTGTATTTAATAATGTTGCTGCTTTTTTATTTAGTTTTTTCTTCAACAAATCAATGGCTCCCAGTAAAGAATTTCCAGCAACAAAAGTTGTACGAGAGGCATGAACACCAACGTCCCATGGTTTTACATCGGTGTCGGTATTCACCACTTTTATTTTTGAAAGCGGAATAGACAATTCTTCAGAAGCCATCATGGCAAGAACGGTTTCGGAGCCCTGACCAATTTCGCTTGAACCCGTAATGATGGTGAGATAACCATAGTCATCAAGCTTCACTATAGTTCCGCAACCATCAGACCGATAAATTTTAGCCCCGCCACCCACGTGCAGCATACTTGCATAACCTCGTCCTTTTTTAAATCTAATATCCTGCTTCCTGCTTTCTGCCAGCTGCTGCTTTGAACTTTTTTCAATCACAGCTTCCAGCGCATCTTTGTGTCCGCAGGTTTCAAAATGCAAACCTTGTCCGGTTATTTCTCCTTTGTAGTTGGAATTTAATAAACGGATTCCGGCTTTATCCATCTTCAATTCATCCGCCAATAGATCGATTATGCTTTCCATTGCAAAAGTTGCCTGAGGATTTCCGTACCCTCTGAAAGAACCGGCATTCGGGTTATTTGTGTAAACAGCAAGCGATTCAAAACGACAAGCCGGACATTGATACAAGGATGAAAATGTCTGCATCATCACAAAAGGAGTTGTTGCCCCCCACGAGGTATAAGCACCGTTATCTTTAAGAATTTTTACATCCCGAAAAGTGAAATGTCCATCTTTATCCGCACCGGCTTCCATCTCTATACGCATTGTCTGCCGGGTTGGTGAAGCAATAAATTCTTCTTCCCGTGAATAAATTATTTGAACTGGTCGGTTTGTCTTCATGGAAAGTATCGCGGCTATCGGTTCAAACGGATTCATATCGAGTTTGCTTCCAAATCCGCCACCAATTACCACTTGCACGACCCGAATATCAGAAGGATTCATTTTCAGACAATGTGCCATATCGCGTTGATACAGGAACGGAACTTGAGTTGAGGAATATAGGGTTAATCGTTTGATTACAGGATTCCAATCGGCAGTGATATTACTGGTTGCCATGCAGCAATGTGTCATCCTGGGGAGTTCAAATTTCTTTTTTACGATAACAGCACTTTTCTTTATTTGCTCCTTCAGATTACCATGTTCATAGAAAAATTTGTCGGCAACGTTCTTTTCGTGTTTTTTTTCTTTAAGAAATTTGTTCACGGTTCTCGCATTCGGTTTCAACGATTCGGAAGGATCAAAAATTCCCCTTTTCGGTTTATAATTTACCTTAATAAGTTTTAATGCTTCAAGTGCGATCTCTTTTGTTTCTGCGGCAACGGCGGCTATTTCGTCACGGATACAATTTACCGTTCCCTTTTTCAAAACCGGATGATCGCGTTTGTAGCTGATCGCATTTGTATCCATATCATCGGCAGTAATCACACAATAAACGCCTTTCAATTTTTTTGCGGCAGAAACGTCAATCGTAAAATCTGCATAAGGAAATTGGGTACGCAAAATTGCGCCATGCAACATACCGGGCAGTACGATGTCATGTCCATATACGGCCTTACCCGTTACACGAATGTTTGCATCGTGCTTGGGAATTGGTTTACCGATTATTTTAAATTTTCGTGTCATAATTTGTTCAAAACATTTTCAGCGGCATCAATTATTTTCACATAACCTGTACATCTGCATAGGTTACCTTCCAAATATTTTTTCACCTCATCTCTTGTTGGAAGCTCTTTTTTTGTTTTTCCTGAACCGGATTGCGGTTTTTCATATTGATCCATTAAGCCTTTAATGGACATCGCCATTCCGGAAGTGCAAAAACCACACTGTACCGCACCATGGGCTATCAATGATTCTTGAACCGGATGCAAGGATCCGTCGTGGTTTGTCAATCCTTCTATTGTTGTTATATTTTTGCCGTTTGCATTAATTGCCAGAAACAAGCAGGAATTGATTGGGGCATCATTCACCAAAACGGTACAGGCACCGCACTCACCTTCATGACAGCCGGCTTTTGTGCCCTTCAGCCCAAACACATCGCGTATTAAATCAAGCAATAGGGTTGATGCTTTTATTTTACACGAAACTTTTTTCTCGTTTAAGGTAAAGGAGATTTCATGTAGTTGAACAGGTTTTTTATTTGTTTGATTATTCATTTATAGGTTTGATCCTTTTTTTGATTCAAAATCCAAACCCTGTTTAAATGTTCTGAGGGTTTTTTCTTTTTGGTATCCCGTTACAAGTGTATGAATTGCTTCTTCCAACTTATCTGAAGTCAAAGGAAAATCTTTCATTTTACTAGCTCTTGCCAAAAGGAAAACATTGTAAAGCACGGCATCCATATGGTCGGGAAATTTATTAATAAAAACAATATCTTTACATTGATTGCTAAGATATTCGGCAAAAGAAACCATATCAGGATATTCTGCCATTTGTGCATTTACTGAATAGGGTTGTATGCGGTAATTTCCAAAAATAACACTGCTGTTTTTATGAAGATAGGGTAGGCAACGCTGTGTTTCCAAAGGCTCAAGGCCCAGCAAAAAATCAACGCCGGCTTTACCGAAAAATCCGGTACAGTGTTCTCCCAAACCAATTCCTGAAGTAACGACGCCGCCTCGTTGTGAAAGACCATGAATTTCGCTCACGCTCACCGGAATTTCCGAGCGCATTGCCGCCTCCACAATAATATTACTGAGGTAAACGATTCCTTGTCCGCCCACACCGGCTATTAGGATTTTGTAATTCAGTTGTAATTCGGTTGTCATACGGTTGTCATACGGTTGTCATTCAGTTGTCATTCAGTTGTCATTCAGTTGTTATTCAGTTGTTATTCAGTTGTTATTCAGTTGTTATTCAGTTGTTATTCAGTTGTAACGATTGAATTACCATCGAATTATCTTTCATTTTTTAGTCATTTGTTTTTATTTTTCCAATAGAATGAATATAGTTGTTCAGTTTTACCCCAATGTCTTTTATTTCTTTCATGAAAGAATCGTAATCAACATCTGAGATTAAGCTTCGGTTATTTGCTTTAGTTAACCATGTTTTTGTTTCATATAGGGAACCGCGGGAATAATAACCAAAATGGGTAACTTCTTTGAAATGATATCTCCCAAATCCTTCACTTAGATTTGCAGCAACCGAATCAACAGACCTTATTAATTGTTTTCCAATGGTATCTTTTGCAAACCAATCCCATTGGCCGACAATGCTCCAGACCTTTTCTCCAACTTCCATGGATTGCTGATATACTCTTAATTCTTCTAACTCCATTTATTGTTATTTATAAATTACTACCGAATTACTATTGAATTACCATTTATTTACTACCGAATTACCATTGAATTACCATTGAATTACTACTGAATAACCATTGACTCGCTATCAACTTCCTCCCATCTTATCGCATTATTAGGACAGACGTCGATACACAATCCGCATAAGTTGCAACGTGCCATATCGATCTGAACTTTGCCATTTATTTTTACCATGGCGGGGCATCCAAAATTATCGATACAATGATTGCATTTATAGCAGGATTGGAAAAGGTTGTAGCGTTCAATTTCTGAAATTGCGTTCATTGAAACGTCCTCTTCATGCGTTGGTTCATACCGGATGCTACTGGCATTTTCATTCAGGCGATTCAGCGCTTTTTCTCCTTCGTATTCAAATGTATAATTCTCCAATAACCTACGCACTCCTGTGGCAGCTTTTTTCCCGGAAGCAATTGCTCCAATCACACTCATATTATTTCCTGAACTGATATCTCCTGCCACAAAAACATTTCTGTAGCCTGAAAAGCTGTTTTCGTTTATTACTCTGTTATTTTCATCTTTAGAAAGATCCCGAATTTCTGATGGCTCCGTAGTTTGCCCGATGGCTGTGATAACATAATTGCAGGTTAAATTCTGTAGATGCTTTTGCGTGCTGAAAGAATGGAGAATCATGTTTATTTTTCCTGATTTTTCAAGCAAACAACTATCCACAAAACTATCATGAATAAACTCAACGCCTTCATTTGCCGCATGTTTAACCTCCTCCTCAAAAGCGGGCATGGTTGAAGCGGTCTCAATACAGGATACCACCACCTTGTTTGTTGCGTGTAATTTCTTTGCGGATCTGGCGGCATCAATGGCGCTGTTGCCACCACCTATAACCAGAATAACGGAGCCCTCCTTTATGATACATTCTTTTTGGTTAAAGGATTTTAAGAAAGTGAGCGCATCCATTTTTTTATCCAGAGGGATATTCTTTTCAATCCGGTCAAGTGTTTTTGACCGATTCATTCCTATTGAAAGAACAACAGAATCAAATTCTTTTGTTAAGGTATCTAATGTGAAATCTATGCCCAAAGATTTATTGAAATAAAATTTCACGCCCATTTCTTCCAGTTGCCGGGCTTCATAATCATAGCTGGCCTTATCCATACGAAAATCAGGTATGGCAAACGAGATCATTCCTCCGGCTTTATTTTCTTTTTCAAAAACGCTGATATCATATCCTGCCTGAACCAAATCATATGCAGCGCTGAGACCTGCTGGCCCGGCACCGATTATTGCAATCGTTTTGTTTTTTTTCACCGCATCCCGTACTCGTTTAATAGGCAGAGAAAAATCCCGAAAATTTTCATCATCAGCGGAAACAGATTTTTTCAGCGCTTTAATGGGAACAAGATTCGATATTACAGAACGGGAATCAGTGTTCTCTGAATTATCGTCTTCAAGGGTGTTTCGCAATGATAGTTCGCAAGGTCGGTGGCAAATATCTCCACAAGTGCGTGCAAACAACATTTTATCTCTTACCATTTCTATTGCTGATTTGGTATCACCTTCAAGAATAGAATTAAAAAAGCCATGATTACAGATATTTGCCGGACAAAGTTGTTCCTCTCCCGGAATGGAGAATTCAGCAAGTAGCTTTGCTTTAGCACGCGACAAATTATTTTTTGGAGCATAACAGCGCGAACAGGCAAGAGTATGATCCTGGTGATTGGCGCAGGAGTTACATAAATCCGGATCAACAACAATTTTCAATTTCTTGTTGATATTCTCCTTAAAATCGGGCAGAAAAATACAGGGGGCTCTTGAAATGAGCACCGAAACTCCCTGATGCGTCATGGCCTTATTTACTTTTTCAAAACTATCCCGTACATTGAATGGATCCATCGATTCAACTACCTCAATGCCCATGCCTTTTAATAATGGCGGGATATCAATTTCATGATACTTAGGAGCTTTTGTTGCACCCGGATGTTGCTGATGTCCGGTCATTCCGGTTGTACGGTTATCAAAAAGGATCACAAGAATATTTGCGCGGGTATAAACAGCATTCACAAGAGAGGTAAGACCGCTATGAAAAAAAGTTCCATCGCCTAATAACGCTACTACTTTTTTGCTTTTTTCTGAAGAATGGAAGGACTCATATAAGCCCTGAGCCATAGAAATGCTCATACCCATGTGGTTGATGGTGTCGATCATTTTTAACGGTGGCAAGGCACCTAAACCAAAACAACCAATATCACCGCACATAATCAATTCACTTTGTTCCCGTGGAATTACTAGTTTCAACAGGTAAAAAGTTGCACGATGCGGACAACCGGCACAAAGTATGGGAGGACGGGGAGGGAGATTATTTAGAAAAACACCAGAATTTTCGAGCGGAATATGATTACTCTTATCAAAAGTGGTCTCCAAAAAGGCTTCAAGAACATTCGTAATCAGGTCTAATGAAAATTCACCGGTGGCGGATAAATCTGAAAAGCCTTTTCCCAGAATATTAATAGGGAGCTTGTTTTTCTGAGCAACGGTTCTGACAGCGGTTTCAACAAAAGCATCCAGCTCTTCCAAAACAAGTACTTTTTCAAATCCAATACTCAGAAAATCCAATACCTCTTTTTCCGGAAACGGATGAATCAAACCCAAATCGAGTAAATTAGCATTCTGTGAAAAATTATTCTGATACAGAATTTCCGTCACATAAGAAGTTGCCACACCACTGCTGATGATTCCAAGTTTAGCAGCAGGATCCTTAAGAATAATTTTGCTGTTTTGGGTTAAGAGCGAAAGAACCGCATCCGACTTTAACTTATCGAGCAAACGGGTATGTGCAGCTGCGGTACGGGCCGGAATGTTAATGTGCTCCGGTAAACGATCAAACTTTGCCTCGCGGGGTTCATGGATGATACTTCCGTAGGTAACAATTCCGCGGGTGTGTGAAACACGTGTGGTGGTACGGACCATCACGGGTAATTTTATTTTTCCTGAAAGCTCAAACGCCTGCTTTATCATTTCAAATGCATCGGCAGGAGTTGCGGGATTAAATAGGGGCACAGAAGCCATCGGTCCCCAATAACGGGAGTCCTGTTCGTTTGAACTCGAATGACAACCGGGATCGTCGCATACAACAATGACTAAAGGAGCTACAATGGTTTGATAGGTAACCGACATCAGCGCATCACTGGCAACATTCATCCCCACATTTTTCATCACACACAGGGCACTACTATTCCCGATAGAATAAGCAATGGCTTTTTCAAGCGCAATTTTTTCATTGATGCTGTACTCAAAATAGATCGGATCGGAGGTAAGTTCAGGATGTTTTTCTTTGTTGTCGGGGTCTGTCTGGAAATTATTTATATGATTAAAAATTTCAGAAATCTCTGTTGAAGGCGTACCGGGATAAGCGAACACACCATTCACTCCAGCTTCCAAAGCAGCGCGTGCAATAGCCTCATTGCCCATCACACAGGTTTTATGCGGAGCGGATTGAGATGTTAATATTTTTAAAGTTCGTTCTATCATATTTATATTTAGCGGCAGGAGGCAGAGGCAGTAAGCAGTTATTTCTTCGGTAAAAAACTTTCCGGATTATCTGCCATACTACCAAGCATGCGTCCTATTTCTCCATAATCTTTTATAAGTCTATTTCTAATTTCTTCATTTATATATTTACAATCAACAGCAAAGTCAAGCCAAATTTGTGTTTCAGTAAATTCTCCATCAGCATCTGTCATTTTACTAGAAAAATGTTTCGGATACCTTCTTTTTCTATAACCTTCACCAATATTTGCACAAACTGATCTTGATGACCTTCTTATTTGATCTGTCATTGAGTACTTTTCTTCTTTCGGAAATTCTTTAGAAATTTCAAAAATCTCCAGCGCCAATTTGTAAGCTAGTTGGTAAACTTTTAAATCTCTGTATCCTCTTTCCATTTTGTGTTTTATTTAATATTATTTTTCTCACTTTACACCTCCTGCCCCAACATCCTGCCGCTTCTACCCCTGCCTCCTGCCGCTACATCCTGCCGCTATATTATTTTTCCCCTTTCAAGCTTATTAATATCATTATCACTTAGTCCGATTTCTATTAATATGTTTTTATTATGCTCGCCGAGATGAGGAGCACAGGGCAGGATATTGTGATTCTTTTTCAAAAATTCTGTTTCGGTTGAAGAAGGGAATAGCGAAACCATATTCCCGTCTGGCAGATTTGTTTTAAGCATTTCTTTTGAAACAAAATCAAGCGAAGAAACTTCTTTTATTGTATTGACCGGCGAAACGGAAAGGTTGATACTTAAACACAGGTTTACGAATTCTTTTGTTGTAAATGTTTTTGTAAGTTCTCCAATTTCTTTATAGATATTTTCTTTGTCATCCATTCTTCCCTGATTTGTTTTTCGCTCAATCTTTTCAAGGGTTTCAAATCCAGGCAAGCTAACAAATTTTGCCCACTGGGAATCATTTCCAATTGCCAGATAAGCCATTCCGTCTTTTGTTGGGTACACGTTACATGGAATGAAACTCCGATGTTCGTTTCCACTGCGCGAAAACAATTCGCTTTCAGTTTTTACAAATTCCAACTGAGGCAAAGCGGTGATCAGCCAACTTGCAGCACATTGAGCCATGGAAATATGTATCTCTTTTCCATTGGGATTATTTTCCAGCATAGCCAGCAAAACCTGAGTAAAGGCCTCGTCACCCGCTTTCAGGTCAATGATTGGAATTCCGCATGGAACCGGTTTTCCATTAGGTTCACCCGTTAAATAAGTATATCCCATTAAAGCCTGTAATGCCGGATCATATCCCGCACGACTAGGATATTCAGGTCCCATGGCAGAAATGCCACACCAGATAATTTTTGGGTTTGCCTTACGTAAAGTCTCAAAATCGATACCCAATTGTTTGTATCTTTTTGGGAGCGTATTACAAAGAAAAACATCCACTTCCAGCTCCTTAATAATTTTTAACAACAGTTTTTGTCCTTCTTCTCTTTTTAAATTTAGGGTGATCGCTTCTTTACCAATATTCGGTGCGATATAATAAGAATGCAAGTCGTGATATCCGATATCAGCGCCAATATAACGATTGGGGTCGCCGGCATTTTCTTCACCTTCTGCAGGGGTTTCAATACGGATCACCCTCCATCCCTGATGCACCATGCGTTGGGTAGCGAAGGGCAGAGCCAGTGCTTGTTCTAAACTTAATATCGTTGTCATTCGCTTCGCTGTTATTCGGTTGTAATTCATTGTTATTCGCTACGCTGT
>CAYHCF010000019.1:14661-66081 GCA_964355075.1 uncultured Chitinophaga sp.
GTTGTTATTCGGTTGTAATACATTGTCATTCGCTTCGCTGTTATTCGGTTGTAATTCATTGTTATTCGCTACGCTGTCATTCAGTTGTAATACGGTTGTAATACAGTTGTTATTCGGTTGTAATACATTGTCATTCGCTTCGCTGTTATTCGGTTGTAATACAGTTGTAACTCATTGTCATTCAGTTGTTACTCGCTTCGCTGTCATTCAGTTGTTTTCTATCGAATTTCTATCGAATTACCATTGTATTACCATCGAATTACGATCGAGTTACGATTGAATTACGATCGAATTTCTATCGAATTACCTTCCTGTTTCTAAAAGAAAATCGGCTCCTTAAATTCCCCATATTCTTCTTTCATTGCGCTTACAATTTCCCCCACGGTGCAATATTCTTTAACTGCTGAAATAATGGATGGCATAAGATTCTTATCTTCTTGTGCATCTTTTTTGATGGCAGCCAAACAGGCTTTCACCCGATCATTATTTCTTTCCGACTTAATTTTTTTCAGTTTTTCAATCTGATCCTCCGCCGCTTTTTGGTTATAGGGATGAAATTCCATTTCTTTGGTTTCTTCTTCTCTGGTGAAAATATTCACTCCAACCTTTTCAACTTTTCCGGTTTGCATTCCCATCTCTCTTTCATAAGCTTGTCTGGAAACGGATTCCTGAATTTTCCCGGTTGCAACGGCTTGAATGATTCCATCCCATTTTTCAACCGTTTTCATTTCTTCTCTGATTTTCTTTTCAAAAAGATCGGTCAATGATTCAACATAGTATGAACCTCCAAGCGGATCCACCGTATCACAAATTCCCATTTCGTGAATCATAATTTGCATGGTTCGCAGAGAAATTTCCGCCGAATGTTCTGTTGGAATGGTATAAGCTTCATCGTAACTGCACAGTGCCATTGTTTGAGTTCCCGACAATGCGCTGATCAATGCGTAATAAGCACTTCGAACAATATTGTTTTCGGGTTGTTCTTTTGTTAGACCACCACCGCCACCACCGGCAATCATACGCAGCCAGCAAGAGCTATCTTTTTTTGCGTGATATTCTTCCCGTATTATTTTTGCCCACAATCTTCTGCCTCCCCTGAACTTTGCAATCTGTTCGAAGAGATTGCCATAAATATCAAAGTTGAATGAAAGCCGTGAAGCAAAATCATCAATATCAATTCCACGACTCAATGCACCATCGGTATATGCTTTAGCAATACAAAAGGCATAAGCCATTTCCTGAATTGGGTTTGCGCCACTTTCGCGGATATGGTAGCCACAAACACTAACCGGACTGTACTTCGGAACATGTTGCGCACAATATTCAATGGTATCCACCACTAATTTTACAGATTTATCTACAGGAAATATCCAGGTTCCTCTACCGATAAATTCTTTCAGGATATCATTTTGTGCGGTTCCTCTTAATTTGGAAATATCATAACCTTCTTTTTCCGCCATTGCAATATACATGGCAATCAAGATAATTGCGGTTCCGTTAATGGTAAGCGAAACCGTAATTTTATCGAGGTCAATATTTTTAAAAGCGATCTCAAAATCTTTCAAGGTATCAACGGTCATTCCAACCCGACCCACTTCACCAAATGCCATTGCATCATCAGAATCATAACCGCATTGTGTTGGCAAATCAAATGCAACATTCAGGCCCGACTGACCATTTTTAATTAAAAACTGAAACCGTTCATTCGTTTCTTCGGGAGAGGCAAAACCCGCATACTGACGAATCGTAAAAGGCTTATTGCGATACATCGTGGGGTGAATACCCCTTGTGAAAGGGTACTCTCCCGGCATTTCATTCTGAATAGTCGAATTCTCCATATCGGATGCCGTATAAACGGGATTCACCTCCATACCGGATTCAAGAAATACAGGTTTTACATTTAGTTCTTTTGCCGTTTTTCTTTTTGCTGAATGGGTTTTTGTATCAGACATAATTTATGTTTTATCAATAGATGGACTTATGCCAAAACTTTAATGGAATTAAAATAGTTTAACACATCAGCAACTTTACTTCCTGTTGGAAAGGCATGGGAAACACCGATGTTTTTTAGTTTTTCAATATCTTTTGGCGGAATATTTCCTCCAACAAACCATGGGATATTCAAATTTTTTTCGCCCATCACTTCTTTCATTTTTTTTGCAAGAATCATATGGGTTCCCGAAAGAATTGACAATCCGATCAGGTCTACTTCATTTTCTATTGCCTGGTTAACAATTTCTTCAATGGACTTTCTCAAACCCGTATAGATCACATCAAATCCGGCATCAATCAAGCCATGTGCCAAAACTTTCACCCCTACATCGTGGCCATCAAGGCCAGGTTTTGCTAATAGTATTTTCATGTTTATATTAAGTTTGTCATTCGGTTGTCATTCGCTTCGCTGTCATTCGGTTGTCATTCGGTGTGTCAACGATTGAATTACCATCGAATTACCATTGTATTACCATCGAATAACCATCGAATAACCATTGTATAACTTTTCTACTTTTCATTACTCAAAATAATTACCGATGCGATTGCACCCGGTCCACCAATATTGTGCGTCAATCCTGTTTTCGCTTTATTTACCTGTCGCTCACCGGCTTTGCTACGCAAATGATTGGAAACTTCAACTACCATTCTTATTCCGGTAGCACCCACCGGATGTCCGCATGACAACAAACCTCCGCTCACATTAACAGGAATCTTGCCTCCAAGTTGTGTATCCCCTCCACGAATTAAATCTTTTGCCTCACCCCTTTTGCATAAGCCCAAATCCTCATAAGTGATTAGTTCAACAATCGAAAAACAATCATGAACTTCTATGAGATCAATTTCATCAATAGGTTTGGTAATTCCGGCTTGTTTATACGCAATTTGCGCGGCTGTGCGGGTAGCCTCAAAAGACAGGAAATCATGATTCGGGTCGAAAAAAGGCAAATCCCATCCGGTAGAAACAGAAAGTCCGATCCCTTTAATAAATACCGGATGATGCTTCTTCTTGTCCAGATCTTCCGCGCGAATCATAATTACACAGGCGGCTCCATCAGTTGTTGGGCAACTATCCATTACCGTAAGTGGATCAGCAACCATGGGAGAGGCCATCACTTCTGCCAAAGAACAGGATTTACGATGATGCGCCTTTTCATTCAATGAGCCATGAAAATGGTTTTTCACAGAAATGGAAGAAATATCTTCACGGGTAACGCCATACTCTTTCATCATTCGGTTGGCATAAACGGCAAAAGTTCCGGCAGCTGTAAAGCCCTTCTGTAAAAACGGATGACCATATTCGACCATCATTTTCACTATTGAATCCTGAGGCTGACGATCACGGAGTTTTTCAACACCAAGGGCCATGGCCACATCACACTCACCTGCACGAAGCGCATTTACTGCGTTACGAATTGCATCGGCACCGGAAGCACAAAAGTTTGATACGCGGGTAACGGGAATATTATACAGGGAAAGAGGCTCGCACAAATCCATTCCACTTCTTCCTTTGTAAACACCTATTTCGGGGAAAGCCGTTGAGAGCCAGGCTGCGCCAATATCGTCCATGGATATTTGTGCATCATTTACTGCCTGCATTGCGGCATCGCGCACTAAATCATCATAACTTTGATGAAACAGCTCGCCGAATTTCGTTACGCCAACTCCTATAATTGCTATGTCTTTCATTCTTACGAATAACTGTTTTTACGAAATACGAATCTTTACGAATGTACGAATCATGAGTTTTACGAAATACGAATTCTTCGAAAAATCATTAAATTTTACTATGAGTGTTTTTGTGTTAATTGGGTTTTCGTAAATCATATATTCATTTTAAATTAACAATTCTCTTGTAATGTATGTTTCTTGGAGCGAAGTATGCGAGGATGCCCAGTTTCAGATTATTTGCAACTAAATATTCATTCACCTGATCAATATGTGCTTTCACAAACCGGTCTCCCTTTTTAAGTTCCAAAACAATTTTTTCTTCAATTAAAAAATCAAAAAATCCGCTCCCGATTTTTTTGCCTTTAAACATGAGGGGATAATATTTTTCCTTACTAAATTCTAAATCTTCCTTCTCCAATGCAATTGCAACAGCTTTTTGATATATTTTTTCACTATGCCCATATCCAAGCTCGTTGTAAACCTCATATAACACCCCAACTATCTGAAAACACAATTCAGGATAAATTAAATCGTCTCTCTGTATTTTTCCTTTGATTTCTGTCATTGGTATTTCGTAAAGTCATTCTTCCCGATTCGTAAATTCGTACCCATTCGTATTTCGTAAAATTATGGCTTTCCAGAAATAATTCGGTTTTGCATCATTCTCAATCATTTTCCTTAAAACCAATTTTACTTTTGTTCCAATTTCCAATCTATTATCTTCAGGGTACAGGGTATCTGTTTGCTGAACCGTCATTCTTCCTCCTCCGTCCAGATCAACTACCACCATGGTTATTGGAGGGAATGAACATGGGAAATAATGCTCATTCGTAAAGGCATAAACGACACCTGTTTTTTCAAGTTGAACCACTGAAAACCCGGTACATTTACATTTCTTACACCGGGCAGATTTCAGGTAATAAACACTATTGCACTTTTCGCACTTCAGCCCTTTCAGATATAACAAGGTTTCTTTCTCCCGTTCCTGCATCATTTCGGAAGAGAACATTTCTTTGGTTTCAAAATTTAAAGAATTGAAATCGCCAGCCTTACGCAAGAGCAAATAATCCTGATAGGAATGAATCAGGGAATAGTTGCTTAATTTTTCATGAAGTGGCTTTTCGGTAACGGGTTCAATGTTTTTTATTTCAAACAGGTTGGTTCCGTTTGTATAATCAGCCAGAAGAATATTTTCTTTTCCATTTTCCAATTCATGAATAAGCAGGAGCAAAGCTTGCGATACACCCGTATTGCCGATTTTCGTGGTAATGTTATCTTTGGCCAATTGTTTTTCCTCAAATCCGGCCTTTAAAAAGATGCCTCCGGCCATTCGGGCATACAAAGAATTGAGAATAACGGAATCAAACGAATTTGGATTGGATGAAAGGGTTTTCAGTGAAGAGGTCAGGTTTGTTTTAAACCCGGCATCTCTGCTAAATCTTAGATCATTCAATATATCTGAATTCTTGTAAGAAAACGCTTCAGCAAGCGCAGCGCTGTTAGATTCTGCGAAGGTAATTTCTGCAAGGCCTTTTTCACAACTGAGTAAAATGGAACAAGCTGAATGACCAAAGGCGGTGGAGATTTCTTTTCCTATTTCGGGAAAGACGACATCTGACCCAACCAATAAAATATTTTTGTATTTGCCTGAATCAATTAATGCGTTAGCTAGAAGCAAAGCATCCGTTGCACTTCGAAAGGAGGCCGTAAAATCAAGTGCCAATATACCTTGAGGCAGGTTTACCAGATCGGCAAGAAAGGAAGCGTGATAACGATTTTGGAATACCGGAGTAGTAGTTGCGAAAAAAACAGCATCAATATTTTCCATGGGAATATTGCATGTTGATTCATAAGCTAATGTGTTAATATCCTCATCTGAAAAACAAACTCCTTTCATCAGTCCCTTTTTTCCTTTGGGGTGCAACACATGATCCTCAATTCTGAAATGAGGTAAGGCAATTCCATATGATTTAATATAACTCATTTTTATACGGTAGTCATTTTGTTTTCTGTTTGTTGGCCCGGCAAAGGTTCGCTTAACGATTGAAACATTTTTGTTAAATCAAACTTTTTTGAGATTTTGTTTTCATTAAAAACGCTCAATAACGCCTCTACCGGGTATATTCCAGTTTCTTTCAACAGGTAAAATATACTGTAAATGGAGGCGTTTTTTGCTCCTCCTCTTTCGCGAAAGGGAAAAGTAAACACTTCAGCCTTTGTTTCAGGAACCGGAAGGGAACTATCAATGAATAGTTTTCCTCCTTTCATGTTCGTGATGGTTTTTCTTGCGTACTCCAAACCATCTGCAGAGCTTACGCAGACAGCATCAGGATTCGGGGAGCCGGTATATAGAATTTCGGCAGAAGACAGAATAATTTCGGCAGCCGAAAATCCAACCCCCACGGTAACCGGATAGCTTCCCTTTTTGGTGGCGTTCAAACCGGAAACAATTCCGGCTTTCAGTAAAAATTCAGCAGCAGCTTGTATTCCTTCGCCGGCCGAACCGGACAACATCAGACGAAATGGTTTTTCTAACTTTGCAGGAAACCGCGTTTGAATGGCCTCGCTTTCACTGAACAGACTTTCAACATCCATTTTTATTTCTGTTTGATAAGAATCAAGATCCTTATCTACAAATTTATTGATCACCAGGCCGGCCTTTTCAACAATATTAGAAAGTTTCATTCCGGGATTAGATTTAACGCCATAGCTTGGGCAAATTTCCATTACTTCAACCAGTGAAAATCCTTTTTTTGAAAAAGCTTCAGCCAATTGCATTGAAAAATCAGAGATCCCTTCGAGGCGGCAAACGTAAGAGGCGCCATCAATGGCTGCAATTAGTTTGCAGATATCATAACCCGTTTTTTTGACCCCTTCGGGAAGGGTTGGCGTTTTAAAGCCATATGGAGTAAATTCACTTGGCTGACCACCCGTCATTCCATAAAGCATATTATTATGAACCACAACGGTCATATTAAATCCATTATGGGCAGCATCAATAAGGTGTTGCATTCCAATGGTCGCTCCTCCGTCGCCAATGAATACAATTACTTTTTTATCGGGATTGTTCAATGAGGCAGAAATACCGGATGCCAACGCCACTGAGCGTCCGTGAAGCCCATGAACGGTATGCGTAGTAAAGGATTTATCGATAATACCATGGCAACCAATATCGGTTACCAGCACCACATTTAAGGGATCATATCCCAAATATTGCAATGCTTTTTCGGTATTTACGGCAATATGGTTATGACCACATCCTTTACAAAAAGGCAAATCAGCGTTTGTTAAAAATGAATTCATTTATAGTGCTATTCCCTGCTTTTCATTTGATAAAATATCATCCATAATTCTCTGAGGAGTAATCATTTGAGCAATTCCATTTACCCCAGTTATGTTTTTGTTTCCAGACTCCCCAAAAAGAATCTTTCTATATTGGCCATTCAGATTTTCCTCTGCGATCACTACTTTTTTATAAGTGTTGATGATTTCAAGGTATCGGGAAGAAACGGGCAATAAAGTTTTGGGCACCAACAGGGAAATTTTTTCGCCTTTTTCTCTTAAAGTTCTGATGGCTTCCCGACTCGCAGAAGCAGTGATTCCATACGAAACCAGGAGTGTTTCGGCACCTGCCTGAAAATCGTATTCATAATGAAGGTGTTTTTCAAGATGATGGTAGTGCTTCAGCTCTAATCGTTTTGTGTTTTCAATTGCTTCTGGAGCTGTATTTTGTATGATTCCTGTTTTATCGTGTGTAGATGCAGTAAAACGAACCTGATGCCTATTATTGCCGACCGGTAAAAATTCAGGAATAAGGGATTCATCTGTTTGAAAAGGAACATAAACCGAATCACCCGTATATTGTTTTCTTTCAATCCTTGAAATCTCCGTTAATTGAGAAATATCAAAACCAGCCATGGTCATAATTTCCTCTTTAGAAGTAAGCAAAACCACCGGGGTTCTGAGTTCAACGGCCATTTTAAAGGCTTTGTTTGGCAATTCCCAGCAATCAACCATATTGCTTAAGCTAATCACGGGTAGTGTAAATCCACCTGAAATAGCTCCGTTGAGCAACGAAAGATCACCCTGAGCGCCACAAGTTGCGCTTCCGGTTGCAGGACCCAGTCGTTGAACGAGTATGATCAGCATGGGCAACTCCATCATATAAGCCATATTTACTGATTCCAACATGAGGGCGAAGCCGGGGAATGAAGTAGCAGTTACCGGAAATTTTCCTGTGCTGGAGAAACCACACATCCATTGAAGTGCTGAGATTTCATCGGGAGCGGCAAAGAAGGAAGGAAACCGTTTGTTGGAATAGGAGTATAAAAGATTAGCAGGAGTGATGGGATAACCAATAAAAACATCAGCTCCCGAACGAGCCAACGATTCTATGATAAGTTCTGAACCATCCATGATAAGTCTCTTTTCTATCTTTTCAACCTGCATAATCTGCTACTGATAAATTCTTAAATACGATTAAGTAAAAGGGATTCATTTTGACCATTTATAGTAAGGTATTCCCAATATTATTTTTTAAAATTTCTGAGGTTCCCCCGCCAATTAAGGTAAATCGGGCATCGCGGAAATAACGTTGAACAGGGTATTCCATCGCAAAGCCATAGGAAGCAAAAACACGTGTGGCCTGATCGCAAATGGAGTTTGCACATTCCGACGCATATAATTTTGCAATCATAGATTCTTTTTGTCGTGGAAGGTTTTTTTCGCTCAGCCAGGCGGCATAAAAAACATAATGCTTAGCCGTTTCTAATTGAACAGCCATATCAGCAAGTTTCATTTTTATGGCCTGAAAGGATCCAATGGGTTTACCGAATTGAACCCTCGTTTTCGCATATTCAACTGCATCTTCAAAGGCAGCAGTGGCAACGCCAATAGCAAGTGCGGCTGTCATAATTCTGATCTCAGCAAGAATTTCGGTCAGGCATTTTGTTCCTCCTCCGATTGGACCCAGTAAATAATTTTTTGGAATGTTAACATCCACAAAACCTACTTCACTGGTAACCGAGCCGCAAATACCCAATTTCTCTATTTTTTTTCCAATTTGAACTCCCGGAAGGTTTGAAGGAACAAAAAATATGGAGAGTTGTTCGCTCCGGTTGCCATCAGATTCTGTACGTGCTAATACGGTGAAAAAATCAGCAACCGGGGCGGAAGTAATCCATGTTTTTTGTCCGTTTAAAATAAAGCCATCATCCTTTATCGTTGCCATGGATTGTATTCCAAATAAATCACTGCCCGCGTTGGGTTCAGTCATACAGATTCCACCAATTTTCTTTCCTTTTAATGCTTCAGAAAAATAATTGTTCCTTATTTCCTCATCACCAAACCGATATAAAAAAAACGTTCCCATCAGCGATTGCATGGTACAGGAAGCTGCAAGCGAAAGGGAGCCCCGTGCCAATTCCATTACGGCCAGGCAATAGGAAGTAATGTCTAAACCCGTTCCTCCGGCCTCTTCCGGATAGCGCATTCCAAAAAAACCCATCTCTCCGGCTTCAGAAAACAAATCGTGTGGAAATTCTTTTTTCTCGTCAATTTCCGCAGCCCGGGGTTTTACTTTTCGGTCAACAAAATCTTTAAAAGTTTGCTGAACCTGTATTTGTATTTCACTCAGTTCAAAATTCATTATTCAGGTATTACGGCAGTTGCTTCAATTTCAATCAAGGCAGGATGATCCAATAAATCCACAACGAAAATCATACTCATGCAGGGGTAGTGGCTTCCGATTATTTCTTTCCAGATTTTCCCCAGCTCTTTTCTGGAAGCGAGATATTGGTCTCTATCCTTGCAGAAGCAAGTCATCTTGCAGATATCTTCCCGCTTACCTCCGGCTTTGTTTACAATAGCAACAATATTTTTAAGTGCCTGTTCAAATTGAGGCACCAATTTATCGCTGGCAAATTTCTCCTCCGGCGACCAACCCACCTGCCCGGCCATAAAAAGAGTTCTTCCTTTAGCAGCAAGAATCCCATTGGAATATCCTTTCGGTACCGGCCAACCTTCCGGCAGAATTATTTCGTGATTCATCATTTTAATTTTTTTACGAAATACAAATCTTTACGAATTTACGAATGCTACAGTTGCAATCTATTAATATCTTCGTTTTTTTGATTCGTATATTCGTATGATTCGTATTTCGTAAAGGATTATTTTTTTAGCCCATATATTTTTTCAGCAGCTTTTTTAGAAACCACTTCATTCTTTACGTCGTTCCTTACTTTTTCTTTATCGCGTTTTTTTGGATTTCCATATCCGCCTCCGCCACCTGCAATTTGAGAATAGAGCGTGTTGTCAGGAATACCATGAATCATATCCTTGCTCATGGGAACAAACTTTTTCCCTGTTGGATATTTCAATTCAATTTTATTGAGCACACTGCCTTTACCGCCGAACAAACCATAATTCGTTTCTACATCACCATCCCCAAAAACAACCATCGTTGTATCTCCTCCTTTAAGCATAATTTGGGTTACGGTTCCCAAGCCACCCCGCCATTGCCCCGCACCTGCCGAATCGCATAAATATTCGTGCTGCAAAATCAGGTGCGGCGTTTGTTGTTCGTACATTTCGTAGTCTTGGTCAAGTACGCCACCCGATGCATCAATCATTCCAATATGGTCATATCCATCATCCTCTTTCATGGCACCGCTTCCACCCTTCATTCCAAGGAAACAGATATCCACATATTTCTTTCCCGTACGGGGATGATTTCCGGTAAAGAGCGAGCATAATAAATGATTCCATCCCGCGGTAATTCTATCGGGCACGGCGGGTCCAAGTGCTTTAAAAATTGCATCGGCCACCTGCGGACAAAGATGGTTTCCAAAAGTGGTTGCGGCGGGGTAAGAGGCATTCAGGATAGTTCCCACCGGAACAATGTATTTGAGGGGTTTGATCATTCCTTCATTATGAGGAATATTTGGGTTCACAATTTGCAAAAAGGTAAGTGTGATTGCAGAACAGGTGGAGGTATAGGCCCCATTGACAAAGCCCTTTGTTTGGGGAGAGGATTTTGAAAAATCAAAAATGATTTCTTCGTTTTTTACGGTTATCTCTGTGCGAATGGGAAATTTACTTCCTTTGTGTTTACCATCGTAATAAACCATGCTTCCGCCTTTGTAAATGCCATTGGGAATAGCCTTTATTTCGGCACGCATCATTTTTTCGGTTGAATCAAACAAGGCAATTTTATGTGCTTCGAACACCTCAAACCCATATTTTTCAACAAACGCAGATAAACGTCGCTCTCCCAGTGTGCATGCTCCAATTTGTGCTTTAATATCTTCCTGAACCATTTGCAGGCGGATATTGGCAAAAATCAGGTTCCAGACATCTTTGCGAAACAACCCTTTTTCAAATAGTTTAACTGCGGGAATACGCAGCGCTTCCTGCCATACTTCAGTTGCATTTGGATTGTAACCACCCTGCACGGCACCTCCAATATCTGCCTGGTGACCTTTAGCGGCCGACCAGCCAACCAATATGTTTTTATGGAAAATGGGTTTGAAAATGGCCACGTCATTATTTTGGTTTCCCATTGAAAACACATCGTTATGGATGATCACATCGCCCTCATGAATATCATCGCCATATTGTTCGATGATAACTTTACAAACCGGACCAAGTGAAAAGGACAGGATGGGAAGATTTTCGGTTTGCTCCAGCATCTGACCTTTTGCATCATATAATCCGGTAACAAAGTCTTTCGCTTCACATAGAATAGGAGAGCGCGTGGTTTTTGTCAGCGAAATACTCATCTCATCCGTAATGGATTTGAATGCCCGCTGAAATATGGAAACTAAAATTTTATCAATGTTCATTAACTATTTTTTTACGAAACACGAATTTTCTTCAACTTAAAGCCTTTTGGAAATTTTTCTTTCTCATAAACGATAAATGACCCAAAATCATCAACTACACAATCATAATTATTACTGACTAAAATGGAAGTGGTAATTTTTTCAATGATACAAGGTCCTGCTATTTTTGCGCCGAAAATGGGTTTATCGCCATCATAAACCGGAACCTTTTTCATCAGGCTCAATTCAGGTATATAAACTTCCCGGTATCCTTTAATGGCAGATTCAGCCGAAACACTTTTCTTTTTTCCGGACAGGAATTTTGGACGTTCGGTTTTTCCAACAACCCTCAATCGAACATTGATAAGCTCCATCTCTGTTCCCTCTTCCCGGAGCGAATAACCAAATTGCCGGTTATGTTCTTTATGAAAGGACTCAAAAATATTTGCGAGATTAAAATTCATTATGTCCTCCCAATTCGCTTCCATTTGTACTTCGTGATATTGACCCAGGTAGCGCATATCCAGGATGGGGGAAAAAGCAATTCGATCACGGGAAACACCTTCTTCAACCTCAAGGGCACGAATTCCTTCTTCCTTCATTTCGTTAAAAAGATGGAGAAATATTTTGCGATCAAGTTTATTAAAAGAGGTGAAATGAGAGCGGATATAATCATGTTTTAAATCGCCCAGCAACATACCGGCAGCACAAAAGATAGATGAAACATTTGGCACCAGAAACATGGGAATTTCCAGTTCTTTACAAATCTCTGAGGAGTGTATGGAACCGGCTCCTCCGGCAACAATAAAAAGAAATTCACGGGGGTCGTAACCACGTTCAACAGAGATTTCGCGAACGCCTTGTGCCATATTGCTGTTAATGATGCGAAACATTCCGGCCGCAGTTTCCAAAACGGATAAACCCAGTTTGGAAGCAAGCTTTTCCTGTATGGCTTTTTGGGCTTTTGCTTTGTTAAGTTTGAGTTTTCCTCCGGCAAAATAATCCGGATCGAGGTAACCTAATATCAAATCAGCATCGGTGCATGAAGGAAGGGTTCCGCCACGGTTATAACAAACAGGGCCGGGTAATGCTCCTGCACTTTGGGGTCCCATTTGCAAAAGTCCTCCGTTATTCAGCCACCCGATACTTCCACCGCCTGCGCCAATGGTAATAATATCCAGAGAAGGAAGCGCAATGCGGTAACGGTTTATAGACCCTTCAGTTCCGGTTACACATTGATTCTCTATCACGAGCGCAGCGTCAAAACTGGTACCACCCATATCAACGGTTATGCAGTTTTTATAACCTAGCAGTTCCGAATAAAAAGCGCCTGCAGTAGGCGCAGCAGCAGGTCCTGAAAGTACGGTAACGGCAGGATTTTTCTTTACCTGCCCCGGAACCACTACACCCCCATTCGACTGCATGATCAATAGCGTTCCTTTGAAATGGATACTATCTAATTTTTGCGTAAGGTTATCAAGATACCTTGCCACAACCGGCCCAACAAATGCGCTCACAACGGTTGTACTGATTCGTTCATAAAACCGGATTGAAGGAAGTACCTCATAAGAGGCAGAAACAAAAATTCCGGGAAGATTTTTACGAAGAAATTTAACCGCCTGTTTTTCGTGTGCTGAATTTTTATATGAATTCATAAAACAAACTGCAAGCGACTCCACTTTTTCTGCTTTTAGTTTTTTCAGGATAGGAATAAAGTCTTTCTCCTCGAGTTTTTTAAGCACATTGCCCTCCGAATCAATTCTTTCATCTACCGTAAAACGCAAATACCTGGGTGCAAGGGGAAGGACATTTTTAAAATGGTTATTGAATTGTTCCTCACGAATTCCTCTGCGCATTTCAAGGGCATCCCGAAAGCCTTTTGTTGTGATCAAAGCCGTTTTTGGGTCTTTTACGGTCAATAACGCGTTGGTTGCAACGGTGGTTCCGTGAACAATGGTATCAATTGATGCAACAAATTTGTTAAAATCTGTTGAACGGATCTCAGCCACTTCGCGCAAACCGGTGATAAAACCAACCGAAGGATCAAGGGGTGTTGAAAGCGTTTTATGAACGGTGGTGTCTCCGGTATCGGAAACGGCAATAATATCAGTAAAGGTCCCGCCGATGTCTATTCCTATGTTGAACTTCATTTTTTGAAAAGGAGTATGTCTGATTTTTCCGGATTAATTCGAAACTTCTTTGCTCAGATTCTCTTTGCCAAAATCCCATTTTCCCTGCTCAGCAGCAATTGAAATACTCTTTGGAAGTTTAAAATCAGAATGTCTTAAACAAAACTGTTCAACCCATTCCTTCGATTTTAATATTCCCATTTCATTCATGAAGGTGAAAGGAGGCTTCACTACGAGCGAAAGTTTGCAGGCATTATCCAGATCAGCAACATGGGAGATACCCAGATCAATTATATAGGAACATAGCGCGAAATAGGCACCAAGAAATTCAACCCGAAGCGTTTCTTGCAGCGCATCCGGAACTTCTACCAACTCATCTCGTCCTGCAATATTCCAGGATGTTTTATTTAGAACGGCATCATGTAAAAGTTGAGGCGTTTTAAACCAGGCCATTAATTGTTTTCCCATTTCATCCAGACCGTGTGCCGCAATGGGATTTCCACCGGTAAAATTCAAGGCAGTAAACGGACCCACACCTAACCCCAGTGTTTCGCAGGCAACTTTATCAATTTGTTTTTCAGTACCCAAACCGTTTTCAAGGCATAGAATAGCAGTCTGACAAAGACCTTCAAAGATCGGGTCAACAGCATAGCCATAAGAGCTTTTTACCACAATCGGGCTTTTACCGATGGAGGTATAAAACCCAAGCAGCAGATCAACAAGCGCGGTATTTGTGTTTTCGGATGGAACAATTTCCACCACCGGGTTTTTATCGGCAGGGAAAAAATAATGGGCCACCAGGCAGCGTAATTTATTTTTGATGTTTTTGAAAATCACTTCCGGCCGCATGTGTGAAGAGTTTGACAGGTAGATGCAGTTGTCGTCTGTTAATTTCTCAACCTGGAGGAAGATTCTGTCTTTAATATTTTCATCTTCAGTAGCCGCTTCCAATATAATTTGGGAGTCACGTATTTGCTCATAGTCGGGAGAAAATTCGATGGAAGCGAGTAATCTTTCTGCCTCTTCATTTTTCAAGGATCCTTTCTCAACCTCCTTAAGGATTTTTTTATGGATCTTCACTTTTGCCTTGCCAAGCGCTTCGGGTGAAATATCTAAAACAACGGTATTTACTCCAGAGAGATACAGTGATTTTGCGAAATGCAAAGCGATATCCGGGCCAATTTGGCCTGCTCCGATAACGGAGATTTTAGTGATGTTTAATGTGTTAAATTGGTATGCCATAAGGTTCTTTATTTTAGGACATAAAGATATTTCAATCGGACCGCAAAAAATATGATATGTATCATTGTTTGTTTCTGCAAATTTGACTTAGGGTACCCACCCTTTCAGAATGGTTATTTCATATGAACTATTGGGAATTGGTGAGTAAAAATTAAAAAACCGCATGAAACAGTTGATTCGATTGAATCGGGCATGTTCATTATCCTGAAAAGTTTACACATAGAGAGAAAAGGAAACCGGAAAGTTTAGAATTTGGATTCTAAAATATTTTTATTTTCTACCCGGTAGATTCATCAAACGCCTTTATTTTATTGTGGTTTAGAAGTATGGATGGAAAGGATGAGCTGATTTTATTTTAGGTAATAGTTAGCATTTCAATAAGCAAATTGAGTAGACGGAAAAATTTAAAATTTTCTTAATTCAGGTGTTTTTTTAATTTGTTTTTCATTTGAAAAAGCGGGAAACAAATTTAAAAAGCACTTCAAAAACAAATTCAAATTTCTGAAATTACTTGTAATGACGGCACTTTCATGGGCGCCGATGCAAATTTATCTATCACAGAAATTCCAATTTTTAGGCTGGTTGAGTTATCCACAAGAAAAAGCCATCAAATGAAGTTTTAGGAGCTCATTTCTTTCAGTTATTAAAAACTCATAATACTTTTACACACTTGAAATACAACTGCCATACTCAACCATGAATATAAATACGGATATGGAATATCGAATTTTCAACCAGAAAAAGGGCTTTTTAGTAATCGGTTTTATTTCGTTGCTGCTTGCATTGGGAAATCCAGGTTTTGCCAGTAACGATTTTAAACGAAACGCCAACAGCTTTGCAGACCATAATCTGAAGCCGGGTAAGAATTGGGTTCTCTCCGGGTTTGATGATGAAGCGGCCCGTATGTTGTCAGTTCTGGGTAGATCCCTCTACTCAGATATGATCATGAGTGCTCCGCCACCCATTCCTATTATGGCCTATCCCGATAGTGGATATGTGAACGGATATAATGGAAACGCATCCCTGGTGAATATTTTCACAAACGATTCGTTTAATAATCTTCCGGTTATTGGTTCAGCAATGAAAGTGACTATAACCCCATCAAACAGTCATATCAGTGTGGATACCTTAACGGGTGTTGTAAGTGTTACTGCAGGCATAGCTGCAGGAGACTATGTTATTCCGTATTCCATCTGTGATACTTCTAACCTGAGTAATTGCTCCGTCTCCGTTTTAACCATTCATGTAACGGCACCGCTTATTTCAACGAATGCAGATGGAGGTTCAGTGAATGGATACGATGGAAGTGCTAATTTGTTGAATGTTTATGCCAATGACAGCATAAACGGAATTCCTGTAACTGCAGGGGCTGTCACTATCAGTATCGTTACACCCGCCAGCAACCCGGGTGTTGCTCTCAATATATTAACTGGTGTAATAAGCGTGACGCCAATTATTCCTGCCGGTTTATATACCATCGTGTATCGGAATTGTGATACCTTAAATCCAACAAATTGTGATACCGCCCTTGTAAACATTAACGTTACGGTTCCCCTTATTATAGCTAATGCTGATGATGGCATAGTAAACGGTTACAATGGAAGCGCTAATTTGTTGAATGTTTATGCCAATGACAGCATAAACGGAATTCCTGTAACTGCAGGGGCTGTCACTATCAGTATCGTTACACCCGCCAGCAACCCGGGTGTTGCTCTCAATATATTAACTGGTGTAATAAGCGTGACGCCAATTATTCCTGCCGGTTTATATACCATCGTGTATCGGAATTGTGATACCTTAAATCCAACAAATTGTGATACTGCACTGGTAACTATCACCGTTACGGTTCCCCCAATTGTGGCCAATGCCGACTTGGGTTCTGTAAACGGATATAATGGACAAAGCAACCTGATATATGTTCTTGGTAATGACAGTTTGAATAACCTGGGAACCTCTCCCGGACCGGTAATATTAAGTGTGGTTACACCGGCAAGCCTTGCTGCAGTGAGCCTGAATATTAGCACCGGTTATGTGAGTGTGGCTCCCAATACCATTGCCGGAAATTACACGATTATTTATAGCATCTGTGATTCGGTAAATACCGGTAATTGTGATACCGCCATTGTTCTGATTACGGTATTGCCTCCACCCATTTTTGCCAATGCGGATTATGTGGCGGTGAACGGTTATAATGGAAGCCTGAATGTTCTTAATATATATGCCAATGACCTGATAAATAGTATAGGCGTTACTTCGGGACGAGTTAGTCTGAGTATTCTTTCATCTCCGAGCGAGCCCGGTATCATTTTAAATTCCGGTACAGGAAAGATAAGCGTATTTCCGATGACACCGGCCGGCATTTATACTTACATCTACCGAATTTGTGATACCCTGAACACCTCCAATTGCGATACAGCGATGGTAACGGTGGATGTGCTACCACCAATTATTAATGCAAATGCAGACTTTGGAACGGTAAACGGTTATAATGGAAACGCCAATCTGTTGAATGTATTCAGTAATGACAGTTTAAACAATAAAGGCACCGATATCAGTTCAGTTTACTTAAGCTTAATAATGGCAGCTATTCATCCGGGTGTTGTCTTAAATTTAACAAACGGAGTAGTAAGTGTTGCGGTTGGAACGCCTGCCGGTCTTTATACGATTGACTATAGGATCTGTGATACCCTGAATCCAACGAACTGCGATTCAGCAATTGTGAGTGTGAATGTGACTGCGCCCCTGATTAAAGCTACGGTCGATAATGGATCGGTGAACGGATATAATGGCAATGCAAGCTTGTTAAATGTACTTGCAAATGATAGCATAAATGGCGGTGGAATTGTAGCCGGTAGCGTAAACCTGAGTTTGCTTATAGCGGCAGGTAATGCCGGAATTACGCTCAATCTTGTAACAGGAGTGGTGAGTGTTACCGGAATCATTCCGGCCGGAATTTATACCCTCCAATACAAGATTTGTGATACCCTGAATCCTGGAAATTGTGATAGCGCTGTAGTTACGGTAACTGTTTTAGCTCCTCCTATTGTGGCTAATGCCAATTATGGATCGGTAAATGGAGCTGACGGCAATGCCAATCTGTTGAATGTTTTTACAAACGACAGCATAAACGGCTTTCCAGTTAGCTTAGGCTCTGTTTTAACAACAGTAGTTACACCCGCATCTCTTGCCGGAATCAGTTTGGATACGGCCACCGGAATTGTAAGTGTGACAGCCCACTTACCTACGGGTTTGTATACGATTGTGTACCGTATCTGTGATACCCTGAATACGAGTAGTTGCGATACATCGATAGTGTTTGTAACGATAACACCCCCGGCTATTGTGGCTAATGATGACTCAGCTACCGTGAATGGTTTCACGGGTTCAGCCAATTTATTAAATGTACTTGTTAACGACAGTTTAGGCAGCAGTAGTGTACTTGTAGGAACGGTATATATTAGTGTTACCTTACCGGCAAGTAATCCGGGCATCAGTTTGAATACCGCCACCGGAGTAGTAAGCGTGGCTCCACGGATAACGGCTGGCACTTATTCCATTCATTACAAAATATGTGATACTTTAAATACTTTAAGTTGTGATACCGCTGTAATAAATATTCAAGTACTTATTCCTCCGATTATTGCGGTAAACGATACCGGTTTTGTAAATGGATATAATGGAACCTTGAATTTATTAAATGTACTCTCGAATGATAGTATAAGTTCTGTCACGATTCCATTGGGTGCAGCTCTTATAAAAGTTTTAACTCCTGCAAGCCATTCAGGTATCGTATTGGATACATTAACTGGAATTGTTCGTGTTTCCCCAATGATTCTGTCAGGCAGCTTTTCTATTTACTATTCGATTACCGATACACTCAATCTTTCTAATGGTGACAGTGCCTTTGTTCTAATAAATGTTATGCCTCCACCTCTTATCGCCACAGCTGATTTTGCAAGTGTTAACGGTTATAATGGAGCTGACAGCCTATTGAAGGTAATGGCCAATGACAGCCTGAATAATTTACCGGTCATTGTGGGTGCAGTAAAATTAATTGTAATAACCCCTGCAAGCCATCCCGGAATCATATTGAATGATACAACAGGTATTGTAAAAGTAACTCCGCGAGTTCCTGCAGGAATATATACCATTATCTATCGAATTTCAGATACGTTTAATCTTGGCAATATCGATACCACCACAGTCACCATAACGGTTTTGGCACCACCAATTATTGCTACAAATGACAGTGCTATAGTAAACGGATATAATGGAAATAGTAACCTTCTGAATGTATTGGCTAATGACAGTTTGAATGGAAGTGTACTCGTAGCCGGATTGGCAAAATTAAGTGTGATAACACCTGCTAGCCATTCCGGAATAATATTGAACGACACCACAGGAGTGGTGAGTTTTACAGCCAGAGTGCCCGCAGGAATCTATTTCATCGTATATAGAATTAGTGATACACTGAATATCTCAAATGATGATACGGGTTTGGTTGTAATAAATGTTAATGCTCCACTGATAGTTGCCATAAACGATACTGCTTTGGTGAATGGCCATACTGGAACCGGTTCAACTATAAATGCATTGAGCAATGATAGTATTAACGGAGTTCAGGCAACAGCAGGCAATATAAAACTGATGGTTTCTATTCCTTCAGGTAGTCCCAATATTCTGTTGGATACCAATACAGGGTATCTAAATGTGACGCCTGCTACGCCAATTGGAAATTACACCATAACGTATATTATTTTTGATACGCTGAATACGCTGAATTCTGATACAGCAACCCTGTACATTCAGATTGTTACACCAAGTATGTACGCAAATGCCGATAGTGTTTCGGTTAATGGATATGACGGCAACCTGAATTTGTTGAATGTATTGGCCAACGACAGTTTTAGCAGCAGTACCGTTACCGTGGGGAGGGTATATTTTAGTGTGATCAGCACTGCAAGCAATCCGGGGGTTGTTTTGAATATTGCCAATGGAAGACTTAGTGTTTTCCCGGGTACCTATGCAGGATTATTTCATATCATCTATCGAATCTGCGATACACTGGATCCTTCGATTTGTGATACAGCTTTGGTTACAATCAATGTAGAGTCTCCTCAAATTATTGCTACTAATGATTCCGCAATTGTAAATGGCTATAATGGCCCTGGCTATCTCCTGGATATTTTTTCAAACGACAGTATTAACCAAACATTAGCAAGTGTTACTTCAGTTAGTTTGAAAGTGTTGGTTCCTTTTGGCAACCCGGATTTATTATTCGACACCCTTTCCGGTATCGTTGATATGGGTAGTCCGGTAATGTCAGGATCGTATTTCATGCAATATCAAATCGGCGATACATTGAACCCGGGTAATCTGGATACGGCCATTGTATATATTGAGGTACAGGCTCCTTCTATTATTGCTACCAATGATACCGGTTCAGTAAATGGGTATCTGGGAACAGCTAACCTGTTAAATGTACTCTTCAATGATAGTCTGAATTCAACGCCAAATCCGGGTATGGTGAAAATTAATCTGTTGGCGCCTTCCGGAAATGCTGGGGTTCTTTTAGATACCCTCACCGGTATTGTGAGTGTTGCACCTTCAACTTTTGCCGGTACCTATTTCATTCAATACAGTATCAGCGATACGGTAAATATTGGCAATGATGATACCGCCTGGGTTGTGATTTATGTGGGTTCAGGAACATTGGTTGCCACAGCAGATACAGGAACAATAAATGGATTCATGGGAATGGCGAACCTGTTAAATGTTTTAGACAATGATAGTTTGAATGGGTCCATTGCCAACATAAGCGTTGTTAAACTTCAGTTGCTGATTCCTTCCGGAAACGCTGGGGTTACGCTTGATACCTTAACCGGATTTATCAGTGTTGTTCCACTTACAGATGCAGGAACCTATTCTATTTGTTATACAATCAGTGATACTTTAAATCTCACTAATATAGATACAGCCTATGCAACGATCTTTGTTTTTGCATCGGGCCCCGTTGCAAATCCTGATTTTGCAATAACTCCTTCCGGAACGGTTGTGACCATTAATCCGTTAATAAATGATTTTGACATAGATGCAAATATCAATATCGGGTCTATTCTGATTACCGTTCCACCGATACACGGTATTGCGGTTGCTGATGTGCTCACAGGCATCGTAACCTATACACCGGATGCTTTGTGGTCGGGTTTTGATACGTTGACCTATTCAATATGTGATACCGGCATGGTTCCCGTCTTATGTGATACTTCATTTATTGTAATTCAAACCATGGATAGCCTGAGCGTAAACAGCCAGTTGGTCACCGATAATAAATGTTATGGAGATTCAACCGGTTCAATTATACTTACCATGCAGGGAGGTTTCCCGCCATACAACATCAGTTGGAATACGGTACCGGTTCAAACGGGTAATATGATCACCAATCTGAAAGCGGGAATCTATCAGGCAACCGTTACTGATTCCATGAATAAATCAACGCTGGTTAACATAACAGTAAATCAACCACTATCACCAATTAGCATTGTTGCTATCAATACTGAACCTAAATGCTATGGTGAATTTAATGGCGGAATTAACTTAAATGTGAGTGGTGGAACGGCTCCTTACACTTATTACTGGAGTAATGGTAATATCCTGAAAAATCTGGATAAGATTAATGCCGGAACCTATAACGTTACCATAACCGACACCAATGGATGTGTTCTTCAAACCAGTGTTATATTAGGTGAACCGAATCCATTAATGATTTCAATGAAAAGCATCAAAGATGTGATTTGTAAATCTTCACCTGAGGGAATGATTCTGCTAAATGTTTTTGGAGGGATTAAACCCTATTCTTATCTCTGGAGTACAGGCGATACTTCTTTGGACCTGAATAATATCCCGGATGGGCAATATAAAATTACGGTTACTGATTCGAATGCCTGTTCAATATTTGAAAATTATACGGTAAGTTATTCCAAAGAAAATTGCGACCATCATGTATTTCTTCCTCATGGATTCTCTCCAAATGATGATGGCATCAACGATGGTTTCTATATAGATGGAATTGATAAATACCCGGATAATTATCTGCGTATATACAACCGTTGGGGTGGTTTGGTGTTTGAGCAACATGGCTATAAGAACACATGGAAGGGGACAGCCGAAGCAGGGATTATCCTGTTTAATTCGGGAGATAATCAATTGCCAACAGGCACTTATTTCTACGTGCTTGATCTCGCACCGGGATTAGAAACAATATCGGGATATTTTTATATCAGTAAATAAAATTGGAAACCAAAAAATGAAACGAATAATCATCAGTTTTAGTTTTATGTTGGGTGTATTCCAACTTTTGGCTCAGCAAGACCCAATGTATGGACAATACATCTTCAACAATTCCATTATCAACCCTGCTCAGGCAGGTGTTCAAAATGAGAATCAGGGCGGAATTCTGTCCAGAAGACAATGGCTCGGAATGGACGGTGCACCTACCACAAATTCCCTCTTCATCAATGCTAAATTACCTAAAGAAATGGGTATCGCAGGAGGAATTTACAGCGACGTCATAGGTCCCATAAAGGATTTAACCTTTCAGATCGATGTGGCATCACATGTTCAACTAAATGATAAATGGACCTTCTCGGGAGGCATCAGAACCATGGCATCTAATCTTAGCGCCAACATTTCGGCGCTGCAGACTAGCCAGATCGGAGACCCTAATTTTACGACCAACATTAATACGGGTTTGTACTTAAATATGGGTGCCGGAATTTTGTTCTATAATGAAAAAATGTTTATCGGAGGCGCTCTTCCCCGCCTTTTCTCAAAAGAAATAATAGAAGGAAACACCACTATCAGCAGGTATCAAAATCATTTGTTTATATACGGAGGCGCCAATGTGAAGGTGAATGAAGATTTAACTTTTAAACCGAGCATATTGTTTAAGAGTGTTACCAATGCCCCGATACAATATGATTTGAATTTTATTTTTGGATATGATGATGTTTTGGATGTGGGACCCATGATCCGATCAAAAGATGCCATTGGATTTTTAGCCGGATATAAAATCACATCCAAAATTTATCTTGGTTATATGTTCGAATATCCCTTAAGTGACCTCAACATTTTAACGAAGCAAACACATGAGCTGTCGTTGCGGGTATTATGGCAAACTAAATACAAGAAACAAATTAAATCACCTCGTTATTTCCTTTAATATTTAGCAATTCATTTAATCAATCTCAACAGAACAAAAAGGACACTCGAATGAAAAATTATAAGCTTAATAAACATCTCCTGTGGTTGAGTCTGGGATGCCTGTTATTTTTAAATTATCAACAGGCAAACGCTCAGGTAGAAAAGGCAATGAAGTATGCCTGGTTTTTTGACTATGAGCGTGCTGAGAAATTCCTTACCAATACCAATAATGAATTGAACGACTCAATGGTCGTGCAACTTGCCGAGATTTTATATCTCCAGGGAAAGTATCCGCAAGCATTATATTATTATAAGATAGCCGATAGAAAAGGGGCTATTCAAACCAACCAGATACGTCGGAATTATGTATTTGCATCTACAATGATGCGGGAAAAATCACCCTATTTTAAAAAGACCAACTATTTCAACGACAATTACTTTTTATATACGGTGATTGATACTTTTGCCGGTAATTCACTTAACGAGGATTTCTCTTCATTCTTTTGGAATGACATGTTATTTGTGACCACTTCAAGAAGGACAACCAGCAACGAAAAGGCATTCCAGTATGTTTATACCAAAATGCCTTACCTGGATGTTTATCCTTTTACAGAGGCAGGCAAGCGTTTGCGGTATCCTTCCTATTTCCCTAAAACCATCAATACGTCTATGCATGACGGGCCCATCGCAATTACGCTTGATACCAATTTAATTGTCCTTACGAGGAATTATTCAAAAGCCAATTCTAATAAGGTCCAATACCTGTATCTGACCTATTATGTTCGTGATGCCAATAGGAAATGGAGCCGCGCCCAGACTTTCAATTTCTGTCGGCCGGGTTTCTCGGCACAACATCCGTATTATAATGAAACTGAAAAAGCTTTGTATTTCTCTTCAGATATGCCGGGTGGCCTTGGAGGATTTGATTTATATAAAACACACTGGAATGGAACGGAGTGGACTCCACCTGAGAATCTGGGTTCAGAAATCAATTCAGAATATGATGAAGTATTTCCAAGTTTTACAACGGAAGGAGAATTATCATATGCCACGAACCACATAGAAACTACGGGGGGTCTGGATATTGTATTGTATAGTAATGGTAACCGTTATTTGCTGAATGAGCCTTTTAACACCATTTATGATGATTTTGGAATCATGTTCAAGTCAAAAAAAGAAGGATATTTTTCTTCCAACAGGTTCTCTAACAAGTTTGATGACAATATTTATCATTTCATCCTGAGTGAGCCCGAAAGACAAACATTATTTGTTAAGACATTTGACGCCGGAACAGGCGCAGAACTTGATCAGGTGAAGGTTGGCTTTTCAACTCCGGATGGCTCCTTTTCGGGCGTGATTACCACAGTTGCCGGAAACTATAATATTGTAATACAAGATACGGCAGAGGCTAGAAAACCCATGCATTTTACGGCTTCTAAACCAGGCTACATGGATTATGATTTAAGCAATAATGAATATTTTGTAAAAGAAGGAAGATTGTTGAAAGAGATCTTTCTTCAGAAGAGTCCTGTTTATGCCGGAGACGATTATTATGTGGTTGAAGATAACCAGCGTAGCAGCAAATTTCCAAGTATTCTGACCAATGATAGCCTTTATGCTGCAGTTGTTCAGAAAAATGATGTATACCTGCATGTTCTGAAAAATCCGCTGGAAGGGTTTTTGAGCATTGATAATGAAGATGGAAAGATAAAAATATCCTCAGGTATAATGCCGGGTAACTATAGAATTAAGTATGTTATTTGCAGTCAAAAGGCTCCACAATTATGTGATACAGCTCAGGTAATGATTGATATACGAGCCAATGAAACTGAAGAAAGGAAACCTAAAAAGGATGTTGCGGAGGAAAACACGACACCAGAAACGCCGGGAATAAAAGTGGTGAATGACATTGGTTATACCACTACCAATGGCGGATATGTCCTGAATGTACGTAATAACGATCGAATAAATAACCGGAAAGCAAACAAAATTAACTCAGTTATTAGGAATGTTAACAGCGATAATCCGGATATCCAATTAAATCGTAAAACAGGTGCTATTACGATGAAAAAAGGGGTAGAACCCGGAACCTATAACCTGTCCTACGAACTGAATGAAAGAGGGAACAGAGAAGCAATGTCTAAAGCAACGGTAAGCATTGTTGTTAGAAACCGCAATCAGATACCGGGTAAAGGACCCAATGGAAACGCCTCTGCTAAAACCAGCAATACGGTGATTTATTTCGATAATGATGAACCTAAGACTTTTCAGATATTCAGACCCGCATTCAGCTATCAGAATTCATATGAATCGTATGTTAAGCAAATGGATGAATTTTATGATAAATCGGTAGATAGCAAGGAAAGTTTAGATGATTTTTTTACAAACCATGTTGATGCGGGTTATCAGGATCTGAAGGCGGATTTAGAGTTGATACAGAGCAGCCTGGATCAAGGAGTTCAGGTAGAAATATTGGTAACCGCCTATTGCAGTCCGATTGCCTCCACCCAATACAATAGCAAACTCTCAAACCGCCGCCTTATTTCACTCATTCGATATTTGAAGAAGTGGAACGACGGGGCCTTATCAGATGCCATTGAGAGCAACCGGATTACCCTTTGGGAACATAGCGTGGGCGAATTGGAAGCACCGAAAGATGTTTCTGAGGATTTTAATAAACTCAATGAATCCGTTTTTGGAATCAAAGCCTCCCGGGAGCGGAGAATCAGTATAACCGTTAAAATAATGGGTTCTAATTAAGAAGCCGTTATAACTGTTATTTTTTCATCCACCCTTCGGCAAACGTTTTCATTTTCTCGTAGCTTTCTTTCATCTGTTTGTTAATATCCTCCACATTTTGCAAGGCTGATTGCTGTATGTTTTTAAACTGTTCACCCAGTTCATTCATCTTTTCCTGAATCTCTTTACGGGCGTTTTCTGCCTCATCTTTAGCATCCATTTTTACCAATGAGAATTGTAGTTTTACAATTTCCAATCCTGTTTTAAACGCCTGGGCATTGTTATCAAACATGGTTAACATCTGATCGAAATGGGTGCTGAAAGTTTTTTTGCCTTCAACATATACCTCGTGCATTGCCAGCTCGATTTTTTTCTTTTGCGCTTCAAAAGTATCCACTCCATCAACCTTTCCCAAAGCCAGTTGAAGCTGTAATTCTTCTAATTTGGCTTTCAATTCATTTGCTTTTGACTCTGCAAGATCTGTTGCTTTATCCAAATTTTCTTTCAGGGTAACTACCAGTTCCCGCATATTGTCTTTTTGTTTTTCGAAAGAATCAACTGCATCCATTTTACCTAAGGAAAACTGTACTTTTAATTCCTCAATGCGTTTTTGCCAATCGGCCGCAAATTGTTTTGCTTGTTCTTCAAATTGTGTCGTGTTCATCGTTTTTCTGTTTTAAAATTTATCATTCATATTCATTGAAATATTTCCCAAAATATTTGTATCATTAATTGAATCAGTGGGTTCCGTTTCAATCTGTATTGGGGGGCAAAAATACAACTAATGTAGCACTTTGGTATAAATATTACATTTTATAATATTTTCTTTAGGTTTGCCCATTCATTTACATTTAAAATCAAAAAATTCATATGAAAAAGGCATTCGTAATTCTGTTTTTTCTGGCAGGAATATTTGCCAATGCGCAGGTAAATTTCAGAAAAGTCGGCTTTGACGACTTAATAAAAATGGCGCAGGAAGAAAAAAAATTAATTTACGTAGATGCCTATACCGACTGGTGCGGGTGGTGCAAGGAACTGGATAAGAAAACCTTTACAGATTCTGCTGTTTCGGCATTTATGAATGCTCATTTTGTTTGCAGCAAAATGGAGATGGAAAAGGATGTTTGGGGTAAAAAAATTGCAGCCAAATATGTGGTAAACAGCTTTCCGGATGGATTGATTTTTGACGAAAATGGCAATTTGGTTTATGATATTTCCGGCTACTCAGAACCAAAAGACTTTATAAAGTATCTTGAAAAGGCAATTATTAAAGATAATCAGTATAATTTGAAAGGTTATAGCAAATCTTTCGATTTGGAATACCCTGAATTTTACAAAAATGCAATGGATGTTAATGGTAAAAGAGTGTTTCCCAAAAAGAAGGAGATAAACAGTTATTTATTGAAGCAAAAGGATGCTTTTTGTGAAACTTCCTGGGTGGTATGGAAAAGGTTTGCCTACCAGTTAGATGAATTAAATACCAATTTCTTATTGTACAATTTTTACAGCTTTGCAGACCTCTATGGCCGGCCGGCTGTGGAAGATATTGTAGGATCCATTATTTATACAGCCCTTGATTCGGCAGGAAAAACTAAAAATGAAGCCTTGCTGAATTATACCTTAAACATGGCTGATAAATATATGTCGGAGCCCGAAAACTATAAAGCCTGGTTGAAAATGAACTATTATGAGAAAACAAAAAATTGGGTTGAATATGCAAAGGGCGTGAATGAAAGAATAGAGTCAGGCAGTATTTTTAGCAATAATTCAATTAATGATGCTTCGTGGAAAATATATAAAAATTGTAAAGACAATGCCGTAATAAAGCAAGCGGTTGCCTGGATGGGAAAAGTAATTATCGCTGAACCTTCTTGTGCATTTTTGGATACATATGCTGCTCTTTTATACAAGGATAACCAACTTGGGCAGGCCGAAAAATATGCCGTACAAGCCATTGAAAAAGGCAAACTACAAAAGGAAGATGTGAAAGAAACTGAGATCTTGCTGAAGAAGATTAAGGCAAAGAAATAGTTCAAAAAGAATACACTATCCGAACATTCATTCTTGTCCAAATCTGTTTTTTAAACGCTCATAAGCTTCGGAAGTTTCCCGTTTCAACAGGTCAACAATTTCATGAATGCTCCTGATGTCATGGATTAGCTCCACACTTTGTCCGGCCGACCAAAGATTATTGTAGTTTCCGGGTTTTACAGATAGTTCCATCTTCTTCATACCACGTAATTGGGTCAACATTTTAAAATATTTTTTCGAGTATTGATTTTTATTCAAAGCACGTTCAAGCCAGTTTTGGTTATATCCAATTTTTTGCGCGTAAGGCGTATTGATAATATTGGAAGGGGTTCCCGAAATCCTGTCTGATAGTACAATATCCTTCATTTTTGCCTGAACGATGGCCTGTTTATAGTCTTCAGAAACCGGAGCTTCTTTACTGGCAATAAAGCGGGTTCCCATATAGGCGGCATCAGCCCCCAATGCCAGTACCGATACAATCCCGGCTCCATCGGAAAGCCCTCCCGCAGCCATAACCGGCAATTTTGGGAATGCGGTTTTTAAAGTTGGAACCAACAAGCTTAACGGGAAGTTTCCTGCATGTCCGCCTGCTCCCTGCCCAACGGCCACAAAACCGTCACAACCGCATGAGGCAGCTTTTTTTGCATGTTCAAGGTTGGTAACATCGCAAAATACAGGGGCGCCATATTGATGGGCTTTTTCAATAACAACGGAAGGATTGCCCAAAGAGGTAATATAAAAAGGCACTTTGGCTTCCACGCAAATGTTCAGTTGACTTTCAAACAAAGGATTCGTTTTTTGAACAATCAGATTCACACCAAAATTACCGGTAGCCTGCTTGTCTCTTTTGAACTGGTGTAGCGCATCAATAATACCTCTCAGCTCTTCCGGATCTCTGAAATTCAGGGAGGGAAAAGTGCCGGCAATGCCATTTTCCATAGCTGCTTCCACCATCTTCTGATCGGAAACTAAAAACATGGGAGCCATGATAAGTGGAAAGGAGAGGGAGAGTTTTTGAGTGATGGCTGTTTTCATGCAAGTTTATTAATGGCTAAAACTAATGTGAAATTTGGGAATTCAAAAATAATAAAATAAATATACTATGCTTGCATAATAAAATATATTATCTTTGAGTTATGAAAACAGTTTTTAACAAGATTAATTAATCTTTAAATCTGACGATATGGAACCCACCCGATTATTTGATTTATTGTCGCGCTATGCAAGTCAATACAATAAGCCGGATATGCTTGCGGCTAAGGAAAATGGTATCTGGAAGACCTATAGTTCAGATGAAGTTACAGAAAATGCAAACCTGATTAGTTATGCATTGTTTGGTATGGGCCTGCACAAAGGCGATAAAATATCAATAATATCCAATAACCGGCCCGAATGGATCATGGCCAATATGGGAATGATGGAAGCCGGTTGTATCAATGTTCCGGTTTACCCAACCATTAGTTTGAGTGATTTAATTTTTATACTGAACAATGCCGAAGTCAAATATGTTTTTGTCTCGGATCAGCTTATGTACGATAAGGTGAAAGAAGCGTGCTTAAAGGCTCCTGGCATCATGGAAATTTTCTCTTTTGACCATTTAACCGGAGTAACCCATTGGAGCACTTTGCTGGAGTTAGGTAAAAACACACCCGATAAAGCCCGGCTCGAATCGGTTAAAGATAGCATTACCCCTCAGGATATTGCAACTATCATTTACACTTCTGGCACAACAGGGAATCCAAAGGGGGTGATGTTATCGCACAATAATTTACTGAGTAATGCCAAAGCAAACGAAAATGCAATCGTCTTCAAAGAGCATTACCGGGTCCTAAGTTTTTTGCCTTTGAATCATGTTTTTGAACGCATGCTTACTGTTCTTTATTTATACAAAGGTTTATCCATCTATTATGCTGAAAGTATTGAAAAGATTGCTGAAAATATTAAGGAAGTAAAACCACACTGTTTCGCAACCGTTCCGCGATTGCTCGAAAAGGTATATGAAAAAATTGTTTCAAAGGGGAATGAGCAGAAGGGAATTAAAAAGCGTTTGTTCTTTTGGGCACTCAATTTGGGTTTGCGTTACGAATTACATGGAGCCAACGGATGGTTTTATGGGATTCAGCTGGCTATTGCCAATAAATTAATATTCAGCAAATGGAGAGAGGCTCTGGGTGGAAATATTGTAGCCATCATCAGTGGCGGTGCTGCCTTGCAACCCCGGCTGGCAAGGGTTTTCAATGCCGCTAACATACCCGTATTAGAAGGCTATGGCTTAACCGAAACTTCTCCTGTAATAGCCGTTAATACACTTCAGCCTAATTCTATGTGTTTTGGAACAATAGGTCCGATTATAAAAGATGTTCAAGTAAAAATTAATGAAGAAGGCGAGATTTTAGTAAAAGGTCCGAATGTAATGCTGGGTTATTATAAAAATGAGGTAGAAACGCATAAAACCATCATTGACGGTTGGTTACATACCGGTGATATTGGTGAAATGGTAGAGGGAAGGTTTTTAAAGATTACAGACCGTAAAAAAGAGATATTCAAGACCTCAGGTGGAAAATACATTGCACCTCAACCGATTGAAAATTCATTAAAGCAATCTTTGTTTATTGAACAGGTGATGGTGGTGGGCGAAAGTCAAAAATTCCCGGCTGCCCTTGTGGTTCCATCCTTTACCTTTTTAAAAGAGTATTGTCGAATTCACAAAATACCTTACGATTCAGATAGTGCCATTATAAAAAACGATCAGGTGAAAGATAGAATCTGGCAGGAAGTTGAGGAGGTAAATACGCAACTTTCACACTACGAGATGATCAAAAAAATAGCACTGGTTGAGCGGGAATGGACGATCGAAAAAAATGAGCTGACCCCTAAACTTAGTTTGAGAAGAAAAGCAATTGCTCAAAATTTTGCTGCTCAGATTACCGAAATTTATTCCTGATCCTATATTATGCAAGCATATTATTATAAACCCTGATGTCACACAAAGAAACCGCCTGTTCACGTATTCAACATGCCTGGCATGCTATCAATAGAATGTATAATAATGAAGCCATTATGCACGACCTGTCAACCACTATTGGATTTATTCTGATAAATATTGATAGCCACGAGGGAACACCGTCAACGCATATTGCTCCGCTGTTAGGAATGGAACCAACCAGTTTAAGCCGGACACTTTTGGCCATGGAGAAAAAGAAGCTGATCAGCAGGAAGAAAGACAGTAATGACGGCAGGATGGTTAGAATCTGGCTTACTGAAAAGGGTCTTCGTAAAAGAGAAATCTCTATCCGGACGGTGAAGGATTTTAATACGGATATTGAAAACAGGATTGATCCCAAAAATCTGGAGATCTTTAATGAAGTGGTAAAACAAATCACCACGGTGGCCGACGAAAAAAAGTTTACGATTAATTTATAAGAAATAGATTACCATGTTAAGAAGAATAAAAAATATTGCCATATTGGGATCAGGAATTATGGGTTCACGTATCGCATGTCACTTTGCCAATATTGGTGTTCAAGCCTTATTGCTTGACATTATTCCCACTGAACCCAATGCTGCAGAAATTTCCAAAGGACTGGATATACAAAACCCAGTTGTTAGAAACAGGTTCGTAAATGAAGCTTTAAAGAGCACACTTCTGTCAAACCCTGCGGCTTTATATCATCCCTCGTTTTCAAATAGGATCCGAACAGGAAATTTTGAAGACAATTTAATGGAGATACAAACCTGCGACTGGGTAATTGAAGTTGTGATTGAAAATCTGAAAATCAAACAACAATTGTTGGAACGGGTTGAGAAATTCAGAAAACCCGGAACGCTTATCACCTCAAACACTTCAGGCATTCCCATTCATCTGATGACCGAAGGCAGAAGTGAAGATTTTGTGCGTCATTTTTGCGGAACACATTTCTTTAATCCACCCCGATATTTGCCTTTACTTGAAATAATTCCCACCACAAAAACGGAACCCGATGTGGTGGCTTTTTTATTGGATTATGGCAAGAAGTTTCTTGGAAAAACAAGCGTCTTGTGTAAAGATACTCCTGCTTTTATTGCCAATCGTATTGGCATCTATGCCATTATGGAAGTATTTCATGCGAGCGAAAAATTGGGTTTAAGGGTGGAGGAGGTCGACCAGTTAAGCGGCCCCATAATCGGTCATGCAAAGTCGGCAACTTTTCGTACAGCCGATATTGTTGGGATTGATACCCTCATTAAAGTTGCCAGGGGCTTACAGGAGGGTCTTGTAAGTGATGAGAAAAAGGATAGATTTAATTTGCCCGAATATCTCAATGCCTTAGATAGAAATAAATGGTATGGAGATAAAAGTAAACAGGGATTTTATAAAAAATCAAAAAGCGAAAAAGGGGAAACCGAAATACTTTCGCTGGATTTAAAATCGCTGGAATACAAAACCCCGCAAAAAGCAAAATGGGCAACCTTAGAAGCAACAAAAACAATTGATGATTTAAAAACAAGATTACCCCTTTTGCTTAAGGGAACAGATGCTGCCGGCGAATTTTACCGAGCAACATTCTATTCACTTTTCGCCTATGTAAGCAATCGTATACCCGAAATATGTGATGATATTTTTAGTATTGATGAAGCCGTTTGTGCAGGGTTCGGCTGGGAACTGGGGCCATTTGAAACATGGGATTGTTTGGGGCTAAAAGAAACCCGGGAAAAGATAATAGAAGCTGGTTATAAACCGGCGCCCTGGGTCGAAGAAATGATCGCATCAGGTATCGACTCTTTTTATAAAATAGCCAAGGGAAAGAAATACTACTATAGCCTTAAAGACAAAACGCACAAACCCATACCGGGTACCGAAAATTCTATTGTTCTCGATCATATCAGAGCAGGGCAAACCATTTGGAAAAACAATGGCTCAGTAATCACCGATCTGGGAGATGGCGTTCTGAATCTGGAGTTCAGATCAAAAATGAATACCATCGGATCAGAAGTAATACAAGGAATAAATAAAGCCATTGATTTGGCTGAAACCGATTATAAAGGATTGGTTATCGGCAATAACGGAAGTAACTTTTCGGTTGGTGCTAACTTGCTCCTTTTATTAATGCTTGCCGTTGATCAGGAATTTGATGAGATAGATGGGGTGGTACGCTCGTTTCAAAAGACCATGATGCGGATAAGGTACTCCTCGATTCCTGTTGTAACGGCACCTCACCATTTAACATTGGGCGGCGGTTGCGAACTGAATCTTCATGCAGATGCCATTCAAATGTTTGCCGAAACGTATATCGGTTTGGTTGAATTTGGAGTAGGTCTGTTACCCGCTGGCGGGGGAACAAAAGAAATGACCCTGAGAGCTTCTGAAGAATATGAAAAAGGAGATGTGGAACTGAATACACTACAAAATTATTTTATGAATATTGCTATGGGCAAGGTGGCAACTTCAGCTTATGAAGCCAGAGATATGAATATACTTCGTCCTGGAGATTCAATCAGCATGGGCCTTCAAACACAAATTTGGGAAGCAAAAGCAAAAGTAATTGCCCTGGCTGATAAAGGATATACGCAGCCAACACCAAAAACCATTAAAGTACAAGGCAAGGCAGGTTTGGCCTTGTTCTATGCCGGAACCGAATCAATGTTAAAAGGCAATTTTATTTCGGAACACGATAAAAAAATATCACAAAAACTGGCAACAATTATGTGTGGAGGAGATTTGTCTTATCCAACTGAAGTGAGTGAACAATATCTCCTTGATCTGGAACGGGAAGCGTTTTTATCTCTTTGTGGCGAGAGAAAAACATTGGATCGTATTCAATATATGTTGAAAACCGGTAAAGTACTTAGAAATTAAAAACCAATTTTATGAATGCATATATAGTAGCAGGATTCAGAAGTGCCGTTGGCAAAGCACCAAAAGGCAAATTAAGATTTACACGTCCGGATGATTTAGCCGCCGATGTAATCAAATATTTATTGGCCGCTGTCCCTTCGCTTGATCCAAAGCAAATAGATGATTTAATTGTGGGATGTGCAGTACCCGAATCGGAACAAGGCATGCAAATGGGTCGGATGATTTCCTTGCTTTCCTTACCCATGGAAGTGCCGGGTATGATCCTCAACCGTTATTGCGGTTCCGGATTGGAAAGTATTGCCATGGCGGCCTATAAAATTGATGCTGGTATGGCGGATTGTATAATCGCCGGAGGCACAGAAAACATGAGTATGATTCCGGTTATGGGATGGAAAACGGTTTTGAATTATGATATTGCCAGTAAACATCCGGATTGGTACAGCAGCATGGGTGCCACCGCGGAGGCTGTTGCCACGGAATACCAGATAAGTCGGGACGATCAGGACCTGTTTTCTTTTGAATCGCATCAGAAGGCCCTTGCAGCGATAAATGAAGGCAAGTTTGTAAGTGGAATTGTTCCCATAAACATCCATGAAACATACGTAGATGAGCGGGGTATCAGGAAAACCAAAACCTATATTTTTGACACAGATGAAGGCCCGAGAGCAGATACTACCATAGAAGCACTGTCTAAATTAAAACCTGTTTTTGCGGCCAATGGAAGCGTCACTGCCGGTAATTCATCTCAAACATCAGATGGGGCATCCTTTTTAATGCTGATGAGTGAACGCATGGTAAAACAATTAAATATTGAACCTATCGCACGTTTATTAAGTCATGCTGTTGCCGGTGTTGATCCAAGAGTAATGGGTATGGGTCCGGTAAAAGCAATTCCAATGGCCCTGGCAAAAGCGGGGTTAACCTTAAACCAAATAGATCAGATCGAACTCAATGAAGCCTTCGCATCGCAGGCATTGGCCGTAATGAGAACCCTTGATTTAGACCAGCGCATAGTAAATGTAAATGGAGGTGCCATTGCCCTGGGACATCCACTTGGATGCAGCGGAGCTAAATTGAGCGTTCAGCTGATCAATGAAATGAGGTTGAGGAAACAAAAATATGGGATAGTAAGCGCCTGTGTGGGCGGCGGACAAGGGGTAGCCGGAGTCTTTGAGTTTTTGAAATAAGGGCATGCTGTAGGGAGTTCTCGACTTCGCAACTGACAGGGGCATGCAGCAGGGAGTTCTCGCATTCGCTGCCTATGTCAGGTTGAGCGAAGTCGAAACCTATTTCATTTAAAGCAGAATTAAATAAGTAATGAACAAAACAAAATGAATATGGAAACCATAAATCAAAAAAAGGCAATTCTGGGAGGAGAGTTTTTGATAAAAGAAACGCTTGCCGAAAATATATTTATTCCTGAAGAATGGAATGAAGAACAAAAAATGATCGCACAAAGTTGTCATGATTTTCTGGCTGCAGAAGTTTGGCCTAACTTAGACAGAATTGATGCGCAGGAAGAAGGTCTGATGGAAAGCTTGTTGAAAAAATCTGCTGAATTAGGTTTGATGGGTGTGAATGTTCCCGAAAATTACGGAGGCTTTGAAAAGGATTTTGTTACGGGTATGTTGGTGACAGAATCCATTGGTTCAGGCCACTCTTTTGCTGTTGCTTTTTCAGCCCATACCGGTATTGGCTTGTTACCCATTTTATACTATGGGAATGAAGCACAAAAGCAAAAGTATGTGCCTAAGCTGGTTAATGGCGAGTGGAAAGCGAGTTATTGTTTAACTGAACCGGGCGCAGGCTCTGATGCCAATGCCGGGAAGTCGAAAGCGACATTATCCCCGGATGGGACAAATTACCTGATTAATGGCCAAAAAATGTGGATTACCAATGCAGGGTTTGCAGATATTTTTATTGTTTTCGCAAAAATAGATAATGATGAAAATTTGAGTGCTTTTATTGTTGAAAAGGAATTCGGTGGCATTACTTTAAATCCCGAGGAACATAAATTAGGAATAAAAGGGAGCTCCACCCGGCAAGTATTTTTTACAGATTGCAAAGTTCCGGTTGAGAACCTCTTATCTGAAAGACAAAATGGATTTAAAATCGCAGTAAACATTCTGAATATAGGTAGGGTAAAACTTGCTGCTGCAGCTTTGGGAGCTTCAAAAAAGTTATCAGACCTCTCCATAAAATATGCGAATGAGCGGGAGCAATTTGGAAAACCCATTTCAAAATATGGTGCTATTAAATACAAATTAGCTGAGCAAGCCATACGAATATTTGCAAGTGAATCAGCTTTATACCGGGCAATACAAAACATCGAAGATGCCATAAAAGAACTTGAATTAAATGGAAATACGCATGAAAAATCAATATTAAAAGGACTTGAACAATTTGCCCCGGAAGCCGCTATTTTAAAAGTTTTTGGTTCAGAAACCTTAGACTATGTGGTTGATGAAGGATTGCAAATTTATGGCGGGATGGGATATTCTGCTGATGCGCCAATGGAGCGATCCTACCGGGATTCAAGGATCAATCGGATTTTTGAAGGAACGAATGAAATTAACCGCATGCTCATCGTTGATATGATGCTTAAGCGTGCCATGAAAGGGGAACTGAACCTGATGGAACCGGCTATGAAAATTCAACAGGAATTGATGGGGATTCCTGATTTTATGGAGGAGGTTGAAAGCCTTTTTGCGGAGGAGAAAAAGTATATAGGAAACCTCAAAAAAGCAATCTTAATGGTTGCCGGAATGGCGGCGCAAAAATTGATGATGGAACTGGGTAAAGAGCAGGAAATTTTGATGAATATGGCTGATATGTTGATTGATTTATACCTGAGTGAATCTATCCTGTTGCGGGTAGAAAAAAGAGTTCAGCTAAAAGGGGAAGCCGAATGCGAAATACAAATTGCCATGATGCGGGTTTTTATCCATGATGCAGTAGACCGGATCCAAAAAAACGGCAAAGAAGCGATCAGTTCGTTTGCTGAAGGGGATGAGTTGCAAATGATGTTAATGGGATTGAAACGCTTCACTAAAAACAAAGTACATAATAACAAAACGGCAAGAAGACGGGTAGCTGAAGCATTGATAAATGCAGAGAAGTATTGCTTTTAATAATAAACGCAACAAATCCGGGACACTAATTTAGTCTGACGTTTTTGGTGTATCATCCGTATGTAATTACTTTATTTTGCAGGTAATCCGATAATAACAAATAACATTCCTTGCTTTAATTTGTATAGCAAATATTAAAATATAATTTTACAACCTGCGTTGGTCTGGTTCAATGCTATTCCGAAGACAAATACAAATATGAAATCAAACGCTTTCCTAAAAAACGCTTTTCTTTTTTCTATCCTGATTGGCATTATTGCCTGTAATGAACCCAAAAAGAAAACAACTGATAAGCCTGTTGAAACAACCATTGCCTACAAACAGATGAGTCCGGATTTTAATGCAGATAGTGCCTACCAATGGGTGCAAAAGCAGGTTGATTTTGGCCCCAGGGTTTGTAATAGCACCGCCCATACGGCATGTGGAGATTATTTGGTTCAGCAATTTAAAAAATATGCCGATGAAGTAACGGAGCAAAAAGCAGCAGTAAAGAATTTTGATGATAGAAAATTAAATATACGAAACATCATTGCCTCATTTAATCCAACAGCCTCCAAAAGAATTTTTATCAGTGCCCATTGGGATAGCCGCCCTTATGCCGATCAGGATTCGGATCCAGCCAATCATACCAAAGCCATTCTCGCCGCTGATGATGGAGGGAGTGGCGTGGCGGTGATGCTTGAAATGGCGCGCCAATTGAAAGGCAAAAAACTCAATATCGGAGTCGATCTGATTTGTTTTGATGCGGAAGATTTGGGCAAGTCGGATTTGGGTGGCGACACTTATTGTTTGGGTTCTCAATATTGGGCAAGAAACAAACACAAGGCAGGGTATAAGGCAGAATATGGAATTTTATTGGATATGGTTGGAGCTTTTAATGCGCATTTTATTTGGGAAGGGTACAGTATCAAATATGCTGAGCCTGTTTTGCGTAAAGTTTGGGATCAGGCAGTTCAATTGGGCTTCAGCAATAATTTTTATTATTTCCAGGGGGGTCCCATTATCGACGATCATTATTATGTGAATACGTTAGCCGGCATTCCTACCATTGATATCATTCATTATACCGAAAGTACCAGTACCCGCTTTCCAGCACATTGGCACACAATCGGCGATAATATGGGGGTGATTGACAGAAACACTTTAAAAGCCGTTGGTCAGACTTTGCTGGAAGTAGTTTTTAAAGAATAGTCTTCGGGTTCAATGGTTTTTGAGGCTCTATAGGCGGGGTAAATGGAAGTAAGTAAACCAAGGCCGATTAAGGTAATTAAAACCAGAAAGGTATCCTGCCATTTTAACAAAACAGGATAGGCTGTTATCATCATACTTCCATTGCTTTGAAGCGCCACCAAACCAAAATTTTGCTGGGCCAGAATCACCCCAACTCCTAAAAGTAATCCAAGTATTCCGCCAATCACGGCGATTAATAAACTTTGATAAACAAAAACCAGGGCGGCCTTTGAACCAGTTAATCCCATGCTGCTGAATACGTTCAGATCGTTTTTCTTTTCAATGACCAGCATATATAAAGAACCAACGGTATTAAAGGCTGAGATGATTAATATAAATAGCAAAATAAAGAAACTAATGGTTTTTTCGGATACCATTACTTTATAAAAACTTTCCCTTTGCTCGAACCTGTTTTTTATCGCAAAGTTATCTCCAATTATTTCTTGAATTTGTTCCTTTGCTTCATCCATTTTATCGGGGTTATTCAGTCGGATTTCCAAAGCTGAAACCCGGTTCGAATCTTCCATCAATTGTCCGGCATATGCCAGAGGAATTAAAACATATTTTCCATCTACCTCATCCTGAATTCCAAGAACACCGGCAGGAAAAACAATGCCATGGGCAAAAGCGCCATCGGGGTTCGTCATATCTACCTTACCTTTTCTGGGAAGATAAATTCCCAGAAAATGAAACTGATCGTCAGGGTCAATCCCCAATTGATAAGCGATTCCTTGTCCTACTAAGGCAAAATTGGTATCACCGCTATGCAGAATTAATGAACCCCGTAATAAATTACTGTCAAGCGGATTTATATTTAAATAATGATCGTCAACTGCTTTTACTGTTGCAATGGTTTGTTTGTTATCATAGCGCAGCAAGGCATTCTCCTCCCACACAAAGGCAAAACCTTTTACCACAGGTAGCGCTTTTATTTTTTCGATAGGTAATTCTTTGATAAAAAAGGTTTTTCCACTGGCCGGGATTAATTGCAGATCTGCATCGAAATTACTATACATTTTGGTGAACAAATTTTCGAAACCATTGAAAACGCAAAGCACAATCAACAAGGCGGCCGCACCAACTGCATAACCTGCCAATGAAATATAAGAAATGGCTGTAACAGCATTAAAGCCACCGCTCTTTTTGCGGGAAAAAAAATATCGGATCGCTATTTTTAGAGGCAGGTTCATGGGGTGCTAATCGGTATACCGATAGCTTTCGGAATTTCATTTTCAATTATTCTTTCCATGCTTTCACAATCAGACCTGTTCCTGAATCGTGTTCAGTATAGGTATCAATCCAGTTTAATATGAAACTAAACGGATACGTGATGATATAATAGAATGGGATCAAAAAGAAAAACAATTTGCTTGTATTCAGCAGGAGCATTGGGTACTTCATACTTAACTTCCATGCAATTTGGCCGGGAACGCCATAGCTGTATAAAATCTCAAATTTGTTAAATCCGGCTTCAATCAGTTTATCGCGCATTTCATTAAAGGGATATCCATCACGAACATGCTCCCCGATAAAACTCTCTCCGGTATCTTCGTGAACATCGCTTCCTCCCTGATCACTAGGTGTGGAGATTAACAACAGTGCACCGGGCTTCATTGCCTGATGAAAGTTTTTAAATACGGTTATATCCTCCAGAATATGTTCCATTACATCCACACAGATTACCAGGTCGTATTTATGTTCAGCAATCGGTTTGGTTAAATCCCCAAAGGCAAATATGGCATTATCGAGCGCGCATCTTTTAAAGAATTGATTGCAATCCTCAATCTGCTCTTCTTTTACATCCAGGGCATCAATATGATATTGCGCATTACGTTTGGCTAAGAAAAAACTATACTGTCCAAAACCTGAGCCTGCATCCAGAATTTTGGCAGCGCTCGTGTTTTCCATCCATTTTTTTAACTCACGGTGCACATGCCAGGATCTGAGTAAAAGCAGATCAAGCAATTGATAAAACAATTTACGCAAAAAAGTGCTTTGGTTAAAAACGGCACCTAAATCTTTTTTTATCGGATCGTAATTCATGAAACAGCTATTCCTTTTATTAATTAGTGATCTTGTTTTTTTCTTTCATCTTCGGCCTGAACCTTTTTCATTACCTCATCCATATGAAACACATAATCCAGGCTATCGTCGATAATAAAGTTAAGCTCGGGCACCACACGTGCCTGATTTCTAACTCTAACGGCCAATTGTTTCCTGATATCACGGTTATGGAAATTAACAAGCTTTAATAATTCATCTTTATCCTGAACCTTGAAAAAGCTCAAAAAAACCTTTGCATAACTCAAATCGGGCGACATTTCCACTTTACTGATGGTAATAAAAGCCTTTTTAAACCAATCTGTATGGCGTAAAAATATCTCAGCTAAATGCTCCTGAATTAATCCCGAAAACTTCTCTTGTCTTACACTCATACTTCTGCAAATATAGGGTATGCAAGTAAAATTTCCGAATGAAAAAGTGGCTGTTTTGAGCTTTGAAAGGGTATGGATGGTTTATTAGGCTTCCTTAAGCAAAATACAGGAATATTTTGATAGGAACCCGTACCTATGGGGCTAATTTGTTTTACGGAACAACCTTATCTACCCTGTTGATCTTTCAGCTTCTTCAGTAATTCCCTTTTAAATTCCTGTTCGGCCTTAAAAAGCAATACCACCTTTTTCGATGGCAAAACCTTTTTAAATTCAGCCACATATTTTTTAGTTAATTCCACTTCGGCTGTTCTGAAATTGATCATTTCGTTCAATGTTTTATCCGCTTCGGCATCCGTCATATTATCCATATCTCTGAGCTCATCCATCATCATTCCTCTAAACGATTTGCGCAGTTTTTCCTGTTCATCACTGTATTTGTTGTAAACAGGCCAGAACTTTTGCGCCTCCTCTGCGCTTAAATTAACTTTTTGGGTAATAAAGCCCACCTTCATTGCCTCTATTCGTTCCTTTGCCGGACCCGGGCCTCTTTGGGCGAAAGCCACATTTGCGAAAAACACAAACATCCATATCCAACTAATTGTAGATTTTTTCATAATAGTATCTTTTTAAAGTTCTCCCATCAATAAACTTTCGTCGCTGTTTTCTATGATATAATTATTCAGCTCATCGTTCTCTTTCTTATTCAATTTTTCCATTTCGGTGCACCATCCGGCCTCACAAAGTAATTCAGCATTAATATCTTCATTACTCAAATGGTTAATGATTTCCTCATTACTAACCGCGGTGTTTTTAACGATATCAGGCGAATCCGACATTCTGTATAAAAACAACATGGAAACCAATAGTAAGCCGGCTGCTATTGAAATACCCAAGCTAAAAAAACTCCGCTGGTAAAAAGGAATTATTTTTGCTTTTTTTAAGGCAAGCTTGTTAAGGACAGCCATCTCCATTCCTGCAAAATATTCTTCAGGTGTTTTAAAGCCACCGTTTTGACCAAAATTCAATTCAGGTTCAGCCAGATTTGCCAGCATTTTTATTTCAAGATCCTCAAAGTAATGATCGGGCAACCGAAAGCCACCTTCTGTTTTAAGGTTCTTTAAGTACAATTCGCTATGGTTTTCTTCCTGGGTCATTTAATATATGATGTATTTTAAACTCAAGCGTTTAATGAACGCTTCACAAATTCCTCAATTTTTTTTGTGGCATGAAAGTATGAAGCCTTCAATGCACCAACACTGGTACCCAAAATGGCCTCCATCTCTTCGTATTTTAAATTTTCATAATATTTCATATTGAACACCAATCGCTGTTTATTAGGTAAAGTTAAGATGGCTCGTTGCAGGGTGAGTTCCAATTTATTGCCATCAAAATAGGTGCTCGCCGTTAATTGCTCGCCCATCTTTTCTAACATATCTTCCATGCTCACGTTTTGATTAGCCTTTTTCTTTTGTAAAAAAGCCAGCGCCTCATTTGTTGCTACACGAAAAAGCCAGGTAAATAGCTTACTATCCGCCCTGAAATCATTCAATTTCTCCCAAACTTTAATAAAAGTGTTTTGAACCACGTCGTCGGCATCATCATGGTTAATCACAATACGACGCACTTGCCAGTAAACTTTGCGCTGGTATTTTTCCAAAATCAACTTAAAAGCCAATTGTTTGGTTTCCGGTCGTTTAAATTGATTGACCAGTTCTACATCGCTGATTTCTGACAAAATGAAAATTATTTACTCACCCGTTTGACAGGATTAAATATAGATAGTTTAATTTTCCTGTGCAAATTTGTTATCATTAAGGGTTATTTTACCCGGGCAATCTCATATTTTGGCGAGCCTTTTAATCCCTTTTTGCTGTAAAAATCGGTAAACCGCAACTTATAAAACTGAGGATTCGGACCTTTGGTTTTTATCAGGTAGTTCACGTATTTCCGTGCAATGTATTTGCCTCTGTTAAAATCATAAACTTTCCAGTCGAAACCCATTACATCACGGTGATTTGAGTAGTTCAAATTTGCGATATCCGCCAATTTAATATTTTCGAATTGGAGGGAACTGTCAACAGATACACAAATGGTTTTTGGGTTAATGTTTATGCCGGTTACATAATAAAGTAAGGGAGGACTAAACTGATAATAGATATACCGATACCGAAGAAAACAAAAATGCCAGGAAAGGTTATCCGGTTCAAAATTTAACAGGGTCTGCGTGCCAAAATCGAAATAAACCAGGTTTTTAGCCGGATCTTTTGCAATGACAGTAGTAGATAACTTTTTGCCATTTATATCCGCAATTTCTATGGAATAGGTTGAATAATCGATATACCCAAGCTTAAACTCATAATATCGTTTTTCGGGCTCACAGTCTGTTCCCCTGTCAATTACATATACCGAATCATAACTTAAGTACAGAACCGGGTTACACCAATGGATTAAGGCAAGAGAATCTCCGCCACCCGGTTCATCCCAACGCCATTTAAGAAGATTCAGATTCACATTTGTTTTAAACGCTGAATAGCACAAACTCGCAACCAGATTACCTTTACCTCCATTCATATAAACATGAAAACCAGATGGATTGCAATCAAACGACAAATCCCAAGAATCATATTTAACAGCAGAAGCGACTGCATTGCTATCTAAAAAATTGATGAAAAGTTGGTTTTCATAGTTCTCCCCTAAATTTACCTGGGTAATTCTTACCGAATCGGCCGGCCTGTCAGGCAAAATATAGGCCTTCTCCTTTTTTTCGCATGCAGTTAACAGGAACGTGAAAAAGACAACCCCAAAAACCCATCCTTTTTTGATAATTATTAAATTTATGATACTTAATCTCTTTTTCATTTTGCCTGTGAATTATAAGACATATCGTATACCAATAAAAAAGGTGCGACCCATACCGGTCATTGCAAAGTTATTCCCGCTGCTATGCGGCCCGGAATTAAAACTTGCGTTAACATTTTTAATGTTCATGATGTTTTTGAATCCAAGGGTCAATCCGACTTTTTTCTTCAACAGATTTTTGGTAAGGGTTAAATCCATCAGGCTGAATGGATCGATATAGCTCAATTGAATCTCGTTCTGCATATAATTATTCTGGTAGGTTTGGATCTTACCGTTATATTTATAAAACAGGTTAACTGAACCATCTAATTTTATAAAATTATATACGAAATTCAGGCGCCATTCATAGGTATAAAAAAACCGGTCGGTTTCAACTAAATCACTCAAATTATTTTTTCTTCCGGTATGCGCGTAGCCCAACGTTATTTGGTATTTCAGCTTTCTGTATTCTGTGTTTAAGTTCAATCCCAGTGTTGAAAAATGGTTGATGTTGACATACTGAAAGGCAGCATTATTTCCTGATCCCACCTTTGCCAGGTCGATCATATTATTGATATGACTGTAAAAAACAGAAGGTTCAAAACGCCAAACCCGCTGGTCAGTTTTGTTTTGATACAAAAGGTTCAACTGAAAATTATAGGAATTCTCGGGATTTAGAGTGGAATTTCCTTTTAAGTTATGGCTGATATCGGTAAACTGTAAATACAATTCCTTTAAGGTTGGTGCCCTGAATCCGCGGGCAAATGATCCTCTCAGTGTCCAGCAATCCGTAATATCATATTTTATATTGATGGAAGGTATGGGGGGAACCGAAAATCGGGTATGGTAGCTTATTCTGAATCCTGGACGAATTAAAAACCTCGGGAAAATTTTTATTTCGCTGCTCGCAAAAAAAGAATAATCGCCCATATTTTGTTTTTCGTTTTCAATACGCTTTCCATAAGCAAACTCATGGTTTAATTCATAACCCATCTGATAACTTACTTTGGCTGAAAAGGCAGTATTTGCATAAGTTCCCCGGCTCATTATCTGGTGGAAATAATTGGTATCCTGTACGCTGGAGGAGGGAATCAGCTCCTGGGTTTGATCCACAAGATTTTTTTGGTAGGTATTAAATTTCCGCTGGTAAAAATTATAGGAAGCTACGAAACTCATGTTTCTTTTTCCCTGGTGTTTTTTATCTAAAAAAACCGAGGTGGTAAATCGGGTGCTGTTATAATATTTATCCTGAGCAAGCGCCTGGGTCCAATCTACAGTTGGCTCACCTTTATCGGTAACTTTTTCATGAAAAAACTGATTACTCCAACGCAGCGTCCCGTCTTCGAAATATTTGCTCAGGTTTAAATCTGCCATGTATTGAGTTCTGGGCTTCCATAGTTTCTCGCGACTTTCAGGGTTTTCGCTGTATCCTTCAAAGAAATTACGTCCAACATTTGCCAATAAACCATACTTTTTAGCACCTAAACCTACACTTACATCGGCATTGTATTGCCCAATACTTTCATAATACAGGTTAGTACGGGCATTTGTGCTTTCCTGTTTTTGCTTTTTTGTGATAATATTTATGACTCCGCCAAGGGCGTCCGTTCCGAAATTTACACTCATCGGACCTTCAACCAATTCAATTCTTTCAACATTGTTCAGGTTAATCTGGCTCAGGTCGATATTTCCATTTTCTCTTCCTACAACCGCAACGCCATCAATCAGGATTTTTATGTTATTTCCGCTAACTCCTTGCAATTGAAGGCTTCCACCTAAAATGGGATCAACATTTATTCTAACATTTAATTCGTTTGCCAATAATTGTTGAAGGTTAAATGCCCCCTGAGCCTGAATTCTTTTTGGGTCAATAACTTTAACCTTATACACCGATTTGGCTAAGCTGTTTTCACCATATTGGCCGGTAACAACCATTTCCTCCAGATCAATGGCTTTTCCCTGGGTTTGTGCATTAACCGCAGGGCTAAACAGAATAAACACCACCCAAAAGGTGGTGTTTATGTAGAAATTCCTGTTTATTGGAGAGACGAACAAAATATTTTATTCAAGAATCAATTTTTGAGTAAACGCAGATCCATCGGCCTCCAACGAAATAAAATAGAGTCCGCTACCTAATTGATTGATATTTAACTGCGCTGAAAACAAACCGCTTACATTCGAATAGTTTTGTTTCATTACTTCTTGTCCTGTCATGTCGAAAATGCGCACATTTAACTGATTCACTTTTCTGTCAAATATGGCCTCAACTGAAACCATATGGCTGGCAGGATTTGGGAAAACAGTTAGTGAACCCTCTGATTTTGACAAATTATTGTTTCCGGTTAGGTTGGTAAAAGGTGTTTTATTAAATTTGATATATTGACTGCTTGAGTTTGCAAAATATTCTTTAAAGGCAATCCGGTAATAGCTATAAGGTCCTGTTTTCACAAAATAGGCCAAAGAATCTTTAATGGGCCATGCTCCCGGTGTAACAGTTATTATTTTCCAATCCCAGCCAATGGTTCTGATATTGGGTTTGAACGTTAATGTATTTGCGGGAACGGTTGTACTGGCCAAAGGAGCAGCTAATTTTGCGGTAACTAAAGCAGGGTTATGCAAAGCTCCGGTTACAGGGTACATTAATGTTTGTCCGTATAGTGTAACCAATGATTTATATTTTGTAAACAACAAATCCCATGTTCCCATTTGAGGTTCGCGGTCAATAACTGTTTTGCTTAACACGTTTACATAAGCAAATAATTTATTATTGAAGTTAGATTTTTTAATAGTTAAGGTGGTACTGTCGGATCCATCTACATTAGAAAGCGTGAAAATCCATAGCGTATCGAAAGATATTTTTTGAATAGCTAATCTTTTCAATGTTTTAGGATCAGCAGGGTTAGGGGAAGTGGTAATGGCAATTAACCAGATATGCGTTCCAACCACATCATGAGAAGTCTGGCTATATTGACCCCAACCATAATCAAAAGGATTCGTTAAGTTACGGTCAACGTTTAATGCGCCAATATCCCAGCTGCTGTCACTATTGAAAAATGTTGGCCATGTCATCCATCCGGCGGTGTCAAACGACGACCATTGGCTGATCAATTTGCTGGATTTAAAGATTTCAACGTTTCTGCCTTCGTTAATCAGGATTGATGCTGCCTGAGCCGTTTGCATAGGTGGAACTGCCTTACGCATGGCAAAAGCAATATGCCAGTTGTTATTTCTAACGGTATCTACATGGCCTGTTGACAAATTATAGTAAACGTCGAGGGCATTGCCGGGAAGCATGCTGATACTGTCGGCAGTTTGCGAGAAAGCAAAGGTTTTTAAACCTAATAAGGTTAAAATGAGTAATACTTTTTTCATGAATATTTTTTTAAATTAGTACACAAAGAAACTATGTATACAAGGGCACTTATCCTGACAAAAATCAGAAAACCGGTTTTTTGACACCAATTTGACGACTTTCAGTTTTTTATGACAAAACTTTAACGGAAGCCGACAATGAAGGATAATATTTGGCTTTTTAAGCTTTTTAGCTAACTTTGCCGCGCAAAATTGATATGCAAATACAACTATTAAAATCTAAAATACACCGGGCAAAAATTACGCAAACCGAGTTGCATTATGTTGGAAGTATTACCATTGACGAGTCTTTGATGGAAGCAGCCAACCTGATTGAGAACGAAAAAGTGCAGGTGGTAAATGTAAATAACGGCGAACGGTTAGAAACCTATGTAATTAAAGGGGAAAGAGGAAGCGGAGTGGTTTGTTTAAACGGCCCTGCCGCAAGAAAAGCAGCTCCCGGCGATCATGTGATTGTTATTTCATACTGTATTATGGAATTTGAAGCGGCAAAAAAGTATAAACCACTTTCCATTTATCCTGATGCTAACAACAAATTGACCCATTGAAATTTCAATTAAAATCTTTCCTGCAATACACCCTCATTACTTTAGTAGGAGGATTTTTCCTGTATTATGTATTTAAAGATACCCAGTGGGCAGACTTGTTTTTTCGAATTAAATCAGCCCATTTGAGCTGGCTTTTTGTTGGTTTAGGGGTTGGAATGGTCAGTCACTGGTTGCGGGCTTATAGAGCCACGTTTCTGTATCAGGCCATGGGCTATGAAGTGAGTACCCTGAATAGCTTTTATAGTGTTTTGATAGGTTACATGATGAATTATGTGATTCCAAGAGCCGGTGAGATTTCAAGATGTGCTGCCTTAACTAAAACAGATCAAATGCCTATTGAAAAATCGCTTGGAACCGTTGTTACAGAAAGAATTGTTGATTTGTTGCTGTTGCTGGTGGTTTTGGGAACTATTTTTATTCTCCAGTTTCAAATTATTTCAGAGTTTATTGCCAAAAGTCTGAAACTTGGCCATTTGGAAGTTGGGCAGGGTTTTCATTTAAAATGGATTTTAGGCCTGAGTGTTTTGGTGTTTTTAGCCATTGTTTATCGGGCAAGAAAATACATTGCTTCTCATCCGGTTTATTTAAAATTAGTAATCATTTTTGAAGGTTTTGCGGATGGTTTATTGAGCATCAGACATGTTAAAAAACCGGCGGTTTTTATCATCCTTTCTTTTTTAATCTGGGCCTGTTATATTCTGATGATGTATTTCTGCCTGTTGGCAATGGATGCAACTTCTGAACTCCTATTTTCCGATTGTCTGGTTGTTTTTGCAATAGGAACCCTGGGTGTGGTTATACCTGCTCCCGGAGCCGGAGCCGGAACTTACCACTTCTTTGTGATGCAATCTCTCCTGCTATTTGGTGTAGCCAGAGAAGATGGAATCGCCTACGCCACAATGGTTCATGGCGCTCAAATGATCCTGCTAACCATTTTAGGATTAATCGCCTCTGTTTTTGTCATGCTTCAGCATAAAAAAATAAAAACCGATGAGCAAACAGCTTGAAGTTGATAAGAAAATTTTTGATTGGGAAGGACTGAGAACTCAAGTAGGTATCTGGAAGGATGAGGGGAAGAAAATTGTTTTCACCAATGGTTGTTTCGACCTGTTGCACCGCGGGCATGTCGATTATCTTGTAAAAGCCGCCGATCTGGGGGATGTGTTGGTATTGGGTTTAAATTCCGATGCCTCGGTAAGTCGTTTAAAAGGACCTCAGAGACCTGTGCAAGACGAGCAATCGCGTTTACACATTCTTGCTTCGCTGGCCTTTGTGGATGCCGTTGTTTTGTTCGATGAAGCCACTCCCTTTGAATTAATTACCCTGGTTCAACCCGATGTTTTAGTAAAAGGAAGTGATTATAAGCCGGAAGAAATAGTTGGTTTTGATATTGTTAACGCCAAAGGCGGAACGGTTAAAACCATTGATTTTATTGAGGGGTATTCCAGCAGTCTGATGATAAAGAAAATAAAAGAAGGCTCAGATTAAAACCTAAAAACCCAAATCGAACATCAATGTCGTTTAGTTAGGAGAATATCCCTTTTTTATTGCAATGAACAAAAAATCTTACCAGGATATGCTTTCACCGCCATCCTTCGGCAAGCTCAGGATGACACGCCGGCCTGTTATATTGGGCTGTGATTTTGGCGAGATGAGTTTTTTGCAAAGCAAAAAACTCATCTCGCCAAAATCACTACTTCACATGAGTTACGAAATGTTATCCTGAGCTTGCCGAAGGACCCTCAAACGGCGTTGTCAAGGTTAACCCACTTCTCAAAAGAGTAAACTAAACGACATTAAATCGTACATCATAAATCGTACATCGTAAATCATACTTTGTACATCGTAAATCCTTCATCCAGCCCACAATTTTTAAATTGTAACCCATATCATTTGATTTTGTTATACCTTATTCTATATTCGCTCACCAAAAAATGCACGAAATATGAATTTTGAATTAACCGAAGAGCATATAAATGTTCAGCAAGCCGCCCGCGATTTTGCACAAACCGAGTTATTACCGGGCGTAATTGAGCGCGATAACAAACAGGAATTTCCATACGAACAGGTTAAAAAACTTGGCGAACTTGGGTTTTTAGGTATCATGGTTGATCCTAAATACGGGGGCTCCGGGATGGATACCATTTCGTATGTACTTGCCATGGAAGAATTGTCAAAAATTGATGCCTCCGCCTCGGTGGTGGTTTCGGTAAATAATTCCCTGGTATGCTGGGGTTTGGAAACCTATGGTACCGAGGAGCAAAAACAAAAATATTTAGTTCCCCTGGCAAGTGGAAAAGTTCATGGTGCCTTTTTACTTTCTGAACCGGAAGCCGGAAGTGATGCTACCTCTCAGCAAACAACCGCAATTGATATGGGCGATCATTATTTGATGAATGGAACCAAAAACTGGATTACCAATGGCAACAGTGGAACTTATTATTTGGTAATTGCCCAAACCCATGTCGAAAAAGGACATAAAGGGATTAATGCATTTATTGTTGAAAAAAGCTGGCCGGGTGTAATTGTTGGCAAAAAAGAAGATAAGATGGGCATACGTGGAAGCGATACCCATTCCATTATGTTTCAGGATGTGGTTGTTCCTAAAGAAAACCGAATTGGGGAGGATGGTTTCGGATTTAAATTTGCCATGAAGGTTCTTGCCGGAGGTCGCATAGGTATTGCCGCACAAGCCTTGGGGATTGCAAGTGGAGCTTATGAATTGGCTTTAAAATACTCAAAAGAACGCAAAGCATTTGGCAAAGAAATTATGCATCATCAGGCCATTCAGTTTAAGCTGGCAGATATGGCCACTCAGATAGAAGCAGCACGTTTACTTTGTTTTAAAGCCGCAGCGCTAAAAGATGCGCATCAAGATTATGCACTGGCCAGTTCAATGGCTAAAGTATTTGCTTCAGAAACAGCCATGTGGGTTACTACCGAGGCGGTACAGGTACACGGAGGTTATGGTTATGTAAAAGAATACCATGTTGAACGTTTAATGCGCGATGCAAAAATTACCCAGATTTACGAAGGCACCAGCGAGGTAAACCGCATCGTTATTTCAAGAGAAATTTTGAGGTAAAAGCCACGATATTATTTCCCGAAAAAACGACAATCGGGTTATTGGTATTGGAAAAGAAAAAGCCGGGATGCTTCATCAAAAAACAGTTTACCTTGGAATATTTTTCAGTCGCTTATATAATTCAATATCATTAATGTTTTCTTTTTCAGATTTATCGTAAATAATTAGTGAATCACCAGGTCTAGCGCTGCTCCAAGGATACATCCTGTTGGTTCAATAATTGAGGAATAGTATATAAGGGTACGTTTTGTTTCAATGGGAAAGAGATTTTTGAAATCAATATTTATCAGGAATAAAAAACGAATAAAAGTTTAATAATAGCATTGTAGAATGACAATAAAAAGGCAATTTGATACCTTAATTGATAAACTCACCAGGTCAATTGAAAATGCTATTACAGGGGATAGTTTTAAAACTATTGTTCTAGAATTAACACTAAAAGAAGTTTCAAACATTAAGCCTTTAGATTGGGTTTTTAATTGGAAAACTGAAATAAAAGATAAAACCAGGTCGATTTATAAACTAGTAATAATTGATAATCCCGGAATAATTCAAGGACTTATCAGTTTGGAGGATAGAGGTGATCATATCTTTATGCATTTAATTGAAAGTAATAAATTTAACAAAGGGCAACGAAAGGTTTATTTTGGGGTACCCGGTAATCTGGTTGCTTTCGCCTGCAAATTATCTGTTGAAAAAGGGTATGAGGGTTTTGTTTCCTTTGAGTCAAAAACAAAACTAATTGAACATTATCAAATAAGTTTAGGAGCTCATGTTTTATTCAATAACATGATGGCTATTGATAATAAAGCGGCAAAAAAGTTATTGATGAAATATTTCCCGGAAATTTACTAAATTTACGCTGTGATTAAGGAACCCAAAAATATTGACTTTTATACTACAGGTAAACAACCTTCGGTTCAGGATTTTTTACGGATTAGTGAATGGATCAAATTGCGTAAACTCAAAAACCAGAAAACAAAATCAAAAATTCAAACTCCGGTTTCAAAATAATTCTGGTTCGTTTTTTTATTAAATTTTACGAATGATTTGAGGTGAGCAATTCAGTTCCCCATTTTTTATTTTCCTGATTTATTTGCTCAAAACCTGCCTTAATTT
>CAYHCF010000020.1:0-61225 GCA_964355075.1 uncultured Chitinophaga sp.
CTTTCCTCTACCGATTACCGATCACCTTTCCTCTACCGATTACCGATTACCTTTCCTCCACCGATTACCTTGTTTAGTAAGTACCTGATACAAAAAAATATGAATATAAATGAGCATACGCATTGAACCCTGGATGGGCAGAACAGAATTACTGCTTGGAAAGGATAAATTACACAAATTAATTAATTCAAATGTATTGGTAGTTGGACTGGGTGGGGTAGGAGGTATTGCAGCCGAAATGATTGCCAGAAGTGGTGTGGGTCGAATGACCATTGTGGATGCAGATACGGTTGAAGAAACGAATCGCAACAGACAAATACCTGCATTAATAAGTACAGAGGGTTTGTTAAAAGCCGATGTTCTTGCAGCCCGATTAATGGATATTAACCGGGATTTGAAACTGAAGGTTATCCCTGAATTTTTTCGTGATCAGCTTACCCATGATGTATTGGATCAAAATCAATTTGATTATGCCCTCGATTGTATCGATACTTTATCTCCAAAAGTATATTTTATTAAGGCTTGCATAGAAAGAAAAATCCCGATTGTGAGCTGTATGGGTGCGGGTTCAAAGGTTGACCCCACTCTGGTTCAGGTGGCAGATATCAGTGAAACCTATAATTGTCATCTCGCCCGTTATACCCGTAAATACCTTCATCGTTTAGGAATATATAAAGGAGTAAAAGCCGTTTTTTCTTCAGAGAAAAAGGAAGAAAATGCAAATGTAATATTGATGGAAGCCCGAAACAAAAAATCAGCCGTTGGCACCATCAGCTATATGCCCACCGTTTTTGGTTGCACCATGGCATCAGTTGCAATCAGAGATTTGTATAGCAGGTAATTCACAATTAAGAATTTACAATTAAGAATTAACGTATCCTTTCCCATTTCCTTTCTCACTCCCTTCACACAGCTTGTCTTTTCCTCAGCTCAGACGAGGGCTCTTCTTGTTTCATCACGAATTTAAACATCAGAGATTTACCAAAAGCGGCTATTGCAACTGAAACTTGTTGGCGGCTGTGCTCATGTCACGAAATTACACATAGGTATGTTAGGCCAATGTTTTTATAGTATTTGTAGAATTCGATTTTAGTCCAGATTTTGATTTAGAAAAGTGCATTTTTTTTCCGGTTACCTTGTAGTGTGCAATTATTTCATTTATTTTTTTTCTATCCTCAGTTGTTAATGGTGTTGGATCAACTGTGAATTCTACTCCGGCAGGTTCTTTAATGTATCCCATTGTCTTTTGATTTAAGTTGGATAATATTTTTTAATTAATTTAAGTGCATCGAGTGGGTAAATAACCATGTTGTGATCTCCTTCATGTGTTGCACCTAATGTTTTTTCGTAATGATCAATTAACTTGGTTTTTGATTTAAATGAAACGAAACCTTGGTAACCTTTGTCCCATGAGATTTTACATGTGAAGGCAAATAAGTTTCCAGGTACACCTTCATAAAGTTTATGCTTTCCTAGGTTAAATGGTGCACTCTCCACAAGATGTAAATAATAGTAGTTGTCCAAATCGCTGGTACTTATTAGTCCCTGAATAATTTCCGGGTTATTCCTTATTGTCAGTTTGAAAACCTGTCTGTCCGGGAGTTTATACTCGGAAGCCCAATTGAAAAGCCAACCATTTTTCAGTGTTATATTCTTTAAATCTACTTTAGTTATTGGGTGAACATCTGTAGGGAAACTGTCGCCTGAAATAGTATTGAGAATGCTGTTGGTCAGTTTGTCGATTTCTACGTCTAAATGATATTTGGTCTGCTTTGCCACGTCTCAAATATAAGTAAAAGTCAATTTAATTTCATAAAATGCAGATGTTAATTTCCGGAGAATTATTCCGAGCATTGATGCCAACTTCTTTATGGCAGCCAAAAATTCACGAGTAGCAAACATATGCTTGTTGGCTTAGAGGGACTAAGTGACTGACTTTCTATACAAAAATATGGTATTTTTAAAATTATAAAATGGGCTTTTTATATTCTGAAGTTTTTTGGTTCTTATATGTTTGTTAATTTTTCAATCCCTTAAATACAACTTTTTAAGGGTAGACTAAATTAGTTAGTTATGGGTCAGGAACCCCTAAAGTTCAATTTTACAAGATTGGTACTGAGGAACGTTTTGGATCAGAAATTAGCTTTCCTCCCCATTTCCCATTTCTCATTTCTAGCTAACCTTTCCCATTTCTCATTTCTAGCTAACCTTTCCCATCTCCCATTTCTAGCTCAAATTAGCTGCTCCGGCTATAATGGCATCCACTACACTTGGGTCAATTAAGGTACTAGTATCTTCCAAATCAGCTGTATTTCCTTCTGCAATTTTTCGTAAAATTCTACGCATGATTTTCCCTGACCTGGTTTTAGGAAGGGCTTTCACAATTAATATTTTATCCGGTCTGGCAAATGGACCAATTTCGCTCTCAACATGTGATCTGATTTCAGTGTACAAATCAGCTTCATTATGCATTTGGCGATCGCAAATTACAAAGGCATAAATGCCTTGCCCTTTAATATCATGCGGAAAACCAACTACAGCACTTTCTACAACAAAACCATGGGAATCAATTGCATCCTCCACTTCGCCGGTCCCAATCCGATGTCCGGAAACATTGATTACATCATCTACTCGTCCGGTAATCCTATAATACCCATCTTCATCCCGTTTGCAACCATCTCCTGTAAAGTAATACCCTTTATAGGCAGAAAAATAGGTAGTTCTGAAACGCTCATGATCGCCATATAAACTGCGGGCCATACCCGGCCACGGAAATTTAATACAGAGGTTTCCTTCCACACCATTTCCAATAATTTCATTCCCTTTATCATCAACCAATACAGGCTGAACTCCTGGCAGAGGAAGGGTTGCAAAGGCAGGTTTCAGAGGTGTAATATTGGCTAAGGGGGATATCATTATACCTCCGGTTTCGGTTTGCCACCAGGTATCAACAATATCACATTTTTCTTTTCCTGCATTTTTATGGTACCAGTGCCAGGCCTCTTCATTGATAGGCTCACCAACTGTTCCTAATACTTTTAACGAACTTAAATCTTTTCCAATAAATGGATCTTTGCCAAACACTTGCAGCGAACGAATGGCGGTGGGTGCCGTATAAAAAATATTCACCCGGTGCTTGTCAATCAAACTCCAGAATCTTCCCGGATCAGGGTACATGGGAGTCCCTTCAAACATCAAAGTAATGGCTCCATTTAATAAAGGTCCATACACATTATAGGTATGACCGGTTACCCATCCAATATCGGCAGTACAACAAAAAATATCCTGATCCTGATATTGAAATACGTTTTTAAAAGTATAAGCGGCATATACCATATAACCTGCGGTAGTGTGCAGTACCCCTTTTGGTTTTCCGGTTGATCCCGAGGTGTATAAAATAAATAATGGGTCTTCGCTATCCATCATTTCGGGCTCATGTATTTTTGATGCCTGATCCATCAGGTCATTCCACCAAAAGTCTCTGCCATCCAACATTTGAACCGGAAAGGATTTATGATTATAGAGGATACATTTTTCAATAGCTGGTGATTTCAGCATGGCCTCATCAGCAATTTGTTTGAGTTCAATTTTCTTTTCACCACGAATCATTCCGTCTGCAGTTATCAATAATTTACACGTGGCATCATTCATTCTGTCGGCCAATGATTGAGATGAAAAACCGGCAAATACAACCGAATGAATGGCTCCCACCCTGGCACATGCAAGCATTGCAACGGCAGCCTCCGGAATCATTGGCAAATAAATACACACGCGGTCTCCTTTTTTTACCCCTTGCTGAACCAATACATTGGCAAATTTTTGAACCATATTAAAAAGCTCACCATAAGAAATATGTCTGGATGCATCTTTTGGATCATTGGGTTCCCAAATAATTGCAGTTTGGTCTTTACGTGTTTCCTGATGGCGATCTAAACAGTTATGACTTACATTTAGTTTTCCCCCTTCAAACCAATTAACTTTGGGTTCATCAAAATTCCAGCTCAATACCTTTGACCATTTTTTGAACCAGGTAAAATGATCAGCAATACCTGCCCAAAAGGCTTCGGGTTGTTGAACACTAAAGGCATATTGCTCCTTATATTCTTCGAAACTTTTTATTTGAGGGATCATAAATTTTGGCTCTATATGGAAAATAGTGGGTGAATTTCTGCTTACGTTATATCAGTAGTTATATTTTAAAAATTGCTCCCGTTCTCGCAGATTACAGTGATTTCAGCAGATTTCGCAGATTATAAAAGTATTTTATCTGCGTAAATCAGCCATTTAATCTCTAAAATCTGCGAGAAAGGGTAAAAATAATAATTCTTAAATCTATTTAAAATTGTGAAACCAAATTATTTTCCCAACTATAAATCACATAGAGCCGCTTAAGATTTGCTATTCTTTTGCGCGAAAGTTATATACTTTAATAAAGTTATTGAAATATTGATTGGTAACATCCATTACAGCATCCGAAAATTTTGGAGGGTTTGTAAAAACATTAAAGGTAGTAACATCCTCAATTTTATTGTTTCTTCTGTTTGATAATACTTCAGGAATCTTCCCTTTTGAAGGTTCAATCTTATCAACAAACGGAAGCGAAGAAACGATGTCTTTTGTAAAACCCATCGAAAACATATACCCATAATTGTCGTGCCCTTTTATACAGGTAGTACTCATGTTTGTACCCAATTCGGCAACTGCCGCCTGACTTCCCAAATTAAATCTTAAACGAACCCCCGGATCCATTTTTTGGTCTGCACCTTTACTCCATACATAATATCCATAACCAGTGCGAATATCGGCGGTTGCTGTTGCCACTACATCTGCAAAATCAATATACATGCATACTTCCATTACATTTTTATTAAGTTCTTTTGCGAGCTTTTTCCCTCCCGGAACATATACAATCATTCTATAATAGTGCGGTGTAGAATCATAGGTCATGGCATATGCAAGTCCTTGTGATTTAGAATAAATTTCCCGGTCTTCTCTCGCCTCCATTAATTCTTCTGTATTTTTTGAATTTTTAAATGAACTCCAGGTGGCAATATTTACCCCGGATTCCTCTTTCATTCTCTTGATAAAATTTTCGGCAACTCTATTGGTGATTGCCTGTAAATCGGCCTCAGTTAAACCATTTAGTATTGCATAAGCTCCACTGGTTGATTTAACTTTTACGGCAATTGCTTTATTATTTACCAATGCGGTGGTGGTCATAGCAGTAGTTAATTTGAAAACAATTGAAAATTTACACAAAGCCCACTCTTTATTTTTATAGAACTGGCTATGACTTGTATACATGCCAAATTCCTTTTCAATGGCTTTGATTTCCTTTTTGTCCTGGGCATATAAACCCGAAAAGGTACAGAATGCAATGACCGATAGTATTATTTGTCTTGTCATGATTTTAAAAAATTAGATCAATGGTTGATCATTAATTTTTGAATAAATGCTCCACTTTCACTTTTTATTGAAACGAAATAAATTCCATCTTTCTGAGTAGTTAAATCAATGGTGGTCTCAGTGTATAGCTGATTTTGATTCAGGGATTGGTAAACCTTTTCGCCAAGAATATTGTAAACTTCGATACTCCTTATAGGTTGATCTTTTATTGCTATATGAATTACTCCATTAGATGGATTAGGAAATACATTTATCAAATTATTATTCATCTGTAAAACGTTTTCTACACTTGAAGCGCTGCTATCCAATTTCCAGATTGAGCCATTTTGAGGTGCAGCAAATATTTTCCCCCCAACCGAAATCATTGCTATTTTCGGGTAAGTTGTCATGCCGCTTGTTTTGCCAATGAATTTCCAAATGGTATCGGTGGAAGCTAGGCTGTAAAGACCCATACTGGTTGTATTATAAACATAGGCTGTATTGTTTTGTATAAATAAGCCGCCACACACTGGCCATGGCGCTGCCGGCATACCGGTATGGAATGTTCTGAATGTAATTCCATTATTATCGCTTACGTACATTTCATAATCGCGTTGATATAATAATCGTGTACCTTGTGTGGCAAAATAACCGCCGAAGTTTTTTGGATTTTTCCATGTCCAGGTCGTTCCTCCGTCTGTTGTGATGGCAAAACCTGTATTTAATTCTGCTACCCATACAGTTGCAGAATGTTTATGAAATCCATTGATAATTTTACCCGTTCCTATGGATGCAACAGTTTTTTGATTCCAGTTTGTGCCTCCATCAGTACTCATCCATAATTCCTGTCCTGAGATACCTGCAAACATAGTTTGCCCATCAGCCGCCATAGCTGAAACTGCTTTACCGTTAAAGTAGCTCATAGCTGTCCAGGTTGCCCCATTGTCTGTGCTTTTACTTACACCCATATCTTTGCATGCATAAACATTGTTTCCATCTGCTGAAACATTGCTATAAAGGTTGGAATCAACTAAACTCCAGGTTGCTCCCATATCAGTAGTTTTATACATTTTAGATGCAGTAATACCGAATACATTATTTCCTGAGGATGCTAATCGGGTAACATTCATAAAATTTAACCCATTATTTTTAGACTGCCAGCTACCTGATCCCACCGATGAATTAATTACACCAAAATTAGTAGTTCCAACTGTGGCTGACCAAGTCGTTCCACCAATCCACACCAAAGTACCATCATAATAAATCACATAAGCTCCCATAGAATTACCTTTGATTTTTTCTTCGGAGAAAGTAGAACCATTGTCTGATGACACATAAAACTTGTTATAATCGGTTGAGGAAGCGTAAACCTTACTACCCGCCACTTCTATTGCATTTGGACTTGATACACCGGTTGAACTAACTATGGTTGTTCCCCAATTATCTGTATAAAAAGCCGGAGCGGCATAACTGGTAATAAAAAATAATCGACCATTATTGTAATCAATGGCTCCACAATTATTATAGGCTGTTGTGGGTAATGGTTTATAGATGTCAGATGCGAAATCAGTCATGGTCGCACCTTTATTAGCACTCCATTTTGGCTTGCCAATACCGGCTCCACCAACAACCAATGTATCGCCTTTTGCAAATACGGCATTGGTGCATCCTCCCTGACTGGTTGCTACCCAGTTTGAACCAAAATCAGCTGTTTTAAGAACACCTGCCGTGGTTGTTCCTAAAAATAAGGTATCCTTAATGACTGCCATTTGTGTTGGAGAATAAACTGCATTTCCACCTGCTTGGGGCAGGCCATTTTGAACACCTGTCCAGGTATTGCCACCATCACTGCTTTTATATAGCCTGACTTTACCATTGTTTGTAGCAGCAAATACAAAGTTTCCGGCTTTTGCCAAAGACATAAAATCGGAAGCATCGGCGGCTACAGTAACTTTTGTCCAGGTAGCACCATTATCAATTGTTTTGTAAAGGTCAGATTGAATACCTGCAAAAAGGGTAGTTCCATCTTTCAAAAAGCAGGATACAGAAGCACCGCCAGAAGGGCCGGAAGTAGAGACAAATTGGGCTGATACGCTCAAATAGCTTACCAATACTCCAATAAATAGGATAGATTTTTTCATGGTTGTTTTTTTTAGGGGTGATAAATATATGTTGTGATAAATATTTTAATGGCGAATACTGATCTTTTGAATGAAAGATTCATTTCCAGATTTTAAATGAACGAAATAGATTCCATCTTTCTGAGAAGTTAAATCAATGGTAGATTTTTCTTCCAGGTATGATTGATATAACTTTTCTCCTAAAATGTTATAAATTTCAATGGAGCAATGCCCAGCTGGATTTTGTAAATCCTGAAGCTGAATCTCGAATTTACCATCGGAGGGATTGGGTGAGATAATCAATTTAACAAAATCCTTATCTATTTTTTTTATGGAAGTTGTCGTACCTCCGACTGGCAAAATCTTGGCGACAAAAATATTACCTTTACCTATCCCACATTGGGTAGTTATATTTACACTTCCTTTCTTTAGGGTGCTGCAATAGCTTCCTGTCAGTATAAATGAACCTGTGCTTGTTGTGATGAAGTCATTTGCCTTAATATTGCTGTGTACATCATTACTTGCACTGTCAACTGCCTGATAATTCCCTGAATTGTCAAATCGTTGAACGACAATAAAACCATTGTTATACCAGTTTCCAACAACAAGAATATTCGAATTGTTTGTAGCAATACCTACCCGCTGCGAATATTTAAACGATGAATTTTCGTCAAAATATGCCCATTGAACAGCACCGCTGCTGTTCGCCTTTGCAATAAATCCCATAGAAACAACTGAGCTTGTTGCGTAACTCCCAATGCTACCTTCGTTTAATTTACCACACATTATAATATTCGAATTATTATCTACTGCAAGGGCAATAAAAGGTCTATCAGTTCCTTCAGCTTTCAATGACCATTTCGCTAAACCATTAAAGTCATATTTTACAACAAAAGCAGCTTTCTTTGATGTGCTAACCACTACTGTTATACTATTACCAAACGTTACGGTACCATTTCCATCGGTATATCCGCAAAGCAGTATTCCATCAATTGTTGTAGTCAGGCTATAGGCACGTGTTGGCCAGGTGTTGGCACTATAATCTTTTACCCATTGGAAAACGCCCGATGAATTATATTTAGCCAAAAACTCAGTACCACTCGTAACAATTACATTGTTGGGTCTTTGGGTACCGTCTTTATTGTAAAAAGTAATCGTATTGGAGGTATGACCGGTAACATAAACATTTCCGCTATCATCCGTACACATACCTGCAGAAGCAACTAATGAAGCTGATTCTGCCCATGCCTGCCATTGCCTTACTCCACTGCTATTATATTTAGTTATAAAAACATTTTTGAGGGTGGAAAGTGTGTAACCATAATTCCCCAAAGCAAAAACATTACCCGATTTATCAGCATTAATTGACGCTAATGCGGTCTGGAAGCTAGATGGATTTGACCCGGTAGGGAGGCCTTTGTCGGAGATACTCCAAACCAGGTTTCCTGATGAGTCGTGTTTGGTGATATAAAAATCCTGATTTACGGCTTTCAAAGTTTGGCTTCCCAAAATTACGGTGTCAACATAAGTATCAGCAATGAAATAGGATCCGTCGATACCTTTAGCCAATTTAGCAAAAGTAGTAGAATAACTTTGGCTTGCAACATTTTTGCCCCAACTCCAGGTTTGAGCCTGAATGGATAAATGAAAGAATGCAGAAGTCAGAATACATAATATAATTCCAATGAGTTTTGTTTTCATATAGTTCTAATTAATATTGGTAATGTAAACTTACATTTATTTTTCATAAATACAAGAGCAAAAACAAATTAGCCAAAAATATTTTATAATTTCAACCACTACATCTTTAACAATTTGAGCATAGTGGTTTCTCCCGCATAACTTACTTTTATGAAAAAGACCCCGGGCTCAAAGACAGCAGTTTCAGGAAGGATAATATCGTTTAATCCTTTTTCCAATTCGACTTTTTTCATGAATACGGTTTTTCCCTGGATATCGGTAATCACAATTTCTGCATCAATCTTATAATTTGAAATCATACGAATGGCAAAAGTTGAATTGAATGGGTTTGGTATAGCTGAAATCTGATCAAAGACTCCTTTGAAATCATTTACCAGAATAACCGAAGAATAATTGAATTTACCATCAAAATCTATTTGTTTCAAACGATAATAGGCAACCTCATTTTGAGCAAAAGCATCAATATCTGTATAGGCATAGTTCTTAAATTTATTGATTGTACCGGAGCCTTTTACAAATCCGATTTTGTTGAACAATTGCCCACTTGAGGAACGTTCAATCTCAAATCCTTCATTATTGAGTTCACTGGCAGTTTGCCAGGAAAGCACTGCGTTTGAATTTTCTTTAATGCCCGTAAAAGAAACCAATTTCACAGGTAAGGTGGTTGTATATGTGCTCGCACCAGGTATTAAATAGGTTTTTGCAGTAGCTGTACCATTGTATTCATATACATAAAATGAATATTGTGTTGAAATGCTTAAACCGGTAATGGTAACTGTACTTCCCGTGCCATCATAAACAACATAATTATTCGATCCAACCGCGATCTGAGAACCGGATCCAAAAACAGTATTGGCTGTATAAGTTGTATAATTTGAGGGAGGAACAGCAATGGAGAAGGTAGGTAGGGCTACTACCAATCTGGATAAACCATTTCCGTTAGTCCAGCTTATTTGTGTGCTTGTTGTAGTTGTATTGCTGGGGGTTACGGATGTTGCCTGATTGGTAGGTGGCGAAACATTAAAGGCGCAAATTGTAAAATTACCCGTTCCGGCACCGGTTCCGGTATGATAAACCCGCACATAATAAATGTTTGCCGGTGCGGTAGTAAATGAGTCTGTTTCCATTCCGCCGGTGCTGGTATTATTGATACACCTGATGGATGCTAAAGTGCCGCATGTTCCACTGAAAATTTCAACATGAGCATTGAATCCCGCTCCACTCTGAACCAAAATTCTGGATTTGTTTCCCAATGCACCAAATGAATACCAAACATCATCATCCGAAATGCCGGCACAGGTAAGTTGAGAAGATGGGGTTGCTGCTAAAGTGCTTCCACTTGTGGGTGTGCAGGTACTGTTACTCATTGGAATTAAGGTTGAAGCGCTGCATTCATCATTGGCAGGTGGAACAATATACTGATTTACGCATACAGAAAAATAGCCATCCGTTCCGCTTCCTGTGGTGCTATTATATACACGTATAAAATAATTATTTGAGGTTATAAGCCCTGTTATGTTTGCTGTTTCAGTAAAACCATCTCCGGTCAGGTTTCTACACCTGGCAACACCCATTCCGGCAGTATCATAGGAGCTGTTCATTACCTGAAAAACAGGGTCGTATCCACCGGCTCCCCTAACAGTTACAGTAACTTGCCCGCCTGTTGGAGCCGTAAATCTGAACCATACATCATCATCAGGAATTCCGGTGCAGGTTGGTACTTGCGAAGATCCCGTTGCATTAGCAGATGAATAATAAGATCCACATAAATCGGTACACGGACTGGCATTTACTGTCAGAATAATCGGCGCACCGGCACTATCGTTTACCGGCGTTAATACCGATGGGGGAATATAAGTTGTATAGGTTCCAGGCGAATACAAGATGGAGGAATTGCAATGAGGAACCACAGAATGATTGTTGGTAGAAGTTGAATCAAAGTTACGGGTGTTATAGCTTTTTTGAGTTAATACTTGCCCGCTTAAAATTGGAGATCCCACCGAGGCGGACGTAATGCCGCTTGTATAGGAATAGGTATAGTTATTGGTTCCGTCAAAGCCCTGCATTTTCCCATAAATAAATTCTATATTGTTTGATCCTTCATATAATTTCACCTGAAAATTCAAATCAGGTCCGGGGTTATAATAAATTTCCATTCCATACCATTCAACCACCAATACCCTCGAACCCACCGTTGATCCTACTATCTGATATCGGATATTGGTTAAATTTGTTTGATTGTTTCCGGTAACCACAAGATCGTCCCATAAAGGAGCAAATACTTTGGGATAGGCCAATGTGGCAAAATCATTGTGATATTCTTTACTGGTATTTAAAACATCCAGCGTCATCCATCCATTTGTGCAAACCCTGAAGCCTGATAATTGTTGCCCTGCATAGGTGAAACTAAATTGAGCAGGAGTGAGCATAACTGCATCTGAACCGCCATCGTCGGCACTTAAAATATTCCAGGTAAAAGTATTTCCGCTTGAAATAATCGAATTATATATAATGCCGGTTGATCGGGTCACATCATAATTAAGGCATCCCATACTGATTGTGGCAACGGTTGAATAGGATGACAAACTACTATTGGAGCAGGTAATCAAACACCTGTAAAATCTTGGAGCATATAAAACCGGGCTTGTAAAAGTTGCCGTAGTGGATCCTGAACCTCCGGAAGCCGGAGCCCATGCCACACCTGAGGTTGAGTCCTGCCATTGATACATAATTCCAACGCCTCCGCTTGCTCCAATCAATGAGATGGCTGTAGAAGATTTACAAACACTTGGATTGAATGCACTGGCTGTCCCTCCCACAGGTGTTCCTGCGCAAACAGGGGGTCTGTCAAATTGATATATTTGGCCTGTTGCAGGTCTGATATTATTTGTGGCTGTTTCTACCGTTGTACTGGTGCCTGGAGAGGCCGGATTACTGTTTATGCTAAGAGAAATAAAATTACCTGAACCTAAGGAAGTACCCATTAAACCGATTGAAGCCGAAGCCCCGGAAACCGGTGTGGAATCCTGCCTGTAAATAAATTGAATTCTACCGTTGTTTTTAAACAGTTTAACCTGAATGGAAATTACCGGCGTAGCAACACTATAAAACCACCTTACGTTTAACCACTCTGCTGTAAACACGCTATCGGTACCTCCAATGGTATCGGCAAAATATTTAAAGGCTCCTGTCGACATATACAGGTCATCCCAAAGGGGTGCAATGATGGGTCGTGCTCCGGATAAACCAGCCGTCAAATCATTTATTTCACTGGTTAAGGTCATGCTGCTCACAAAACTGATCCAGCCATTGGTACAGGCACTTATGCTGTTATAGTTTGTGCCTCCGTAATTGAAGTTAAATCCTAAAGGAATTCCTCCGTAATATCCATCATCCAGTCCTCCACCCGTAAGGGCTTTGATGGTACCGGATGTCAATTGGGTAAATGTTCCGCTCGACGCACTAAAAGTGTAACTGGAAATGTTCTGTGATTGTAATTTAATTCCCACAAACATGGCAAGCATCAAACAAATTATTCGTGTACTTTGCTTAAATGTATTATTTTTCATGGTTGGTTTAATTTATGATGTTAAACTTTAATTAATATAACACGGGTATATCAAAGTTATTTTAATTCATGAAGATTGCAATTTTATTTTTGAAACCTGCCTAGGGAAAAAAATTTGGTTCTATTAACTGATCCTGAAAATATTAGGACAAACACAGATATTGTGTATTCGATCATTAAGCTCTATATTTTCTGCTGTTTTTTCCCTGAAAAAAGAACAGAAGATTAAAAGACAAGCGGAGAAGTGCGTAACAAATACCATTGAAAATAGTTGTGAGAAATCCAAAACGTTTTTTGCTCTGATCCAAAGAAAGAATCTCGCATCCTTCATTAATTATTTCCTGAATGCGCAAATGAACAGTATTGAAGAAGGCATCATCTAGTACTTCCAAATTGCATTCAATACTCCCAAAATCACTAAGATTATTAAGATTATAAGAACCTACCGTGAGCCAGTTATGATCAACCAATGCTATTTTGGCATGGAGGGTACTTTCTTTCCATTCATACAATTTTATTCCCGATTTTAACATATCTGAATAAAAATATTCACTCGCATGTTTTACAATGCCAATATCTGAAATGGCCCCTAAAACAATGCAAACATTAACTCCTCTTTGAGCAGCCTTTTTAAGAAAACGCTTTAAGGTAACAGAAGGAATAAAATAACTGGCAAGAATAATAATTTGTGTATCCGCATTTCTGATTTTCTGTCGGTATTGTTTTGTAATGCCAAATTTTGTCTGTAACCAATTATTTTGTAAAACTCGTGCTATAATGGGATGATGTTCTTTATCGGTTTCAACTAAATGTTTAAATTTTTCTTTTTTGATACCGGCGTTTACCATATTTAAAGTTCGTCTGCAAATTTTAAGTAAATCTTCAACAATTATACCTTCAGTTAAAAGTGCAAAATCGAGCCAGGGCTTTGTCTGAACATAGGCACTGTAATTATCTGAAATATTGATACCGCCAACTAAAGCATATTTGCCATCCACGCATATAACTTTATGATGTAAACGCAAACCTAAATGTAAAAAATTTCCAAACTTTAGCGGAGAGAAAAAGTATAGGTGAATACCGGCGTTTCTGATTTTATTTTGCCAGATTTCGTTGAAGTTTTTGCTTCCGAATGCATCCAGAATCATATAGATTTTTACACCTCTTTTAGCGGCTTCAACTAATAAATTTTGAATAATATTTCCGGTATGGTCTGATTCAAAAATATACACCTGAAAGTGGATTTCGTTTTTGGCATTTCTGATTAATTTCTCCAATTGATCAAAAAAAGGAATGCCGCTCTGTATCAATTCTATTCTATTGCCGTAACGAAAAGGGTAAACTCCTAGTTTTTTTTGTATCATTTGATGATATTAAGGAAAGTAGTTAAACGCTAAACTTTAAGCTTTTCTTTGCCCGCCTGATTACAATTGGGAAGCTGAACGGTTACCTCCGTGCCCACACCTAATTCAGAATGCACAAAAATGCTTCCACGATGTAATTCCAAAGTCTTTTTAACCAAAGAGAGGCCAATTCCATATCCGGCAACATTCCGTGTTTGATTCGACCGGTAAAAAGGTTCGAAAATAAGATTCAATTCACTTTTGTCAATTCCCGGGCCACTATCCTGAATTTTTATATCAATGAAATATTTGCCGAATTTAACTTTGGCCTGACATTTTTTATCCACAGAAAATTTACAGGCATTATCCATTAAATTAATAAATACGGATTTGAGTAAGGTATATTCACCATGAACGTAATATAATTCTTCATCTTCGGGAAAATCACCCCATTCGAGCTGAATTTTATATTTTGTCTTTTGTTTTTGTAATTCTTCACTGGCTTCAATAATTACGTCTAAAATAGAAATTTTTTTGAATGAAGTATTTGGGAAATCAGCATTTGCTCTGGCCAGTTGCGAAAGGCTGTTTATAAGTTGAATTTGATTTTCAACATCTTCCAGTAAAGAAATAAAAGTCCGGATATATTCTTTCTCATTTCGCTCCTGCAATAACAAAACTTCAATCTGTCCTTTCATGATTGTGAGTGGGGTCCTGAATTCATGCGAAGCATTAGCCACAAAAGATTTTTGCATGATAAATGAGTTTTCCAAACGATCCATCATTTTGTTGAACACGATCGACAGATAAGCGATTTCATCCCGGCCATTCCCTTCGTTTATGCGCTCATTCAGGCTGTTTTCATTGATGTTTCCAACCTGTTTAATTACTTCTTTAATGGGTTTAAGTGCCTGATTAGAAAATGCCCATCCGCTTACAGCTGCCACAACAATACTACCCAGAAATAATACAATTAAAACAATTTTCAGATACCTTATTTTTTCATGACCGGCAACATCCACAGCGCTTGAAACTACATAATATGAATTTGCTGAATGCTTTAGAATAAATGAAACAACTTCAGTATCCCCCTTGTGGAATACATTTTCTTTTTGATCCTGGATCAATTGGGATAATAAGTCCAGTTCATAATGGGTCGGTTGATCTGATGTGAAAATTATTCCCCTGTGTTTGTCAACAATGATCAGCCTTTCAGCCGGAAACCGGTTCAGGCGCTTTTCAAATATCAGTTTTAGAATTTCTAAGCTTAATTGCTCATTATCTAAAAAATTAACGGATAGATTCTTTGAATTGCTCTTTAACAGGTCGGTAAATCCGGCACTTTTGAAAACATTTGAAAATTGATAGGTAAAAATAGAGAATACAAATAGAATACCTGCCACAATTGCCGTAAACTTTATGGTAAGTGAACTTTTAATATTCATGCTGAAAATATTCCGGATTACCCGTCCGATTTAATTATATATCCCATGCCAACTAAGGTATGAATAATTTTTGTTGAAAATTCCCTGTCGATTTTTTTACGCAGGAAATTAATATATACATCAATTATATTGGTGTTTGATTCAAGGCTGGAATCCCATACTTTTTCGGCAATTTCACTTCTTGAGATAACCCGGTTCTTATTTTTCATTAAGTATTCTAATAATGAAAATTCTCTGGCAGTTAAATCAATTGTTTTACCGCCTCTTCTTACCACCTTACTATCTAAATCCAGTTCCAGATCATTCGTTTTAATCACACGTTGTTTATGCAAATTGTCAGTAAAGCGTTTCGATAATGCCCTGAGTCTGGCAAGCAATTCCTTGAACTCAAAGGGCTTTACCAAATAATCATCCGCACCTGCATCTAATCCGGTAACTTTATCGTCGGTTGATCCCAATGCAGTTAGCATCAGAATAGGTGTCTTAATTCCTTCCTTCCTTAATTGTTTAGCAACTTCAAGTCCGTTGACGTATGGAATAAGTACGTCCAGAATGATCACATCATAATAATTTTCAGCAGCCATCTTTTTTGCAAAATATCCATCAAAAACAACGGTTACTTCATTTGACTGCTCTTCCAGTCCTTGTTTAATAAATGAGGCTACTTTGGGTTCATCTTCAACTAATAGTATTTTCATAATATTCAAATAAGTATTCAGGTTTAACGAAATATTTTAAACATGTTTTAATCGGACCAATTATCGGATGGCAAGTTAGCAATATTAGGCTAATATATCTCTTAAAGACAGATTTAAATGGGATTAATTTTGTATTTAAATCACCCACCGGCCTTTTTACACCGATAAGCCTCTTTTATCAGAAAAGAAATAATTTTATCCCTAAAATCTCCCTGAATTAGAATTTCTCCCTCTTTAACACTCCCCCCAACCCCACAGAACTTTTTCAAAGATGAACCCAATTCAAATAGATCTTCTGATGAACCCACAAATCCTGTAACCCTCGAAACCACTTTACTTCCGCCTTTCCTGTCCAGAAATATTTTTAAATTCTGTTGGTTCGGAGATAGTGTAATTTCATTTTCTTCTCCTGAATCTGTGTATTCGAAATTATTATCTGTAGAATACACAATTCCATTTCTGTTTTTGTTTTTATTACTCATAATTTACAAAATTTCAGGGTACAATTACTTTCAGGGATAATGGGATTAAAGATACATTAATATTTCCTTCAAAAAAAACGGGCTCTCCATCCACATTTACAGGTCCCGCCTGTATTTTTTTTATAGTGATGTTTTTACCTTCATAGGTTTTGGCATAATCCGAATCCTTTAAACTTTTCAGAAATAAATTTTTTGTCAGCCTGATCGCGTTTAACCAGTTAATATTTTTAATCAAAGTGATATTAAATAGCCCATCATCAAATTTTGCTTTAGGGGCAATAAATGCATTATTCCCAAATTGTGTTCCATTGCAGATCACCAGCATAAAAGCATCTTCCGAATATTCTTTGTCATCAATATTTATTTGATAATTGCAGGCACGATATGAATTTAATTCACGTAGGGTAATCCTAACATAAGTTTTTAACCCTCTCGTGGTTGACCCCTCAAAAAGCTGAGAAACATGCGCATCAAATCCTAATCCGCATACATTAATAAAAACCTGGTTATTAATTAGTCCGGTATCTATCGTCTTAACATTAAACTTGTTGATCACTTTCAATGCTTTTTCAGCAATCAACGGGATACCCAATTCTCTGGCAAAACCATTTCCCGAACCCATGGGAACAATACCTAATGCCATGTTGGATCCAACCAAAAATTGGGCAATTTTATTGATGGTGCCATCTCCACCCACTGCAATGATGGCATCCATATTTTCTTCTTTCGCAGCTTTCGCAATATGGATGGTATCCTTTTCGCTTTTTGTTACCGAATAATCTATTTCAAACTCATGTGGGTCAATTAGTTTTGAAATTAATTCGGGGATTTCTCTTTTGGTTTTTCCCCCTGAAATGGGATTGATAATAAATTTGAGTTTTTTCTTCACTGTATGGTGCTTTCCAATTTTTTCCGAAGGTAAAATTAGGGATTCGGATTGCAATTTTAAATATTCGGCAAAAAAAATTGGCATAGCTATTGTCACAATCAATCATCTTATTATATTTGACCAAATTGAAAAAAGTATGAACACTGGAAAAGAGTTTCGCAAATATGCCGTTAAACATAAGGGCATCAGCAGTATGAAAGTGGATGCTTATATTGAAAGCACCATGGAAGGTATGACACGTACGGTTATTGAAGAGCGTCCGATGAATTTCCGCGAGATAGATGTGTTTTCGCGCCTAATGGCCGATCGTATCCTGTTTTTGGGTATGCCAATAGATGATTATGTGGCTAATATCGTTCAGGCTCAATTATTATTTCTGGATTCTATGGATTCACGCCGCGATATTCAAATGTACATCAATAGCCCGGGGGGATCCGTTTATGCCGGTTTAGGAATTTATGACACCATGCAATGGGTGAATCCAAATGTGGCAACAATTTGTACCGGTTTGGCAGCTTCCATGGCAGCCGTTCTTTTATGCGCCGGCGAAAAAGGGAAACGCAGTGCCTTACCGCATGCACGCGTAATGATTCACCAACCTTTGGGTGGAGCGCAAGGCCAGGCTTCAGATATTGAAATTACTGCCCGTGAAATCCAAAAACTGAAAAAGGAATTATATGAAATTATCTCCCAACATACCAATCAACCATTTGATAAAGTTCAGATAGACAGCGACAGAGATTATTGGATGATCGCTGCCGAAGCAAAAGAATATGGAATGATTGATGATGTTTTAATGAAAAATAAAAAAGAAGAACCTAAATAATATTGGAAATATTTTCAATACAATATTTGGGTATTTTAAAATCATGGCTAAAAAGAAAGAAGACTGTTGTTCGTTTTGTGGAAAATCCCGAAATGAGGTAACCTATCTCATATCAGGTATCCACGCATTGATTTGCGAAAGCTGTATTGGGCAGGCATTCAGAATAATAAGCGAAGACCAGGATGGTACAGCTAAAAATCAGGATGAGGTAATTCTGAAATTTTTAAAACCGGTTGAAATTAAAAAACATCTCGATCAATTTGTAATTGGTCAGGATGATGCCAAAAAAGTATTAAGTGTGGCAGTATATAATCACTTCAAACGTATTTTATTAAAAGGGGCTAATGATGATGTTGAGCTGGAAAAATCAAATATTCTTTTAATCGGAGAAACAGGTACCGGAAAAACTTTGTTGGCTAAAACACTTGCAAAAATTCTACAAGTACCCTTTTGCATTGCCGATGCCACCGTTTTAACCGAGGCGGGTTATGTTGGCGAAGATGTTGAGAGTGTCCTGAGCCGTTTGCTCCAGGTGGCGAATTATAATGTTGCCGCAGCCGAACGGGGTATTGTTTATATCGATGAAATTGATAAAATTAGTCGTAAAAGTGATAACCCCAGTATTACCCGGGATGTCAGCGGGGAGGGCGTTCAACAGGCTTTGTTAAAAATTCTGGAAGGAACGGTTGCCAATGTTCCTCCCCAGGGTGGAAGAAAGCATCCGGAACAGAAAATGATTCAGATAAATACTGAAAATATCTTATTTATCTGCGGTGGGGCTTTTGAAGGTATCGATAAAATGATAGCCCGTAGATTACAAACACAGGCTATTGGTTTTAAAAACAAGGATACTACATCAAAGCAGAATGAAAATAATATGCTTCAGTTCGTTTCTCCGGCCGATTTAAGAAGTTATGGTTTAATACCGGAAATTATAGGACGTATCCCCGTTTTATGTCATCTGGATCCCTTAGATAAAACTGCTTTAAAACGTATATTGATTGAACCCAAAAATGCTTTGATTAAGCAATATATTCACCTTTTTTCTTTAGAAGATATTACCCTTTCTTTTACGGATGAAGTGATAGATATGATTGTGGAAACGGCTTTTGAACTTAAACTGGGAGCACGGGGCTTACGAAGTATTTGCGAATCAATTATGATCGATTATATGTATGACTCTCCGGGACAAGCCATTAAAAAATTGTCAATTACTTCTCTGGAAGCCAATGCTAAAATTGAACAATTAAAGTTAAAGAATTATAAAGCAGCCTGAGCAGGTACCGGTATTCAAATAAAGCCCCTCTAAACGTATTGCTCTTTCTTCTTCAGCAGATGCAATAAGGATGCTTTCAAAAGTTCTCCCATGTTGTGCGCTCTTAAAAATCTTTTACTCTGGTAGTATTCTGCTAACTCAATCCGCAATGAAATGATATTTGCCAATGGAGAAATTTCATCCTTGCACATTGCATCCAGCAAATTCTGAATGGGCCACCTTGCTGCTTTCATCCGGGCCACCATCAGAGATCTCTCTTCCCGCTGATATTGGTTTATACTTTCAGGTTTAATAAATTGCTGAACCAGATCCAGAAATGCCTTGTTCTGCTTATAAAACTGCGGTAAATAAATATTTTTTCTCCCCTCGTATGATTGTTGATCAAAATCCATTGCCCGGATACGATAATTGGTTTCATCGAAATCCGGTGTAATTTGAACCACAAAATTACTGGAATGCATATCGCCTAATAGTCGCACCAGGCAGCGCTCATTGAATTTAACAAATTCTTTGGCAATGCGGGTGCCGTTAAAGTTATTTCCACTCACATAGGTTTTGATAAATTCATCTCCCGGAATTCCTGCAATATGCTCCTCTATCAGGGTGTTTCCACTTACCAGATAGCTAATTCGGTTCGGCGATAAAAGGTGTTCCAGCTCTAATCCAAATATGCGTGAAGCATCCGCATTTTTAATATAGAAATAATCGAAATTATCATTCATTTTGTTGATGATACGGATGCGAAAAGGAAGGGTATTCCCGTACAAACACATATCTATTCGCTCAACCGCCAAATGATCAATGGCATGGATATCGCCTCCTATTTTTAAAAGCGCATATAGTTTCAATAAACTATGGTGAATTTGCGCCATCTCATCAGGGTTATAGATACAGATTTCCCAAAGCGTGTCTTTCCCTTTTTTATCGTAAAGCGCTACACTTTCCTTAATATTTTTCAGATCCGAATAATGAATGGGAATCTTACTTTCACGACCATACTTTCGCAAGTAAAGTTTTAATTGTGAACCAATTTTGTAAATATTTTTCTTCTTGCTGATATGTGGCATCTGGCATTTGAAAATCGCACAAATGAAATCGTTCTCTTCTGCACGTTCTCGGTATTAATATTAATTTGACAAGACAAGTTTTTTTACAAATTGTTTCCCGTCGATATGTCCGGTTAAAAAGTAAATTCCGGACGTAAATCCATCGAGGTTTATTTGAATATTCTTATCCATTGAAAGCTTGTTGTTATTTAATTGAATAATGGTTTTCCCATTTAAATCAGATACAAACAAATCTTCAGGTTGCTCCTGCTCATCCCCAAAATGAATTGTAAACACAGAACCCGAAGGATTTGGGAATACACTTATTTTTAAATCAAAATGATTTCCTGATTCCAGCCCATTTACATGAACAACCGTTGCGAATGAGGCTCCACTTATATTATAATAAGAACCCGAAGCAGTGGTCTCGAGTTTTACAGCTTTCACAGCATATTTATAGGTGCCCGAAAAATAGTTTTTCGAATCGGTGAAAAAAGTGTCGGTAATAATCTGACCATTCACTTTTATATAGTGATTTACCGAATCCAACTTATAAATATGATAACCATCTTTTGTTCCGGTTGATGGCGACCAGTTTAATTGAACCAGTTTATTTGTACTCACAGCTTTTAGCTGAGTTGGGGCATTTATATTATTCTGTCGCAAAGTTGGATCACCCATTAATGCGATATGAACCGAGTTGTATGATGCATTGAAGTTTCCATTATAATATAAATTTATATTGTTTTGAGTCAACCGCGTACCATAACCTATATTCATGCCCAAGCCCATATGATGTACATACCATTTTGGAATCCCGCCCCAGAAACACGCCAGTGAGGAGGTAGCTAACGGGGCTCTCAACAAATTGTTTTTGCTATCCCAATCCCCGAAAAAACTGCCCGCCAGAATCGTAAAAATATTGGAGAAGGAATCGTTGTTAAAATTAGCCGTAACGCCAATCCCATTGCACGAAGAATAGGATCCGGCACCACAACCATAGCTCCATAAATAATTTCCTCTTTTTTGAGAGAAAATATAATCGCGGTTAGTGAAAATGCTATCTTTCGTAATTAGGGCTGAAAAATTCCCATATCCGGTTGAAGATAAATTTAGACTTGTAAAATTATCATCAATCAAGGCCCTTTCAGTTGAGATTGTTAAACCATTTCTCCAATTGTGATTTCGGTTCAGGTAATTCTTTAATAATAAAGTATCACTTTTGGTAAAAGTCGGCATATCATAAAAATCAACCCTGCCAACCTCCAAAGCAACCTTATCCGGTAATTTGGTTAAATCAAATTTTCCATCACCGGGTACATTATGATTTCTCGGGGAGGACCCTGTTGTGCAATTCACACCTGCATCCGGCCATACGGCATCCATTTCGCCATAAAATACATCAGCCGGCCAGGCACCGGTATGGTTTCCGCTTCCCTCAACGTGTCCATCAGGTGGTGGAGCATCACCGCTTGAAGAGAAGTATCCGGAGTAGGGTACCGGAACATGGCCAATTATAAATACTGACCTCAATTTATACTTTGATGAAACATAAATGGTTTTTATAGACTCCCTGATAAGGGTCGTGGTTTGGGTTCTTCCGGCATAAATTATATATATAGTCCAACCTTCATTTTCAAGATCCGTTTTCAGTCTCTGAATTTCGGAGGCTAACGGAACCTTATAATTACTGTCAATCAGCAATATGATCTGGTCAAAATCCAAGGGTTCTTTAAGTTTGTTCCCTGCATAAATATTCCCCAATGCAGTGGATGAAGTTCCAACCACTTTTTCAAAAGTATATTCCGCCGAATTTCCCTCCAAAACGGTTGAATCAAAAAAACTGGAAGCCGTACTTGGCAGTGTTTTGTAAGGGGAGCCCCAATCCTCAATGTTCAAATCGGTTCTTTTATAAATTTTAAAACTTCCGGAAAATGTTTCTGCAGGCCAGCTTAATAATACTCCGCCACCACTTATTGCTTTGGCACTTACCATAATGGTTTGCGTTTTCCCAACCTGGCAAAAAACGCTACCAGCATAAAGGAGACTTGTAATAAATAGAATTGTCCTTTTCATCCTTTTATAATTAATAAGAAATTTTTATCTGAACTATTGTCCTTCAAAATTTTAATCGAATTTACAATTTTTTGAAGGAATAAAATCAGGCAAATGCTAAAAAAAGTTAAAAAAGTTTCAGAAAAATGTATTTTGCATCCTGATGGAGTTTAAATTAAATGATCTTAAGGTAACTAAGGCATGGGCAATGTATGACTGGGCAAACTCAGTTTTTTCCCTTACCATAGCCGCTGCTATTTTCCCTCCGTATTTTGAAAGTGTCAGTAAAACCGCCTCCCTGGCTCAGGGAAATTATACTCATGGAGTATATTTTCTTAACTTTTTTGGATTCAAAATTGTTAATACAGCTTTGTACAGCTATGCGCTGTCACTAAGTTTTTTATTAGTAGCATTAATAAATCCTATTTTATCCGGTATTGCGGATGTGAAAGGGAATAAAAAAGCATTCATGAAGTTTTTTTGTTATTTGGGTTCATCGGCTTGCGTGCTTATGTATTTTTTCGAATCAAATACTATTTATTTGGGCATTGGGTTATTTGTTGTGAGCCTGTTAGGTTTTGCAGGAAGTATTGTCTTTTACAATGCCTTTTTGCCTGAAATTGCCTCAGAAGATCAGTTCGATAAGTTGAGTGCCCGTGGCTTTTCTATGGGATATTTCGGAAGCGTTATATTATTATTGGCAAATCTTTATTTAATCATGAATCCGGAAGTCTTTTTCAATTTTCGATCAAAAGCCGCTGAATTGATGATTGCCAACAAGACCTTGCTGGAGGCTGATGCATTGATTCAGACAAAACAATATTATACAAGTCTTGCCAGCAGAATTAGTTTTGTGAGTGTTGGTTTGTGGTGGGCTGGTTTCGCACAGATTACTTTTAGAAATGTTCCGGAAAAGAAGCGCGTTGGAAACCATTTCGAAGGCAATATTTTAGTTAAGGGGTTCAATGAATTAAAAAATGTTTATCTTGTAATTAATAAACCTGAAAACCACATTATTAAAAGATATTTAGCAGGATTTTTCTTCACAAGCATGGGTGTTCAAACCGTCATGTATGTGGCAAGTCTTTTCGGTTCACAGGAACTTCATATGCCTACAGGTAAATTGATTGTTACCATATTAATCATTCAAATAATTGCTATCCTTGGAGCATGGTCATTTTCGCGTATTTCAGGTTTAATCGGAAATATCTATACGCTTGTAATCATGTTATTTATTTGGATAGGGATTGCTACAGCTGCTTATTTTGTAAAAACGCATAATGAATTTTATATTCTGGCAGCCATTGTAGGAATTGTAATGGGAGGTATTCAATCTATGTGCAGGAGTACTTTTGCAAAGCTGATTCCTAAGGGAGCTAAAGATAACGCCTCGTATTTTAGCTTTTACGATGTGACCGAAAAAATTGCCATCGTTTTAGGAACTTTCGTATATGGTTTCCTGATACATATTACTGAAAATATGCGAACATCGGTATTGGTGTTAATTGTGTTTTTTGTATTTGCTTTGTATTTTATTTTACGTATCAAAAATTTTAAAGAAGTATATCGTTCATGAAGGTTGATATTTTTATTCCATGTTTTGTTGATCAGTTTAATCCTGATACCGCCTTTAATATGATTAAGGTTCTCGAAAAAGCAGGTTGTAAGGTTACTTATAATGTTGAACAAACCTGCTGTGGCTTACCTGCTTTTGATGCAGGGCATTGGGAAGAAGCCAGAGAAGTGGGTGAAAAATTATTAAAAGAAGTTTCATTAGATAAAACCCTTGTATGCGGCGCCACTTGCTGCACAGCTATGATCAGAAACTCCTATGATTTGCTTTTTCAGAACTCCAGCTACCACAATAAATACAGACAACTCCAGAAAAAAAGCTTTGAACTCAGTGAGTTTCTGGTTGATGTGATGAAAGTGGAGAACCTGGGGGCAAAACTGAATGCGAAAGTTGTTTATCTGGATTCCTGCCAGGCCTTGAATCACTGCCATATAAAAGACCAGCCGCGTATTTTATTACGTCAGGTAGAAGGTTTGAAATTGTTGGAAATGGATCATCCTGAAGAATGTTGTGGATTTGGTGGCCATTTTGCCATAAATTTTGAATCCCTTTCCGTTCAAATGGCCGAACAAAAAATAGAAAATGTTTTGAAAACAGGAGCCCAAATTATTGTCTCTACCGACCTCACCTGTTTGATGCATTTAGATGGATTTATTAAAAAACAAAATATTGATTTAAAAATCATGCACCTTGCCGATGTATTAGCCAGTGGGTTATAGGATTTTGTTAAATTGAAAATTAGTATATGGTTAAATTATATACTAAAAATTAAAATTAATATACACCATTTACATAATTAGATTACCTTTACCTGAAATTATATAATTATGTTTTTATTATTGTTAGGTATTGTTGCATTTGTTGCAGCTTTTGTTATCAGTAAAAATGCTGAGACAGCTAAATTTTCAAGCCCTTTGCGGGTTATGGGTATTGTGTTTTTCTTAGCAGGTGTTTCTACTTCCTGCTTTAAACAGATTGATGCCGGACATGTTGGCGTAAAAAGTTTGTTTGGTAAAGTGCAGGATGATGTGCTGGAAAGTGGATTGAACTTTATTAACCCGCTGGTAGATGTTTTTGAACTGGATGTGAAAACCCAGAATTATACCATGAGCGGTGTGCACGACGAAGGAGATAAGGGAGGAGATGATGCTATTCGGGTATTGACTGCGGATGGCCTTGAAGTTACAATCGATTTGACTGTTTTATACCGGGTAGTAGATGATCAGGCTCCTAGACTGATACGGGAAGTGGGAAGGGATTACAAAGATAAAATCGTTCGCCCCATTACACGAACAAAAATTCGCGATAACGCGGTTTATTACGATGCTGTTGCATTATACTCTTCAAAAAGGGATACTTTTCAAATGAGGATCTATAGCAGCATTGAAGGCGACTTTAAAAAACGTGGGTTAATCCTGGAACAACTATTGATCAGGAATATTACTTTGCCTGCATCTGTAAAAGCAAGCATTGAATCGAAGATTAATGCCGAACAGGAAGCCCAGAAAATGCAATTTGTTTTGCAGAAAGAAAGGCAGGAGGCCGACCGTAAAAGAGTGGAAGCACAGGGTATTGCCGATTATCAAAAAATTATTTCCAGTGGCCTTGGGGATAAACAACTCCAGTATGAGTCCATTAAAGCTAACCTCGAATTAGCCAAATCCAATAACGCCAAAATTATTATTCTGGGTAAAGGTAATAGCCCCCTGATTATTGACGGGAAGTAAACTATAAGAAATTGAAAATTAAGAGAATTTCAATTTTATTAATCTTTGTTTCTTAGTTTCTTTGTAGCCTAAAAACCTTTTTAAACTAACACCTTATAAGTTTTTATGAATTTTACCAAATCACAACTTTCTGATTTTGTATTTTCAGTTTTTATAAAATGTGGCATGCCGGATGCTGATGCGAAACTTGCCGCAGAGGTATTACTTTCTGCCGATTTGCGAGGAATTGATTCTCATGGGGTGGCTCGTTTAAGTGGTTATATCCGGTTATGGGAAGGCAAACGTGCCAATATGCGTGCTGAACCAAAAATAATTCATGAAACACCTTCTACTGCAACCTTGGATGCAGATGCCGGATTGGGATTGGTAGTGACACCCATGGCCATGCAAATTGCAATTGAGAAAGCGAAACAGGTTGGAACCGGCTGGGTAGCTATTCAAAATTCCAATCATTTCGGAATTGCCGCCTATCATGCCATGCTAGCTTTGCCATACGATATGATTGGGATCAGCATGACCAATGCAAGCCCATTGGTTGCACCAACTTATTCTAAAGAACGTATGTTGGGAACCAACCCGATTTGTATAGCTGTACCTGCGTTAAATCATCCACCCTTTATTCTGGATATGGCTACTTCATATGCTGCAAATGGGAAATTGGAAATAGCCCAAAGAGCCAATATTCCGATTCCCGAAGCTTGGGTTCAGACCGAAACGGGAGAAAGTAGCACCGATGCCAACGAATTGAAAAATGGTGGTTCCTTATTGCCTCTGGGTGGGCATAAAGGCTATTGCCTTGGAGCTGCCGTTGATATTTTGAGTGCGGTGTTATCAGGGGCGAATTATGGTCCGTGGGTGCCGCCGTTTGTTACTTTTTTAAATCCATTAAATGATTTGCCCGGTAAAGGTATTGGTCATTTTGTGGGTGCCATGCGAATAGATGCTTTCAGACCTGCCTCAGAATTTAAACTGCACATGGATAATTGGATAGCACGTTTTAAACAAGCCAAAAGGGTCAATCCGGATCAGGAGGTTTTAATTCCGGGTGAACCTGAATTCAGAATTACCGCAGATCGTGAAATGAATGGAATTCCTTTGAATGAAATGGTTGTGAAAGATCTGGAAACTTTGGCAAAAAAGTTGGATTTGATTTTATAACCACCCTTTTCGTTTGAACCATTGAAAGATGACAACGGTTACCAAAAACATACCAAGCATTAATGCTGGATACCCGTATTGCATACTCAGTTCGGGCATATATTGAAAATTCATTCCGTAAATTCCTACTATAAAAGTGAGGGGCAAAAAGAAAGCTGAAAAAACGGTTAGTATCCGCATTACCTCATTCGTTTTCTGAGAAGAAAGTGATATGTATAAATTCAATAAACTCGAAATACTATCATGCATTTCATCCGTAAAAGTTTCAATCCGTACATAGTAATCTTTCATGTCGTGGTATAATGAATTGCGTTTATGGGTTTGAATGAGGGAATCAACTACGTTTTTACTTAAAACATTGAGTCGTTTAAACAGGTAAGTCCTTCTTTTGATATTGTATAGATTGATCAATAAATCAGGGATTCTCTTTCTGCGAAATATTTTGGATTCATAAAATTCTATTTTTTTATCTATTTCTGATAAGGGGTCATTAAAACTTTCAAGAACATTTTTGATTATTTTGCATACAATATCAAAAGGAAACTTAATACTTGGGTCATTGGCATATTTATTTCCCACATGTTCAATAACCTGAGCCTGGCTACGATGAATGGTTAAAAGGAAGTGATTATTGAAAAAAATCGCAATTTTTCTTGTAAGTTGCTGAATATTATCAGCATCAGTGGTGCAATTTGGATCAAAAAAGCGAATGATGATAAAAGAATAGTCATCAAATGTTTCGAATTTTGGTAAATGTTCAGGCTGCAAACAATCTATGACTGCCGCCTGAGGTAAATTGTACTGATGAGCAATCGCTGTTAAATCCGTTTCAGTTGTGTTAAAAACATCAATCCATTCAAAAGAATATCCTTTATTTGTAAAATTTGTATGCATAACCTTTAGATCAATGGGAAAATTAATTATTAAATTATTTGCAATTTATATGATTGCATCCGGTTTGTTGATATTTCAGAATCAATTATACGGACAAACATATAAACCGAAAAAAGCGGGTATCTGTTTTCGGTTCGACGACTTTCAAAGCGTCGGAGATTTAGACAGTGTCAGAGCCCTTTTTAAAAAGTATAATGTAAATTTCACATACGCCTTAAATTCAGGAATCGGTGAGATCAAAGGCAATGAATCTTATTGGTCGGAGTTGAGAACGATCGCATCAGCGGGTAATGAACTTGCTGATCAATCGCCGAGTGATGTATCGCATTATATCGAAATGAAAACCAATTCGGAGGCAATGACTTTTAAAAACCGGCCCGGTACTGATCATGTCGACAGCATTGGAAATAAGGTGTGTTTGAAGTACACATTACTCACTTCAAATGGGTCAGGAGATGAAGGGAAAGTTGATATCAAGGGGAATATGGTCATTAGTAAATCAGCAGGAGAGTTCAACATAAATAAGTTAATTAATACGAGGTATACTTCCCACTTTTACTTTCCTTCGCTCAACAAGACTGTTTCTTTCACAGAATTAAAAAATTTAAATCCCAATGATGTGGATACTGCCATCATACAAACATTTTGGAAAGAACCCATTGATTTGGGTACGCAAACAAATATTGCCTATAAAAAAATTACACCTTATGAAATATCTGTTGAAAAAGAAAGCATTCAACTCATGGCAGAGTATAGCTTAAAGGTTTTTGCACGCCACAATTTACCGCTACCTGTTTCATTTATTCATCCAGGAGGATCACACCCCTATATCACAAAGAAATTACTAAGGGAGGCCCTGATTCCATTAGGGTATGCAGGAGGTGCAAGTTATCCGATTATTTTGAATGGTATCAATGAAAATAATCCATATGGAGATAAACAATTTGCGTTACAAGGTGGGGATTATATTCCTGAATACACTACAGTAACGGAAATTAAGAATATTATCGCAAACCGCTTTGCCAAGAATATGGTTACCGTAAGTATTAACCATCTCAATAATTTAGGAGCCTTACTTTCTTTTAGTCAAATGTTAGCGAATCTGGAAGAAATAATTAAATGGTGTGTCGCAAATAACATTCCCATTGATACCTATAAAAACTGGAACAACTATTTAGGTTTGGATTATTATAATCAATCCGCCGATATTTTCCCTCCCATTCAAAATGATTTTAACCAGGATAATATCCCCGATGGACTGGTGATGCCAAATCCTGCAAATATTGATAAAACCAGTGGTCTGGGTTATAATAACGGTGTATGTTTTAAGGTGTATACTTCAGGAAATGTGTTTAGCATAATCCAGTTAACAGGGATGAGCATGGGGGAAAATACCATGTCTATGTCAACTCGGGGAGGCAAAGACATTTACGACTATTTTAATGTGATTGTTGGGATGCCTGAAATTGGATTTTCAAAGATATTCAACGTGCTTTCAAATACACCCAACTACACCGAAAGTTCTTTTGATTTTGATGTACCCGCCGGAGTAAATTATATAGAAATTTCTATGAATTATCAAACAGATAAGTCACAGACGGTTTATTTAAGCGGAATCAAAATTAAATCTGCAAATAAACCAAGCACCCGCTTAAGTTCAATCAGCAGAAAATCAAATGAAGCCTTTGCCCCGGTTTTATTATCCAATTATGCTGCTTGTAATGGTTTCTCACAATCACAATTGGTTTGGAAGATACTGAAAAGTCCGGCAAATTTAACGGCTGCTATCAAAGGGAATGACACCCTTTTACTAAATCCAAATACCAATAAATTCTGGATTGGATTGGATAGTGTTCAACTGCGGGTTTCAGCACCGGATAATACCGCAGATACCGGATGGCTTTATATCAATTCATTGGCAGCAATTTCCTGTAAAGGGCAATTTACTCCGCTCAGCATAAATCCGGATTCAACAGATAAATCATACGCCTGGGGAGCCGTTCCGGCAGACCCTACGCTCGTTAATACCTCAAATCCATTTGCATTGGCCAATCCAACACAAAACACAAGTTATACGTTAACTGTAACTAATAAGAGTAATGTCACAAAAAATCATACCCTTTCCTTGCAATTGTTAAATTCACAAATAGCAACAGGTCCATACGATTTGAAACGATACAATGGAGCAAATAGCGTGAGTTTTAATTTAAATTATCCTCCTCAATATAAAGCTTTTTTATACCAGATTCCTTTGGCAAATGTTTCCGTTTCCATGTCCGGAAATACGGTTACACTTACCCGTTCTCCATCTTTTACGGGCAATACCGAAGTAAAATTATTTGTAACAACTCCAACCTGCGATGCGCAGATTCATACACTTACCGCCACAACCTATGCTGCCGGTGTTGCAGAAGTTAACGAAAGCAAATTTTTGCAGGTTTATCCGAATCCTTTCACGGATGAAATTACCTTAACCAATCTTCCTCCGGGAACGAGTGATATTGAAATAGTTGATATCAATGGAATGCTGATAAGATCAACGAAATTAGATAGTAACAATCCTTATCTGAATCTCTCCGACTTAGCGAATGGATTTTATATTATTTATGCCCGTCAGGGAGAGAAAACATTTGTTGCTAAATTATTGAAGGGAAATTAATCATTTTATATTGTTAACCTTTTGAAAGGGTTCAAGGATTTATTTTTAAAGGAATTTGATGGCGAAATGGGTAATAGAATTTGCATGTAAATATTTAAACAGGATATAAAGCTTGCAAGTTCTTGTTATAAATACTTTTTATTTTATTGCTCTTGAGCTTGTATTTTTCTATCCTGAATAATTGGTTACACGTGATTGTTTTTTGCTTTTTGCTTGATCAAAAAGCAACAATCCCGCATAGCTATCGGGACAAGACTGATTACAATAACTGGCAAATGTAAAAAAGCTTGGAACTGGCTCGCATCCCAAGCCGTCCCGCTTTAAGGCGGGACTCGAGGTCTGCTACATTGATTTTCATTTGTATGATCAGCTACATTCCAATCTTTTAACATTTACTGGTGTTATTGTAATAGGTCGGTCCTTCTTTAATTCCTTCACATTTTATAATTACACATCCTACTTAATATTCCAATAATATCAAAATACCATTGGCGCAATCGTATTAATTGTTTATTAAATTACCCCTATTAAAACATATCAAATAAAGTTTCGACCTATTTCGGTACCGCTAGTAATTGTTAAAAATAAATGTGCAGGGCGGGCCTGTGTAAGTGACCCTCGAGTCCCGCCTTAAAGCGGGACGGCTAGGGTCGCGCAGCGAAACATTTATTTTTTACAAGTACAAGGTGCCGTAATAAGTCTTGATTTTTTGGTGCCTTTTTTATCAAGAAAAAAGACACAAAACATTAAAGGAAAACAAATTATTTGACTGAATAGATAATGATACTTGAAAGCAGAGAATAATATTATTTGAAACATTTAAATCATGTCTAAAACGACTTTTTAAGGGACAACTATTTATTAATGATAAAAAAAGCCCTGAATGATACAGAGCTTTTTTGAGGTATCGAGCAGATTCGAACTGCTGTAGAGGCTTTTGCAGAGCCTTGCCTAGCCACTCGGCCACGATACCTTATAGGGTCGGCAAATATAGTTTTTTTTTATTTGGGTTCAAATCTATTCTACTATCAATATTTTATTTTCTGTCATTATAATTTGGTTCAACCCCATTAATTGTATGACATACAATCCATTACAGAGCTTTAGATCACGTGCAAAAAGATTTATTTGATTAAATCCTTTGCTAATTTTCATCTTTATTTCTTTAGTTTCTGCTGAACCTAAATTGTAAAATAACAAACTGGCCACTATCGGATCCTGATAACAAAAAAAAGTAATCCGGAATTCATTTTGTATCGGATTTGGAATCACCTGCAAGCGGTTCTCATTCTTAGGAATTTCCATCAAATCTTTTCCGGTTAATATTTTATAAGCCTCATTTGAATTTGGAATTCCCCAACCTAATAAATTATCCGGGTTGGAAGCCTGGCTACCCGATTGCTTTAATAAGTAAAACAAGTCCATATTCTTGAGGGTGTCATTAACCTGCCACAAGCAGGCAGCTAATCCCGCCGTGAGCGGACAAGCGAATGAAGTTCCATTTCCTGTCTTTAAATTTCCGGTGGGTAATAAAGTAATGGTGAGGCCACCCATGGCAGCCAGGTCGGGTTTAGTTCTTCCATCAAACGTGGGGCCTTTACTGCTGAAATTTACATACTGTCGGTCGGCATCCACCGCTCCCACGGCCAAACAGCTATCGGCATCAGCCGGTGAAATAATATATTGCCAGGCAGTAATACCTTCATTGCCTGCAGAATTAACAACCAAAATTCCTTTTGAAGCAGCAAAATTAGCAGCCTTACACACAATCGTTGTTTTGCCATCCAATTCATCGTAGGTATGGTCTGAACCATAAGTAAACCCTTTCGCATAACCTAATGAAGAGCTTATGATATCAGCCCCTATGCTATCTGCCCATTCGGCAGCCAACAACCAATTTATTTCTTCCAGAATTCCTTCCTTGCTCATGTCTTCGGTAACTGCCAGGATAAAGGATGCATCATAGGCTGCTCCGATAAAATTGGGGGGCATCAAAGCCGCAATGGTAGAAAACACCCTCGACCCATGTTCTCCATCGCTTCCGGTTTCAAAAACATTTCTGTTTGGATTCACAAAGTTGCGGGTTGTTATCAATCTGTTCTCATCAAAAATATGTTTATATGGACTCAACTTATTGACATTGGTAAAGCCATTATCAAAAACGGCAATGAGTTTTCCTTTTCCGGTAAATCCTTGCGCATGCAGCCTGTCCAACCCCATCATATTGAGTTGAACATTGCTTGATAAGGGATATACTGCATTTATGTTTTTTTGTTGTGCCAATACCATATTTCCATCTGGCAACGGAAGAACTTTTTTAACGAAGGTGAATTTTTCTATGTGAAGTATTTCTTTTTGTCCTGCATAAATTACTATGGCATTTAACCATCGGCTTGTTGCCACTATTTTTATGGAACTATTTTTAAGTGTGAGCAGATAGCTTTCACACACCGGGTAGTCAGATTCTTTCAAAGAAATATGCTGTTTTTCTCTTCTTTCAAGACTTTTATCGCAAAGATTAACCCTTTGAACTTTAGCTATTGGCTTATCCGTAAAATAGATTAAATAATAGTTTAACGAAGGTTCTATTACCTGTGCATGGGCTACCTGAAAGAAAAGTAAAAAGAGAATCCATTTAAACATTGGATAAAAATAAGCGATAAATATAAAATAAACTTTAATTTTGTCACCCTAAAAAAATATATAATATGAAAAGAATATTGGTTTTTGCTTCAATGGCCTTATTGATTTTTTCCTGTGGCAACGGAAACAAAGGTCAGGCACCCGCTGCCGATTCGGTTCAGGTGGCACCTAATACCGATACCACCACTGCCACTGCGCAGTATTTTGGCGACAAAATTAATGAGGATGGCACTATACCCATTGCTGATTTGAAAACACTAATGGGAGATAAAAAAGAAATAAATGTGAAATTAACCGCCAAAATTGATGGCGTTTGCCAGAAAAAGGGTTGCTGGATGGACTTAATAAACCCAAATGGGGAAAACATGCGGGTTACTTTTAAAGATTATGGATTTTTTATGCCAAAGGATGCTTCAGGCAGAACAGCCATTGTAAATGGAATTGCGAAAATAGAAGAAACCAGTATTGCCGATTTGAAGGAATATGCCAAAGATGCAGGCGATAGTGATAAAGAAATTGCTGCCATAAAAGAACCGAAAATAGAATTGGTATTTGAAGCCAATGGGGTAATTTTAAAATAGCGAAGCATACTGCGATTTGTCTGTACAATCCAAAGAGCAGTTCTTATAAATTCATATCAGAAAGAATCCGCTAATAATCAAGGATATCCTTACTGCTGCCAACAGTTTACTATATTCATATAGGAAAACAGAATGTAAATTTTATAATTACTTCTGCATACTATACCACGAACGGGATAAATTATTGCATTCAAAAAGTAAGCAGCCTGCTTTCTGCTGCTGCCTCCTGCCGCTAATGACAAAAAGCATTGTTTTAATCCATTTAGAGTATAATTGCGTTCAATTTATTTTATGAAACAAATATTTTCAGTTACCGTCATCCTGTTTTTAATTACCCTTTTATTTGATGCATGTATTTCAAATCAGGAAAAATTACAGCAGATTGCAGCTCAAAAAACTGCAGACAGTTTAAAAGCGGTTGCCCGCAAGGATTCTATGGAAGCCTGTATTCAAACCATAAAAGATCCGAACAACCCAAAACCCATGGCTCTCATGATGCGGGTAATGGCCGCAAATGCAGATAGCATGAACCACGAATTAATAAGGGGAGAAAGTATTGATACTTTAAAATATCCTTTTGTTCACTTCTACCTGGTTGAACCAACCGATCCGAAAGTATTGGAACCCCAATTCTTCGAAAATGCGCGACTGTTTAAATTGGCCTATCATGAATTGTTTAAACATCCAAAAGAGCAAGTAAAATTTTATAATCTGATGATTAATGCTTGTATTCACTGCCATGAAACTTATTGTAGCGGTCCTCTGAAAAGAATCAAAAAATTTCCGATATAAATCCGGATCAATTAAATATTTAACACTTATTTTTTTAAAATAATCTTGCCCTTCGCCGCCTTCTTTTGTCACATTTGTTTATTTAGATGTTATTGTCTGTTTACCGGAAGAATGAACGCTAATGTAAAAAACATGTCATAACATATAATTTTGCTATTTCTGCTGTTTATTTGGTTTAACTTCGATAATTAAATTGAAAATTATTTTTTAATATTTTTTATTTTAGCCTATTAAACCTATGAAAAAACATCTCCTCAACTCCCATGTAAAAAAGGTACTGATCCTGGTTGCAATGCTGGGAATCGTACAGTCGGTATTTACTTATTCTTCGGGTCCTCCTGCGGGTTATACCAATGCTCCGGGTGGGTCAAACTGCACGGCATGTCACAATAGTTATTCACTACAAACAAGTGGAACCAATTGGAATGGAATAACCCTTACTACTACCACAAGTTTATCAGGTTTGTCGGCAAATACTACTTATCCCATGTCTTTGAGTTTTGCCTCCTCAGTCAGTACCATGTATGGTTTTGAGGTATGTGTATTGCCTTCCTCGGCTACCTCATCCAGTGCTTCCTTAGGAACTTTGAGTATTACTAATTCTACAGAAACCCAATTGGTAACCAGTTCAGGTCCGGCAAGATCGTATGTTGAGCATACCTTCGCAGGAACGAGTGCAAGTTCAAACAGCAAAACATGGAATTTTAACTGGCATACCCCTTCATCCTATACGGGCGGGGCGACTTTTTATGTGGTAATTAATGAGGCCAATGGAAATTCGTCCAGCTCTGGAGATATTATTTATGCGAAAACTTTTAGTTCAATAGTATTACCTGTAAAATGGCTTGACTTTACAGTGGCTTCTGTTGAAAACAGAATTCAGTTAAACTGGAGCACTGCCCAGGAAATAAATAATGACTATTTTCAAATTGAAAAAAGTGAGGATGGAATTGAATTTCTGGCAATCGGAAATTTGAAAGGAAAAGCAAAAGAAGTGTCTAAGTCTTATTATAGTTTTAATGATGATATGCCTTTGGCAGGTAAAACATTTTACCGCATCAAACAAGTTGATCTGGATGGAAAATTTGATTATTCAAAGATCCTTAGTTTTGATCCAAAACAAAGTATAGATCCTGTTATTACCTATAATCAAATTGAGAACGAAATTCAAATTAATCATGCAGATGAAATGGGTTCAGTTAAAATATATGGGTTAAACGGGCAATGGGTTCAAACCGCAATCAGTAAAGGTTCAAACCGGTTTAACATAAATAAAATGCCTGACGGAATATACCTGGTGGAGGTAAATGGGTTAGAAAAGCATTGGTTTAAGAAACTGGTTTTCCAATAGGATATTTAGAAAATTACCAGATTAGAAAATTACAAGATTGTAAACTCAAAAAATCGTAAATCTAAAATCGTAAATAAGAGACCCGATTACCTTGTGAACTTTGTGCTGCCCTTGTGGTCTTTGTGTTAAAATAGGAATTCCACTTAAACACAATGTACACAAAGGAAAACACAAAGGTCACAAGTGAAATTATTTGGCATACCGATTACCGGTACAAAATTTCTTTAATTGCTTTAGTAGTTCTCTCCACATTGGGTAAAAACTCCTGTATTAAGGTGGGGGCATAACCCAGTGGAGTATCCTGAGTACAAATCCTTCGGATAGGCGCATCTAAATAATCAAATGCATTCTTCTGAACCATATAAGTTATTTCGGTAGAGATGGATGCCAAAGGCCAGGCTTCTTCAACAATCACGAGGCGATTTGTTTTCTTCACACTTTCTATTACCGTTTCATAATCAATCGGGCGAACGGTTAAAAGATCAATTACCTCACAGCTTATTCCTTCTTTAGCCAATTCATCGGCAGTTGATAGTGCAACCTTCATGATTTTACCAAACGATACAATCGTTACATCCGTTCCGTTTCTTGCCACATGTGCTTTTCCGATGGGAAGCAAATATTCCTCTTCCGGAACTTCTCCTTTATCTCCATACATTTGTTCGCTCTCCATAAAAATAACAGGGTCGTTATCTCTGATAGCCGATTTTAACAAACCTTTTGCATTATAAGGATTGGAAGCAACTACAACTTTTAACCCCGGGCAATTGGCAAACCAATTTTCAAAAGCCTGACTGTGTTGCGCTCCAAGTTGGCCGGCACTACCTGTGGGTCCTCTGAAAACAATTGGAATATTAAACTGCCCGCCACTCATCTGATAAATTTTTGCAGCTGCATTGATGATCTGATCGATGGCAACCAATGAGAAGTTGAAGGTCATAAATTCTATAACGGGTCTAAGTCCGTTCATGGCGGCACCTACTCCGATACCGGCAAAACCAAGCTCCGCAATGGGGGTATCTATGATTCTTTTAGGGCCAAATTCTTCCAGCATTCCCTGACTCACTTTATAGGCTCCATTGTATTCGGCAACCTCTTCGCCCATTAAAAAAACATTGGGGTCAAGGCGCATTTCCTCGCTTAAGGCTTCTCGAATTGCTTCCCGAAATTGAATTTCTCTCATGTGTACTATTTTACAATTTGCAAAAATAACCGTCAATCCGGTTAATCAAAGCTTAACCTGTGAATAGTATTAATTTTCTCGAAAAATAGGACTAAAGTTTTACAAGCTTTCTGAATGATCCATTGCTCATTTTCAATACGTAGGTTCCGGGCAATAACCCTCCCCAATCAACTGTATTTACCTTGCCTGTATGCAATATTAGAGCTTTTACAAGCGTTCCATGAATGTCGTATAATATAAGCTCAATGGATTTCATTTTTGTGTTTGAACCCAATAAAACCTGAAAAGAGTCTTTAGAGGGATTTGGGAAAACTTCAAATTCCATTCTCTCTTCGTAGTTTAAAATATTTGTAGCTGAATTTGGTAAATAAACCCGATACATTCCTGCATTACCCAAAACAGATGTTTCCTGTGTAATCATTAATTGAAAATCATTTACAAAAAAAACGGCTTCCTTTTGGGTCATGCTGTTAAAAGGATACATGCTCACTTTTCCTTTAAAGAACTTCTTTCCTGGAAAATCACTCAGAATCCAACATCTGTCGTAACCCAATAAAACCACTTTATTTCCCGTAAAATTAATTGCAGCCGATGTAACAGAGTAATTTAAATAGGAGCCGATACCGGTAAAAAAACTATCAATTAATTTGGCTGAATAGGTTCCACTTTTTGCAGGTAATTGGTAGCATTTGGTGTAGCCTGAGCAAGGATTACTTCTATTTTTGCTAAATAAATATAAAGAATCATTGAACCAGAAAAAGGCTTCCATGTCAAAGTTCTTTAGAGAATCACCAGGAGGAAATGCTTTTTGATCAGGGTAAGTGAAACTAATAATAGAAGCAATGGCGGTGTCCTTGGTAAGCAAATTGGGGTCGGCAACAATATATATTTTCAGGTTATTCCGGTCATTATTATTATTCCCAAAATCTCCCACATAAATATTGCTTTTATTGTCCTTAGTAATATCTTCCCAGTCAATGTTTAAGCCATTTCCGATTCTAATTCTTCGCTTTACCGCCCCTGAGCTGTCAAAATAGTATAATAAAGGTTCGTTTCCGCTGTCATTATGCGTCAAAAACCTGTTTAATCCTACCTGTTCCAGACCAGAGGTTTCATTCAATTCGGCAGGCAAAGCACAAATTAATTCAGGCGTAAGTGTTTGTCCTGAGATAGATAATCCGAATCCAAAAAAAATAAGAAGAGGAAGTAAATTTTTCATATATCTTTTATCCCGAAATCAATATTATACAAGAAACCGTGTAAATTTATTCATCCCATCTCCCATTTCCCATCTCTCATCTCACATCTCCCATCTCCCATTTCTCATCTCCCATTTCCCATCTCCCATTTCCCATCTCTCATCTCTCATCTCTCATCTCTCATTTCTCATCTCCCATTTCCCATCTCCCATTTCCCATCTCTCATCTCCCATTTCCCAGTGCCCAGTGCCCAACTCCCAACGCTTCTTCCAACAAACTCAGTATCCAAAAATATCTTCCAAAGTTAGCACCTGAACTTTACCGTATTTCTCAAGATCACTCATCGCGATTTTATCTTTTGATCCCATGATGGAATAGGTAAAAGGCTTATTTTGATAGGTCGTTTTTTGGAACTGTTCAATATCGTTGAAAGTCAATTTGGGCATGCTTGTATAAATGTCTTTATTGATATCATGATCCAATCCCAGTTTCTGGTTTGAGGCATAAGCAAAAATGATGTTCTGGTCATTGGTTCTTTCCGTCTCAATAGCATTCATCAAAGATACCTTTGCCGATTCAAAATTATTTTCTGCTTTTGGCATATTGTTTAATAACTCATTCATAGCCGGTATGGCTTCATTCAATTTATCGGCCTGAGTTCCTATATAGGCATTGATATAATAAGGATCCTTCTTTTTTGAAGGAGTATTATACCTTGAATAAGTTGAGTAAGCCAGCGCTTTCGATTCCCGGATGGTTTGGAATACAAGGGATGACATTCCTCCACCAAAGTATTCGTTATACAATTCAATAACCGGAGCAGTTGTTGGATTGTATCCTGTTGTAGATTTATTTAACCACTGTATTTCAACCTGAACCATTTTGTAATCAACAAATAAAACTTTGTTTTCCGTCGTTTCATTCCTTACAAACTCAACAGGTTTTGGATATTCAATAGCTACAGCAGGAATCTTATGCTCCTTATTTAATAGGGTAGTTAACTGCGGCAATGTTTGCGGACCGAAATACCAGATTTTATGCTGATAGGAAGTTAATTTTTTCAAATAGCCCACTAATTCTATTGCAGTTAATTTTTTTAATGCATCGGCTTTCAACTCGTGTTTATACGGGTTATTGGGTCCATAAACCGCATAACTCTGAAGGGCAGCCCTGAAAATAACATTTTTATTTTTTTTGGCGTCTTCCCTGCTCTTTAGAATGCGTTCAACCAAGGTGTTTAATGCAGCCTGATCCGGTTTTGCATTGGCTAATAAATGCTCAAACAATCTCAATGCAGGTACAAAGTTTTCATTCAATCCACGTAAGGAAACATACACTTGCTCATTGCCCACATTTACATTAAAATCGCAAGCCAGTTTAAAAAATTCCTGGCTGATTTGCGCAGCCGTGTATTTATCGGTACCCAGGTATTGCAGTAAGTTCACAGAAAGCGGTAATTTCAAGTCATTGAACTTGCCCATATCCAACACATAGTATAACTGAAACAAGGCATTATCCGTATTTTGTACATAGTAAATAGGAGCGAAGCCGGTTTTTCCAATGCTCATTTCCTTTTCAAAATCAATAAACTTCGGACTGATTTTCGGCGAAGGCGTTTCTAAAATATTTTTAACAAAGGTTGATATTGCATCGCGGTTTACATCCACCGGTGTTATTTCCGGTTTTATTATTTTGCTTACGTTTTTATCTTCTCCAACTTTCTTGTATATCACCACATAATCTTTGGTGAAATATTGTTTGGCAAACGCAACCAATTCCGACTTGCTGATTTTCGACATTTCGTCAATATCCGATACCGCATCAATCCACTGGCGATCTGAGGTAAATACGTCCAGCATGGCCGATGCTCTTCCCTCATTGCTGTTTCTTTCCTCAATTTTATTCACCTTTAAATTGGCAATAATTCCTTTCAAAATTGATTCGTCAAAATCACCGGCTTTTACTTTTTCAATCTGAGCCATCAGCAAATCTCTTACTTGTTCTAAAGTTTGATCTTTTTTAGGTTTTCCCATTAAAAAGGCAATGCTGTAATCTTTGTTAATCCACACGGAAGAATTTGCACTCAATACCAATTGTTTTTTAGTTAGGTTTAAATCAATTAATCCGGCTTTTGCATTGGATAAAATCATATCAACCATTTGCAAAATTCTGGCCTCCTTACTATTTGCCCCGGGCATGCGAAAACCAATGAGCAGGTTTTCTGCATCAGGGCCTGTAACGATTACAACTTCGGGCTCTTTATTTGGAACTTCAGGCTGGAAGGTAAACGCTGGAACAGGCTTTGGAGTCATGTACGAGAACTTGCTATCAATCGTGCTGATGGCTGAATCAGGATCAAAATCACCGGAAAGAACAATCGCCATATTATTCGGTACATAATAAGTATTATAATAATTTCTGATTTTGAGAAGAGAAGGGTTTTTTAAATGTTCAACGGTCCCAATGGTCGTTTGCGTGCCATAGGTATGGTTTTTAAATAAATGACCAATCATGGATTCAAAAACTTTTCTGCCATCATTGTCCATCGAAATATTTTTTTCTTCATAAACCGCTTCAAGTTCTGTATGGAAAAGGCGAAGAATTGGATTTCGGAAACGCTCGGCTTCTATTTCTATCCATTTATTCAAATTGTTTTCAGGAATATCATTCACATAAACAGTTTGCTCAAAGGAGGTAAATGCATTGGTACCCTGTGCACCAATTCCCTGCATTAATTTATCATATTCATTGGCAATAGCATATTTGCTGGCAACACCACTTGTTGAATCAATCAAATGATAGATGTATTTGCGTTTGCCTTCATCTGTGGTTTTATTATAAACTTCATACAAAGCATCAATTTTATCAAGCTGTTCTTTTTCTTTAGGCCAGTCCATCGTGCCGTAAATATCAGTGCCTTTAAACAGCATATGCTCTAAATAGTGGGCCAACCCGGTATTGTCATGTGGATCATTTTTACTGCCGGCTTTAGTGGCAATATAGGTTTGAATTCTGGGTTGTTTTTTGTTTACACTCATCATCACGGTGAGTCCGTTTTGTAAAGTGTAGGTACGAACCTTTAAGGGGTCGTTGTTAACAATTGAATAGGTGTATTTTCCATCCACTGAGGTAACATGTTGGATTTCGTAGGTACTGGTTTGAGCCCAAATAGCTAAGGATAAAGTGCTGAAAATAAACAGTTGAATAATTTTTTTCATAAATATTTTGTAAAAAAGTCTGGCAAAATAAGCATTGTTGGCGTATTTTCTTTCGGTTGATCTCCGGATTTACATGAGTGGGAAATTGTCTGCCTTCATAATCTGCAACATTCTGGTTTTCCCCTGTATATCTTTTCTGAATTTATAGGGCATTAAATATTTTTTGCATAAGTCTTCTAAAGCCAGTTCCTGAAATTCACTGATTTCAAAAAACAGCATTTTTGTGTTTTTACTCTCATTAAACGTTTCCAGAATGTTATGAGAGAAAAGCAAAGGGTTTTCATCCGGAACCAGATAAGCAAGATGTGGCTCAAAGTCAATTACATTAGCATGCATTGAAATTTTTTCCGCTTCCTTTATATAGGGAGGATTGCTCACCATAATATCAAAATTCTGATCAACAACCCAGCTTTTATCTTCCCCGCTTAATATAGAAGCTTCTCTGAAGGATATGTTTGATTGATAACTCAGTGCATTTTCTCTTGCCACAGATAAGGCCTGTTTCGAAATATCCATTGCACTGATTTTTGAGTTTTTGATTTCCTGTTCCAAACTGATAGCGATGCATCCACTTCCGGTTCCAATATCCAATATCGAGATGGGTTGCGTTGAATCAAAATGATTTTTCACTTCTTCGATCACCCATTCTACCAATTCTTCGGTTTCGGGTCTTGGGATCAAAACAGCAGGTGAAACTTTAATCCTCAGGTTTCTAAAATAGGCATAACCCAAAATATATTGTAAAGGTTCGCAGCTCAACAGACGATTGAGGATGGAATCTAATTTCATTTCTTCAGCCATGCCCAATTCTTTATTAAACAAATGCAGATGAGCCTTTTTTATTAAAAGCACATCTTCATAAACCCAATAAAGTATTTGAGAAGCTTCCTCTTTAGAGTAGATTTTTTCGAGTTTTTGAACAGATTGGTTAAAATAATCGTAGGCTTGCATAGGTACTCATTCTTCGCCCTCTCAGTGCACAATCTTATTTGCACAGTAGCTGCTTGCAAAGGCATCGGGTTTAGCTTTAAATACAAAGCCCATTCCCAGAATATAGCCCATTGCATCGCTTAAGGCGGTGTTCGATTTAAAATGAGGATTGGTATTAATATCCGCATGAACTTCCAGATCAACCTCATATTGATCGAGCAAAGGACAAATCTTATAGGCAATTTGTATCGAGCGGCTTACCTCTTCAATCATGCGTTCTTTTAACGAAAACGACCTTTTTGTTTTTTCACTGCTGATTAACATAAAACCGCCATGCTTGGGACGCACAAAAACAATAACCGTGGCAAATTCTGTAATTTCACAGCTTACCTGTGAATCGGTACCAATACATACTTTCAGTTTAAAACCATCCGCCCTTTCTTTCAGCAAAATATTTTCAACTTCTGTCAAAATATCCTGGTTTATTGGATCTCCATTTAATCTTCTCCAGTTCATTGTTTTTTTTACAAGGATAGTTATAAATGTAAATATATAGTAACCAAGTGTTAACAAATATTTGAGAAGCCCGAAATAACCGCCATTACTTTATTATTTCAGTAATAATTTTAAAACAAGAATAAAGAATATCGTTTTTATGGTTCGATATGGGTTACTGTTGGGGTAATCTAATCACAGTTAGCCCGATAATCATTTCCATTCGACAGCCGATAACTTGTGATCTTTGTGCTATCCTTGGTGTTCTTTGTGTTTAGATGTTTTTTATTTTTTAACACAAAGGCCACAATGGAATCACAAAGTTCACAAATGATCATATTGGGTACTCCGATAACCAATGACCGCGAACCGGTAATTTTCCGGGTTATATAAATTTTGAAAGTTTTTTCCCGTTACCTTTTCAGGTAATTTAAATAATCTGAATAGCATTCCCTTATTGCCACCACCAGATCATAATCATTTGAGTTCAGGATAAAATAATGCGGCAGATTGCAGAATTTCTTAAAATCAGGGATTTGGGATTCATTCATTCCGGTTGCTCTTTTGATTAAATTATGGGTATATCTTTCATCCACCAGATCCTGTTCGTGATACAATGCCATCAAAGTTCTTAACTTATAATATTCCTGCAACTTACTGTTACTGCCTTCAAATAAACTGGTAATCACAGATCCGGTACTTCCCTCTATCCAGGAGTCTATATGTTCGTAATTATTTAATAAAGGACTGGTTTTTAAAATAGTTGCAGCTCTTCTGGCAAGACTATCCCGCTTCCTGTTGCTATAATTAATACCCACTTCTTTTAACCGGTATGAGATAGGTTTTAGCCTGACTTTTATGGGGTCAGTCATATTGATAAAAACATATTTCTTCACGGCTAATTCAAAGGTTTGGTAACCAATTACCGAGAATTGAAGCGTATCATTTTCGCTCACATTTATGCCAAAAGCGCCATAGCGGTTGCTGATATATCTTTCTCCGGAAGGTCGTTTTAAAATATTGGCCAGCGGAATGGTATTGTTTGTATCTGCTCCTATAATAAATCCTTTTAATAATAATACTTTCGGTTGCGACTGCGCTATTACCTTATGGTTCAGTCCAAATAGAAAAATTATCAAAACAAAAAAGGAGAGAATTTTATTCATGAACCGCAAATAAAGTAATTACCTCACAACAAACCATACTTTTATCGGGGATTGAGGTCTTGGTTCCGTAAACAATAGTTTGAGATTGATAACCTAAACAGCTTAATAAAAGAGTATCGCCCGGATTAGCCGGTATGCTAAAGGCCCCAAAATGATTGCTGATATACCTTTTTTGTTGGGTTTGGTTCAGAATGGATACCTTAATGATTGGATTCAGACTGCCAGAATCGCTTATAAAACCTTTGATCGTGCGTAGTTGAGCATTGGTGTTTGTCCATATACAAATTACAAGCAGGAAAGCGACTATCTTTGCACGATTCATAAAACAAATATTCTTGAAAAAATTAGTATTAAAAAGCGGTCGTGAAAGATCTCTGTTGAACCGGCATCCCTGGGTTTTTTCGGGAGCTGTGAAAGACCTTCCTGATGCCTTAAACGGTGATATCGTTCAAATAGTTACCAATCACCAAGATTTATTAGGGTATGGCTTTTTTTCACCGAACAGCCAGATTACCTGTCGTGTCTTTGAATTTACCCCTGATCCCATTGAATTATCGGATGATTATTGGCTTCAAAAAATCAATAATGCATTTGGTTTAAGAAGCCAGTTACTGGATAAGAGCCTAACCAATTGTTACCGTTTGCTGCATGCCGAGGGTGATTTTTTCCCTGGAATCATTGTAGATATTTACAACGATATTGCCGTTGTTCAGGTATTGATAAAAGGGGTGGAGCACATTGCGGAAACGGTTTTTACGGCTTTGAATCAGCTTGGATTCAAGTACATTTATGTAAAAACCAAACAAACCACTCAATTACTCGAAAATGTGGAGCAGGGCAGCCGTTGGATTGGTGAGCCGGCTATGATGCCCTTGATCGTGATGGAACATGGGGTGAAATTTTATGTGAATGTTGAAACCGGACAAAAAACGGGATTTTTTATCGACCAGAGAGAAAACCGGAAATCGGTTGGGGAATGGTCGAAGGGTAAAAATGTTCTGAATACTTTTTCTTATTCGGGTGGCTTTAGTTTATATGCGTTAAAAGCCGGAGCCCATCTGGTACATTCGGTTGACAGCTCCAGAGATGCCATGAAATTATGCGATGCCAACGTTTCCTTAGGTGGTTATAATGCTCGTCATAAGAGCTTTGTAATGGATTGTTTTGAGTTTTTAAAAACGGCTGAACCTAACTTTTATGATATCATTATTTTAGATCCTCCTGCTTTTGCAAAAAATGCCAGATCGGTTGATAATGCTGCCCGGGGATATAAAAATTTAAACCTGTTGGGTTTTCAGAAAATAAAAGCTGGAGGAATCCTGTTTACCTATAGTTGCAGTCAGCATATTGACAAAGATTTGTTTCGGAAAATTGTATTCTCGGCTGCAGCAGATGCCGGGCGAAATGTTCGTATCCTGAAGCAGCAATCGCAACCCGAAGACCACCCCATCAATATCTACCACCCGGAAGGAGAATACCTAAAAGGCTTGATGTTGATGGTTGATTAATTTGGGAAATTGCCCCAAAATGAGACAATAATTTTAAAATGTTGAAAACATATATTAATGATATTCAATTAGATATACTAATGGCATATTCTGTGCATACAAGGTATCGTAATGAAATTATTGATAAAATATATTTGGACCTTGGTGTTGATTCCAGCCTTTTTCTTTATAAAGGGTGATTTATCTTGGGATGCATTCAGGAATATTAATGAACTCAATCCGGAGAGAGAAATTACAAAAAGGGTTAAGGATGCTTTTGAACCCAGCTCTCCAAAGCTCATTGAATTTAAAGTGAATGCGGTATCCACAAGTGAAAATTTTTCGGCAGAAGGAATGAAGGTTGAACTCTATGATCATTTATATAATTTATTGCAAAAATCTCAGGTAGTTGGCGGCAGAGTCAAATTTAAACTCGATCCGATAAAATCCAATATTGAAAAATTTAATCTGGTTTGTCCTACCACGGCAGATGAACTAAAGATTAATTCTGAAAACCGCAATGCCATTTTTTCAATACATGAGAAATACATACGGGAAGATGAAGATGAACTTCCTTAAATAAATAGCATTAATGCTGGAAGCCAAAAGGCAAGCTCCCCGATTAACCTGTAAGAATTGCTTATTTCATTTGTTTTTCTCAAATACAATGCAAGCTGTTGCAAAACAGAAATGAAAAAGAACAGGATAATCATCAAAATTGCGTGAGAATCATTAAATTTTATTAATGTTACCATACTTATACCCGTTTGTAAATAAAGAAAATAAAGAATGAGACGCTTCATTTTTTTCTTACCTAAACGATAAGTAATGTTTTTTGCGCCTGCTATTTCGTCGGTCTCTGCTTCAACTAACGCAATCATTAATAAATTCTGAAGCGTACAACATCCTAATAGGAGCCAAAAGAAAATACATTCCAAAATCAAATGATCAGAGCCAGGTGTTCTTATTATAATTTCGAAAGGAACAAAACAAACCGAGATACTATACAATACTGCAATTAATATTTCTTTTTCAAAGATTAAAAAGCTCCTTATTTTTTGATGGGTAAACAGGTATAATATCAAACAAATAACTAAAAATGACCCCATAAGCAGGGTAGTCAATTCTAAATAAATAAAGGAAATCCAACTGTTTATCAATAATAGGATCAGCCCGATGCTAACGAAAAAACTTTTATTTTTAAAGATAGTGGAATGCCTGATGCTGTTTTGAACCAGGACGCTGTTTTTGTTGTCTAACAGATGATCTGACCAATAAACCAACAGGGTACTGTTAAATAATAATGCGTAATAATAGAGGGGAATCTTTATCGAAAGAAGGTTTTCCATACCCACCAGAATACAACAGGTACCTATTGCAACATCAATACTATATTGATTGAGAATAATGAAATTTTTTTTGATTAGGTTTGACAAATTGCAATCGGATAATAAAAATACACATGATTAAGTGCTGCAAGCTACTTGTTTTTCTCTTTTTTTCTATGAATGTATTCGGGCAATCCGATGCGTATAATCCCCCAAAAGGGCTCAATAACTGGTATGTGGAATTAGGAGGTTCAGCTTTGTTCTATTCTCTTAATTATGAGAAATATTTATACCGGAATAACTTGGAAAACTTTACCTGGCTGGGTAGGGTAGGTGCTGCTTATAACCCATTTGATTATAAATTTCTGGACATTGTTTTTTTGGACAGGAACTCTTTCATGTTTCCATTTACGAGTACTGTTTTGTGGGGTTCCGGAAAAGAAAAACTTGAATTCGGTGGCGGGTTCACAATGATCACAAAAAACTTTAAAGACAATGAAATTGTTACAAATGCAGTAATTGGTCTGAGGGTTATGGAGAGCAATCAGGTTTGCTTCAGGATCAGTTATATTCCTATTTACAGAGACCATAAATGGATCAACTGGATTGGAGTGAGCCTGGGCAAAAACTTTAGCTTTTAGCAACCCTTTTATGCAATTGACTGTCTATTTTCTATAAAAATTACCTTTCTTGTACGTGTAATGTCCGAATAAGGGTTTAAATTGCGTAAATATTTTGGAGTTGGTTTTGAGTTAACTTTTGTCCAAAGAATTTTAAAATAATATGGAAGCAAAATTTTCACCACGGGTTAAAGATGTAATTTCCTATAGCCGGGAAGAGGCCATTCGATTGGGCCACGATTATATAGGAACAGAACACTTACTTCTGGGATTAATAAGAGAAGGGGAGGGAAAAGCCCTTAAAACATTAAAAGCCTTAGATGTAGATCAGCTTCGCCTGAAAAAAACGATTGAAGACAATATCAGAAGTTCGGCGTCAAATAATACAAACTTTGTAAATATTCCACTGACCAAACAAGCTGAAAAGGTGCTTAAAATAACCTATCTGGAGGCCAAAATATTTAAAACGGATATCATTGGAACAGAACATTTATTACTGTCAATTTTGCGGGATGAGGACAATTTGGCCTCTCAGATTTTGAGTCAATATGGAATTTCATATGATATTTTTAAAGCGGGTGTTGAAAATAATTTAAGCGAAACCAAAAGTGAAATGCCGCCATCAGAGGAAGAAGAATTCTATGGTCCCGCCCCCGAAGAAAGAAAAAGTGAGCCTCGAAAAAGTGATATTAAATCTAAAACCCCTGTTTTGGATAATTTTGGAAGAGATTTAACCAAGGCAGGTGAAGAAGGGAAATTAGATCCCATTGTTGGAAGAGAAAAGGAAATAGAACGGGTATCGCAGATTTTATCCCGGAGAAAGAAAAACAACCCTATTCTGATTGGTGAACCCGGAGTTGGGAAAACAGCCATTGCCGAAGGATTGGCTTTGAGAATTATTCAGCGGAAAGTTTCACGGGTACTTTTTAATAAGCGAATTGTAATGCTGGATCTTGCCAGCCTGGTTGCCGGAACCAAATACCGGGGTCAGTTTGAAGAACGCATGAAAGCAGTAATGAATGAACTGGAAAAATCGCCTGATGTTATTTTGTTCATTGATGAAATTCATACCCTGGTGGGCGCAGGTGGGGCAAGTGGTTCGCTGGATGCTTCCAATATGTTTAAGCCGGCTTTAGCGCGTGGCGAAATTCAATGTATTGGTGCAACTACCTTAAACGAATATCGTCAGTATATAGAAAAGGATGGCGCTTTGGAACGCAGGTTTCAGATGGTTCTGGTTGAACCGGCAACTGCTGAAGAAAGCATCGAAATTCTGAATAATATCAAAGATAAATATGAAGCGCATCATAGTGTTATTTACGATAAGGCGGCTATTGATGCGTGTGTAAAAATGAGTTGCCGTTACCTGGCCGACCGTCACTTACCCGACAAGGCAATTGATGTTTTGGACGAATCGGGTGCACGGGTGCATTTGAGCAATATACATGTGCCGCCAAGTATTCTTGAACTCGAAAAACAAATTGAGGATATTAAAGTCGAAAAAAACAAGGTAGTGAAAAGCCAAAAGTACGAAGAGGCAGCTAAACTACGTGATAAGGAAAAACATCTGATCGAGCAGCTTGAAACAGAAAAAATTCGCTGGGAAGATGATACAAAAACACAACGATTTGCAGTAACCGAAGCCGATGTGGCCGAGGTAATTGCCATGATGACCGGTGTTCCGGTAAAACGAATTGCACAAAGTGAAGGCCAGCGTTTGTTAAATATGGGAACCGAATTGGCCGGAAAGGTTATCGGGCAGGAAGAAGCAATTCGAAAATTGACAAAAGCGATTCAACGCACCCGCGCCGGTTTAAAAAATCCAAATAAGCCAATAGGTTCATTCGTATTTCTGGGCCCAACCGGGGTTGGTAAAACAGAAATGGCTAAAGTACTCGCTAAGTATTTATTCGATACCGAAGAGGCTATGATTCGCATCGATATGAGCGAATACATGGAGAAATTCGCGGTTAGCCGTTTGGTGGGAGCGCCTCCGGGATATGTGGGTTATGAAGAAGGCGGACAATTAACTGAAAAAATTCGCAGAAAACCTTATGCGGTTGTTTTATTAGATGAAATTGAAAAAGCACATCCCGATGTTTTCAATATTTTGCTTCAGGTACTGGATGAAGGGTTTATTACGGATAGCATGGGCAGAAAGGTGGATTTCAGAAATACCATTATCATTATGACCTCCAATCTCGGTTCACGTCAGTTGAAGGATTTTGGCGGAGGAGTGGGTTTCTCAACCCCAACTAAGTTTGCTGAAAGTGAGAAAAATATCAAGAGTGTGATCGAAACAGCTTTGAAACGTTTCTTTTCACCTGAGTTTCTAAACCGGATTGATGATGTGATTATTTTCTCTTCTCTGGAAAAAGACTCTATCGTGAAGATTTTGGAATTGAACCTTGAAAAGTTATTCAAACGAATTGAAGAGCTGGGTTTCAAAGTGAGTTTTACGGATGTTGCTAAAGAGTTTTTAGCTGATAAAGGTTTTGATCCGGATTTGGGAGCAAGGCCCCTGGCACGAACCATTCAAAAATTTGTGGAAGATCCGATTGCTGAAGAGTTATTAAAGATGGAAATGGGTGTTGGGGAAACCATTCATATTGATTATGATAAAGAAGCAAATCCGGGGGAATTGAAAATTACCCAAACTGTAAAGAAAGCCGCACGTAAAAAGAAGGATCTGCCTGCAACAGAAAAACCCGAACCATAAGAGCCTGTCAATAATGTGAGCTGGCTATTTCATGAAAATTAGTTTAATAAGATTAGGTAAACTGCACCTCGAATTTGCTCAAAATGGCTATTTGGAATATCAAAAGCGTTTGCAGCACTATTGCAGGTTTAATGATGAACTTATTATTGTAAGCAGTAAAAGCAAGATACCCGAACAGATCAAAAAAGCAGAAGGAGCGGCTATCTTAAAAAAAATAGCTCAAGATGACCTGGTGATCCTGTTAGATGAAAGGGGAAAAAGTTTGAGCAGCGAAAAGTGGGCACGGCAAATTGAACAGTACCAGGTTCAAAATAAAGACCTTGTTTTTGTTGTAGGTGGAGCGTACGGATTTGACGAAAGTGTTTACAAAAGGGCCAATGCCATGCTGTCTTTTTCTTCGTTTACTTTTTCTCACCAATTGGTTCCACTTATTTTTGCCGAACAATTATACCGTGCTTTTACCATCCTTAAAGGCGAACCTTATCACCACGCTTAGATGAACTGGAATAACTTTTGGAACCAAAAAGCCTTACAAAGCAATGCATCAATGCAGGTTGCCAGGGTGAGCAATGGAAAAGCGCTGGATGAGGAATTAATTCAACGAATTGCTTCCCATATACAATCACAACTTCAATTGAAAAACGACGAATCCCTGTTGGATGTTTGTTGCGGGAACGGCTTATTGCTTTCCTGTTTGAAGCCCCATTGCAGGGAGGCAACCGGTATTGATTTTTCGGAGGCATTGATCGGACAAGCCATTGAAAAATATAGTGCCGAACAACTGCAATTTCTGCATCTCGACGCTACTCAGTTTAATCTGAAAAAAAAATTCGACAAAGTGCTTCTTTACTTTTCATTTCAATATTTTGAAAGCTATGAAACGGGTAAGCTGGTGATTGAGAACCTATTGAAACATGCCAAACCCGGAGCCCTTATCCTTATTGGTGATATCCCTGATAAATCCCGTTGGTTTCAGTACTACAACAGCTTTTCAAAATGGCTTACTTATACAAAACAGTATTACCGTAATGCGAACGATATGGGAAAATTCTGGCATGAAAAAGAATTGCTGAGCATCTGTGATGAGTTAGGTGTGAAAGGTGAAAAACAGGTGCAGGAAAGCTGGCAACCTTATAGTCATTACCGGTTTGATTTTCGGATACAGTGTTAATTCATGATACCGGCCTTCTTCAGTCTTTTTACGAATAATTCCGAGTTTTCTTCCAGTGCAGTTTCGGCCGCTGTTGTTGGATAGTTTTTGCTGATGGAATTCCAGATCAAACGATAATCGCTTAACAAGTAAACGCTGGTTTCAATGTTAAAATCAGGATGAGGCCATTCGTATACCGGATTGTAAAAATAAGGGTCGATAAATAACATATAGTCATCAAAAAATGACCGCTTGTCGGATACAACAGAATCGGTTTTAAAAGGAATCAAATGGACAATGACGGCGTATTTGAATCCATCCTGAATTAATTTTTGCTGAACCTTGTTTTCATTGCTTTTATTCAGACGTTCCTCCTTTAAATACAAGTAACTCTGAATGGAAACATGACTGCTTATTCTCACTAACTGATCTTGGGCTATCCGGCTGTTGATGCTATTATTACTTTGGATAAAGAAAATATATTTTTCATTTCCTGAACCGGATTTTTGAAGCGTCTCCGACTGCCATTCGCAAAGGAAACCCGATTTGCAGCCTGTTAACAGAAACAAGAATAATAATAATAGAACAGATAATCGACCAATCATTTTTTTCATACTTTCTCCCTTAAATCATCCTTCATTTCATTTCCTCTCTCCCCTTCTTTCTGAATTACTGCACATTTTATCATCTGTGCATATTGCGCGGCTTAAATTTTGTTGCCTATTCATAAATTTTTGCGCCGCGCCTTTTCTATTACTCATATCATACCACGGGTTGCACCCGTGGCTATTATTATTAAACCCCTTCAGGGTTTGAAAATACAAATTCTAATTTCGCTTTCAATCTATCCTATCATCAAATTCGATTCGGCCGGTAAAACATTTCCTTGTCATCCTGAGCTTAGCTTGCCCTGAGCTTGCCGAAGGGAAGGGTCTCATTTCCCTCCCGATAGCTATCGGGATCTCATCTCTAGCTTAACCATATAAATAAATTCTTTTCACGCGTTGCGAAATTCCGGTAAGAACTTCATAGGGTATGGTTCCAATTTTTTCTGATATCTCACTAATATCAGGTCTTTCACCAAAAACAGTTACTTCATCACCCACCTTGCAAGAAATATGTGAAACATCGAGCATGGTCATATCCATGCAAATATTTCCAACAATCGGAGCAATATGTCCATGTATCATCATATATCCGTTTCCATTGCTCAATTTCCGGTTTAATCCATCTGCATATCCGATGGCAACCACCGCAATCTTTCCATCTTTCTTCAGATATCCTTTTCTCCCATAACCAATGCTTTCCTCTTTTTTTATATCTCTTAGCTGAGAAATCACTGTTTTTAAGGATCCAATATTTTGCAATTGATCTTGAATGATGCCGGAAGTGTCGACGCCATATAAGCCAATACCCGGACGCACCATGTCAAAATGAGCTTCTTTAAATCGCACTATTCCACTGCTGTTCAGGCAATGTTTTAGAATCGGATAATTAAATTCTTTACAAATTTGAGCGGTCATTTTTTCAAAGATCTGAATTTGCTTCCGTGTAAATTCGTCGTGCTCCGGAGCTTCAGTTGCAGCAAGATGGGTAAAAACCGACTTTATTTTCAGGAATGGATTTTCTTTAATCTGCGCGATGAGAGCACTTAACTGATTCTCTTCGAAACCCAGCCGTTTCATTCCGGTCTCCAGTTTAATATGAATGCCTATTTCTTCACCCGGTGCCGAAACAATTAGCTTTTCAATAATCCCGGAATGATACACTTCAGGCTCCAGGTTATACTTGCTGATGGCATCATAACTATATTCCTCGGGGTTCATCACCAAAATCGGGGTTTTAATTCCGGCTTTACGTAAGGTAACTCCTTCGTCGGCATAGGCAACAGCAAGGTAATCAACCCGGTTATTGGCAAGTAAGCTGGCAATTTCATAACAACCGGTGCCATAACTGAAAGCTTTAACCATTGCCATAATTTTAACACTTGGGTCAAGCTGATTCCTATAAACATTTAAATTATGAAGCAGCGCATTTAGATTGACCTCAAAAACAGTCTGATGAACTTTTTTCACAAGCCAAATACTTATTTTTTCGAAAGCAAAATCATAGGCTCCTTTCAATAAGATGATTTCATTTTTAAAGTCATATTCATTTTCATTTGAAATAAAACTTTTTATATCATTATAGAATTTAATATCTGTTTGTTTAAATAATTTTTGTTGAGAACCAATCGCCGGTCCGATTCCAATAAATTTATCTATTTTCATTTCCTCCAGGTTCTTTGCCACCGCCTGATAGAGTTGTTCATTGGTTTTTCCGTTTTCAAATAGATCCGATAGAATTACGGTTCGTTTATACTCCCCGGCAAATTGATTTAAAAATTCCAGGGCAGTAGCCAGAGAAGCGGTATCGGTATGATAACGATCTGTTATGAGCAAGCAATTATTATTTGCTTCTATTAATTGATATCGCATACAACAAAGGGGTAAATCTGAAAAATGAGATAAGATAAGAACATATTCGCGAAACGGCAGGCATGAGCAATGGGTTGAACCATTTTCTTCTTTAAAACCTGAACCCAATTATGCAATATAAACATGGTGCTGATTATTTTTTTTGGTTGGCAATTAAGACCCATGAAGAAATCCCAAGGAAAATACTCATCATAAAAAAGGCCCAAACTATGCCGTGTCCAAATGTAAAAAATGGAATGGAGAACAAAAAGATAAAAACACTGCGTGTAAACACATTTACCATGTTGAATATACTATTTACTCTACCCATAATTTCGTTGGGGATATGATTGAAGAAATACGTAAGCCTGAGCACCCTTACTCCTGCGTTACTAAATCCCAAAAGAATACAAAACACATACAAACTCCATACGCTTTTAGCTAAAAACATCCAGAAAAACAGGGCACTGCCCATCATAGAAAGTAAAATGATAGCGCTTACTACATGGGCATTTTTAAAAACCTTTCCAATAAAGATTCCTGCACTTAAAGCGCCGATGGCATAAATCAGATCGGCAGCCGCAAAAACACTTCCCCCTTCTTGTAAGTGGCGTTCAACATAAATAGGCAATAAAGCATGAATACTCACAATTACAGTTGCGAATACCGAATACGAGAACAAACCAAAAACAAGTAATTCTGTATGTTGATTCAGGTAACTGAAACCACTTTTAACTCTTTTCAGGATGGATCCTAATTCCGTTGTTAATTGTTTTATGGGAATATATTTTATGCCTACAATTAATCCTGCAGCAATAAAATAGGTACAGGCATCCAATAAAAAAATATCCCAGATTTCCCATCGGGGGATATCGAAAGGGATCTGAACGTTAAATCCTGCAATTTTACCTTTTGTATGATCCACTCCTTCAATTAATAAAGCGGCAAATGCACCCGATAAGATGGATGTGCTTTGCCCAACAATTTCTATCCAGGAATTTACTTTTTGGTATTGTTGGGGTTCACTGATTTCCTGGGCAAAGGCATAGAGCGTGGGGTAATGTATATTAAAGTTAAGAATGGTAATTCCGAAAACTGCTACGATTAAAATATTAGGTAAGAAGTGATTCACATATCCCAACATGGAAATAAAAAAAATTAAGATTCCGCAAACAAGAGTGGTTACCAGAAAATTCTTTTTACGACTGAACCTATCTACCAAGGTGCCGGCATAGAGTCCGAATACCAAAACAAGTAATGTTATGATCCCGTAGGCAATATTAAATAAACCACTTTGTTGCGTTTTTGCAAAATACCAGGGTATTGCCAGCATACTCATGCCCTGAGCCAAACCTGAGATTGCATTTGCGGTAAATAATAATAAAAGGGGGCGCTTATTGGTCACGTGGTAAAGTAAGTGTTCCAAATTCAATCTATCAAATTTATTTGAGTTTAATGTTATTTTGCAGACTTAAATCTTTGCGTTCAACCCGAATTTTTACATTTTAGGATCAACATGAACAGCCCGAAAAATACCGGTGAAAATGAAACTTTAATAAAGTTGGCAGCTTATTGTGCCTACCAGGAACGCTGCCATAAGGAAGTATTGGCAAAACTTGCCGATTTGGGGGTGTTTGGATCAACTGCCGCAGCGATACTTTTGCGATTGATTGAAGATAATTATGTAAATGAGGAACGCTTTGCCAAGGCTTTTGCCGGAGGAAAATTCAGGGTTAAGCAATGGGGTAAACAAAAGATTATACGCGAACTCAAAATACGTGACATCTCCGAATACTGCATTCAGCAAGGACTACGGGAAATTGAGGATGAAGATTATTTCAAAACTTTAAAAGAACTGGTTCAGGATAAATACGATAAGGTAAAGTTTACAAATGCTTTGCAGCGCAAATATAAAACGGCTCAATATGCTATAACAAGGGGTTTTGAAAGCAATTTGGTTTGGGATATTTTGAGCACCTTATCGTATTGAATTTATTTGGTAAAATTTGTGACTCATTTGGTTTTTTAATATCAATCTTTTTTAAAAATGGATTATAATTGCAACCTAATATTAAATTGAATGTCAACACAGGAAAATAAGTTCGTTACCGTTTACGCAGAGGAAACACCCAATCCGGATACCATGAAGTTCGTTTTTAACTTTATGATACTGCCGGATGATGCAGTTGATTTCCCTACTATTGATAAAGTTACCAATTCTCCGCTCGCCAAGAGTTTATTTGAATTCAGCTTTGTGAGTGGCGTTTTTATCATGAATAATTTCGTCACCATCACCCGTACACACGGAACCGAGTGGCATGAAGTAATTCCGATTATTCGTGATTTCTTAAAATCATATATAGAGGCTGATGAGCCGGTTATGAGTGGTCATGCTCCAGCCGATAAATACACCGGTGCCGATGGCCTGGTGGTGGCTCAGATTATTGAGGTTCTGGATACCTACATCAAACCGGCAGTGGAAAGTGATGGCGGAATGATTTCTTTCAAGTCATTTGACCGCGGCGTGGTAACAGTTGAAATGAAAGGTTCCTGCAGCGGTTGTCCATCTTCTACAGTTACCTTAAAACGCGGAATTGAAGGCATGCTCACCCGTATGATTCCTGAGGTGAAGGAAGTTGTTGCGGAGGCCATGTAAATATTGATTTCCATGAAAAGATTTTTCACACTCTTTTTCATTGCATCCGCTATTTCAACATCAGCACAAATCAGCATTGTAAGAGCAGATTATGGCAGCGTGGGTGATGTAGTGAAATTAGCAATTGATTCTCCTGTATCCGCTTCTTTGAATCCCAATATTCTCTTATCAGGCCCTAATCGTATCTGGAATTTCACAAGCGGGGTAAATACCGATTATGCCGATTCAATGGTTTACACTGCACCCGGAACAGGAGCACCGGCCAGTGCCAATCTTTTGGTTCGTTCTTCAAATAATAGCCACTATGAATTTGTAGATGCAAATTATGTGAAAATGATTTTGGATCGGCCCAATAACAATATTTCCGGACTCAGTCTTAAAGTGCTAAGATTTTCTATAAATTATGGTTCCCTGTTGATTGATACCCTGAATTATAGCCGAACCGGAACGCCTGCAGATTTTAATGCGCCCTTATTGGCAACGATTGGCTATGACTCTGTGCGGGCAGAAATTTGGGCATATGACTCTACCTACTGTGAGGGTTGGGGCGTGATCAATTTGCCCGATACCAGTTGCAATGTACTAAAGGTAAAAGTAACAGTGGTTTCCAATACAAATTTATATGGTTATTCAGCCATAAGCGGGTGGACCTCTATTAATACAATTGCAGGAATTATTCCGCATCAAAGAAATGTAGAATACCAATGGATTGGTAAAAAATCAAAAAGCTTTATTGCCCGTGCGGCGATGGATTCTACCGGAACAATGGTTCAGAGTTTCAGATTCCAGCACAAAAGGATCATTCCTTCCATTAAAACAATAAGTCCTTCAGCAGGCCAGCGGGGTCAAACACTGAATGTAACGATAGCAGGAAATAATACACACTTTTTTCAGGTTAACGCTGCCGCAGTAAACTTCAATTTAGGTGCAGGTAAACTGACGGTCAATACCGTAAATGCCAGCAGCGATACCACCATGTTGGTTAATATCACCATCACGCAGCTAAATGCAACAGGTTTGTACGACCTTGTTATCAATGATCCAATCAGCGGAATGGTAACGCTTGCTGCCGCCTTTCAGGTTAATCCTTCGTTTTCATTACCGCAGTTAATTTCGCTCAGCCCTGTAACAGCAGGTAAAGGAAAAACCCTAACCCTTACGATTTCAGGTTCGGAAACCCATTTTAAACAGAATTCAAATTATACCCGGGTAAGTTTTTATTATTCGGGAATCATATCGGACAATATCAAGGTGAATTCAACCAATATCATTGACGACTCCACTCTTTCCTGTTCCATTTCCATTGATACTGCTGCCATTTTGGGTTTATACACTTTAGTAGTTAGTGATTTTGTAGATGGTACCCTGAATCTGATCGAGGCATTGCGTGTAACGGTACCAACCGGTATATTGAGTATTCCAGGAAATGAAGTAGTATTCAATGTATATCCAAATCCTGCAAACGAGGTGCTCCATGTATTTGTTTCAAATCTAAGCTCCGATGCCACCATTCAACTTTTTGATCAGACAGGTAAATGGCTTAGAACAGCAATTGCACACAAAGGAGAATGCCTGATGGATATCAGGGAGCTGAAATGCGGAATTTATCTTTGTAAGGTTGCTGGTGATAGCTTTACTGCAACACGTAAGGTTATTATCGGCCCAAAATAAACATTAATCTTTCGCTCCTTTTTCTCCGGTAAAATGATCATGCGGGTATTTAAACAATACATTGAAGGTAGTTAATGAACCGTAAATCCGGGTAATGTATTGCTGCATGTTTATCTTGTCTTCATCTGTAAGTTTTTCGTGCGCATTGATCCGTTGTTCCAATACCCGAATCCGGTCGCGCAGCATCACAATTTTGTGAAAGAAAGTATCAATTGGAATTTCCTTACTGCTCATATCGTGATCGCCCGGTTGCAGAATCATTTTGCCATTGGTCCATTTGCTTCCCAAACTCACATGCTCGGGCATTTCGGTCCACCTGCGTAAGATGCCCATCAGGGTTTTTTCCATTTCCAGGCTGCTGATCAAATCCTCAGGGGGTTCAATGCCTTCCACAATTTCCATGGTATGATCGAAACGGGGGATATCTTTTTTACCCTCATGGATAAATGTAATCTGGTAATGCGATGTTTTTACATTCACAATGACCCCATCGCCGTAGGTTGGATGTTTTACGCGGCTACCAATGCCCAGGTTGTCTGTTTGTACCATAATATTTGATTGATAATTAAAGCGAAACAAAAATATTTTAAAAAATTGGATTCCGAAGGGTTTAATTTGCTCAAATTATATAATAAAATGATTCTCTCAGACAAAAGAATATTAGAAGCCATAGAAGCAGGCCATATTTTAATTGAGCCTTTTCGCAAAGATTGCTTAGGTACAAATAGTTACGACGTTCATTTGGGCAGGCACCTGGCAACGTATAAGGACAGGGTATTGGATAGCCGCGAACACAATAAAGTGGATACTTTCGAAATACCACAAGAGGGTTTTGTTTTGCAACCGGGCACTTTATACCTGGGTGTTACTGCCGAATATACCGAAACGCACAAGCATGTTCCTTTTTTAGAGGGTAAGAGCAGTACCGGTCGCCTTGGGATTGATATTCATGCTACGGCCGGAAAAGGCGATGTGGGGTATTGCAATACCTGGACAATGGAGATTTCCTGTATTCAGCCCGTAAGAATATATGCAGGCATGCCGATTGGCCAACTCATTTATTTGGTTGTGGATGGAGAAATAGAGACCTTGTACAACACCAAGAAAAACGCAAAATACAGCAAGCGCTCGGTAAAGCCGGTGGAGAGCATGATGTGGAAGAACAAGTTTTAGTATTATTGGCTTTACGAAATACGAATCCCGATAGCTATCGGGACGAATGTACGAATGGGGACACCTGTCGGGTTGAGCGGAGTCGAAACCTATTTGATGTGAAAACCCAAATTACCACTTTACATGAATTACGAGATGTCATTGGTAGCTTAGCCTGCCCTGAGCTTGTCGATGGGAAGGATAGCGGTGAAAGCATATCCTGCTACGATTTTTTGTTTATTGCAATTGCAACCTGTAATAGCATGGTTGTTGGCAAATCCACTAGCCGTACTAAAGTGACCTGGAAAGTGATATTTGGCCCAATATTTAGGTTAAGATTTACTTTTCTTGTCCCGCAAAACAATTAGCTCTGAGGTGTAGTAAACCCGTTTAAAGTTTTTTGATTTTAGGCCAATATAAAGTTCTTTGTCGCCAGTCCACAAGCCCCCTTTTAGATGCTTTGTTAAAGCAACAAAATCCGAATCATCTACATCGATGTCATTAACAATTTGCTCCGCGACAAGCCAGGTTTTGGCCGGAATTAGTTCCTCGTTAATGAAGTTTATTTTTGTAAATAGCTTAAATCTGGATTCTTTAAGTTTCTCTTCTGAAAGATTAGAAATTCGTTTGAGCTTGTCCCAATGTTTTTCAATTTCGTACCGCATATAATCGCAGCTATAAAATTCAAATATGCCGTCGGAGTTGAAGAGCAAATCACCTATTTTCCCGTTTGTATTGAGTAGGCAGCTAAAAATAATATTAGTGTCTGCGATTATTTTCACTTGATAAGGCGACTGCGGTTTTTGTTCCACCAATCCTTCTTAACTTGCTTGGAAAGTTTGTCAACATCAGATTGTTTAGCCTTGGATTTGGAAGTTGCTTCCTTGTAACTTAAAAAGTCCACAAGCCGTTGCAGTCCTTCAGTGTCCACACTGGATGAAAGCCGAATTATAACTTCGCTGTTTGTTCTCTCGATTAACATGGGATTCAATTTGTAGTTCAAATATAAAGAAATTGTCTGATAATAATGCAAATTTCTCCTGTTTGCAGGCACCATGAACGGACCGCAAATTGTACGAATGGACTTTACGAAATACGAATTATACGAATGTACGAATGGGGACACCTGTCGGGTTGAGCGGAGTCGAAACCTGTTTTATGTGAAACCCTAAATCATTTGTTACGCTTGACTTTACGAAATACGAATTATACGAATGTACGAATGTACGAATGGGGACACCTGTCTGGTTGAGCGGAGTCGAAACCTATTTTATGTGAAAACAAAAATCATTTGTTACGCTCGACTTTACGAAATACGAATCATACGAATGTACGAATGGGGACACCTGTCTGGTTGAGCGGAGTCGAAACCTATTTTATGTGAAAACCCAATCATTTGTTACACTTGACTTTACGAAATACGAATTATACGAATGTACGAATGGGGACACCTGTCGGGTTGAGCGGAGTCGAAACCTATTTTATGTGAAAACCCAATCATTTGTTACACTTGACTTTACGAAATACGAATTATACGAATGTACGAATGGGGACACCTGTCGGGTTGAGCGGAGTCGAAACCT
>CAYHCF010000021.1:0-60873 GCA_964355075.1 uncultured Chitinophaga sp.
AAAAAGCCTTCACGAAAGTGAGGGCTTTTTTTTATGCAAATTGCGTCCCGAAATAGGATCAAGAATGAATACAATATTCTTTACTGGCTCCAAAAATTATTTGGTTCAGGAAGACAATTGATTTAGCGCTTCTACTAATTGATCCAATTCCTGAGTGGTTGTATATAAATGCGGCGTAATTCTCACTCCATGCACATTGGTATTATCAATAGCTACCGTCCAGATTTTATATTTATCCAATAAGGTTTTTGCTAAATCTGTTGGCTTAATTCCTGTAATACCAACATTGGCTATTCCGCAACAACGATGTTGATCCTCCGGTGTGTTCAAATAAATATTTTTGATACCTCTCACTTTTGATGTCCAATAGTTTTGAAGAAACCGTAATCGCTCTTCCTTGCGTTTTATGCCAATGAAATGATGATAATCAATGGCATGGTTTATCGCTAAATCGGTTGAAACAGGGTGGGTACCCGTATGGTTCAGCTTTTTGATATTGTCGTCTCCCACCGAAAAGTCACCGTAAATTGGCCATAGCTTTATAATTTTATCTTTTTGTACATAAAGTATTCCTGCACCTAACGGAGCTCCCAGCCATTTGTGTAAACTGCTTCCATAATAATCGCAACCCAGCTCACTGATCTTAAAATCGAAATGTGCTATGGCATGTGCACCATCAACCATAACTTCAACTCCCCTGGCATGCGCCATTTCACAGATCTTTTTTACCGGCAAAATCTGCCCGCTGATGTTAATCATGTGGCAAACCATCAGGAGTCTGGTTTTAGGCGTGATGGCACTCGCATATAAATCAACAATTTCATCATCCGACTTTGGGTTCAGAGGAATGGAAACAATTTTATTTACTATACCATAACGTTTCGCCTGTTGTTTAAACATATCCAGCATACTGCCATAATCCTGTTCGGCCATAACCGCTTCGTCTCCGGCCTTCCAGTCAAATCCGGAAATAATAGTATCCAATGATTCGGTAGTATTTCTGGTAATAATTAATTCTTCGGGCGAACATCCAACCCATTCTGCCAAACGAACTTTTGTTTTTTGTTTGTTCTCATGCTGAACGGTTCGCATATAATAAGAAGCTTCCTGGTTCACTTTGCGGATTTCATTCAGATATTTCTCCAAAACAGGCTGAGACATCATGCTGAAGTACCCATTTTCAAGGTTGATATAATCGGGCTTCAACTTATAATCTTTTCTGATTTTTAACCAGTAGTCATCAAAAGCTTCTGCTGTCCATGAAGGCGGTAGTTCTTTTAATAAGGCTTCACTCCTTAAATTAAAAGGTAAAGCTGCTGAAAGTAAGATTGATTTTAGAAATTGTCTTTTGCTTAACATGAAACCAAGGTAGTAATTTCTTGCAAAAACAAATGAAGAAATTTTTAACTTCGTTTCTTTGTTTCCTTGTAGCCTTAATAGATATGGCCACAAAGACGCCAAGACGCAAAGAAGCCTAATAAAATTCTTGGAGCCTTCCCGCCTTAGTGGCAAGAAAAAAAATAAATTTGAATATTTACACAGAATCTTTGTAGCTATTGAAATGTATTAGGCTACAAACAAAGAAACGAAGAAGAACAAATGGGATAGGTGTTATTTAATTTTATTACGTTTGATTAAAAATGGAAGTAATATCTGACTGAAATCATTTTCAACTAATGATTCATTGTAATCAATCTTATATTGCATACACTTTAATTTAATCTTGTTTTTAAATTCACCTAAGGCCTTCATATATTGCTCTTTTACCGCATTTGGATGCAATTTCAACTCTTCGCCAGACTCGCTGTCCCGAAATAAGTACGGTCTGTTTTGAAATTCAAACTCAGCTTCCATTTTTTTATCGCTTACATCAAATACTATTACCTCATGGTTATTGTATCTTAAATGTTGCATGGCATCAAACAAGCTGTCGTTGCCTGTTTGCAATAGGTCGCTGAAAATAATAACCAAAGATCTTTTATGCAATGTTTCCGCCAGGAGATGAAGGCTTTCACTAATCTGACTCCCTTTTTTCGCAATGTTCTGATCCAAACACTCCTGAAGTTTTGAGAATAATAAACGTTGGTGAACAATGGTTAAACGGGCGGGAGAGTTAAACCAGATTTTATCATCAAACAGAGTAATTCCGGAAGCGTCTCTTTGTTTACGCATCATTTGTATTAACGAAGCGGCGGCAACAACGCTAAATCTGATTTTATTTAATCCTTCCGGTGGGAAATACATGGAGCTAGAGGTGTCAATCACGATTTGACAACGTAAATTGGTCTCTTCCTCATAACGTTTTACGAATAATTTATCGGTTCGGGCATATAACTTCCAGTCCATCAGGCGGGTGCTTTCCCCGTTATTATAAAGCCGGTGCTCAGCAAATTCAACAGAAAAACCATGATATGGACTTTTATGCAAACCGGTTAAAAAACCTTCAACTACTTGTTTCGCTAATAGTTCAAGGTTATTTATTCTTAATAAATCACTTTCTTTAATTTTATAATTGGCCATACACAAAAACAGTCAGTCAAAAATCTGACTGACTGTTGCAAAATATATTAATTAATTGAAAATTTATGCCATTTGGGCATTCAATTTATTAGCAAGAACATGTTTTGGAACAGACCCAACTTGCTTATCCACTAATTTCCCGTCTTTAAAAAATAATAAAGCAGGAATGCTCATAATGCCAAATTCATTCGCAATTTTAGGATTAAAATCAACATTGCATTTTCCTATAGTTGCTTTTCCTTCGTACTCTTTTGACAATTCTTCCACAACCGGGCCTACCATTCTACAAGGGCCACACCATTCAGCCCAAAAATCTACCAATACCGGATTTTTTGATTTCAGCACTACTTCCTCGAAGTTGCTGTCTGTTATTTCTAGGGTCATATATATTATTTATAAGTTCTTTTCAATCGCAATATAAATGCCAATGAACAAAATACAACATTTTGTCACATTTAATTCAGGCGATAAGTTAATCCTAATTCATCAAATGACTTTAGAATATCATTTTGTGGGCTGAATTTTATCTTTGTGGAAATCAATTTTAAAGAGCAACTTTCCTCCGAATCAACCAAATCTATGTTTAATACGCAATTGCCCGGAGTTGATTTTTGAAGCAGTTGAAAGTAGGAAATTAATTCTTTATTTAGTTTTTGTACTTCAATGCTAATTGTTATTTTATTAAAATATTTATCCCTGACATCGGTTAGCATATCAATTCCTGAAACCTTGAATTCATATTCGTTCTCTTTGTTCCATCTGTTTTGAACCCTGCCTTTTATAAATAGAAAATAGCCCGTTTCCATATATTTCCGGTTATTGATGTAATCATCATTAAATAAAGTTAGCGTATAGGTACCACTGAAATCTTCCAGTACCATATTTCCATAATTTTTACCCAGCTTGGAAACTTTATGTTCTGCCAGGATAACGATTCCGGCAACTTTTATCTCTTTTGTTTTAAGAATAGCCAGATCGGATAAATTACTTAATTGATGTGAGGTTAATTTTTCAATTTCAATCTGGTAAGGATCGAGCGGATGGCCTGACAAATACATGCCTATCACATCTTTTTCAGCTTTCAACTGATACATCAAATTCCATTTTTCAGCTTCCGGTAAAGGAGGCTCAGGTAAAATAACACCCGATACAGCACCAAATAAACTCATGACATTACTGGCAGCATTTGCCTGAACGGATCCCCCAAACCTGATGGATTTTTCAATCATATTTATTTCATCTGATCCATTCGCAAAATACTGAGCACGATGGGTGTTCTTAAAACAATCAAAGCCTCCGCCATATGCAAGTGCTTCTAATGTTTTTTTATTAACAGCACGAAGATTTACCCGTTTTGTTAAATCAAAAATACTTTTAAAGATACCGCCACTTGCCCGTTCCATGATTATAGCTTCAACCGCTGCTTCTCCTACTCCTTTAATCGCATTCAAACCAAACCGGATCTGACCAGATTTATTTACAGAAAAATTTGCAAAGGACTCATTGATATCAGGACCTAATACCGGCAAACCCATTCGTTTGCATTCTTCCATAAAGAAGGAAACTTTGTCAATATTTCCAAGGTTATTAGTCAGAACTGCCGACATGTACTCTGCCGGATAATGGGCTTTTAAATAAGCAGTATGAAACGCAACATAGGCATAACAGGTTGAATGAGATTTGTTGAAAGCATATTGCGCAAAGGATTCCCAGTCAGTCCATATTTTATCTATTATTTCTTTTTTATGTCCGTTATTAGTCGCTCCTTCAATAAAATTACTCTTCATTTTGTCGAGCGAATTTTTATCTTTTTTCCCCATTACTTTTCTCAGGATATCAGCATCCCCTTTTGAAAAGCCAGCAATTTTCTGTGAAAGCAACATCACCTGTTCCTGATAAACGGTAATACCATAGGTGGGTTCAAGGTATTCTTTCATTTCCTCCAAATCGTAGGCTATGGCTTCATGGCCGTGTTTACGATTTATGAAATTAGGAATGTATTTAATGGGTCCCGGGCGATAAAGAGCATTCATCGCAATAAGGTCATCAAATTTATCAGGTTTCAAATCCTTCAAATATTTTTGCATTCCGGCACTTTCAAACTGAAATGTGCCATTGGTTTCTGCTCTTTGATATAATTCAAATGTTTTGATATCATCTAAAGGAATGTCCTCCAGAACAATATCGATATCATAATTTTGTTTTATTAGAATTAAAGCGTCACGTATGATGGTCAGGTTACGTAAGCCTAAAAAGTCCATTTTAATTACACCTGCATCTTCAATCACTTTTCCCTGATATTGTGTGATCAGCAGATCAGAATCTTTAGCAACTGCCACAGGAATTAAATCCGTTAGATCGCAGGGTGCAATAATAATGCCTGCGGCATGAACACCTGTTCCTCTTACGGAGCCCTCTAATATCTCAGCTTCTTTTAATACCCTTGATTGAATGTCATTTCCCTTGTAAATATCTCTTAGTTTTTTAACATTGTCAATATCTTCAGGCTGAAGGGCTTCTCTTTCTTTTAAACTGTTATCTCCCTCCAGGGGGGCATTCAACAAGCGGCCCAAATATATTCCCGGCTTATCAGGAACTAATTTTACGAGGGCATTGGCATCCGGAAGGGGTAAATCCAAAACACGTGAAACGTCTTTGATGCTCATTTTTGCTGCCATGGTACCATAGGTCACAATCTGGGCAACCCTGTTTCTTCCATATTTCTGAACTACGTAATCAATTACCTTTTGTCGACCTTCATCGTCAAAATCAGTATCTATATCAGGCATTGATTTACGGTCAGTATTCAGGAACCTCTCGAAAAGTAATTCATATTTTATCGGATCAATATTAGTAATGCCTATACAAAAAGCAACGGCTGAACCGGCTGCCGATCCACGTCCGGGACCGACAAAAACACCCATATTACGACCTTCTTTAATGAAGTCGGCCACAATTAAAAAGTAACCGGCAAATCCCATTGTTCTAATGGTATGTAATTCATAATTCAACCTTTCTTCCACTTCAGGAGTGAGTTCCCGATAGCGCTCCTTTGCACCGGAATAGGTTAAGTGTTGTAAATAATCGTCCTGGGTTAAAAATTCAGGAGGTATTACAAAGTTGGGAAGTGCAACATCTCTTTTGAGATTGAGGGTTTCAACTTTATCAACTATTGCATTTGTATTGTCGATTGCCTGAGGAATATCACTGAAAAGTTTCGACATTTCCTCAGTTGTTTTGAAATAGAACTGGTCGTTATAAAAAGCGAAGCGTTTGCCCTTTATACTTACCTCATCATCAAATTCTTTTACAGTTGGCGTGCTCTGCTTTTCGCCGGTATTGATACACAGAAGAATATCGTGGGCATTGAAATCTTGTTGATCTACATAATGTGAATCGTTTGAAGCAATTACCGGAACCTTATGTTTTTCGGCAAAACGTAACAAAACCTCATTTACCTTATTTTGTTCCGGAATGTCATGGCGTTGGAGTTCGATATAATAATCTTCGCCAAAGATATCGAGCCACCATTTAAATTCTTTTTCACCTTCTTCTTCTCCTTTTTTTAGAATCACGTAGGGTACCGAGGCACCTATACAACAGGTTGTAGCGATTAACCCGGTATGATATTTTAAAATTTGTTCTTTGTCAATCCGGGGATATTTCCCATACATTCCATCCGTATAACCGAGTGAACAAAGTTTAATGATGTTTTTATATCCCTCGGCATTTTTGGCTAAAAGTAACTGGTGGCGGCGGCTATCTTTATCTTCTTTGGTAAAATTTTTCTTGGTATGATCGGATACTACATAAAATTCACAACCTACAATGGGTTTAACTTTTAGTGAACCATCTTCGTTTTTATGCTTATAGGCTTCAGCAACAAATTCAAAGGCTCCAAACATATTTCCATGGTCGGTTATTGCAAGAGCCGGCATATTATCCTGAACGGCTTTTTTGTACAACTTTTTAATATCAGCGGCTCCATCTAACAATGAGAATTGTGTATGGACGTGTAAATGTGAGAATTTCATTAATTCGAACCCTTCGGACTTTAATGGCGAATTTAAGAGAAGCAAGCTGATTAAAACAGGATGTTGAAAACAAGTCTGTAACTCTTTGAAAATAGAAGGGAAAAATTTTGGGAATGTCAATCCCGGAACCGAAAAATTTGGATTTCTTTGTAAAAATCAGTATTTTGGTAAATTGATTTTAAAATAATTGTACGCATGAAAAAAGCTGTTATTCTGCTTTTCTTTTACTTAAGTGTGTTTTCGAGCTTCTCTCAATCTCTCTATTTCCCTCCATTAACTGGCAAAACATGGGATACGGTTTCTGTACAGCAACTCGGCTGGTGTGCCGATAAAGTAGATTCCTTTTATAATTTTTTGGGTCAGAAAAATACCCGTGCTTTTTTGCTTTTAAAAGATGGCAAAATAGTTTTGGAAAAATATTATGGAACCTTTACCCAGGATAGTTTTTGGTATTGGGCTTCTGCCGGTAAAACATTAACGGGTATGCTGGTGGGTATTGCACAAAATTCGAATTTGCTGAAGATAACAGATACAAGCTCAAAATATTTGGGCTCAGGCTGGACCAATGAACCGCTTGCCAAAGAACAACTCATTACCATCAGGCACCAGCTTACCATGTCAACGGGTTTGGATGACGGGGTTCCTAATAATGATTGTACTGCCGATAGTTGCCTCCGCTATAAAGCAGATGCCGGAACGCGCTGGGCGTATCACAATGCACCTTATACCATTTTGGATCAGGTAATTGCATCAGCTACGGGTCAAACATTTACTCAATATTTTAATGCCAGTATACGTAACAAAATTGGGATGAATGGATTTTGGTATAAACCTGATTTTAACAATGTATACTATAGTAACCCCAGAAGCATGGCTCGTTTTGGTTTGTTATTGCTAAACAAAGGATTATGGAATGGAACTCCCATTCTTGATGACAGCAATTATTTTAAACAAATGACCAATACTTCACAAAATATTAATTTATCTTATGGATATCTGACTTGGTTGAATGGTAAAAATAGTTTTATGGCTCCTGGAAGTCAACTTGTTTTTCCGGGCAGTTTGTGCCCTAATGCGCCTGCTGATATGTTTGCCGCAGAGGGGAAATATGGGCAAATAATAAATGTTGTTCCAAGTTTAAATCTGGTGATGGTTAGAATGGGAGACTCACCTTCTGATTTGGGAGCTGTACCCATTACTTTTAATAATGAAATCTGGGCTTATTTAAATACGATCATTTGCAAAACAACTGGAGAAAATGAAGTTGTTTCGCCTGAACCGAAAATTTATTTGTATCCCAATCCTGTTCATACTCGTTTTTCATTTTACGGATTATCTGAGAACGAAGTGATTTCGGGTGCCATCTTTGATTTACAGGGGAAACTTTGTGACACTTTTTCTAATACCCAAACGGTATCGGTTTCCCATTTACTTAAAGGGATGTATTTTGTTTTGGTTGAATACAGAGGGAGAAAAAGTTGTTTTAAGTTATTTATTCAATAAGGGTTATTTACAAGTGCCAATGATAAAACACGCATACCCTTGAGCGAATAGCTGGGATTTATTAGTTATTTTGACCTGTTTGAATTCAAAGATAATTTTCGTAAAAAATCAATAAACAATAAGTTAACTCCATCACTTTCATTGCAATTCGCAAATCTGGCAACTTCTCTTGTGGGCATATACGCTCAGTAATTTAATATCGCTCGAATAAAAGCCTTCTTTTACGGGTTCTTCTTTAAGTAAATCAGTACTTAAATATTTCTTGTTACTATCGGCAAAAACGGTAACAACTATCTTGTCTTTACCATATTTATTTTGAGTTATTAATGCGCCTAAAAAATTTGCACCGGAAGATATGCCTACACCCAGTCCTAATTCGGCTGATAGTTTTTGGGCCATGATAATAGAGTCGCCATCATCAACTGAAACAATCTCATCCAGTTCAATTAAATTTACGATAGAAGGGATAAATTCATCTGATATGCCCTGAATACGATGTTTACCAACTTTATATCCTGTTGAAAGGGTAGGAGAGTTTGAGGGTTCAATAGGGCAGGTTATTATATTGGGATCTTTTTCTTTCAAATATTTCTCAACGCCCATTATGGTACCACCTGAACCCACACCGGCTACAAAAGCATCAGGTTTAAGTTCAATGGAATTTAATTGAAACCATATTTCTGGACCTGTTGTTAAATAATGCGCTTGTGTATTATCTTCATTTGAAAATTGACTGGAAAGAAAGCCATTTGTTTTGGCAGCGGCAGCTTTGGCTAATTCAATACTACCTAAAAAACCACCTTCCTCTTTACTAACCATAGTGATTTTTGCACCCAGACTCTTAATCAGATTTTTTCTTTCCATACTCATCCAATCGGGCATGAAAATATTGACCTGATGGCCAAGTGCTCTTCCGATAGCTGCAACCGAAATGCCTGTATTGCCACTTGTAGCTTCATATATTTGCATATTTGGCTGCAATTTCCCTGTTTCAATTGCATTGCTTAAAATATGAAAAGCCATGCGGTCTTTAATACTACCGGTCATATTAAGGCTCTCTGCTTTGGTAAAAATTCTTCTTTCTTCATCCTTATATCGAAAACGGATTTCAAGAAGAGGAGTATTCCCTATAAGACTTTTTAATGACTGGGCTATGCGGTTTTTCATTAGTTATATTGAATTTTTCGAATATATATTTCTGTTTGGCGTAAAAATTTGATTTATATCAGGATTGAGATTTTTTAACTGAATATTCTGCAATAATAGTTTGGTTTCGTCAAACATGGAAGAAAAGCCGCCTAACTTCTTATAATAATTATAAATAAATGCTATTTTCGTGCAAAATATTAAATTATGGAAAATCCCGAAAATCAAAATCAATTGCAAATAGAATTAAGTGAAGAAATGGCTGAAGGTATCTATTCTAACTTAGCTATTATCACCCATTCAACCAGCGAGTTTGTGATAGATTTTGTAAGAGTAATGCCTGGTGTTCCAAAGGCAAAGGTTAAATCACGTATTGTATTAACTCCCGATCATGCAAAAAGACTGTTGATGGCATTAGGCGATAATGTAAATAAATTTGAAGAACAGAATGGAGACATAATCATCAACGAGCAAATGCCACCATTTCCAATGAATTTTGGCGGTCAAACCGGTCAGGCTTAACCCGGCATTACCATATTATTCTTGAGCAACATATTTGCCGCTTTCTTAGCTTCTGATTTTGTATTCGGGTTACTTTTATTTCACTATCTTTCCAATTGTTTAAGATATATTGCCTCTTAATTAAAATATCAATAATTTGCGACCGTGAGATTTTTTATAACAATTTTGGTGAATTTTGTTGTTTTTGGGATCGTACTCTACCTGTTGGTTTGGGTTGCAGCCTTTTTGTTGAGTGGCTATACCCGGCATGGACAATCCCTTACCCTTCCCAATTTAAAAGGATTAAAGGTTGAGGATGCCGAATCGGTTTTGCGTCAGAGGAAATTAAGAATGGTTATAACCGATACGGTTTTTATGGAGAATATACCTAAATCAGCTTTGGTTGACCAAAATCCGGCTCCAAATTCAAAAGTTAAGGAAGGTAGAATCGTTTATGTTACACTCAATTCAGACGCAACTGCCTCCGTTTTGATGCCTAATCTGATAAGCAGTTCAGCTCGTTATGCTGAAACCGTATTAATGGGTATCGGACTGAAGATTGGTAATATTTCGTTTAAACCGGATATTGCTCAAAATAATGTCCTTGATCAACTATGGCGTGGACAAAGTATTCAGCCTAATACAAGAATACCAAAGGGGGCTGTCATCGATTTAATAGTGGGCGATGGAAGCGGGGGTTCTTTGGTTCCCATGCCCAATCTAACCGGCTTAAATTTGCTGGATGCAACAAATGTTTTACAATCATCGTTACTGCAGTTAGGCTCTGTAATTTATGAAGGTTCGGTTAAAGACAGTGCTCGCGCTATTATCAGAAGACAGAATCCTCCCTATGTTGCAGGTCAAACCCTGCATGGTGGGGAGTATATTGACGTAACACTTTCGGCACCCTAATGAGTAAAAAAATACGAGTATTCATAATATCTCTCCTAAGCATTCTTGGGTACCAGACTTTGTTGGCTCAGGAAGTAAAGACTCCTTTACTTAGAAACATACAACTAAAAAATGAAGGATTAAAGGAAGGAGTTATTAATGCAGCAAAAAAAGCAGGAGTTAATTTCCCTTATGTAGATTATTTTTTAAACAATGGTAAACCCGATCTAAACCTTTGGGAAGATGGTGGAGTGGATATTTCCGGGAGAAAAGTTGTTTTTAATGCCGTCAATATTCTGGGAAATGTCTATACCGATACCCTGCAACCTATTGATATGCTTAGCTCCAGACAGTTTGATCTGAGTTCTGTGGTTCTACCCGTATTTATTACATTTACCATTAGCAGTGGAAACACATTCATGGGTGGCGATTCGTTGGTTTTTGAAGGAAAGGATATTTACGGAACCTGGCAACCTTTGTGGAGAAATTATGGTTTAGCCCTGTCTAATCAGGAAGTACTTGTCTTACTGAACAAGAGTATGTTCGTTTCCGGCGATTTTGAAATGCGCTGGAAGGCATATTCTTCCAATTTGAATCTCAGCAATACCCATACATTTTTATTAAGTAAGGTTGTTTTGAGCCAACAACTCCCATTTCCGTTTTATGAAGATATAAAGTTATTCTCTTCAACAGATTCTATTGGACAAATGTTATTTTTTAATTCGCCGGACATTCATATTGCGTTGGGATCAAGCGTAGGATATCCCTGGGGAAATTGCTTAAAATTAGATGTTTTTGATAGTAAAAAACAGGTTTATCAGAATGCTAATGGTCTATATGGCGGAGCAGATACCTTGTATTTAAATCCATTTGATGTCTTTCAGTTTGATTTAAATGATTCCATATTCTTTTCTTTTGCCTGCAAGGGTATTAACAATCTACTCGCCGGCGATTCCTTAATTGTAGAATTTAAAAATAACCTGGGTAATTGGGTTCGTTCCTTTGCAATTCCCGGAAGTTCAGGTACCTTTTTTACACCTTATACCTTTAATGTAAACAAGGGGAGGAACCGTCATTCTTTTTTTCAGGTTCGCTTCATCAATAAAACCAGCTATATAATTTCAAATAACGCTACCTGGCTTTTGAGCAGTTTTAGGTATACCCGTAAAATTGAAATGCCGTTAATTGACGATTTTTCAGGTTCAAGGATACGGGTTAATCCCTTAAAGTGGGCTGATTCATATGTATTTGTTAATAATGATTTTCCGGTAAATCAGCCAAGCCTCAATGTTGCTACCTTTGATGGGTTGGATCAGTATGGAAACGCCTATTCGCAATTTCCGTTGAAAGGCACCAGTGATAAGTTAACTTCACAACCTTTTAATCTTCAGAAATATGCTAAAAAAGATTCTATTATGCTTAGCTTTTATTATCAGTATCAACCCCAGGGGGATATTGTGATGCAATCTTTTCCTGATGACTCTTTGATATTGGAATTGAGAAGTTCACGTTTTGCTAAAGACTCTTTTGATGTTGTATGGATGATTGGCGGTAATGATTCTTTATTTAACATTTTCAGAAAATACACGTATGTATTAGTGAACCCAAAATATTTTCATGATGATTTCCAGTTTCGTTTCAAAAATCATGGAAGTCTAACCGGTAATATTAGTCAGTGGCACCTTGATTATGTGCGCTTTGGCGAGGGTCGCAAAATTGATGATGTGATAAAAGACATTGCATTAACAAACACTCCTGCCATCCGTTTGGGAAAATATAACAGCATGCCCTGGAATCAGTTTAAAGCAAATAAAGCGGCTTATTCCAGTGGTCAGGATTCTTTAAGGTTTGTTAACCATGATGCACAGAATTATGCCGTAGATTATTTCAGAAATGTATTTAAACCGGAAGGGGATACACTCGATAAATTCAATAATATTTTACCCACTTTATACAATAGGAACGATTCAACTGTTTTTTATAATAAATCTTTTGTTTTTGATTCAGGTCTAACTGGTGATAGCCTCCTATTTCACACTCAGTATCGTCTGAAAATCAGTGGAGGTCAAAATGATAATATACCCCAAAATGATTCGTTCCGTGTTCCAACCATTTTCAGTAATTACTTTGCATATGATGATGGAACTGCAGAAGGTGGCTATGGTGTCAGACTAAAAACAAATGTGGGTGTTTCTTTGAAGTATTTCCTTGAAGTTCCTGATTCGCTTTATGGGGTTTATGTATTTTTTAACCAATCTGAATACAATGTAAGTACACAAAGATTTTATTTAAAGGTATGGTCGCAGATTTCACCCCTTTCATTACCGGCAAATTCAGATAAAGTAATATACAGTCAAGAGGTTAGTAAACCCGTCTACACGAATGCCATTAATGGATTTGCTGCTTTTAAATTTACACAGCCAATTGCTGTTAAAGATAGTTTTTATATTGGCTGGGAACAAACTGCTGCCTATTTATTGAATGTGGGCTTAGACAATAACTATCCTATTGGGGTTAATCCAAATATGGCTTACAAAACTGATGGTCGCTGGTATGCTTCTGAGATACCGGGTGCCCTAATGATGCGTCCTATCGTTGGTAAGTTCTTTAACCTGCCTGCATCTATCGAGCAAACCGGGCAATTCAATAAACCATTAATAACGGTATATCCAAATCCTGCCAAACATGAAATAAATATTGATCTGGATCAGGCTGAGCAGTATGAGTCGGCTTTATATGATTTAACCGGAAGGAAAATAATTGACCTGGATTTCCATAAGGGTGAAACCAAATTGCCGAATTTGCCGGATGGTTTTTATATATTGGTATTTCAGCATAAACTGACACAGCTAAAAATCGCAAAAAAATTATTGATTAACCAAAACGATTAATTACATTACAAACTATAATCTATCAACCCATACCATGCAGGATATTTCCGTAACTGAGTTAAAAAAAAGAATGGATGCCGGCGAAAAGCTATTTATCATTGATGTGCGTGAATCTCATGAATTTGAAGAGTTTAATATTGGTGCACAACTGATTCCCTTATCTGAATTGCCGGATAAATTGGCCGAATTTGAGAAATATAAAAATGATGAGATTATTGTACACTGCCGAAGCGGTATGAGAAGCAATAACGCAAAAATGTATATGATCGGAGAAGGCTTCACCCATGTTAGAAATCTTATTGGTGGGATGATGGCATGGCAATCTGAAATTGACTAATCCCTGCAATGCTTGAATCCATTAAGATTCATTCCCGGCAAATGGACAGTATCATACCACGGAATTTTATGTTTTTGATCCAGGTCAGGTCATCTTTAACTTGTGTATTCTTTGCCATTTATTTATTTACGGTTGGTTGTAATGACTCACTTAATAAAGGAAGTGAAAATACTTACCTGAATCACAATGATTCGGTAAAATATGTTGGAAAAGAACAATGTCGTGCCTGCCATACTGCTATTTATAATGCTTTTATTCAAACCGGTATGGGACGCTCGTTTGAAGCGGCTTCAAGGCAAAAATCTGCCGCCAAATTCTACGCTCAAAAACCTGTTTATGATGCCAGTTTAAATTTCTATTATTATCCTTTTTGGGACCATGATTCAATGTACATGATGGAGTTCCGGTTACAGGGCAAGGATACCCTTTATAAACGGATCGAACGTGTTGATTACATAATTGGATCCGGACAACATACCAATTCGCATTTTACAAGCATAAACGGATATATTTATCAGTTGCCATTAACCTGGTACACACAACAACATCAATGGGATCTTCCGCCCGGCTTTGAAAAGGGTAGAAATGTACGGTTTTCAAGAGCTATTGGTTTTGAATGCATGAGTTGTCATAATGCCATGCCAACGTTATCGAAAGGTTCTGATAATAAATTTATAAATGTTCCACAGGGAATTGATTGTGAAAGATGTCATGGACCGGGTGAGTTACATGTAAAAGAAATGCTTGCCGGACATCGTATAGATACAGCTATCCAGATTGATCGTACCATTGTAAATCCACGCAAATTATCCTGGCAGAGACAGATTGATTTATGTCAGAGATGTCACCTGCAGGGAAACGCCATTTTGAAGCCGGGTAAGCATTTCAACGATTTTAAGCCCGGCATGATTCTGAGTGATGTTATCGAAGTTTATTTGCCAAAATACAAAGGATTTGATGATGAATTTATTATGGCATCGCACGCCCAGCGTCTTCAGCAAAGTAAGTGCTTTATTGAATCGAATAAAAATACAGAAAAGAAGGAAGGATCAGCCTTTCAAACCTTAAACCTTACCTGTATTACCTGTCATAACCCACATATAGGGGTGAAGCATACGGGTACACAAATATTCAATAATGCATGTATCAATTGTCATGCAGGTTTGGATGCATGCAAAGAAGACAAATCAAAAATATTGGCAGCAGGAAATAATTGTGTAAGCTGTCATATGCCCCGAAGTGGTTCGGTAGATATTCCGCATGTGACCGTACATGATCATAAAATAAAAATTCCAATAACAAAAGGCAATATAGATTCAATCAGGAAATTTGAAGGCATATATTGTGTTAATAAATCACTGACGGATAACGAAAGTAAAGCACAGGCTTATTTAAATTATTTTGAAAAATTTGAAGGAGAGCCCATCGCATTGGATTCATCCTTTTATTATTTAAATTTATTATTGCATGGTGTTTTGGGTTCAGAGATTAAAATTCATTATGCCTTTTTGAAGAGTGATTTTGATGAGATTATCCATATCTCTGAATATTTTGATTGGGAAGAGAAAAAAGATCCCTGGCTATTTTACAGAATTGGACAAGCCTTTCAAAATAAGCAACAATTTAAACAGGCTGAGTCTGCTTATAGAAGAGCAATGAAACTGGATCCCAATAACCTGGATTTTTGTAATAAGGCAGGGGTAGTTTTAATCGAACAGCAAAAATTTGAGGAAGCCATAAAACTTTTTGAAATGAATTTGACAAAGCAACCTAAACAAGAAGTTGCCTGGGTGAATCTGGGATTTGCATTCCTGAACCTTAAGAAAATAGAAAAAGCGCTCAAATGTTATAACAAGGCTTTGGAATTAAATCCGGATTTTGCCCAGGCCTTATTAAATCGTGCAGGTGTTTATAACCTCACCGGCAACAAACAAATGGCTATTAGGGATTTGAAGCATATCTTAATTCTGGATCCCGATAATGAAAAGGTCAGTCAATTGATAGCAGAATTGAAAGTTGATAAAGGGAGATGATTAAGATGATGATAAAGTTTTTTTTGTTTTTTCGAATTAAAGGTGAAATTCGTCACACAACTCTTTTTTATGAAGCATAATCCGGGGAATCAATATCAGGATTCGAAGCGTAATTTCAAATTATTTACCATTCTTATTGGTGTATTATTATTGGTATCAGCATATAAAATCTATGATGATGTTTTTAGCCCTAATGTTTCAACAAAATACCAAAATGGGAAATCTTATATTACAATAAGTTCTGAAAAAGATTTTCTAAAATTCTTATCCCAAATACATAAAAGCTATATACTTATTAATGAAAATTCATTCAGAAGATTGGCTAAAATGGTGAATTTGGATGAAAAGTTAATACCGGGTAAATATACCGTTAAAGTTGGTATGACAAATTGGGATCTGTTGAAAATGTTGCTAAAGGGAAGACAGGAACCCATGGATGTGGTTTTTAAATATGCAGAACGCAAAAGAGACATTTGCCGGTTTTTTTCGACCCAGCTTGAGGTCGACAGTAATAATCTTTTAGCCTTGTTAGATGATAGTGTTACTTTAGCAAAAATGGGTTTTGATACCAATACGATTATCAGTGTTTTCATTCCAAATACTTACAATTTTTATTGGAATACAAATGGTACTGCTGTTTTGGAAAGGATGTTCAAAGAATATCAGAAATTTTGGACTGCCGATAGATTAACAAAAGCGATGCAAGCAAACCTGTTACCCTCTGAAATAAGTATTCTTGCATCCATTGTTGAGAAAGAAAGTAATAAATGGGATGAAATGCCTGAGATAGCTGGTGTATATATCAATCGCCTGCGGAAAGGTATTCCTTTGCAGGCTGACCCAACCGTAATTTATGCGTGGGATGATAGAAATATTAGAAGAGTTACACATATTCATACTTCAATTATTTCTCCCTATAATACCTATCTAAATTCCGGTTTACCTCCCGGACCCATTTGTACTCCTTCCATTCAGGCAATTGATGCGGTGTTAAACTATAGTCACCACCTATATTTTTATTTTTGTGCCCGGGGTGATTTCAGTGGTTACCATTCCTTTGCAGAAACGCTTGAACAACATAATCAAAATGCTCGCAAGTATCAAAGAGCGCTAAATATGAATGGAGTATATTAAGTAGAATTAGAATCTGTTAAAAACCAACTTTTGAAAATGTTATTATTTGAATCGTTTTATAAAGTAAATTTGAAAAATTAATTATTTGCCTGATATGAGCAATAACGATATACTAAAAAAATTACGCGTAGCTCTTAAATTGAGAGATGAGGATATAGTAAAAATTCTTGCACTGGTTGATTTTAAAATATCCGTGAGTGAGCTGAGTGCCTTATTTCGCAATGAAGATCATCCCAATTATAAAGTATGCGGAGATCAGATATTGCGTAATTTTTTAAATGGTTTAGTCATTCATTTGCGTGGACCAAGACCTCCAAAAAGCGGATCCACTTCTGCCATATAATAAATTTAAAATTATTTTCCTGCCCTAAAATCCTTTATAGAATGTTGTTTTCGGGAATTTTATAAAAAGCGCACATCCTTACGTCAGGAGCCTTTTCAAAGAAAATTAATTCCTTCTTCCCATATAAATCTGAATATAGTATAACAAGGAAGCTATAGAGGCAATTGCTGCCACAACATAAGTACTGGCAGCCCATTTCAAGGCATCTTTAGTCATTGGATATTCTTCTTTTCTTATGATACCACTGTTATCTAACCATGCCAAAGCCCTGCTACTTGCATCGAATTCTACAGGAAGTGTTATGATTGTAAACAAGGTAGTAATGGCAAACAAAATTATGCCTGCCAGCAATAAGGCAGGAAAAGTATTTAGTAATAAAAATCCACCTAAAATTACCCACGTCATATAACGTGAAGCAATACTTACCGCAGGTACAACACTTGATCTTAAGTTTAACCAAACATATGCTTTTGCATGCTGAACTGCATGTCCACACTCATGAGCAGCAACAGCAGCTGCAAAAACACTTTTGCCAAAAAATACATCATGGCTAAGGTTTACCGTTCTGGTTTCAGGGTTGTAATGATCACTTAATTGACCTTCTGCACATATTACTTTCGCGTCAAAAATGCCATGGTCTCTAAGCATTTTTTCTGCAATTTCGGCACCACTTAAATGGTTACTCAAACCGATTTCTGAATATTGTTTAACTTTTGATTTAAATCGCCAGCTTACATACAAGCTTAGCAACAAAGGAATAATAATGTAAAATAACATGTTTATTTAAGTTTAATGCAGGTTCATTTACAAACTACGTACCAATCGATAGACTATTACAATTATGGCAATTAAAAAAAGATAAATACTGATTCGGTTAATTCCATGCATCAGTTTTAGGCTAAACGATGACGGACTGTCAGCAGGTGGTTTTTTCCAAAATAGTAGATAAGATAAAAATTTTTGTATCATAATTATGGGCAAACTTACATAATAATTGCTTTATTAAGCTATTTTTTATTGTCAAAAAAATAATTTTAGACAAGTCTAAAAAAAATATATCTTTGCCTTATGTATTCCTTTACAGAAGAAAACTATCTTAAGGCTATTTACAAACTTCAGGAATTAAAAGCTGAAGCAATAAATACCAATTCCATTGCGGGTGTAATGGCTACAAAAGCTGCGTCAGTTACTGATATGATTAAAAAGTTATCTGATAAAAAACTGCTAAAGTATCAGAAATACAAAGGAGTTCAACTTACAGAAGCCGGGAAAAAGATTGCCGTTTTTACTTTGAGGAAACATCGCTTATGGGAAACTTTCCTGTATAATAAACTTAATTTTAACTGGGATGAGGTTCATGATTTGGCCGAACAACTGGAACATATTCAATCGATTGATTTAACGGATAAATTAGATAAATATTTAGGTTTTCCTACACATGATCCACACGGAGATCCTATACCGGAAAGAAATGGTGAGATTAAAACTACTAATTTTATTTTGTTGAGTTTTTTACATAAAGGGAATGCAGGAATAATTAGTGGGGTAGTGAATCATAGCAGTATTTTTTTGCAGCACCTTCAAAAAAACGAGCTAACTCTGGGACGTAATCTATTAATATTAGACATAAATGAATTCGATCAATCGTTTCAGGTTGAATTGGATAAGAAGCAACACGTGCAAATCAGTAATGAAGTTGCACGAAATATTTTAGTTAGCGTTGAGTAAAATGGACCGTCAGGAAGATCATTCATTACAAGAGGTGCATCATTCAGTTGATGCCACGAAAACGCAGGGGAGGTTTAAAACATTTCTTGCCTTTATAGGACCGGCTTACCTGGTAAGCGTAGGTTATATGGATCCTGGAAATTGGGCTACCGACATTGCGGGAGGAAGCAAATTCGGATATACGCTGATATGGGTATTGTTGGTTAGCAACCTGATGGCTTTATTGCTTCAAAGTCTTGCAGCAAGACTGGGCATAGTAAAAGGTTGGGATTTGGCTCAGGCAAGCCGGAAACATTACCCAATGTGGGTTAATGGCTCATTATATGTTTTGGCTGAAATAGCAATAATTTCTACCGATCTCGCCGAAATAATTGGTATGGCAATCGGTTTGAACCTGTTGTTTAAGTTACCCTTGGTTTATGGTGTTTTAATTACAGTACTGGATACTTTTTTATTGCTTTTTCTGATCAATAAAGGAATCAGAAAGATAGAATTGTTTATCGTTAGTCTGGTAAGTATAATCGCGCTTTCCTTTTTTGCCGAGATGTTTATTGTAAAACCACAAATGATTGAATTGGCAAAAGGGTTTATACCGAGTGCTTTAAGTGGCGATGCTTTATATATCGCAATTGGCATTATTGGCGCAACGGTAATGCCTCACAATTTATACCTGCATTCATCTTTGGTTCAAACAAGGAGAATAATAAGAAATGAGCAGGGAATCAGAAAATCAATAAAATTCAATTTTTTTGATTCTGCTATTGCATTAAATGCTGCATTTTTGGTCAATGCTGCCATTCTGATTCTTGCTGCCTCAGCCTTTCATAAGAATGGCTTTAATGAGGTTGCAAGTATCGCTGATGCCCACCATTTGCTGGAAGGTATTTTTGGAACTCTTGCTCCTACTTTATTTGCAATTGCTTTAATTGCTGCCGGTCAAAGCTCAACGATTACCGGAACTCTTGCCGGACAGGTAGTAATGGAGGGTTATTTAAATTTACGTATTAGTCCGTGGTTACGTAGGTTAATTACCCGATTAATTGCGGTTATACCTGCTATATTTACGATATTGTACTTTGGCGAGAATCAGTTAGGAGCTTTATTAATTTTGAGTCAGGTAATTTTGAGTCTGCAACTTGGATTTGCAGTTATACCTTTGATACATTTTACCAGCGATAAAAAAATAATGGGACAATTTGCAAATAGCAAGCGAATCGAACTCTTAGCCTGGTTTACGGCAATAATAATTGTTGGGTTAAACATAAAGTTGATTTACGAGGAATTGATTTCGTTTTTTGCGGGTACCTATTCTGAGAATATCTACTTAAAAGTACTCCTGTATGCAGGACTTCCTTTTACCGGATTTTTATTGCTGTATGTGTTATTATCGCCCTGGATAAGTAAAATGAAAGACATATTAATTGTGCCTCATCAACCATTAAAACGTCTGAATATAAATCAAAGTAAAAAATTCAGGCGGGTGGCTGTTACAGTAGACTTTAGTAAACACGATGAAGCCACCATTCAGCATGCGTTAAGTTTGGGGGGCAAAAAGGCACATTACTTATTAATTCATATTGTTGAATCGGCTGCTGCAAAATTGCATGGAGTTGAGGTAATGGATACTGAAACTTTGCAGGATATTAAATATATTCAATCTTATTCTTCCGATTTAAATGAAGATGGTTTTGAAACCACTTATTTATTGGGATATGGAAACAGGGCAGATAATATTGCCAGATTGATCATGGAAAGTAATGCCGATCTTTTGGTAATGGGGGCACATGGACACAAGGGGGTGAAGGACTTGATTTTTGGCTCCACGGTTGATGCGGTTCGACATAGGGTTAAAATTCCGATAATGGTAGTTAAATAATAAAAAAAAACATGAAAGAGATTTATAAATCAGGAGATACTAAGGAGTTTAAGGTAATTGTGGAGCCTAAGGATACTGCCAGTTTTGACAGTGGTACCGTACATCCTATTTATTCAACATTTGCCTTGGGAAGAGATGCCGAGTGGTGTTGCAGGTTATTTGTGCTGGATATGAAAGAGGATGATGAAGAAGGTATTGGTACCTTTTTAAGTATTGAGCACAAAGCTCCGACCTTGATTGGTTCAACTGTTCATTTTACCGCAACTGTATTGAATATGAAAGGCAATGACCTAATCTGTACCTGGGAAGCAGTTGTAAATGGAAGCGTAATTGCAAAAGGGGCTCAGGGACAAAAAATTATGAAAAAAGATCAGTTGGAAGAAATATTTAAACTGATATCCTGAAACCCTTTAATACCTTTGCATACCGAACTTTTTGGTTTAGGATCAACATGGCAGTGCGAAAAGGAATTAATATCATTAATAAAAAGGCAGGTTTCGAATATACTTTAACACATAAGTTCATAGCCGGTTTGCAATTAGCCGGCACAGAGGTTAAATCAATCAGAAACAACAATGCAAGTATTGGGGATGCTTTTTGTTTGTTTATTGAGGAGGAACTATTTATTAAAGGAATGAATATTGGCACCTGGAAGCAGGGGAGTTATAACAACCACGATCCATTTAGAATAAGAAAATTATTGCTTAAAAAGAAAGAGCTTACTAAATTGAGGGTGAAGGCCGCCGAGAAAGGATTTGCATTGATTCCTACAAAATTATTTGAATCGGAAAGAGGTTTCATAAAATTGGAAATCGCAATTGGGCAAGGTAAAAAATCTTTTGACAAAAGGGAAGCTATTAAAGAAAGGGATATCGAAAGAACACTTAGCCGAAACGAACATTAAAGGCAAAAAAAACCGACCTGATCATGGATCGGGTCGGTTTTTATAATTAATAGTTTGAATTAGAATATAAATCCAAGACGAACGCCACCGGAAGTAACACCAAATAAATCCATAGAGCTTGATTTAAGTGTTTTTGACGAAGTAAGAGTAGTACCAACGGTAACATCTGTTTTTCCTTCACCTGTGGATTTAATGCTGAATAATCCAAGACCAAATTCACCTCCTACATAAATGGCATCTGTAATGTAGTAATCAGCGCCCATCATTAAACCTAATGAAATGGTCAAATCACTACCTGCTTTTGAGCTATATTTATTCCCAACTGTAATAGTGGCAGCTGTTGGTGCAGCAACTGCAGAATTAGTAACCTCTTTTGTTGCACCACCAACAAAGTTAATGCCTAATTGACCTCCTATATAAGGAGATAATTTGTCGGTGCCCGGAAGATGCATCTCATAACCAGGTGCTAAAAGAAGTCCAAAACCGAAATTATCAGTAATTTCTGCTTCGGTAGTTCCATTGGTAACTGAACTCTTGGCGGACGAAGAACCTAAACCCATACGGAGTCTCACGGCTGCATTGTCTGACAAGAAATAGCGGAAACGAAGCTCAGGGGCATTGTAACTTAATGCAGCTGCTCCGAATTGAAGGTTTAAATTAACCTCAGCGGTTTTTCCACCGGTTGTAGGTTTTTGAGCGAAGGCAAATGAACTTACAAATGCAAACGCAGCGATAAGTAGTGTTTTTTTCATAACTATTTTTTTGTTTATATGGTAACACAAATATATATTGATATAGGGTCTACTTGTCAAGTAATTTCAGTCAAAAAGAATAATATCTATTTTAAATAAAAATATTATCTGTGTAAACCACTCATAATCAATCAAAACAAAATTTGTTAACGTATTCAGCGTGGAAAAGTTTCTTTTAACTACCAGGCTTGATTTCCTATTAATGGCACAAATCTAAATTGATCCAGTTCAATATCTTCAATACTTCCATCCGATTTTTTTACTAATGTATGCATGGTTTGAACCGAATTGTTTCCAACCGGAATTATCATAATGCCACCCACTTTTAACTGATCTGTTAACGCTGGTGGAACTTTTGGAGCACCTGCAGTTACAATTATTTTATCATAAGGAGCATTTTTTTGAAAACCCAGTGATCCATCTCCAAGTACATAATCTCCTTTATAGTTTAATTGTTTTAACAATTTTGAAGTTTTTTCGAATAATTTTTTCTGTCTTTCAATGCTTGTTAAAATTACACCCATCGTGATTAGAATAGCGGCCTGGTAACCTGACCCGGTGCCTATTTCTAAAACCCGGTCATTGGCTTCGATATGTAATAATTGTGATTGATAAGCTACCGTGTAAGGTTGAGAAATGGTTTGACCCTCTCCAATTGGAAAGGCTTTATCCTGATAAGCGTGAAACCGAAAGTCCTTATGGATGAACAAATGACGCGGAACCTGCATGATTGCATTCAAAACTTTTTCATCAAGAATACCTTTGGCCTTTAATTCCTCAACCAAGCGCCGTCTGGCTCCTCTGTCTTTATATGTATCTATAATCACCATTTGGTTCCGCAATAAATTAAAAAATATTTAAAAATTTCAGGATAATTAACCTCAACCGGTAAAAATATTAAAAAGGTTAATATATATTCCTTCTAATCCTCTTTTATAAAAATCGGTAAACCGGTTAATAAAAAATTTGTCCGAACAACGGAAGCTATTATCATAAGAGGTGTATATTTTTTATGATAGACCTTAGGTTACTTGTTTAAATCTATTTGGGCAATGTCGCATTTAGCGCTTGTTCGCCAGATACTTTTGTCATGAAATTAAAACAAGAAACGCTTCATGATAAATATTGGCATTTTAGGAGCCAACGAAACCAGTAAGAGGCATATTGAAAAGCTTCTTGAGCTTAAAGCGTTTAAGTTAGTGGGTTTTTACGACCACGACAGTGCCAGTTCTCAATTGATTGAAGAGCAATACAAGCTCACCCGGTTTGATACGTATGCTGATTTGTTAAAACGGGTAGAGGCCATTGATATTCAAACACCGGTTGGAACCCATTATCAATTTGCTTCAAATGCCATAAGAAATTTGAAACATGTCTTTGTAAAACAAGTTTTAAGTGAAAATTTGGATGAAGCAAAGGAACTAAGCCAGTTAGCTGATGAGGCAAATATTCAATTATATGTTTCACACCATGAAAAGTTTCATCCAAATTATCAAATGCTCAAGCGTTTATTGGATAATCCTTTTTATATAGAAAGTGCCAGGTTTGAACCTAATATTATTAACTATAGTGCTGATAATATGGTATTTGATTTATTGCTGAATGAACTGGAACTGATATTAAATATTGTGAAGGCGAATGTAAAAAAAGTCAGAGCCACAGGAGCTTGTCTTCATCATAGTCATGTTGATTTTATAAACGCCAGAATTGAATTTGACAATGGTTGCATATTAAATATGGTTTGTGGCAATTTTGAATCGGAACAAAAAAATGAAATTAAGCTATTTCAGAAAAACAGAACCTATAGCTTTAATCTGGATACCTTTAAAATCTCCATGTTAAATTTCTCAAAACCCGAAAATGCAACACATTTTCTAAATACCAGCAAAACCAAAAATGTTCCGGAAATGATAAAAAGGGAACTTTCTTTTTTTGCAGATTCAATTTCAAATCATTCACTTAACCTGCGTACACATTACGATAATTTTCAAACACTTGAGGTTGCCCATGAAATTATTGATAAGCTAAATATCAACAAAAGATAATACCTTTACACAATATTCGTTCGAATTTGATATAGCTAATGTGTAGTTTCTTAACCAATCGACATTTACTTTTATGGATGACCTTATTTTGTACAGGTTCATGCAAAACACATGAGGTAATAGTTCCTGCCTATATTTATATTAAGCCCACCACCTTAATTACCAAGCCAGATTTGACGCAGGGACAACCTGCCTCCAGCATTAATGATGTTTGGTTGTTTGATAATGAAAAAGTTAGAGGAAATTTTGCTATTAATTCTTTGGTTCCAATTCAGCGATTGGGAAATACATCCATAAGAATTTCTGCAGGCATTAAGTACTCTGGCCAATCTGAGCAAAGGATTATTTATCCAATGTATAATTCGTATTCGAAAAATTTTGACTTAAAGGAAAATCAGGTTGATACGGTTGAAGCAACATTTACCTATGTTGAAAATTGTGTTTTCCCACTTTTAGAAGATTTCGATGGTAATGGTTTTGCATTTGAATACAACCCACAGTACAAGCAAAATGGCGATACGATTACAAAAGACAACGGCCCTTTGGCATATATTCAGGGGAAATACTCAGGTAAAGTTGAGCTAAAAAGCGGAGTTGCGAATTCCTTTCTTGAAATCTATTCAACTACCTTTAAGACCTGGCCAAAGTTCGTCCCATTTTACTTAGAAATGAATTATAAGTGCAATATTCCCATTACCATCGGCTTTTACGCAACTTATGACGGTGTTACTTCGCAATATCCCATATATGTATTAAAAGAAAGTGCAAATTGGAATAAGTTATACCTTGACCTGGAATCTGAGATTTCACAAAAGGACCCCGGAACAGATTTCAGGCTTTTTTTTAGATTTGTTAATCCTTCCAATGCTCCTGTTGTGGATCCAACTATTTGGTTAGATAATATTAAAGTACTTTACCTTGATTAACAAGCGCAATTTCCATACTATTATTTTTGTGTTATTGGATGCAATGGCGGCATGTGTGAGCTGGGCATTGTTTTTTACTTACCGGAAATTTATTATCGAATCAGATAAATTTGGTTATAAAATTCCGGTTGAATTGGATAAGAATTTTTATCTGGCATTGTTTGTCATTCCGATATATTGGGTCTTTTTGTACTATTTATCGGGGCATTATAAAGATGTTTGGCGTAAATCCAGGATTCAGGAAATCTCTAAAACATTTACCGCAACCCTTTTCGGTGTAATTTTATTGTTTTTTACACTTTTGCTGGACGATGTGGTCAGATCTTATGAATCCTATTATAAAAGTATTTTAACCTTGTTCATTCTTAACTTCGGATTAACAGTGATTATTCGGTTAATAGAAGCTTATTTTATCAAACTGAAAATGAAGAGGGGTAAAATAGGCTTCCATACCATCGTGGTTGGAAACAATCAAAAATCCTTTCAACTGGTAAAAGAACTGCTTGATACAAAACATATTCATGGCTATATTTTTAAAGGCTTTGTAAGTGTAAATGGAGATGCACGTGACCATATTTTAAAAGATTTAATGCCATCATTGGGTAATTACAAGCAACTGCCTGCACTGATATCAAAATATGAAGTGGAGGAGGTAATTATCGGTATTGAAAGTTCAAAACATTTAGATATCAATAAAGTAACCAATGTATTAGAGGATCAAAAAGTAATATTAAAAATTATTCCTGATATATATGACATGATGAGTGGGCAGGTTCGAATGAATAACGTGATTGGAACAGCCCTGATCGAGATCAATCATGATATTATGCCTCAGTGGCAAAAATTAATTAAGCGATTTATGGATTTCTTTGTTTCTTTGTTTGTCTTAATTTGTTTTTTACCGGTATTCCTGATCCTAAGTATGGCTGTGAAATTGAGCTCAAAAGGCCCGGTATTATATAAACAAATTCGAATTGGATACAAAGGAAAGCCATTTCATATCTACAAATTCAGGACTATGTTCATTGATTCTGAGATGGATGGACCTCAGCTATCCAGTGTAAATGACAAAAGGATTACGCCAATTGGAAAATGGTTAAGAAAATATCGTTTGGATGAAATTCCACAATTTTTTAACGTTCTTACCGGAGAAATGAGCTTGGTTGGGCCACGTCCTGAACGCAAGTTTTTTATTGATCAAATCGTTCAAATTGCCCCTCATTATAAACATTTACTCCGGATAAAACCAGGAATAACAAGTTGGGGTCAGGTAAAATACGGATACGCAGAAAATGTTATGCAAATGGTTGAAAGACTTAAATTTGACATCCTTTATATTGAAAACCGGTCGATCTCAATTGATGTTAGAATATTGATATACACTATTTTAACTGTAATACAAGGTAAGGGCAGGTAATAATTTGACCCAATAAAGGGGAAGTCCTTGTATTTAAATATTGTTTTCTTAACTTTGCCGTCCTTAAAATTTATAAATAATGTTTGCAATAGTTGAAATTGCTGGCCAACAATTTAAAGTTGAAAAAGACCAAACTCTTTATGTGCATAGACTGCAACAAGAGGAAGGCGCCAGCATTGAACTCGAAAATGTGTTGTTGTTAAACAACAATGGAAATGTAAAAGTAGGCTTACCCACAGTAAGCGGCGTAAAAGTTAATGCAACTGTTTTGAACCACCTTAAAGGGGACAAAGTGATTGTATTCAAGAAAAAACGCAGAAAAGGTTACAGAAAGAAAAACGGTCACCGTCAATCTTTTACAAAAATTAAAATTGATTCAATTAACGCTTAATTGTAGGAGAAAATAGAATGGCACACAAAAAAGGGGCTGGTAGTTCAAAAAATGGTCGCGAGTCACATAGTAAACGTTTAGGTGTTAAAATCTTTGGTGGTCAATATGCTACCGCCGGAAATATTATTGTTCGTCAACGTGGAACCGTTCATCATCCGGGTGTAAATGTTGGTATTGGGAAAGACCATACCCTATTTGCTTTGATTGATGGTAAAGTAATTTTTAAGAAGAAAGCAAACGATCGTTCATTTGTTTCGGTCGATCCGATTGTTGCTAAAGCTGATCTGGTTGAGTCATAAAAGGCTTATCCGGTTTAGATGTTTTATAATTGCGAATTGTTTAGATCGGCTTTCGATTTTATTCAGTTCGCAATCGTATTTTGGGGGATTAGCTCTCCCGATAGCTATCGGGATGGCTAGAGCGTCCCGAAAGATATTTCGGGAAGGCGTCCGGATCGGAAAATAAAATTTGGGGGATTAGCTCATTTGGCTAGAGCACTTGCATGGCATGCAAGGGGTGGTCGGTTCGAATCCGATATCCTCCACAAAGACGATCCCGGTCGTCTTTTTTTGTATACCAGATCGCCAAAACAACGGCAATCAAACTATGGTATTGAATTTTACTTCACGAGAAGAATTCTTGCAAAGCTAGTTTGAATATCTCTTTCACTTGTTGAGTCGATTTTTAAGAAATATACCCCTTCCTTAATATTATCCGGTACCAGCCAGTTTAATTTGTGTGAACCTGCAAAATTGTATTCTTGTGAAATGGTTGATACTTTTTGCCCTTCAATATTATACAAATTCAGGCTAAGCTCAACCGAGCTACCTAAATCAAATTCAATAATAATCTAATCAGAAAATGGATTGGGGTAAAGCTTCAAACCTGATATTTGTTTATGCTCAATACCTTCTATACCTTTGCCGGATGTTGCGATATACATACTTGTAATATTCGTAATCTATTTGCAGGGCTTTATTTATTCTATTAATTTAAGTTATTTGGGAATTTTTAAATCCTCCAGCTTATGTAAATAATCTCGCTTTATATCAGGTATAAGAATATTTTATTCCAGAAAAGTCACTACTCCGGTTTCAATATCATAAAAGGCCCCAACAATACTTATCTTATTTTCGTGAACCATTTCGGCAATGATCTGGCTTCTTTCAAAAATATATTTCATGTTCATTTTCACATTGTTTATTGCCGTTTCATCAATAAAATCTGCGTTCCCTGAATTGGTAGTCATAGCCGGTTTTATCTGATTTAGCAATTGCGTTAAATGCCCTAATTTGAGTCCCTTTACTGCTCCGGTAACTGCTCCGCAATGGCTATGTCCCATTACCACAATTGCTTTTGCTCCGGCATGCTCAACAGCATACTCCATACTTCCCAGTACATTTTCATCTTCCATATTACCAGCCACCCTTATGGTAAAAATATTTCCGATGCCCTGATCAAAAATGATTTCAGTAGGTACTCTTGAATCCATGCATGAGAGTAGTACGGAATGTGGTCTTTGACCTCCTTTTGTTTGTTCAATTTCTTCTTTATAGTTCGTATTAATCAGTTTATTTTCAAGAAATCGTTTGTTACCATTTTTTAATTCAATGATGGCATCCGCATAGGTATTTACGGCAAGACGTTTAGTGCTGACATCAGTTTCATTAACTTTTGATGGTTGCAATTCGTTGTGTATCTGACCACAGGAAATTGTTAATCCTGGCAGTATGCATATAAAAATTATTACTTTAAGATTTTTCATTCGCTTAATTGTATCTCGATTTAAAAAACAATTCTTTCAATAAATATACAAACATTAACCAATACGTATATAATAAAGTCTATTGAATACGGAATGTTTAAAGGGGCGAAGTAATAGCTTATAATACGATTACACTATGATATTAATCAATTTACAAAGTATGATATTTGTCAATTTCATTAAAAAACAAACATGCAATTTTATTTTGGTTTGATTTAGATTTTCAAACCTGTTAATCTGCTAATCTGTAATTTTTTAATCTTTTTCGATAGCCTGAATGAATTGCAACTAAATAATAAAAGCACGTTCATGCTTTTATTATTATCTTATCTTTGTGCCCTGAAAATAAATATTTAATAATTATGGTCTTGATTTTTGTTGTGGGGGAAAGAAAACGGTTAAGGAGGCATGTGCAGAAAAAGGAATTGGTACAAGCCAAAAACTCGTAAAATGCCTTTGAAGATAGTCACTGTGGTTCGATTCAAAACCCGATTCATGCGATGGAAAATGAACATGAGTTTGTGGGAGGACACCTAAAAGAACTTAGGAAATTAACCAATAATTTAAAGTCAGAAAGGTCCGGATGGGAGTTTTTAATTAACTAAAATCCAATTCGAACAGCCCCTGATACAGTGTTTATAATACAGGTTGCTGATTACTTTGTTTTTACCGATTACTTTAATTATGAGGTGTGCAAATTATCCCGTTTAATGTATAAGTTTTGTGTTACACAATGGACAAATCATGATTCTGTATTTTTAGTTCGTTTATAAAACCGCTTATCCATTTCAGTACGGAGAACTTAATGCCAACGTTTCGGAATAAAATGTTACTTGTCCCGTTGTTAATTCGTGTGAGCCACCTACAATTTCTATTGCTCCGGCCTCAACCAATTCTTTTAAAATAGGGCTGCGTTCCACAATGGCTTTAACGGTTCGCTTTACATTGATGGCTGCCACATTTTCAACAAATACCGCATTGTTTGAATTGCGGTTTTCGGTTGTTGTGGTTTCATCATCAACCGCTGGTCTTATTTTGGTAAGTAGTGCTGTGAGGTTACCCATTTCTACATGGTCGCAAGCACCTTTAACCGCCCCGCATTTTGAATGCCCTAAAACAACGATGATTTTGGCACCTGCTACTTTACAGCCAAATTCCATACTGCCTAAAATATCTTCGTTAATAATGTTTCCAGCGATACGTATACTAAAAACATCTCCCAATCCCTGGTCAAAAATAAGTTCGGCAGAAGTTCTGCTGTCAATGCAACTGAGGATAACGGCAAAAGGGTGTTGCCCGTCTGAAGTATCGTTTGCCTGTTGTAAAAGATTGCGGTTCACTTTCAGGTTGTTTACAAATCGTTTGTTGCCTTCCTTTAATAAATCTATAGCCATTTTAGGTGTAATGGTGGCTTGCATTTCTTTAGTTTGTGTTTTCATTTTTGTTTTTTTTATTGTTTATAAATAAGCCGGTTCTATAAAATTTATTTTCACAACAGTGATATTCCTGGTTTTAGCATTAACCTCATAATCCTTAATTAGTTCAAGCACATCATGAGCAATTGATTTTGAATTAGAACAATCAATAATCACTTTTGAATTGGCCGGAATTTCATCCAATTCTTTTATCACACTTGCTTTATTAAAGAACGAAACTTCTTCTGCTAAAACAATATGATGAACTTCATGTCCTTCTTCCGTTGTAATGGTTTCTTTCATGTGATGAGAGTTGCGATAACTGTGACGCAAAGTATAGAAGAGTCCAACAACCATCCCTGCTGTAATTCCTTTTAATAAGTCGGTTGTAAGAATTATCACTACTGTTACAGTGAAAGGAACAGATTGCTCCCAACCTAATTTATACATTTGTCTAAAAAGAGATGGTTTGGCTAATTTGTAACCCACCATTAAAAGAATGGCTGCTAAACTTGCCAAGGGTATCATATTCAATACGCTTGCTATTGTCAAAGCACTAAGTAATAGAAAGACACCATGTAGAATGGCTGACATTTTTGTTTTGCCTCCGAATGTAATGTTTGTTGAGCTGCGAACAATAACCTGTGTAACAGGCAAACCACCGATTAAGCCTGAAATCATATTGCCCAAACCCTGTGCTTTTAATTCACGGTTTGTGGGTGTAATTCTTTTGTCTGGGTCCATTTTGTCGGTAGCTTCAACAGATATCAGAGTTTCCAAACTGGCAACAATGGCTAATACGAAGGCTATTTTCCAAACCTCAACATTTGTAATTGCCGAAAAATCGGGGAAAGTAAACTGGCTAAAAAAACCTGAAATGTTTTCAGGAACAGGTATTATTACAACCTGGTCGGCAGCCAAACTAAAATGGAGAATACCGTTTTGGTAAAAATAATTCATGGCGATACCGAGAACCACTACAACAAGCGGCCCGTTTATCATTGCGAAAATCTTGTGCTTTTTTGTCAGCACGGTGTCCCACAATATCAATATCCCTAAAGAGATTGCAGCGATAAACACTGCCCCTGGTGTGAGGAAGTTAAAAGCTTTAAAAATTTCAGAGAAAGTGGTTTCTCCGTCTGGCTGAAAAAATTCTACGGCTCCAAAATGGTACTTATCCCAACCCAATGCATGGGGAATTTGCTTTAGAATTATTAAAAGCCCGATACCCGTAAGCATACCTTTAATAACAGAGGAGGGAAAGAAGTAGGCAATAAAACCCGCTTTGGCATAGCCCAAAATGAGTTGGATTACTCCCGACAAAACAACCGCTACTAAAAATGCTTCCCAGGATCCGCCAAGCGTCGTAATGGAAGTCAAAACGATAACCGCTAAACCTGCTGCGGGTCCACTAACTCCCAAAGGTGAGCCACTGGCAACACCAACAACTATACCTCCAACAATACCCGCAATAATTCCCGCAAACAAGGGTGCACCCGATGCGAGGGCAATTCCCAAACATAATGGGACTGCCACAATAAACACGACAAAGCTTGCGGGTAAGTCGGACTTAAATTCTTTTAACATATTTTTTAACTCCATAATTTTGTTATTTTTTGATTGATTGCAGCAAAGATAGTAATAGTTTTATTATAAATAGTAATACTATTATAAATAATTGTAAAAATATTTATGTTATCTTTGCAATCATTGATTAAATGGCAAACCAAAAAATAACCGTATATGAAGCTACAGTTACAGATAAAAATGAATGAGGCATTGTTTCTCCGCAATCCTGAAGGATCTGAGTTGGGAAAAAAAATTATCAAACACAGTATTCAACTGATTTACATAAATGGCTTTGAGGCGTTAACATTTAAAAAGCTGGCAGAAGATATAGGAACAACAGAGGCAGGGGTTTACCGTTACTTTGAAAACAAACACAAGCTATTGATTTTCTTAATCTCATGGTATTGGGGGTGGATTGAATTTCAGATAAGTTTTCATACGAACAATATCAAAGACCCAACAGTCAAACTGAAAAGAGTAATAAAACTTTTGGCATCAACTGTAGAAGATCATGAACAAACAAGTTATTTGAATGAGAGTTTGTTGTATCAAATTGTAATTACTGAAGGTTCAAAAGTATACTTGACAAAGCAAGTTGGTGAAGACAACAAACAACATTTTTTCAAACCTTACAAGGACCTTTGTGAAGTCATTGGAGATATTATTTTGGAATGCAGTCCGAAATACAAATACCCCAAATCGTTAGCGTCCACCATTATTGAAATGGCACATTTTCAAAATTTCTTTATGAATAATCTTCCGTCCCTTACTGATTTTGGCAAGAATAAAGAAGAAACCGAGGTCATAGCTTTTTTGAATGATTTGGTTTTTACCAGTTTGACGAAAAGTTAGTTGTCAAAGCATAGGCGATTGCTTTTTTTGACTCGCCTTTGGGTGGGTCATTGCGATTCCATAAAACCGAGCCATTATCATAATAGAAATAATATAAATTACTATTGTTGACAGCATCAAATAATATAAAGTTTGAAACATAGGGTTTTATTTTATAAATAACTTACGATTCCCGGCCTGATAAATTTAGTTATGCAATAAATCAGTTTTGAATTATCAACCTAGCTTTTTTTTATCGTCTGAAAAATATATACTGCACACAAAATTAATAATAGTATTATGAAAAAATGTTTTGTAGTTTTTATTCTGTTTTTTGCTGCGTTGGGAATGAATGCCAAAGAAAAAAAGCCTAAGTTGGAAAAAGGATTATATGCCGAAATGGAAACCAGTAAAGGCATAATCTTGTTGAAGCTTGAGATGGAAAGAACTCCTCTCACAGTTGCAAATTTTGTGGGTTTAGCTGAAGGAAAAATCAAGAATGAAGCTAAATCAATGGGTATTCCTTATTTCGACAGTTTAAAATTCCACCGTGTAGTACCCAATTTTATGATACAGGGAGGTGATCCACAGGGATCTGGAATGGGTGGACCCGGTTATCAGTTTAAAGATGAATTTGTATCGGAATTAAAATTTACCGGTCCCGGAATTTTAGCAATGGCAAATGCGGGCCCGGGCACAAACGGAAGTCAGTTTTTTATAACGCATGTAGCCACCAATTGGTTGGATAACAAGCATACTATTTTCGGACATATAGTTGAAGGTCAGGATATTGTAAATTTAATACAACAGGGGGATACAATTGTTCATGTTAAAATTATCCGAAAAGGAAGAATTGCCAGAAAATTTAAAGCGGATAAGGTCTTTGAGAATTTGAAAGGATCATAGGAAATAATGTAGAAAAAGGCTCTCAGACTGATCTTTTATGTAGATTATCTTTTTTACCAAACATACGACTTCTTGTTCATCAACAATGCCTCACCAGTGATTGTGTCACTACCTGTAGTTAAATCAACAACTTTGGTTTCATACAAAACCCTGTTTTTCTCAGGGAACACTTCTTTTACGGTAATAACAGCCTGATAGGGGGTATCAACGAACATTGGTTTTAAGAAAGTGGTGTTTTGTTTCATATAGATATGCCCATCGGCAAACAGCAAGGTGCCGAATACTTTGGTAAAAACACTTGCGCTGAAATGGCCATGAATAATGTTACGGCCAAACATGCTTGCCTTTCCGGTTTCTTTGTCAATGTGTAATGGATTTACATCGCCACTTATTTTGGCATATAAATCAACTTGTTCTTGTGTGAAAGTAATGTCGTGTGTAAAAACATCTCCAATTTTTGGTGCATTCATGATTTTTAAATTATGCAGCAAAGTTGCCATTTTTAATCCCAATAATCTATTTTTTTTATAATAAGAATGCGAAATTCGCATATGTTGACAAATATCAGATAAGTTTTCGACTTAGATACTCGCGGCTTTTGGCCAAATTTGAAATAATTTACATTTAACGTATTGTATATAAAGAAAATATACTAATTTTGCGCCCGATTTCAGGGGTGCCTGATTGCCAAAAAATAAAACAACAATAACTAAATAATATGGAAAACAAAAACATGTTTGAAACCTTTGCAAATATGCAAAAACAAGCAACAGAATCTTTTACTACAGCAGCAGAAACTATGCAAAAAACCATGCAAAATGCAGGTGCCATAGATTTTAATTCTGATGTTTTTAAAAAGTGGTATGAGAGTCAGATGGCCTGGTTTAACCAAAATCAGGGTGAAAATAAAAACACTCAGGCTTTTGAGTTTTTTAATAACTGGATGACCAAACAAATGGAAATGGCAAAAAACTGGCAGGATAACAGTAAAAATATGTTTGCTGGAATGCCAAATATGAATTTGGGAACTGATATGAGTTCTTTGATGAACTTGTTCAATTCATGGAAAGATACCATGACAACTTCCTATGCCGAGATGCAAAAAAACTTCAATAATGGAACTTCAAAGGATTCTTTCAGTGGCTTATTCAACAACGCTGAAATGTATATGAAAATGTTTGAATTTATGATGCCGGCCATGAAAGGATTACAGGATAAGACTTTTACTCCCGAAATGTTCAAACAAACTTTCAATAATGAATTATTTAAAGGGATGATGGACAAAATGTTCAATATGCAGCCTGATTTCATGAAAACCATGATGAATGATATGAACGGTAACCTGAAAGGCAATATGTTTAACATGATGGATTCAAACAAAACAATGTTTGATAACATGAAAAACAGGATGAGTTCTCAAATGAATACGGTTAATACAAATGATCTGTTTAGTTCGGCTATGACCAACTACAATAACTTTTTTAGCCAAATGAACAGTGTTGTGTCTCCTTTTGCTAAACTAATGCCTAAAAACAGCAATACCGAGCTAATGGATGCAATGAAGGAAATAAGTGATTTGATGAATGCATACAACATGAAAAATTCACAATTACAATATATGATGTATACAACCGGGTTAAAAGCAATGGATACTTTGTCGGAAACCCTTTACAGCAAGATGCGTAATGGTGAAGAAATGAGCAATTTCATGAATATTTACCAGGAATGGTTGAATACCAACGACAAACAGTTTGTTACTTTATATGAAACGGATGATTATTCAAAATTAATGAGTGAGGTAAGTGCCTTACAATTAACGATGAAGAAAAAGATCGAAGCCCAATTGGAAAAATCAATGAGTCATTTGCCATTGATTAACCGCACCGAAATGGATGATCTTTACAAAACGGTACAGGAAATGAAAAAACGCATCAAGATGTTGGAAAAGCAATTGGATAGCGAAGTTATCATAACTGAAGAACCAAAAGTTGCAAAGAAAACGGCAAAAAAAGCATAAGGCAAGAGTTTGTTAATATGGAAAGCCACAGGTTTCTGGAGAAAGTCCATTTCCTGTGGCTTTTTTATTCAGGTTATTATGGTTAACTCGCAGCGGCATATGTCAGCAATTTTTGGTGAAAACCTATTTGGGTATCGTATTGAAAAAACAGATTAAATAAATAAACAATAAATAATATGAATGTTTCAGAAATGATGGATGAAATGACCCTAACCAGTCAGAAATTAGTTAAAGGATTCGAAGTTTTATCGAGGATTGATGAGGTTGAAATAGCAATGACCCCCAAGGAATTGGTTTGGGAAAGTGATTTGGTGAAATTATATCACTATAAGCGCGAAACTCCGGCTACCTGTAAAATACCTGTATTGGTTTCGTTTGCAATTATGAACCGTCATGATGTATTGGATTTGCAACCTGACCGCAGTTTGATGAAAAAGTTATTGGATGAAGGATTGGATATTTATATCATAGATTGGGGTTATCCGAAACAACAGCATAAATATTTAACCATGGAAGATTATATCCTTGGTTTTATGAATGATGCGGTAGATTTTGTTCGGAAAACAACGAATAGCCAGCAAATTCACAAAATGGGAATTTGTCAGGCGGGTACTTTCAGTGCAATTTATGCTTCCTTATTCCCGGAAAAGTTAAAAACCTTAACTGTTTATGTGGCACCCTTTGATTTTAGTGGAAACGAGTGCATGCTGTATAAATGGACTAAAGATATTAACGTGGATGCCATGGTTGATAGCCTTGGAATTATTCCGGCAGAAATGTTAAATGCCGGTTTTGGTTCACTAAAACCCAGTGCAGATTTGAGTAAGTATTTTGGAATGGTAGATATGATGCAGGATGAAGCCAAAATGACAAATTTCCTTCGCATGGAGAAATGGAAAGCGGATTGCCCGGATTTAGCCGGTGAAATGTTCCGTAAATACATCAAAGACTTATGGAGAGATAATCTATTGATGAAAGGTGAATTTGTTATTGGGGGTAAAAAGGTTAACCTGAAAAATCTTACGATGCCTTTCCTGAACATTTATGCCACCGAGGATAATATTATTCCAAATAGCTCCACCACTGCTGTTATGAAAGTAATAGGTTCAAAGGATAAAGAAGAATATGCATTTCCGGGTGGACATATTGGTGTTTTTGTGGGTGCAAAATCACAGAAAGAATTAGCGCCTAAGGTTGCTCAGTGGGTAATTGACAGGTCTTAAATCAGGCTGCAAATCGGAAATCAGTTGGATATGTAATCGGTAAACATTTCCGATCAACATTATACATCGTACATCAAAAATCGTACACCGTACATCGGGTTAGGGTTTTCTGCTTTTAAAGTATTGGTCCAATTCGGAAAGACTTAAGGTGTTTAAACACATTTCTTTGTTAAGACCTCCCTTTCGGGCAATTTCTACCCCAAAAAACATATCGTAAAACCCGTCTAAATCATGTGCATCAGGGTTTATACTAAGCATTACATTTTTGTTTAAGGCATAATCAATATATCGCCAGTCGAGATCAAGCCGATAAGGATTTGCATTGATCTCAATGATGACTCCGTTGGCAGCGCAGGCATCAATTATTTTATGGTGGTTTATGGGATAACCTTCGCGCATTAATAATAATCGTCCGGTTGGATGACCCAATATTGTCGTAAAAGGGTTTTCAATGGCCTTGATTAGCCTGCTCATGGCTTTTTCTTCCGGCATATTTAATACACTATGTACAGAGGCCACCACATAATCGAAGGTTTTTAAAATATCAGACTCATAATCGAGGTTGCCGTCATATAGTATATCAGATTCAATTCCGGCAAATATTTTAAAATCGGGGCCCATTTTTTGGTTCAGTAAAATAATTTCCTGTTGCTGAGCCAACACTTTTTCTACACTCAAGCCTTTGGCATAAACGGCACTTTTTGAGTGATCGGCCATTCCCAGGTACTGATATCCTTGTTTGATACAATACTTTGCCATTATTTCGATGGTTTGCTTTCCATCGCTCCAGGTACTATGATTATGCAAAGGACCTTGAAGATCTGTAAATTCGATAAGTTTAGGCAAGGTATGATCTGCAGCCTTTGCAATCTCCCATGTGGCTTCTCTTAATTCAGGTTCAATATAACCGAGCTTAGCGCTTTCGTATATTTCATTTTCTGAATTTATATTTTCTGAGACTAGATCAGCCTTGAATAATACCTGATTCACATGCGAAAGCGAACCGGTTTGTTTAAATAATTCAAAAGTAAATTTTTCTGATGAAGTAGTTATTATTCTAATATTAAATGCCTCAAATTTGGCAGTAAGAAACGAATTGTTTGGTACGATATCGGTTAATGGTATTTGTTGGATAATTTTATGCATCGTTGCGTGACAGTCGCTGCATGAAACAAGTATTTCAATTTGTTCTAATACTTCTAATTTCCTGCGAATATCACCGCAAAACGAAACCTTTACGATGCCCTCAATTTCGGAAAGTTTTTTTACTAAATCCTGCCCTACCGGAAGAGCTTTTGCATAATGGAATTTATTGGCACTGGCAAAAATAAATTCAATCTGCTTCAGAATGTTTTCCTGTGTTTTTTCGCCAAATCCTTTTGCCTGAGCCAGGCGGTTTTCCTTGCATGCGTATAGTAATTCACCAATATTGTTGATTTCAAGTTCCTTCCAGACCATGGCAACTTTTTTGGGTCCCATTCCTTTTATTTGCATCATTTGCATCACCCCTTCAGGAGTGGCATCCACTAATTCTGTCAGTTCCTTAAAGGTCTCATACGTATTTATTTCAAATATTTTTGCGGCTATGCTTTTACCAATTCCTTCCATTGTTTCTAACTCATCAATGGTTTTACCTTCAAGGGGAATCAACATTTTATCAATGCGAAAAGAGGCGGATGTAAAGATTTTTATTTTAAACGGATTTCCTCCATGCAGTTCGCTCAAATTGGCAAAAAGCTTTAGAATATCAGCGATTTCGGAGTTAGTCATTTTTGATTTACTATTTACGATTTTAGATTTACGATTTTAGATTTACGATTTTAGATTTACGATTTTAGATTTTAGATTTATGGATTTAGATTGCTAATTAGAGATTTTTGGCCAAAAGGTTTAGCTTTTTGATCGAAGATTGCAAAATAAAGCTATTGAGGAGATACTCCGTAAAAATCCAATATTACCTGATTCCATTTGTTCTATAAAAAGTATTCCTGAAATAATTCAGGTATTTCTACCCGGGAGATACCTTTTTCAATTAATGCCTCTTTCATGGCGTTTAACTGAATTATTTCACCATGAATTAGAAATACTATTTTCAATCCTTCTCCCAAATTTGATTTACTGTAATTATCGGTTTGAGTCACATATTCCAATATTTCATCGTGGTCGGGATGAGAGCTGAAGATATCGGTTCTGGCAATTTTAGCATGCACATTTTTATCCTTGTTTTTTATGCTAATGCTTGGCTGACCCAAAAGTAAACGATGTCCTAGCGTTCCTTCAGCGCAAAAGCCTGCGATTAATATCGTTGAATAGGGATTTTCGATATTATTGGAAATATGTTCCTGAATTCTTCCACCTTCTACCATTCCGGCAGCCGAGATAATAACACAGGGTTCAAAATAATTCATCAACTCATCATGTTCCTCCATACCATCCAGGTATTCAATCCCTTCGAAAAAAAACAGACTTCCATGTTCTTTCATAAAATGGGTAGCCTCCTGATTTAGAAGATAGGAATGTCGTTCATAAACAGGGGTGCTTTTTATGGCTAAGGGGCTATCCACAAATACTTTTAAATGAGGTGGGATCAAACCTTTCTTTTTAAGTTGGTTCAACGTAAAAACAATTGCCTGAGTTCTACCTACACTAAAAGCAGGGATCACCAATCTGCCTCCGAATTTGAGGCAGGTTTGCTCAACATATTGAAGAATTTCTGTTTCTGCATCCGCGGTGGTAATGTGTTTTCTTCCGCCATAAGTTGATTCAGTTACCAGATAATCAAGATCCTTAAAAAGTTCTCCATCTCTAACGAGTTTGCTATTTTTTCTTCCCAGGTCTCCCGTAAAACCGATACTTTTTATCACGCCATTTTCATATATTTTCAGTTCAATACTGGCTGCACCCAATAGGTGTCCGGCTTCTAAAAATGTAACGGTGACCTGTTCATTTATTTTAAAAGCTTGATTGAGGTGAATGGTGACGAATTGTTCAATGGTTTGGGTTACATTTTTTTCACTGAAAAGAGGTTTTGGAACGGTATCCCGGCGTGTTTTCTTTACTTTGGCAATTCCTTTTCGGTAATCGTTGTGCTGTATATTCGCACTGTCATATAACAAGTATTCGGTAAGCTCGGCGGTGGCGGGAGTACATAATATTTTTCCTTTGAACCCATGGTTTATAAGAGCAGGTAGATTACCTGAATGATCAATATGAGCATGAGTAAGCAAAACCAAATCAATGACAACAGGTTCAAAAGGAAATAATTGAGAAACAGATACGGGATTCCGTTTCAGTTCATAATTCATTCCGCAGTCAATAAGAATTTTATAGCCGGTATCGAGGGATAACAGATACATACTGCCGGTAACTTGCTGTGCAGCACCCAAAAAACTCAATTTCATTAATTATGATTACAAGATTATAAGATTTACGATTTTAGATTTACGATTTTAGATTTACGAATTTAGATTTACGATTTTAGATTTACGAATTTAGATTTTCGATTTTGGATTTACGATTTTGGATTTACGATTTTAGATTTACGGGCAAAGAAACCAAACTTTCTCGTAAATTTGCGACGAATTATAATTGATAGCTATGTTGCGAGTATTAGCGCGTGAAAATTCTTTAATCAATGATTTCCTGGCCGAATTAAGGAATGTCAATGTACAAACGGATAGAGCGAGGTTCAGAAGGAATATTGAGAGAATTGGGGAAATTATGGCTTATGAAACGAGCAAACACCTTAGCCGAAAACTGATTCCCATTACTACTCCACTTGGAATTCATCAGAGTAATATTATAGAGCTTCAGCCTGTGTTAGCAACTGTTTTACGTGCCGGTTTGCCCATGCATCAGGGTTTTTTAAATTATTTTGACCAATCTGATTGTGCCTATGTTTCGGCTTATCGTAAGCATACAAATAAGCATGATTTTGAGATAGTTGTGGAATATTTGGCATCACCTGATATTAGCAACCGAACGCTTATTTTAATTGATCCGATGTTGGCAACCGGCCGCAGTATGTATTTAACCTATCAGGCACTTTTATCAAGGGGAAAACCCGCCAACATTATTGTTGCAGCCATCATCGCCAGTCAGCAGGGTATTGAGTTTATCCAAAAACAAATGCCGGAAGCGAAAATATTGATCGGAGATGTGGATCCGGAATTAAATGCGGAAAGCTATATCGTACCTGGTTTGGGCGATGCAGGGGATTTATCATTTGGGGAGAAAATATAATCAGGTACAAGCCTAATTTTGAATATTTGGATAGCAGGGAATCAAAATATTATTTTACGTAATCAGGGGGATCAGTGGATATGAGAAACCAATTTTTGATATTCGTTTTTGTTTTATTTTCAGTACCTTCAGTATTGAATGCTCAGGATATCGCTATGATAAAATCGGGTGATTTGAATTTTTGGCGAACTCAAAATTCAGATACTGTTTATATTATAAATTTTTGGGCAACCTGGTGTAAACCTTGCGTTGCGGAATTGCCTGATCTGGAAAAGGTAAACAGCGATTATGCCGGGAAAAAGGTAAAAGTAATTTTGATTAGCAATGATTTTAAGAAACAATTGCAAACCCGGGTAAAACCTTTCATTGCTGATAAAGGTATCAGGAGTACCGTATTATTTATGGATGAATCAGACCCAAATAGCTGGATTGAAAAGGTAAGTTTGGACTGGGGAGGTGCAATTCCAGCAACCTGGATCATACAAAAAAGTAAAAATTTTGAAAGCTTCCATGAAGGCGTTATCAGTTTTGAGCAACTAAAAAAAATTATTGACCCCTTAATCAATTAATAAATGAAATCAATTATTACAACTGTATCATTTCTGTTTTTATTTTTTACGGGCAATGCACAGACCGCATCAATCGGATATAAAGTGGGTGATATTGCTACCGACTTTAAACTAAAAAGTGTCGATGGTAAAATGTATTCACTGTCATCCTTCAAAAAATCAAAAGGTTATTTGGTAATTTTCACTTGCAACCATTGTCCGTTTTCAAAAGCTTATGAAGACCGTATCATTGCCATACATAAAAAATATGCACCCAAAGGTATTCCGGTTATTGCCATCAATCCGAATGACCCAGAAAGGGAAGAGGAAGACAGCTATGTGAATATGAAAATAAGAGCTAAAGAGCATCATTATCCGTTTGTATATTTAGCAAATCCTACACAGGAAATTGCAAAGCAGTACGGAGCTGTAAGAACTCCACATGTGTTTTTTGTGGATGCCGGTTTAACCGTGAGATATATTGGTGCCATTGATGATAATTTTGAGGAGCCGGCTGAGGTAAAGGTAAAATATCTTGAAAACGCCCTGGAGGAATTTTTGGCCGGTAAACCCATAACTATAAAACAAACCAAAGCACTGGGATGCGGTATAAAGTGGAAAAAGTAGTTATTTTCTTTTCCCTCCAATTTTCTTACTTTTGCAAAATATTAAAATAAGCAGCTTATAAATGGATTTATTTGAAAAATTGCAAAAAAAGGCCGGTCCTCTTGGCCAATATGCTGATGATGCATATGGTTATTACATGTTTCCAAAGTTAGAAGGAGAAATTGGACCTCATATGACCTTTCGCGGAAAGGAAATGTTAAATTGGAGTTTGAATAATTATCTGGGTCTGGCTAATCATCCTGAAGTTAGAAAAGTTGATGCTGAGGCTGCTACCAATTATGGTCTGGGTTATCCTATGGGAGCCAGAATGATGAGTGGAAACAGTATCTATCATGAGCAATTGGATCGGGAACTGGCTGCTTTTGAAAAGAAAGAGGATGCTGTTTTATTAAATTATGGTTATCAGGGAATGGTGAGTGCTATTGATACTCTGGTAGACCGGCATGATGTGATTGTATACGATGCTGAAAGTCATGCCTGTATTATTGATGGTGTTCGTTTACACATGGGAAAGCGCTTTGTATTTGAACACAACGACATGGGTAGTCTTGAAAAACAATTGCAACGCGCTACACGTTTAACTCAGGAATCGGGAGGTGCAATTCTGGTTATAACAGAAGGCGTTTTTGGAATGACCGGCTCACAGGGTCGTTTGGCGGAGATAGTAGCATTAAAATCAAAATACAATTTTCGATTATTTGTTGATGATGCACATGGTTTTGGAACCATGGGAAAAACGGGAGCAGGAACCAGTGAAGAACAAAATTGTCAGGATGGAGTAGATATCTATTTTGGAACATTTGCCAAATCAATGGCCCTGATCGGAGGCTTTATTGCTGCGGATAAAAATGTTGTGAAATATTTGCGCTATAGTTTACGATCACAAATTTATGCAAAATCAGTTCCGATGCCTATGGTCATAGGTGCTTTGAAGCGTTTAGATCTGATTAGAAATCATCCTGAAATGAAAGAAAATCTCTGGAAGATTGTGAATGCTTTGCAAAGCGGGTTACGTGCCGAGGGTTTTGATTTAGGTAAAACAAATTCCTGTGTAAGTCCGGTTATTATGCATGGTTCAATTGCTGAATGTACAGCGGTGGTCCACGATTTACGCGAAAATCACAATATTTTTTGCTCGGTTGTTGTTTATCCGGTAATTCCAAAAGGTATGATTTTATTGCGTTTGATTCCCACTGCAGTTCATACCTTGGATCAGGTGGATCAAACCATCAGGGCTTTTAAAGATATCAGAGAAAAATTGAATTCAGGAGTGTATAATAATGCCGCAGTAATAAGTATGGCTGAATAATATTTTACAAAATATTTTGATTTACATTCCGTTTATTTGAGGATTCATAGCTAAATCGGGTATCAAATATGGATGATTCAAATTTGGGAGGTTCAGAAAAGAAAAGAAACAAAAAGAAAATGAATAAAAAATTTAAAGTGATATTGTTGGTAATTTCCTTTACCATTTCCATTTCCATGAAATCATCAGAAGAAATAAAATGGGTTGATTTTAACAAAGGGTACGACTTGGCCAAAAAGAAGAAGAAAATTATGTTAGTGGATGTTTATACCGATTGGTGTGGCTGGTGCAAACGAATGGACAGAGATGCATATGCCATTTCCAGTGTTTCGGAAGTAGTAAACAAAGATTTTATCGCGGTTAAGTTTAACCCGGAAATACAAGGGGTTGTTTACAATTATGAGGGGAAAAATTACACCGGCGAACAACTGGCTGGAGTCATCAGTAACTATACAATTACCGGTTATCCGACTACTGTTTTTATCTATCCGAAAAACAAAAAATCGGAAGTTGTAATTGGGTATAAAAATGCGGAACAATTGCTTCCGGTTTTAGCAAATTACAAAAAGAAATTTTACGGGAAATAGTTTTATTCCAAATCGTATTGTTTGATTTTTCTGTAAAGGGTTCTTTCAGAAATCCCTAATTCCTGAGCAGCTTTTTTGCGTTTCCCATGATGTTTTTTAAGGGATTTTGAAATCAATTCAATTTCTTTGTGTTCCAGGCTCAGCGATTCTGTTTCACTCTGAGCATCGGTAATGTCGATTATCTGATTGCTGCCATGGGTTTGATTCACTGAACTTGCCGGAACGGAATTGGGTTGATTTTGGTTTAAATCTCTCTCATGTTGGTTAAAGAGATGACCAAAGGAGGTGTTTTCCTGATTTGTTTTTGCCATCGAAGCATTACCCTGCATCATATCAAAGACGATTGACTTTAAATCGCTTAAATCTTTTCGTAAATCGTATAAAACCTTGTAAAAAATATCTCGCTCACTAAATTGTTGCTCTGGCGACTGGTTTCCCAGTAACATTGGCAAAGCCGACCTTTCAGTGGGTAAGATTCTAGACAATTCCGGCCCGTTTACAATTTTATCTTCATCCAAAACGGATAGTTGTTCTGCGATATTTTTTAACTGACGGATATTTCCGGGCCAGCGGTAATTTTGTACCATCACTAAAGCATCCGGTTCCAGGATAACTGCTTTGGAATGGTATTTTTCGGCAAAATCGGCACTAAATTTTCTGAATAATAAATGAATATCTTCTTTCCGTTCGCGAAGGGAAGGAACTTTTATGGGTACCGTTGATAAGCGGTAATATAAATCTTCCCTAAACTTATTGTGAGCAGCCAGGTATAGCAAATCTTTATTAGATGCAGCCACAATGCGCACATCCGTTTTTTGCACTTTGCTTGACCCAACTTTTATAAACTCACCACTCTCTAGAATTCGAAGTAAGCGGGCTTGCGTTTCTAATGGTAATTCACCAATTTCATCCAGGAAAATAGTTCCACCGCTTACGGTTTCGAAATAACCTTTTCTGAGTTCATGCGCACCGGTAAAAGAACCTTTTTCATGCCCAAATAATTCACTGTCAATCGTTCCTTCGGGAATTGCCCCGCAATTTACAGCGATAAAGGGTCCATGTTTGCGATTACTAAGGGCATGAATTATTTTAGAAAAGGCCTCTTTTCCTACGCCACTTTCGCCATTAATTAATACGGTAATATCTGTTGGTGCCACTTTAACCGCAGTTTCGAGCGCAATATTCAGCAAAGGCGAATTTCCAATAATCTCGAAGCGTTGTTTTATGTCTTGTATATGCATTTTTAGTATAATTTTCTTCTGATTAATATAGGAAGGCCTAATAAACCATTTCTTGTTTCATACTCAACCCTGTTAAAGAGCGTAGGTATTTTTAAAGGTTTATACTCAAATTGATCAAAGGTTCTTGCTCTGGGATTGTCAATTAAGTAATTGTCACTTAAAACAAAAGTTGTCGGATCCCCAAATTCGTTTTTATCTTCATAATTTTTGTAATAACCTGCAATTTTATGTCGGGTAATTTTCTTTGAAAACTCATATCCATAAAGGCTGTTCACTAATAAATAGGCAGTTATTATACAGGGGGCAATTCCGATCAGGCTATTTAACAGCAGAAATATCCAGCTTTTATATAAACCCATTTTTTTTAAACTGGAATAAAAAACGATGGGTATAACCAAACCAAATGCAAGAATAGTCATATAAATCTGATTGACAGAAACCAATAATTGATCCACAAATTGGTAAATAATCATTGGGCAGGCAGCAAATCCAAAAAAGCACAAATTATAACTCCAGTGCCAGGTTTTATATTTATAATTTTTGCTGATATATTCAGGCAACTTTTCAATCAAATTGCCTTTATTCAGATGTACCCTGTCATATTGATAATCTTCTGTTATATTTAATGGATTCTGGTTCAGTAACAGGCAAAAGTGAGCATAGGAGGTAGGCATTTCTTTTTTGAAAAGTTCAGGTTTTTCAAAAAACAATTCCGTACATTTTGCAAAGGTTTCAGGTAATTCGTCATAATTTATCTCCGGGACATTTTTCTCGTCATTTTTGATTTTATTTCTGCTTTCTCTGCTAATAATTTCAAACCAAATATCGAGGTAACTGCTGAATGAGATGTCACATTTCTTGCCATTATATACGGTTCTGACAAGAGCCAGCGCAAATTGTGAAAAGCTTATATTTTTACTGTCTTTCTGCTTTAAATGATCCAGTGCAAAATCTCTCCATGACATAGAGATTATTTTATCGTCAAAGGTGGAACCACTAACGGTTTCTCCCGTAGATTCAATAAAGAAAGCATCAGGATACAGGTAAATATATTCGTAACCGTACAGCCAGAAATGTTTCATGCCGAAGGTAAGCTGAACCAGGTTTGCAATGACTAAAATTTTGATGGGTTCGTTTATTTCTAATTCATCTTTACCGATAATGATAATATTATTATATATCGATTCAACCCGCTTTACAAAGCGTAATCTTCCTTTGTCACTCAGGTTCCGGTAGTACAAATTATATTTGTACAGAAATGAATCCCATATTTCAAAAAAAGTCTCTTCCTTCTCCATTTAAGGGATACTTAAATTGCTTGTTTCAAAAATTAACGGTTCAACAACTTTACCAATCAAACTGGTTTGCGTACATCTATTTATGAGTACCTTAACGTATTGTCCTTTTTCATAGTGTTCACGTGGAAAAATAACAACGATATTCTGATCGTTTCTACCTCTTAAATCATCTTTTGATTTTTTTGATTCCCCTTCGATCAAAACGGCATGTAATTTACCTATTTCAAGCTTGTTTTTCAGATAACTATTCTCATGTTGAATGGTCATTATTTCATTTAATCTTCTCAATTTTACTTCAGCCGGAATATCATCGGAGTATCTACGTGCAGCAAGGGTTCCGGGTCGTTCACTGTATTGATACATATAAGCAAAATTGAATTCGGCCAATCTGAACATTTCCAGTGTATCCTGATGTTCTTCTTCTGTTTCTGTACAAAAGCCGGCAATCACATCTGAAGAAATACCACAATCAGGTATAATTTCTCTAATTTTTTTCAATCGTTTTTTAAGCCATTCACGGTCGTAAGTACGATTCATTAATTCCAAAATTCGATCATTACCTGATTGAATGGGGAAGTGGATATAGTTACAAATATTATCGTATTTTTTGATGGTGTATAATACTTCATCTGTAATGTCTTTTGGGTGAGAACTACTGAATCTGATTCGCAAATCGGGAGCGATCAAGGCTACTTTTTCAAGCAACTGTGCAAAGTTGCAAATGGTAATTCCTTCTGCATTCTGTTCTTTATATGAATCAACGTTTTGACCCAATAAAGTAACCTCTTTATAACCCTGTTTATAGAGCTCCTTTGCCTCAGTTATGATTGATTCCGAATCTCGGCTTCTTTCTCTGCCTCTTGTAAAAGGCACCACACAAAATGTGCACATATTATCACAACCACGCATGATGCTGATGAAAGCAGTAACTCCGTTTGAACTCAGGCGTACCGGGGTTATTTCAGCATAAGTTTCTTCTCTTGAAAGCAAAACATTTACAGCTTTCTGTCCTTCTTCAACCTGAGATATCAAAAGGGGGATATCGCGGTAGGCATCGGGCCCAACAACGATATCAATAATCTGTTCTTTATCAAGGAACTGTGTTTTTAATCGTTCAGCCATACAACCTAAAACGCCTACGATCATTCCGGGATTCTTTTTTTTCTGATGTTTTATTTCACGCAAGCGGCCCCAAACATGGGCTTCTGCATGGTCTCTGATGGAACAGGTATTTACAAAAACTACATCAGCCTTTTGGATGTCTTCTGTGGTATTAAATCCATCGGCTGCCATAATAGAGGCTACTACCTCACTATCAGCAAGATTCATCGCACATCCATAGGTCTCAATATATAAATTCCGGGTTGCTGTTTTCTCTAAATTATTGGCTACTACACCTCTCATATTCAACTTTTCAATCCTAAAAAGGGTTGCAAATATAAAACTAATTATGACAAAGTGGCAGAATAAATGAAAAATATTTAAATCCCAAATATAGGAAAAAGCTTGTTATATTATTCTGATTATTGTTTGATCTGGCTTATTATTGAAGAAAATTTTCCTTTCATAAATCCGGGTATTAAAACGCACAAAAAATGAAAATTCTTATCACAGGCAGCAACGGACTTCTCGGTCAAAAATTAGTTGATTTATACAGAACACGAAAGGAAATTACCTTTATTGCAAGCTCCCGTGGCAGTGACAGGTATCCAGATCAAAAAGGATACACCTATGAAAGTTTAGACATCACTAAACAGGAAGAAGTAATTTCGGTAATGGAAAAGCATCAACCGGATGTTGTTATCAATACGGCTGCTATGACCAATGTGGATGCCTGCGAAACTGAAAGGGAAGCCTGCGATCAGTTAAACATAGCTGCTGTAAAATACCTGGTTGAGGCATGCAATAAATACAATACGCACTTCATTCACCTTTCAACTGATTTTATTTTTGATGGAACCCATGGTCCCTTAAGTGAGGATGAAACGCCAAGGCCAATAAGTTACTATGGGGAATCGAAATGGAGGGGGGAAAGGGTAATAACCGAAAATTGCCGGAATTGGGCCATTGTGCGCACGGTTCTGGTGTACGGAATTGTGAGTGATATGAGTAGAAGTAATATTGTACTTTGGGCCAAAAGTGCACTGGAGAGCGGGAAAAATATCAATGTGGTAGGGGATCAATTCAGGACCCCCACATTGGCAGAAGATTTAGCCTTGGGTTGTTCCTTAATTGCCGATAAAGGAGCTAGCGGAATTTATAATATAAGTGGCAAAGATTTCATGAGTGTATTTGACCTGGTATACCGGGTTGCGGATTTTTGGAATTTGGATAAATCATTCATGAAACTTTCTTCCAGTGAGGGAATAAAGCAACCTGCAAAACGTCCGCCAATTACCGGTTTTAGGATAGATAAAGCAATAAAAAACTTAGGGTATAACCCGCGTAGTTTTGAAGAAGGATTGGCTTTTATGACAACACAATTAGTAAATAAATAATGCATATAATCATATTAGAAGCAGCTCAACCCAGTAGCTTTGGGTTTTGGTTTTTATCTGAACTGGTGGGGGCAATAGTCGTATTTGCCCTCCTATACATTTTCATTGTTAATAATCCTAAAATTAATAAGAGAAAACCCGACCGGAATGAAGAAGAGGATTGAGCAATTTGTTAAAACGTTTTTTTATTTTAACAGTCAGGAACGCAAAGGTATTTTTTTGCTGTTGGGTCTTATTTTTTTAAGCCTGATTTCTAAATGGAGTCTGGCTTTTTTAATGCCTCCTGAACCCATTGAAGTAAGTATCCAGACTCTTAATGATTTTGATACAACGGAAGGAATGGCGGAAGGAGGATATTCATTCGAAAAATATAAATCCGATTCATTTCACAATCGAAGCAGGAATGCGGGAATTTCTTCAAAATATAGTTCCTTTCAAGCCAGAAAGGATACTGTTTATCCAATCCGGAAAAAGAAAGTTTTTACCTCATTGGAAATGAATTCAGCCGATAGTGTTTCACTGGTAGAATTGTATCGGATAGGACCTAATTTAGCGTCAAAAATAATTTCATACCGAACCAAATTGGGTGGATTCAAAAACCTGGATCAACTCACTGAAATCTGGGGTTTCGATGCTGATATTTTATATGATTTGGAAGGGAAAATTTATGTTGATCCGACAAAATCGCAAAGATTCAATTTAAATACCGTTACGCTGGAACAATTAAAGCTTCATCCTTACTTTAAATACAACTTATCACAGGCCATCATCAACTACCGCAAACAACATGGGAATTATCAACAGCTGAATGATTTAAAGAACATAAAATTCGTAACGGATTCCATCCTTAGAAAGATTGAGCCTTATATTATCATCGAATAGATCCTCCCCAATAATTTATTTTCATACTCCCAAAATAATTTATACAAATTCTCCCCAATAATTTGAATAAATCCTCCCGCTTGATTTGATTAAAATAAAATTAACGATAAAATCAATACCTGCATTTGCATTTTTTCTTTTATTATTGCGCAAATATTAAAACCTGTATGGTAGATTTCGAACAAAGTGATAGCCAAAAATTGATAGCTCACATGGTAAGGGATTTTGCTGAAAAGCATATCCGGCCAAATATTATGACGTGGGACGAAGCCCAGACATTTCCTTTAGAAACGTTTAAAGAAATGGGGAAATTAGGCTTATTAGGTGTCCTGGTTCCTGAAGAATATGGTGGGGCAGGTTTTGGGTATTTCGAATATGTTACAGCCATTGTTGAATTGTCGAAAGTTTGTGGCTCTGTAGGTTTAAGTATGGCAGCTCACAACAGCCTCTGTACCGGGCATATCCTATATTTCGGCAATGAAGAACAGAAGCACAGGTGGTTGCCTAAATTAGCGAGTGGCGAATGGATTGGGGCCTGGGGTTTAACCGAAGCAAATACCGGAAGTGATTCCATGCGCATGCAATGTGTGGCGAAGCAGGATGGCGATCATTGGATCATAAATGGCACAAAAAATTGGATTACGCATGGTATAACCGGAAATGTTGTAGTTGTTTTGGCGCGTACAGGAGAATTGCTGGATAGCAAAGGAATTACGGCGTTTGTTGTAGAACGTGGTACTCCCGGTTTTAAGGGAGGTAAAAAGGAAAATAAATTAGGCATGCGTGCGAGCGAAACCTCAGAATTAATATTTGAAGATTGCCGTATCCCAAAGGAAAATATGTTAGGCAATGTGGGTGATGGGTTCAAACAAGCCATGAAAATTTTGGATGGTGGTAGGATTTCGATTGCATCCCTTGCATTGGGTATTGCAAAAGGGGCTTATGAAGCTGCGCTAAAATACTCAAAAGAGCGGCAACAATTTGGGCAGCCCATCAGCAGTTTTCAGGGCATTGCTTTCAAATTAGCGGATATGGCCATGCAAATAGAAGCAGCAGAGTTGCTGATTATGCAGGCTGCCGACCGAAAAAACAAACACATGAGTGTGAACAAGGAAGGGGCGATGGCCAAATATTATGCGAGCGAGGTTGCGGTAAAAGTCGCTACCGAGGCTGTACAGATATTTGGGGGTTATGGTTATACCAAAGATTTTCCGGTTGAAAAATTTTATCGTGACGCAAAACTCTGTACGATAGGAGAGGGCACCAGTGAAATTCAAAAATTGGTTATATCAAGAGCTATTTTGAAGAGGTGAAATTTGAGCTAGAAATGAGACCCTTCGACAGGCTCAGGATGACATAGGTACTTAATTAAATAATTATCAGCGAAAATCAGCGCTAAAATCTGCGAAAATCAGCGTGAAAGGGGAAAGCATCCTGCTGACGCACAATTAACATCTTAAAGCACAAATTTCATTCAGTTGAAAACAGAAAAACAATCTTTCAAGCCTTCCATCAAAAGGACAAAGGTGTGTCATTTTTCCTCTGTTCATCACCAATGGGATACCCGCGTTTTTTACCGCGAATGCAGGAGTTTGGCCAGGCATTTTGATACAATATTTATTGGAATCGGGAATTATACGGGCATAAAGGATGGGGTCAAACTAATAGGCATTCAGAAACCAAAAAATCTATATATAAGATTTTTTTATACCATTTTTAAAGTTTTCATCGAGGCCGTAAAAACGGATGCTCAAATTTATCATATTCATGATGCCGAAATGATTCCATTTGGTATTGTATTATCACTTTCCGGCAAAAAAGTGATTTATGATATTCACGAAAACACCTATCAGGATATATTGCTGAAACCCTGGCTTCCTGTATCATTAAGAATATTTTTTGCTTCTTTTTATAATTTTTGGCTCAGGTTGGGTTCACATTTTATGCATTATATCATTGTAGTTGCTGATCCAATTTATTCAGACAGTTTTTTTGTTAAAAAAGATCAATATACCATCATACAAAATTTTGCTGACCTGAAGATTTTAGAACCATTTATTATCAGGGATCGTTTTGCCTTACCCGGTAATAATTTGTTTTATATTGGTATGATCAGGGATATGTATTATGATATCATTCCCTTATTTGATGCCATGTGTTTGCTGAACCAAAGAGGAATCACAACACATTTGCATCTGATTGGCTATTTTGGATCAAAAACCGACTCTAGTTTTGAGTCCTATAAAAACTGGGATCAAATAAAAGACCAGGTTATTTTTTATGGTTTCAGAGAACTGGAAGAGGCGTACAAAATCTCTATGCAATGCAAAGTCGGGATCTGTCTAAAAAATCAACCGGAAAATATGTTGGTTTCGCATGAACGCAAATTGTTTGAGTACATGGCTATTGGTTTACCGTCAATTTTCTGTCATAAACCTATTTATTCCGATCTCAACAAGGAATATCCAATTGGCTTGGCAGTTGATTTAAATAATGCCAATCAAATTGCAGATGCTATTGAAGCATTACTTTCAAATTCAGAGATATTAAATTCATTTGCATTGCAAAACTTAAGAGCCTCAAAAAGAACATTTAACTGGCATGTCGAAGAAGCAAAATTGTTGAACTTATACAATAATCTACTTAACTTCTGGTAGATAAATATCAAACCAAATCGTCAATTCTTCTTTTTCCCGTTTTGAAACTTATTGATATTTATTTCCCATTATGGGCAAATTGCTTCGTCATATAAATATGCTATTTAAATAATTTTAGTTCTTCTGATGCTCATAATACAGCTACTTGTCATATTTATAACAGATAGTCAATTAAAAAAAGTACTTTTATAGTGTAATAATCTGTATAAACTAAACCTTTTACTCATTTAAAAATACTAAACCTTTATTTCAAAAAAAATGATATGAAATCAACAAATCGACTTTTTAACAATTGGAAACTTTTTGCATTCAGTTGTTTGATTTTTCTTGTACCTGTTAAGGCATTTACGCAAAGCATTTCTGCGCTTGTTGTCACCGGAGGTGGGCCATTTTGTGCCGGAGCAACAGTTGACGTTTCGTTTAACGTATCTTCAGATTACACTTCTGGTAATGTCTTTACACTTTATTTAAGTGATGCCACAGGTGCTTTCCCCGGAACAACTGGAACTTCAGTCGTGGCGTACAATGGACTTGGTCATCATCTTACAGTAATAATCCCGAGCTCCGCTACAACATCATCTTCGTATGTTGTAAAAATTGCAAGTACCAATACAGCTCAGGATCCTGCCGGAACTTCAGCCTCGTTTACAGTAAATGCATTACCAACCATAACGATGTTTTTAAGTCCAAATATTTGTTTTGGAGCCACCTCTGCGAATTTAGCCTATTCAACTACCACAGGTTCTCCGGATAGATATAGTATCGATTATGATGCAGCAGCCGAAGCTGCTGGTTTTGTTGATGTAGGTTTTACAGTTTTACCCGCTTCTCCATTTTCAGTAACTGTTCCGGGAGCCGCACCAGTTGCGATATACAATGGAATAATATATGTAAAAAATAATTCATTGGGATGTATCAGTACAGGTGCTGCATTTACAATAACCGTAAACCCCTATCCCTCCGCCCCAACCGGAACAGCTTCTCAAACATTTTGCAGTGGTGCAACAATTGATAATTTAGCTGCAACAGGTACACATATTATTTGGTATGCTGCTTCAAGTGGTGGTGTTGGATTAGGTTCCATTCCTTTGCTAGATGCTACCCATTATTATGCAAGTCAAACAACAACCGGAGATTGCGAGAGCCCTACCAGATTGGATGTTACTGTTGCACTGAATGCATTACCATCTGCCGCAGCAGGCTTAAGTAATCAGGCAAGATGTACTACCGGAGATGTAACCTTTACGGTAATCGATCCGGGAGCAGGATATACCGTTCAGTGGTCAACAAATGGTAGCACCAATAATGATGGAACCTCAGTAGGAGGCTCAGGAAATGTTACCAAGACTCATTCAGTAAGTGTAGGAACCCCAATAACGCAATATGCCCGTATCGTTAATGATGCAACAGGATGTTTAAGTGCAACATGGTCATCAGCAACAGGAACCGCAGATGCCCAGCCTACGGCAGCCGCAGGATCAGATCAAACCTTATGTAATACAGCCACCTTTACAATGGCCGCAGTGCCAACAGTAGGAACCGGTGCATGGACATTTCAAAGTGCAAACGGAACAGCGGCAATCACTACTGCAAGTTCAGCCACTACCGAAATAACAACAGTACCAACTAATACGAATATCACATTACGCTGGACAGAAACCAACGGAACGTGTAGTTCATCAGATGATGTAGTAATTAGAAATGATGCTCAATCAACAGCGGCCGCAGGATCAGATCAGACCTTATGTAATACAGCCACCTTTACAATGGCCGCAGTGCCAACAGTAGGAACCGGTGCATGGACATTTCAAAGTGCAAACGGAACAGCGGCAATCACTACTGCAAGTTCAGCCACTACCGAAATAACAACAGTACCAACTAATACGAATATCACATTACGCTGGACAGAAACCAACGGAACGTGTAGTTCATCAGATGATGTAGTAATTAGAAATGATGCTCAATCAACAGCGGCCGCAGGATCAGATCAGACCTTATGTAATACAGCCACCTTTACAATGGCCGCAGTGCCAACAGTAGGAACCGGTGCATGGACATTTCAAAGTGCAAACGGAACAGCGGCAATCACTACTGCAAGTTCAGCCACTACCGAAATAACAACAGTACCAACTAATACGAATATCACATTACGCTGGACAGAAACCAACGGAACGTGTAGTTCATCAGATGATGTAGTAATTAGAAATGATGCTCAATCAACAGCGGCCGCAGGATCAGATCAGACCTTATGTAATACAGCCACCTTTACAATGGCCGCAGTGCCAACAGTAGGAACCGGTGCATGGACATTTCAAAGTGCAAACGGAACAGCGGCAATCACTACAGCAAGTTCAGCAACAAGCACAATAACAACAGTACCAACTGGTACGAATATCACTTTACGCTGGACAGAAACGAACGGAACTTGCAGTTCATCAGATGATGTAGTAATTAGAAATGATGCAGTTATCTCCTCAAACACCCTTACCGCCGCTCAAACAATCTGTTCGGGTACAACTCCTGCAACTTTAGCAGGATCAGACCCAAGTGGTGGAAGTGGCGCTTACACTTATCTTTGGGAGAGTAGTACAACTAGTGCAGTTGCCGGTTTTGCAACCGCCGCAGTTATAAATGATGCAAAAGATTATAGTCCCGGTGCTTTAAGTACTGATACCTGGTATAGAAGGGTAGTAAGTGCCGGTGTTTGTTCATCAAATACCAGCGCAGCAATTCAAATTACTGTAAATAATTTGGATCCAGGTTCGATATCAGCATCACAAACAATCTGTTCAGGTGTTATGCCGGCAGACTTTACCAATACAGCAACAGCTACCGGTGATGGAGCTATAACATACAGATGGGAACGTAATCCCAATTTAATTACACCAAGTTGGAGCACTTTAGGCGGAATATTCCCTCTCTCAGCCGATGAACAATATCGCAGGATGGCAATCAGCACCTTGAACAGTGTGGCATGTGAAGCCAGCACGAACGTATTAACAATAACCGTAAATAATTTAACCGCAGGTATAGTAGCAGGCAATCAAACCATCTGTTCAACAGTAGGTGATCCTGCTGCATTTACAGAAAGTACGGCGTCAACCGGAGATGGAACTTTAACTTACCGTTGGGAAAGTTCAATTTCGCCATTTAGCTTATGGTTAGCAGTTGGCGTAACCACAACTACTTTAGATGTAGCTGCCGGATTAACTCAGGATACCAAATACCGTAGAGTAACAATCAGCAGCCTGAATGGAGTTGATTGTGAGTCTATCGGAAATGTATTAACAGTAACAGTTAATAATTTAACAGCCGGTGTAATGGCAGCAAATCAGACTATCTGTTCAGGAGATGATCCTGCTGCATTTACAGTAGGCACAGACGCCACGGCAGATGGAGCAATCACTTACAGTTGGGAATTAAACACGAATATTGGCTCGCCAAGTTGGAGCACAATTGGTGGAGCTACTTCATCAACGTATGATGCAGGCGTATTAACTGCTGATGCACAATATCGCAGAATAACCATCAGCACGCTGAATAGTGTAGCCTGTGATGCAACTGGTAATACCGTAACGGTAACCGTAAATAATTTAACAGCCGGAGCAATAGATGGAGATCAAACAATCTGTTCAACTTTGGGTGATCCAACAATCTTTGGAGAAACAAGCGCATCAACCGGAGATGGTACCTTAACTTACCGTTGGGAAAGTTCAACCACACCGTTTAGTTCATGGACACCTGTAGGTGGAGCAACAGCTACCACCTACAATGCACCAGCAGGTTTAACCGAAGATACCAAATACCGCAGAGTAACCATCAGCACGATGGCAGGTCCTGTTGCTTGTGAAGCGATCAGTAATGAAATAACTGTAACAGTTAATAATTTAACAGCAGGAGTCATGGCAGCCGACCAAACGATTTGTTCTGGCGATGATCCTGCGGCATTTACAGTAGGAACCGCAGCTACAGCAGATGGAACAATCACTTATCGTTGGGAATTAAATACCAATATTGCATCACCAAGCTGGAGCACAATAGGGGGAGCTATTACCTCAACGTATGATGCCGGAGTTTTAACTGCTGATGCGCAGTATCGCAGAATAACCATCAGCACGATGGCAGGTCCTGTTGCTTGTGAGTCGATTGGTAATGTATTAACAGTAACTGTAAATCCGCTTCCAACTATTACATTAGTCACAACGGAAACTTCGGGTACAACCAATAATGATAATATCGTTTGTGCCGGTGCACCATTTACGATTACTGCAACTCCTTCGGGTGGAACCGGCGTTTACAGTTCATATGCATGGACCGGAACAAATTCGAGTGGTACAGCTGCTTCAACCACCATTTCGGGAGCAAACACAACCAGTATGGGTGTTGGAAGTTATGATTACACTGCAACTGTAACAGATAATTTTGGATGTACTTCACATGCCTCAGCTACACAAACTATACTTATTAAATCTATTCCAACCTTAACGGTAAGTTTTGCCGAAACAGCCGGTATTGCCAATGATGATGGTATTATTTGTGTTGGAAGTGCAGTAACCATGAATAGTTCAATTACCTGGAATTCGGGAGTTGCTCATCCAACAACACCTTACCAATGGCTGAAAGCAGCAGGTAATATTGGTGGTGCAACTTCCTCGAGTTATGCTGGCATTACCTCCGCTATCGTAGGAGATGCTGCAAACTATTCTTTAATTGCTACCAATAGTTTTGGATGTTCAAATACATCATCAACAATTGCTTTGGTTGTTAAAACCAATCCGGTTGCAGCCTTCACATTCAATGATAATACACAGTGCCTGATTGGCAATAGTTTTGTATTAACCAATGCATCAACAAACAGTTCAGACGGAACGATAAACGCCTGGTCATGGTCAACTGTAGCAGGTACTCCTGCATCATATGCAGTAGTTGGACCAAACACCGTAACGTATGCATCTTATGGCTACAAAACAGTTAATTTAACGGTAACGGATGATAACAATTGCACGAATTCAACCGCCTACACCAATAACGTAAGCGTATACGAGCATCCAACCGCATCCTTTGCCACCACAGAATCATCGGGCACTACTGCCAATGATAATATTATCTGCACGGGAGCTACTGTACATTTTACAGGAGCAGCTTCTACGTATGGATGGGGCGCCAGCAGTTTAACATATCAGTATAAAGTAGATGCAAGCAATGCAGGAGCAGGCTCTAATGCAAGCGTATATAACCCGGTAGTAACGGCCATTACCAACCCGGATGATTTCTTGTATACTTTGGTGGTAACAGATAATAATGGTTGCACGAACGAAACGAGTCCGGGCACCCATATCTATGTACATCCCTATCCGGTACCTGCTTTGGGCACACCGGTAGTAGGCACCCAAGGCCAATATGGAGTAGTAGGAAATAATGGCAACGGCGGACAATTATTATGTACCGATAAAGTGGTATTCGATAATACATCGACGATTCCATCGGGTTCGATTGTAAGTTATGTTTGGGACTTTGGCGACGGATCAGGAACTACTACTGTAACCACAGCGGATAATGTAAAACATGAGTTTCCTGTAAACCCCAATATCAACTGGTTTGATCCGGCCTTTCCAAATACGAGATATACGGTAGGCTTAACAGCAGTATCTAATTTCGGCTGTTCAACCAACACCACCATCAGCCGGGATATCAAAAACGGACCGGATGCGATCATCAATTTAGCAACAGCAAGTTCACAGGCATTGGCAAGCAATTCATTTCCATTTGGCAATGGATCACAAAATAATCATCCGTCGTTTATCACCAGTTCACTTTGGAATTTTGGCGATGGCACTACCACCACCAATCAGCTGTTTATACCTAAAGTATATGCAGCATCGGGAGATTATCGGGTACATTTAATAGTATATTCCAACACAGCCTGTACCGATACAACGTATATGGATGTGAGTGTAACGCCGGCAGCAGGAGCAAGCTTTACGAGTAGCACACCGGTATGCACAAGTGGATTGATTACGTTTACCAATACCTCAACGGGCGGTGTAACGTATGCCTGGAATTTTGGCGATCCAACTTCAGGTGGATCGAATACATCCACATCCACCTCGCCAACGCATACGTATGCAGCAGATGGCGTTTATACGGTAACCTTAACGATGAACGGAACTTCGGTAGCTACTTCAATTATTACCGTAGCCACCCGCCCAACATCTGCCTTTACTTACACAACAGCAGCTTGTACCAATGCCATTACGTATTCAAACAGTACCTATGCACCTGCAGGAGTTACGAATACTTATGCATGGACGATAGGCAGCGGAACACCGCCAAGTTCAACATCGGCAAGTCCGGTAGTAACGTATGTTGCGGGCGGAGTATATAGTACGACCTTATTGGTAACTACACCCAATGGATGTACCAGTACCACAACAGATCCGGCAGTGACCGCCTTAACAGTTGGAACCGGCCCTGTATCAGGCTTTAACCTGACAGCTACCAGTTCAGCTAATCTGTGCACGGGCTTAAGAACGATGACCAATACGAGCACAGGAGCCACCACATACGAACTGGACATGGATGGCGGTGGATATAATCCGATCACCTTTACCGTAGGAGCTTATAACTTCACGATCACACCGGCCACAGCTGGTTCGCATACGGTAAGTTTAAAAGCGATCAATGGCGCCTGTACAAATATATCGACAGCGAGTTTCTATGTATCCACACCGGGTACGCCTGCCTTTACTTATGTAGCCAATCCATGTGGCGGCGCAGCCACGTTTACCAATACCACACCGGCACCAACCAACGGTTCGAATACCTACTATTGGGATTTTGATGCGGTAGCCAATCCGGGCACAGTAACTTCCACTTCAACCAATCCAACCCAGACATTTGCGGCAGGCAGTTATACGGTAACCTTGAGGTCAACGTCGAACAGTGGATGTTCAAGCACCTCAGCGGGCACGGTAGTAACGATAGCCAGCGGAAGCGGATTAACGGCAGCGTTTACCAGTGCAGCCGCAGTAGTATCCTGTGCAAACAGAGTACAATTTACGAATACCACGGTAGGCTCAGGCTTAACTTATTCATGGGATTTTGGAGATGGCAGTTCGACCACAGAAACCAGTCCGGCCAAAGGCTATGCTGCAGCAGGCAACTATACGGTAACCTTAACAGCAAATAATGGAACGTGTACCAATTCAACTTCCACATCAGTAACAGCGTTAATGAGTACAGGCCCAACAGCAGGATTTAGTATCAATGCAAGTCCACAGGCACTGGCCACGAATAGCTTTAACTTCTTTAATACCACCCAGCATTTGGGATATGGATGGATAAGCAGTTATACCTGGGATTATGGCGATGGAACTACTTCAACCAATACGCATACCTACGGAAAGACGTATGCATCCATTGGAACCAAAACAGTAACCTTAACAGCCATATCATCGACAGGATGTACGGATATTTCAACCCAAACAGTAGTGATAACAGCCACCACAAGTTCAAGTTTCACTTATACGCCGAATGCAAGTTGTGCGAGCCGCTTAGTAGCATTTCTGAGCACATCCAGTGGCGCATCTTCTTACGCATGGGATTTTGGTGATGGGGGCACAGCCACCACAGCCAGTCCAGATCATACGTATGCAGCCGACGGATCTTATATCGTAATTTTAACAGTAAATGGCACAACAGCCTCCACACCACAAACGGTAGTGGTAGCCACCACGCCAACAGCAGGCTTTACCAAAACAGTAAATGCATGTAATAATTTGTACACGTTTACGAATACCTCAACAGGCACGGGCTTAACATACGCATGGACCTTTGGCGATGCTGGTACATCTACCGCAACCAGTCCAACACATTCTTATGCAAGT